>JANQMN010000151.1 GCA_028280065.1 Hahella sp.
AGAAAAGGCCATACCCGCTGGCAGCGAGGATGACGCCCTTCACATCGCCATCGCTGCAACCCAAGGAGTGGATTATCTGCTTACCTGGAACTTCAAGCATATCAACAACGCCGAAACCAAGAAATTGATCACTCGGGTCGTTGAGTCCCTCGGCTACGTTTGCCCCTTACTTTGCTCGCCTGAAGAACTCGGAGGCACATCTAATGATTGAAGACCCTATCGTCGAGGAAATGCGAAAACACCGGGAAGAACATGCCACCGCTTACGGACATGATCTCCGGCGCATTATTGCCGCACTCCGAAAGCGGGAAGAGCAATCAAAACGCCCTGTGCTTAATCCCGGTCCAAAATACTTGCCCCAAAAGACAGGAAGCTAACGAGTGCATTCAGCCGACCGCAAAAAGCGCCGCTCGTTCCTCGCTCTGCTTTTTGCGTCGGCTGATGCTTGCCGTTAGCTGCTTGAACAGGCGGGAGGGATTATGAAAGTATTCGTGTCATACAGCAGGAAAGATGAGGCGATTGCGCACCTGTTAAGCTATATTCTAACCACTAAAGGAGTTATGGTTCTTATCGATAGGAAAATGGAAACTGGGGAACATTTCGACGAACAACTACAGCGATTTATACAGGAAGCAGATGCTATTTTACTCCTTGTTACTAACAACTCACAGCAATCCACATGGGTTCAACAAGAACTTGGTTTTGCAATTGCTAAATCAAAAAAATATGGCCAATCGTATTAGAAAGGGATTTAGAAATTACTGGAATGATTTCTGGAGTGCAGCACCACGTCCTATTCGACTGGTCGGAGCCACATGATGCCATTGAGAGACTTGTATCAGAAGTAAAAGGTAATCGTAGGGTATCACTAGATCAGGCAATCGTTGGGAAACAAACGCGTACTGAGTTTCTAGTTGAAAAACTGCAAGATTTGTTAGATACAAGAAAGAGTTTGCGTATCTATCACCAGGCTGCATTTTCCATCTTTGCCGCTTCATGTCATCCGGAATATGCCACGCCTGACCATCCGCAACCGTATATCGAGAGACTGCTAAAGGAAAGAGCCTTGTTGGACGCATTAGTGCGCAGATCGGATGTGCAGTTTCGAATGATACTCTGGCCTAGGGCTTTGTATAGTTCTTCTTACCTCGCGCGACGATATAGAACGTTGTTAGAATGGCTTAAAGAAGTTCAAAATGCTTCGAATATAGAAATCGTTATAGGTATGTTTGGCGGTTCCAATAGTATTATTGTCGAAAATGAGTTTGTGATGGAAGGGCGCAAAACTAGTGATTTACCTGGATACGAAACAACAATATTTAGCGCAAGCCCTCAAAGGGTTAATAATGCTATCGTAGACTTTGAGACTCGGTGGAATCTATTATCTGAAAACAATCAAGATCCTATCAAGGTTGTTCAAGACTTACTTGATAAGACTATTAAGCCCAGCAGTCCAGACAACGGCAGCTAATCGGGTAAGGGCGGGTCTCTAACCCGCCCTCCCCACACCACCTAGCATGCGGGTCCGCACTAGGCGGTTCACAAGAAGGGAGCACACGACGGTTCAGGCATAGCCATGCGCTTTCATCCATTGATCGCGAATGCTGATCAAGCCCTGGCCTTTCAGCCAGTCATTGGTCATTCCGGTTTGTGTACCCAGCGAGCGGGACAGATGCCAGTCGCTCTTGGAGCTCATGCCCGTCCAGATCGCGGTCCGTGCCCGAGTCCCCAGCGCCAACAGGTGGCGAATGCGGTTGCGCACCCCGCGCCACTGCTTCCAGTAGCACATGCGCACACGCCGCCGCAGCCAGTGGTCCAGCTCGGGGATCGGCCGGTAGTAGTCCGAGATGCCGAAA
>JANQMN010000017.1 GCA_028280065.1 Hahella sp.
GTTTCATGGTAAATTCCTATTTTGCAGCGTATTGGGGCCCTATATTTCCGCGCGAAAATAACGCGGACTTTTCTGCAGAAATGAAGGTTGGGGTATAACCGTACCTGTATGGCAGGAAAAGGCATAGAGCTGTCCATTATTGAGCCGCATTTTCTGGCGCGGACTGGAAGATTTGCCTGGAATCGCAAGAAGTTAGCTTAATAAATATCGGCCGGGAGCTGGAAGTGGTCTTTTACTATTCTGGTGCTAAGAAATTGGTTAGCGGTGAGAAATTGGGGCTAGAAAGGAATAAAGCTTTCATTGAAAATCCCAAACGAGCCGGTAAAAAATTTGGGGAGATGAATTAGTTAAGCCAGTGTTTACCGATAGCAATAATTGTAAAGACTCCAGGTATAGATAACTGCCTGGTTTAAAGACCTTAGCTAATCATCTGCAATATGCTCCAAATCGGCTGTCATTTGCACAAACTCCAATTGCCGCTTTAGCAACTTTTCAGATTCTGTTTGAACTTTTCCACAAATTTAAATTTGTCCAAAGCATAACCATACTAGCAATAGTCACTCCATAAAATGAAACCTCTTACCAAACAGCTTTCTTATCTCCAGCGTCGGCGCTAACGCCAACGCTCGTTTAGCGGCATCATTAGCGCTCTCCTGCTCGCCAAGGCGAAACAGCAAATCGGCCTTAACCGCATACCAGTAAAATGACTTTCCAAGCCACCCTGAGTGTTCAGCGCTGTGAAGATTGGTTAATCCTACTTCCGGTCCTTGCCATTCAGCGATTGCGATAGTCTTGTTTAACTGAATAAGCGGTGACTTCGTGATTTTTTCCAATAATTCATAGGACGCGACAATCCGGTCCCATCGCGTTTCTGCAAATGACGGAGCCATGCAGTGCTCAGCTGCAATGCTGGCTTCCAGGTGATAACGGGAAATGCAATCGCCTTGGGCGGATTGCTGAAGAAGGTATAATCCGGTTGCTATGGCTTTTTGGTCCCAGAGTTTTCTATCCTGTTGTTCAAGAAGAAGTAAGGTACCGGCATCATCTTGGCGAGCTACCATTCTCGACATCTGCAAATACATTAAAGCCAATAACGCTGTCGTTTCAGGCGCATTCCCCAAAGCGCTTGCTGATAACAAACTGGTTAACCGAACGGCCTCTTCGCACAAGTCCGTCCTGATTGCCATATCATTTTGGCTGGATAGATATCCTTCTGTAAAAACAAGATAAAGAACATGGTGAACGATAGGTAATCGCTTAGCAGCCTCCAGTTCAGCCAACTCGTCTAAAGGAGCTGCTTTATTCTCAAAGAACTGGCGCGCGCGACTGAAGCGCTTATAGGTGTTTGCCTCAGTAATCATCAAACGCTGGGCTATTTCACCGACGGTAAAACCGCACAGGCTTTTTAGCGTAAACACGAGTTGGGATTGAACAGGAAGCGCTTCATGACATGCGATAAATAGCATACGAAGCATGGAATCCGTCATTTCACCCTGCAGAGGAACATCGATATTGGGTGGACCCGTTTCTGATTCGACTTGGGTAAACTCGGTCAATAACTGATTTCGTTTTTGCGCATTGCGCAACTCTGACAAAACTTTTCGGTAGGCAACCTGATAAAGCCAGGCTGATGGGTTATCGGGTTTGCCATGACGTACCCAGTGTTCCAGAGCCTGCATCATGGCGAATTGCACCGCGTCCTCAATGGTCTCTAAATGCTGTGAGCCAACGCGGCGCAATATAGACGCTACGAGCACACCATAGTCATGGCGAAAGATGTGCTCGACCATTGAACTATCGTTCAAGGCTGCGATATTTCCCGAAGTTCAATGCTCACTCCGGGGTTTTCAAGCATCGGACCCGCCTGCATGACGGCGACCGCTTCACCGAGGCTTTCCGCACGGATGGTCATGTAACCGCCAATGACTTCCTTTAACTCCACGTAGGGGCCGTCACTGACAACATCCTGCCGGACCACAGCGCCAACACTGGTGAGTTTGTTACCCATATCGACAATATTGTCTGCGAACTTATCTTGCCATTGCTGGTATTTGGCATACATTGCCTCCATTTCAGAGGGCGATGAGGGTTGCTCACAGCCACCCGATCCGCTCCGTAAGATGCACAGATAGTTTTTTTTACTCATGGTTTTTCTCCCCGTTTGGATTTGGCAGCAGCCATTATTGACTGCCAACACCCTAGAGACGCTTGAGTTAGGCACTTCTGGACACTCACTGTAATTTTTATTTTGAGCAGGTTTGCTATCGCGTTGTTTCGCTGAACCGAGTGTAGTGTCCCATATAGATAGCCTATTAAGTGGTCCTCAGATTTGCCACAATAAGGCGCATTTCGCAGGGAATGTCGTCTACCTTGCCAAGAAGTGCAACACCATTGTGGTGAATCTGAGGGCCACCCGGAGGGCGAGCCGGTAAAGGGCCATCTACGTTGTTGCGATTGCTCGAAAGATGCCCAATATTCCTTCGCAAACGCGCCTAGTATCTGACCCTTTAGCGACTCGCTTAATGTGCTATCTATATGGGACACTACACTAG
>JANQMN010000027.1 GCA_028280065.1 Hahella sp.
CGACGCGATCCAGATTTCGTAATTTTTACATACATGTCCATACGATAACTGGTTATTGATATAAATATCAACAAGTAGATGCTAAAACGTGTCCCTACAAAGTTTTTTGCTCGTAAAATCTAAGAGATTGATTTAAAAGAGACTTGACGTCAGAAAGGGGAGTTTTTCGTCAGAAAGTGTCGAACTCGGGGGAGCTGAAAGTGGTCTTTTACTATTCTGGCACTAAGAAATTGGGTAGCGGTGAGAAATTGGGGCTAGAATGTTTGGAAAATTGGGCGAACTCTCAAACTTTTCAAAACCTTATGAAGCTTACCATAAACCAGGAAAGCAACTATTTCTAGACTAATCCGACTGCCGCCTTCCCACAAGTTCGATATAGCCGGAACCTTGGTGCGTACCGCTGAATAGCACCGCGCCTTCCCAATAACGCGAACGTGTCCGCAAGTACTGGTTTTCGTTAATCGGCTTGGTCGTGATATCAATGCCTTCATCAGGTATTGATATCTCCCAGCGCATGGCATATTGCTGGTTGTCAAATTCTTTCATCTTACTTCCGCGAAGCGTCACTTTGTCGGCAGGTAAAATCTTCTGAGTGCCGTCTTTATTCATCAAAGTGGCATACAAATAATTGTCCGATTGGCTGCGTACACGATATAGCATCAAGGCCGTGGATGGATCGAGTTGCAATGAAAACCAGTCCCAACCGAGATTTTGCGTGCGTACCACGTTCGAACTCCACTCGCGATCAAGCCAACCGTGCCCTTCTACTTCCACTTCACGGCCTTCGATATTCAGAGTTCCGCGCAACTCAATAAAAGGCATGCTGTAATAATAGGACGCCATTGTGCCTGCCGAGTCTTTGCGACTGAAACCGTTTTCTCCCTGAAGAAACAAGAGGGAAGCGGAAGCCTTTAGCGCGTATCCGAAATCAGGCTGCTGTACCTGTATTGTACCAGGCAGCGGCTCATCGCCTGCGCCTTCAAACGACCAATGATCGATATAGGCGCGCCATGGATTCCGGTCGATCCCGGCGTGCTGCATATCTTCACGGGCAAAACGCTCTGCATAATAGAATTCGTCTTCCGTGCTCAATGTCGCATGCGCAAAATAAATCCGATGCACCTTATCTGCCACTGTATCCGCTGCCGCAAACAACGTGTACTGGATACCATAGTGGTTACCCTGCCCATCCCGAAGGTTGGCGGTTACGTACCACCATTCCGTGGAAAATTCGGGATGCAGGAAATGATCGCGAGGAAACGAAAACGGGTAGCCGGGCTTCACGGTAGCGAAGGGTTGCGCTGCCAGACCAGAGGAAACGAGTAACAGCAACAGCAATCCTCTCATGCACTCTTCCTCCACACAAACAAGCTGCCGAGAGCGCTACCCAACAAGGCAATGACAATCGCCAAACCGGTAGTGCCCGATATGTCCGAAGCCGCAATCATTACCGGAAAGTACCAACCGAAAGCGGGCTTCAAGATCAGAAAAATGCTGATCCAGGCGACCATCAGCCCGATAGGAATCGATAGCAGGCTGGCGAAGCACAGGGTTAGACCTTGCCGCGACCATAGTCCGGTGGCGACTGAGAGCCGGCTGACGCCAAGCCACTGTATTATCTGCGCCTGCTGCCGTTGAGCGTTCAGATCCGTATAGGCGGCGCTGAATATGCCGATACAGGCAATGACGAGAATGCTAAAAGACAATATTCTGGTGGCGGCAAAGGTCTGATGAAAGGTATTCCTGGCGATTGTCTTCAGGGTTTCCGGCAACAGCATTTGACCCGGCGTCACATTATATTGCTGGCTTAAAACACTTTGCACGGCTTCCGAGTCGTGGGATTCATGGAGATATACGCCAATCCTATCGGTAACCAGTTCCGGCCATATCTGCTTTAGCCAGGCTTCATCGATAATCGCTTCCGGTGTCAGGTTTCCATAACTATGAAAGACTCCCAACACTTTGGTAGTGATCTCCATCCCGTTAATTTCCAGGGAAATAGTTTGCCCAGTTTGCCTCTCTGCTTGCAACGCCAGAGCTTGATTAATCAGCACCCCTTCTCTTTGCGATAGTTCTTCCCAGAGTTCCGAACTGTCCTGCTCCAGCGATACCGATTGCTGTCGCAAGGGATTTACATCCATTGCGCGAACGTAGCCTCTGCGGTTGTCGAGGATCGCCGGTGGCCGGTAAAACCGGTATTGGTGGGCAACCGCCGGGTGATTATTCAACGCCCGGCTAACCTCCTCAACCTGGCTTTGATTTAGGCGCAGATAGATAGACTCAGCGAGCAGGGTATCCAGGTAGGAGTTGAAGGTTTTTTCGAAGCTGATCACCATGGTGATGATGCCGATACTGGCCGCCAGGCTGATAGCATAGGCCATCAAAGCGAGACTTTGGTGGCGTTGTTGCACGGCATCCTCGGACCAGCACCAATGAATAAGAGGCCAGCGTTGCAGCCAATCTCGACGCTCTAGCCGGCGAAACAGAGTTGTAAGGAGCCAGGGAATTAGCAATACCGTGGCAAACAATAACGCGGCGGCGCTCAGCAAACCTGTCAGTTGATTTTGTACGATTCCATTCATCAACAGCGTTACAGCACCCAATATCAGGCTCAATCTCAAATAGCCTGTATTATTGCGTCGGCTAATCGTTTCTTTAGGGCGTTGCCGGAGTGTCTCCCTAAAGGGCTGCCACAAAGCGATGACAGAGGCCAGGAGGGCAATCGCCAGGGCAATGAGCCAGGTTTCCACACCAATGTGCAAGGTTACAACATTATCGGCGCCAAAAAGCTGTAGCAGGGTCAACCCCAATCCGGGCAACAGAAGGGCGCTGAAAAGCAGGGCCATGAACAGTCCACAAAGACTGGCGACAATTGCCCAACCTAACATTTCGATAGCAAACGCACTATGTATTTCCAGCGCGGAAGCGCCGCACAGACGGCACGTCTCCACTGTTTCGGCTCTCTGATGCACGCTGAAACGCGCTGCGTTAAAGGCCATGAAGATACCGACAACCAATGCCAGCAAGCCAATGCCTTGCAAGTTCAGGAAAAACGCCTTGGAAAATGCGGGATTGCTGATCTGTTTATCCAATTGTACCAGTTGCGCAGTGTCGCCAAGCAGAGCTTCAAGCTGTTCCGGGTGGGTAAGCTGAAACAGCCTGATACTGGTCACCCGTTCCGGCTTATCGAGCAACAATTGGGAGCAACGCAGATCGCATAACAACGCTCTTCCCAGGGCTACTTCGTCCGCCAGCAGCGATACCTTCGGCAGCGGCGCGCCGGAGACCAGGCTCAACTCGCCTTGGTAGCCGACTGACTCCGAAAGACCCCGGCTCATCAATAAACTGTAGGGCGGGAACATAAATTGGAAAAACGCATTCCCCTGTTCTTCAGCAATTGCTTCAAGGGCATTTTCAAATTCCCTGGTTACCGGTTCTGCCTCTACCCTCTGCGAACTTTTACCGGTCTGATTGAGCATGGGAAACGCATCAAAACCCTGGATGGGGAGGATGCCGAGATTAGTCTTGAGGTGTCCTTCCAGCACCGGAATCCCCTCAATACCTTTCTGCTTCAGGAGTCGATAAAGGGATTCCGGAATATAGTTGGCGCCATTGGCAGGTCGCACTTCAGCCACTATTTCACCACCGATGGCCTGATTGGCCGCCAGAAAAGTCTGCTCCGCAGCCGCGCTCAGCATGAGGGTAGTGAGATACATCGCCACCCCGGCAGACAAGCCCAGCAGCAGAAACAGGGCTTGACTGGGGTGACGAAGAAAATGGCTGAATAGAGCCACCGATACCGGCCAAATCCTCAGCATAGGCTATCCCGACACCAACCTGCCGTGGCTTAAACGCTCGATACGGGAGAAATAGCCTGCGGTCAACCGGCTATGGGTAACCAATAGCAATGTTGCGCCGGAGATAGCCACAACATCCATAAACTGCTCCATCACAGCCGTTGCCGTATCCTCGTCAAGATTGCCGGTGGGTTCGTCGGCAAGCAGTACGGAAGGCTTGACCGCCAAAGCCCTGGCAATCGCCACCCGCTGCTGTTCGCCACCCGATAGCTCAGCGGGTAAACGCCGCAATAAGTGTTCGAGACCTAAGACGCCAATCATTTGTCTGGTGTCTTCATCCAGCGGCGGGTAACCATTCAAGCGCCGGCTAAAGGTAATGTTATCCAGGACAGTCAGACTGCGAATAAGGTTATATTGCTGAAACACGACACCGAGATGCCGGCGTCGAAACACCGCCAGTTGATGATCTGACAGTTCTCCAATAGAAGTCCCGCTGACGGCCACCGCTCCGGAATCGGGTCGCAGGAAGCCGCCGATTAGGTGCAACAATGTGGATTTACCGGCACCGGACTGCCCCATAAGCGCAACCGACTCCCCGGCAGCAAGGGTCAGATCGAGATTATCCAGGATTTTCAGCTGCCGGCTACCGTCAAGATAGCTCTTGTTAAGAGCTTGGATATTAATCATTCGTTGAGGGATTGCAGGTCTTAAGAGTATTTAACAAGGTCATGGGCTGCTTCGAGCGTTGCCAAACAATATTTCTAATGAACAATACTTCCAATGCATTAAAGTGACTTATACAGACTGCAAACTTTATCGGATTAATGGAGTCATCCTGATGATATTTTTGTAAGGTTCATATACTTTCCGGGCGTAGAGGTGCCTTTTAGAGAGCAGGCAATAGATTGTTGCCGAGCCCGGCAAAGAGTAAAATTCCAGCCATTACTTTTACTTAGCTATGAAGTATTCCGGATAGCGATGCAGAAACCTCCACACATCCTGAACTGGCTGCGGTTACATTTTGACGAACTGCGCAAGAGCGAACAAAAGGTCGCCGAAGCGATTTTGCGCCTGCCGGACGATGTCATTCACATGCGGATCGTCGATCTTTCCGAAGAAGCCAGAGTGAGCGAGCCGAGCATTGTGCGTTTCTGCCGGGCGATTGGCTTTGACAGTTTCCAGTCCCTGAAAGTTACCCTGGCGCAGCAAATGGCGGCCAACCAAAGCCCGGTTGCCTATCCGATCAGCCTCAACGACTCGATTCAGGATTTAGGCAACAAAGTTTTCCAGGGGGTGCAAAGCGGCCTGCAACAGGTGTTTAACCAGATCGACTGGACGGCCGTGGAAACCGCCGTTGACAGCATTGCAAGTTGCAAGCGGCTGTTTCTATTCGGCTATGGCGCATCGGCGGCGGTAGCGTGCGATGTGCAACATAAGCTTTTCCGGCTCAAGCTTTCAACTCAGGCATGCTCCGATCCTGATACTCAAATGATGATTTCGCGTCTGCTAAATCCCGACGATGCCGTGATAGCCATCTCCCGCACCGGCAGGAATACCAATTTACTGGACGCCTGCCATGCCATTAAAGAGTCGGGAGCGATGCTGATTGGGCTCAGCCCCGGACATTCCCGGTTGGCAAAAACCGCAATCGTCAACATAGCCATAGAGCTTGACGAAAATACCGATGTATTTACGCCAATGGCATCCCGCCTGGCGCAATTGGCGGTTCTTGACTGCATTGCAACAGCGCTTTTCTTGAGACTGGACGAAAAACATGCTACAAAGTTGGCTCAGGCGAAGGCAGGCCTGCAGAAACATAAAATCAACTAACCTGGAAATGCCGCCAAAAGTAGAGATCTACTATTTATCGTTTAGCAACTTCAGAAAACGTCGCTGAAATTCGCATTTCCTTGAGTGAGGTTTTATTTGCAAACTGTCATGCAACTTTAAACAAAAACAAGTATCGTGTTTCCTCTCTTTGGAAATGGCTAAGGGGTAGCCCATGCAAAGCACCAACCAAGAAACGTTCACAGAAACTTTGGTAGAAGCATTCATTGAGGTTCAATCACAAGATAAAAAAACCCGCGAGAAAGAAAGCGCCAAACGCAAACTAGAAACCCGCCGAGCTATCGAAGACTACATGGAAGCCAAGCGCATGAAGTCCGATCTCGAAGACTACTACTTCGACTAACCAACTAACCTGCTCCGCCAGGTTGCTCGCTGACCTGGCGATAATACAGGTTACTATCACCCTCTTTTCGAAGCCTCCTCCCGATTCTTCCAGGCCAACCAAGCTTCATTCAAATTATCATAAAAGACTGCAAAACAAGGTTTTCCCGGCTCCCCTGAGGTTCCTGCGAACGATTTACAACTCGCGCTCCCGAACGGGTCTGCTATGTTTATAGCAAGTGTCAAGATGAAAACCAGCTACCATGTCTTGCGGAAGGCCACATACCCCATGACCACAATCGAAAGCCCCCAGTTCGTTGAGCTTGAAAGAGAGCTGATAGATGAGTTCGTTGCCTGTTTTCAGGAAAACGTCGAAGAAATTGAACACACGGTTCAGACCCTTGAGCATGAAGTCACTCCTGAACTGATTAACGAGCTATTCCGCAGCATGCATTCGTTGAAGGGTAACTGCCGGATGGTATTCCTGGATGCCATTGTCGAAGTCATCCACCAGCTGGAAGAAATTATTTCCGAAATGCGCCAGGGACAACTGCCTTATCAGCCGATGTTCGGCGTGTTTTTCATGAGCATCATCGGTTATGTTGAAACGCTGATGGGTCAGTTGGCCAGCGACGGCGAAGGCGACGGCGATCTGTATCAGGCATTGCTCAGCGTCATTGAAAGAGTTCGCAGCGCGGCGCCAGGTAACGTTAATAAGGTGATTGACGAAGGTCTTGACGAGCTGCTGGCCGGACCGCAGGAAGAAGGCGAAGCCCCCAAAATATCCAGTGCGATTCCCAGTTACTTCGAACCGGGACAGGATACCGACATCCAGTACTTTCGTTTTCTTTCCAGACAACTCATGCAAACCGATCTATACCCCAGCGATCGACAGAAAAACGAACTGGAACTTTGCGCCACCATCAACCGCGAAATGGAGATGCCGGTAGACTCAGAACAACTGGAAGCTGCTGTGTTATTGCACAACTTAGGGATGGCATTTGTACCGGACGAACTGGTCCACAAGCACGAAGATAAACTCAACAAGGAGGAGCAAAAGGTCCTGGCGGCCCATGTCGCCACTGCAACCCAGCTTCTGCACCGGTTTGGCGGCTGGGAAGAAGCCACCCAGATCGTCCTCAACCACCATGAGCATTTCGACGGTAGCGGCTATCCGTTTGGCAAAACAGAAGGCGAGATTCCGGTCGGCGCAAAAATTCTGGCGATTACCGATGCTTTTTTTGAAATAACCTCCGAACGGGCGGACCGGTCACATAAAAAATCCGTATTCGAAGGCGTACGGTACGTAAATGCCCACAATGGAAGCCTATTCGATCCGGCTTGTGTAGAAGCGTTTAACATGGCAGTTAGACAAATTTACATATCCAAAGGCAAGTAAACTCGTGCTATTTTAGCCCTAATTTCTCGCGTTTGCGGACGGCAGCCTGTACCGAGGCTGTTTTTCGCGTGCTCGCACTATCTAATTTTAAGTTTTAGTTTGCCCCAGGAAAGGGAGTTGCTTGTTATGGTATCGACTATCCCCAATTACCAGTTGAAAGATGCTGGCCCCTATTCGAAAGCCTTTATCGGCTATGGCTTGACAGATTTTCACAGTGCCTGCCGGCACATACAAAAAATGCCCTATGGTTCTAACTCGAGCGACTACGATCCCATATTAATTTTCGAAGAGGGTGCCGGCAATAGTAAGGGCAAGCATGGCGCAGTCGCGGCCTTGGCCCAGGAACAGGGTTTGCCGGTGTATCGCTTTGAAGGCTTCTATCGATTGTCGGAGAAATTGATACCTGGCGTTAACAAGATTCTGACGCCTTTCGGTTTACCTTTTATTCCCTTTACCCACAGTTTCCTCGGCTACAAGCAAACCCGCGTCGATCTCACCGAAGGCAACGACCACGGCAAACTAAGCCTGCCAAGGTATTATGAACTCATGGCAATTGTACCGGCGAAGCAATCCATATCCGAAAGCCGGGAGTTTTTTCGCTGGGGGCTGACGCACTATCGACGCCTGTTTCCAATGTTTAATGGATTTACCGATGACGAACTGATACTGCTCATAGATCAATGCGCCCGAGTACAACCCAAAATTAAGAATGCCAGTTAAGTTCCCAAGGGGCGGCCATCCGGTTCATGCAGACGAGATCCTTATTGTTCGGGGGCATAGCCATATTTTCTGAGAATCCTGCCGTACTCGGTATCGCCATCCGCAGACTTCTTCTGTTTTATCCAGTCGAGCGCGGCCTGCAACTTTGCGATGATCGTGTCAGAGACCTGGGGATTAAAGGCGTAATATAGCTGGCCGACGCTTCCTTGATCCCAGACCACTTCATAGTCAGAGGGATCTATGTCAAAGGACTGCTGAATGAAACCGGCGGCTGCATGGCCATAAATCCAAAGGTCTATACGGGCATGGTCCAACATTCTCGCAGCTTGTTCGGGGAACGGCAGTACAAAGATATTTTGTTCGGGCACGGCGATTTTTTGCAGCACCGTTTGGCCAATATCGTCACGTACTGCACCAATGTTGAACCCATATAAATCTTTTACTGTTTCAAAACTAAAGTTTCTGGATTTCTTGCCAATAATGACAATCCGATTGTCCATGATCGGTCCGACCCATTTGAACAGCGTTTCACGGTCCGCATTCCGGGTTGTGGAGAATACCGCGGCGTTTTCCAGATTCAGTGCGCTGTAATAGGACCGCGCCCAGGCTGCAAATCGAATATCCTCAATGGGCTGCTCCATACCGGCTTTCGCAAGCATCAGTTGCAGCAAATCGACGGCTATTCCCTTTGGTTTTTGCCCTTCCTGATAGTTAAAAGGCGGGTAATCCTCTGAATAGAAATGTATTTCCGTCGCGTTGGACAGAGCGCACAGGAATATGGCCAGACTAAGAAGCAAAGAAATTCTGCTAGAAGTATCTCGGTGAGTCACGCCCTAAGCCTCAATCATCTTTACCGAAGTTTAGGCTACTTTTGCTTATCCCGGCCAATAAGATCGGTGATCGAAGCGGATATGTGGACGTAGTGTAGTGTCCCACATAGATAGCCCATTAAGTGGTCCTCAGATTTGCCACAATAAGGCGCATTTCGCAGGGAATGTCGCCTACCTTGCCAAGAAGTGCAACACCATTGTGGTGAATCTGAGGGCCACCCGGAGGGCGAGCCGC
>JANQMN010000049.1 GCA_028280065.1 Hahella sp.
GAGCAATCGCAACAACGTAGATGGCCCTTTAGCGGCTCGCCCTCCGGGTGGCCCTCAGATTCACCACAATGGTGTTGCACTTCTTGGCAAGGTAGGCGATATTCCCTGCGAAATGCGCCTTATTGTGGCAAATCTGAGGACCACTTAATGAGCTATCTATATGGGACACTACGCTAGGTATAAACGTTATCGCCAATGGAACAGGCGGCAATGCGGCTTAAATGCGCATATGGCAAGCCGGTTTCGTCGTGCCATCTGTTGAATGCGGCTTGTATCGCCTTCAGGTCCCGTTGTGCTGTTGGATTATCCGGTATTTCCATGCCTGCGCGTTGCAGGGTTGCAACAACATCGGGAGTCAGAATGTAAACATCTTTGCCCATGTTTCGTAAGAATCGGGCACCGGTATAGCCTCCAAGCCTTGCACCGCGTTTTTTAAGCACCTGGCAAAGCCCGATCTGATCGTTTTCCGGCCATTCGGCAATAAACTCTCCAAAGCTGCCGTGTTCCTGGCAAATATCCAGAACAAATACCAGATTGTCCTTAACCGCCTTGATTTTTTGCCAATTTCTGACAATCCTGGTGTCCTTGGTATAGGCTTCCCATTGCTCATCGGACAGTAAACGAAGTTTGTCCGGGCTAAAGCCGAAAAATGCTTCTTCGAACGCAGGCCATTTTTGCTCGATGACTTTCCAGCTAAAGCCTGCCTGATTGATACAGCGGGTCATCATCGATAAATAGCGGTCGTCAGAAATTTCTTTTAGCCCCTGGGCGGTCTCAATCGTTGGCAATAGTTTTTCAAGTTGCTGCCGGCCACCTTTGCGTTCGGCGGCTATATCGTGAACTGCCTGGAATTTTTGAAGTTGCATGGTTCATCCGTTGAGCGGTTAGTGTGGAAACTGTACTGAGGAATTTTATTCAAGATAGATATTGGTTACTGTAATTGAAAGTGCAATCTGCAAATGTTCCCGCATTTTTAATGATATCGGTAAATTAGGTCTACTTCAGGTTAAGGAAATTGATCACCATGAAGCCAATGAAAGAGGGATTGAACCCCGCAGCGATCGAACGCATGGCAACCAGCCTCCGCCCGGTTTTTCCGGAAATGGACACGTCAAGGTTTTTAGAGGACGCCTGTAATGGTCTGGATCAACTGGAACTCAAAGAGCGCGTGGATCACCTGATAAGGGTGTTGGCGCAGCATCTACCCCAGGACTTTGCCACCGCAGCGGCCGGACTTGCCGAGTTACCCCATTGTTGGCAGGCCGGAGATCCTAACGACCCCATGCGTGGTTTCGCGGCCTGGCCGGTAACCGATTATGTTGCCCATACCGGTCTCCAAATGCCGGCGGTGGCCCTGCCGGTGCTGGCGAAACTGACGCCGCTGTTTAGCGCCGAGTTTGCCATCCGGCCATTTCTGCAGAACCATTATGCAATGACCTATCAGCAAATGTTGGATTGGTGTGAGCATCCGGATGAGCATGTAAGACGCCTGGCGACGGAAGGCATTCGGCCACGATTACCCTGGGGAATAAGGCTTAAACGCTTTATGGAAGATCCGCGCCCAGTGATCGACCTGTTAACCCGGTTGCTGGACGATCCGGCGCTCTATGTGCGGCGTTCAGTGGCCAATAACCTGAATGATATCAGTAAGGACCATCCGGATTTGGTGATTGAAATCTGCCGCGAATGGCTGGCGCAGAGCGATACCGCCAACACTTCCTGGATCGTTAAGCATGCCTCCCGAGGTTTGATCAAGCAGGGGCATACGGAGGCTTTTTCGCTGTTGGGCTATAGTCACGACCCACAGATCAGGGTGAATCTGCTGCGCTTGCAGACAGCTTCGCTCAAGATTGGCGAAACGCTTGAGTTTGAGTTGCAGTTGGAAGGTCTGGTCGAGCAGCAGACCGCAGTCGTCGACTATGCTGTGCACCACCGCAAGGCGAATGGCCGTTCGTCGCCAAAAGTTTTTAAGCTCAAAGCGGTATCGCTGGATAAGGGACAGCAAGAAACGCTAAACAAACGCCATTCATTTAAGCCGGTAACGACACGCAAGTACTATCCGGGTGAACACTACCTCGGGATTCATATTAACGGCGTGGAAAAGGCCGGAGCATCCTTTTATTTGGAGGGCTAGTCTTGGCGGTCAAAGCGGATTCGTACCATAGTGCGAGATGGTTTTGCTCTAATACTGGCAAAAGCCTCAACCGGCCACTATTCTGCGTTCCCAGAAATGATCGATTTGGAGGTATTTATCGTGGAACGCATTTCCTTGTGTCAGGGTGGTCCTGAATTTTCCCGTATCGTTTACGGTTGGTGGCGATTGGCTGAGTGGAACATGGATACGGCTGCTATTCAGCAGCAGATTGAACAGTGCTTGGAGTTGGGCGTAACCACCCACGATCATGCGGATATTTATGGCGATTACACTGTCGAATCCTTGTATGGCAAGGCCTTAGGTGCCGCGCCCCATCTAAGGGACAAAATCGAGCTGGTCAGTAAATGCGGGATTAAGCTCATTTCTAAAAACCGGCCGGATCACAAGATCAAATCCTACGACACGACCTATAACCATATCGTTTCTTCCGCGGAACAGTCGCTCAAGGATCTGCAAACGGATTACCTGGATCTTTTGTTGATCCACCGGCCCGACCCCTTGATGAATGCCGAAGAAGTAGCCAGGGCGTTTATTTCTTTGCGTGAAAGGGAAAAGGTTAAGTATTTCGGGGTATCGAACTTTGCCCCTTGGCAATTCGATTTGCTTCAATCCTTCCTGGATTTTCCGCTGGCAACCAACCAGGTGGAAGCATCCGTTTTGCATTTGAATCCATTTCAAGACGGTACATTGGACCAATGCCAGCAAGATGAAATTGCACCGATGGCTTGGTCGAGTCTTGCCGGTGGCCGATTGTTTTTTAGCGATGACCCCGCAGCGGTCAGAACCCGTCAGGTGCTACAGGGGATCGCTGACCGCATGCATGCGGCAGTTGATCAGGTCGCTATTGCCTGGCTGCTGAGGCATCCTTCGAATATCCTCCCCATTGTCGGCAGCCGCTCCATCGACCGGCTCCGGGGAGCCTGCGGTGCATTGGATTTGGAACTGGACCGTGACGACTGGTATGCGATATGGGAGGCATCTTCCGGGCAGGAAGTGCCGTAGCATCCAGACCCGGCTCTGCTAGATAGCTAAATAACCGTGCGGTTACGGCCGGAAGCCTTGGCTTTACCGAGCTTGGCTTCCGCCGCTTTCAACGCATCCTCAATGAGATCGTCCTGCTTCATTATGGCGATGCCGGCACTGAATGTAACGCTTTGATCTACGCCGCTGAATGAATGGTTCGCCGTTTTGACGCGCATCCGTTCGATCACGATATGCGCATCTTCCAAGGCGATATCCTTCATCAAGAGAACGAATTCTTCTCCCTCGTAACGAATGGGAATATCTGCCTGGCGAATGGAATCGCGCATGATATCCGCAAATTCCGCGACAACGGTATTCCCGGTGTGGCGGCCATGATTCGAGACAATTTCACCGAGATTATCCAAGTCGATCATCGTCACGGCGAAAGTGGCTGAGACCGGAGGGGATAACAGATCTTTAATCGTTTCGTTTAGGTAGCGTTGATTGAATAGCAAGGTTAAAGCGTCCAGGAAGCCCTTGCTTTTGAAACCCGCATTGGCAGAAGCGACTTTTTGCCGCAGCAAAAACGTGCTCCGTTCGGCGAGTGACCGGCGATAGCCGCTGTAGGCTAAACCCACCCAGCCGAGTAGTGCGTAGAGGATGGCAAATAGCAGTTCCTGGCCGGTAAATGACGCCATCGATACCAGGAACAGAATTCCCAGAATCAAGACCGTGAGGCTGGCAATGGTGGCGGCGGGGAAGCGTAACGGAAATAGCTGATAGGCGGCGAGACTCGGAAACAACAAGCTTACGGTGACAAAGACCGGGTCCTGAATAAAGGCGCTTGCCAGGTAGAGCGCGACGAACCCGGCAATAATGCACTTAACGATTAACAGCGGTTGATACAAGCGCCAGAAATGTCCTTTGATCGAAAGAACGGCCAACAAGGCATATACCGGTGCCACCACCAGCACAATTGCCAGCAATACCGAGACTACATCGGGATAGCCGGTCTGCCAGAGCACCGCAAGTACCGCTACCCAGAAAAATACCGAAATTACTAGGCCCAGTTGAATTGGCCGGTTACTGCTTTTGTCAAAATATTCGACAAAACTGGTTTCAAGAACTGGATTCCTGAACTTGAGGTTGAGGGGATTCAGGACAGTGCCTTCGATTTCGATACTTGGCCACATGCAGAGCAGGCTCCTTGCAAGGTTTTATTCTTCTAACACAGGTTGTCAGGATAGCGCATTCATAGCGGAAATATAAAGGATCAGTAATGTCTCTTGTAAACTAATTTTATTACCTTAAAATGACGTCATTACGTCACTGCTATTCCAAGTGGAGACCTATGAGCAAGCGTAAAGATGAAGACAAGGGAAAAGACCAGGACAAAGAGAAAGGCAAGAAGAACACCTCTCTCCGGCTCGATCCAAAAACCCTGAAAGCTTTAAAGATAGCTGCAGCAGAAGAAGGCGTAAGTATTCAGCATATTGTTGAAAAGCTTGTAATCGATTATTTGAATAAACGGAAAAAATGACCCAGTCAGTATTTGACGCATTCTATGTATCCAGTTCGCTTGACCTGGAAGAACTCAGCAAAGCCGTCAAGGCTCCCTACCACTTGCAGCTCACCGCTGAAGAAACGCAACCGTATCAGATTCTTGATACTTTTGATCAGCAGATTCACGGTCAGCGGAAGATACTGTTCAGCCAAGGTAATCGTTTGCTGTTGTTGGATTGGGCGAAGAGCCTGTCGGATCATCAACAGGCGAAAAAATGGGCTTTCGTCGAGGAGCTTAACGCTGAATCCCTGCGGCAGGAACTAGGTTATGTCAGCTCCCTGCGCGCTCTGCTGCCGGTACAAACCTTGAAAGGCAGACTGATTAACGGAAGTCTGTTGGACGATGAGCAAAAGACCGTCGCGCGGATAATCTGCCTCTGCTTCGAGACCGCACCGGGAAAACTGCTGACGCTTACCGGGCTCAACAAAATCCGTGGCTACGGCAAAGCCTTTAAATTGCTTGCGGAGTTGTTCAGCCATCCGGCGGAAGACGATCTTACTGCATTTGCAGGAACATGGGCGCTGTTGGTGCCGGATTTCCTGCCCTATACCAATAAACCGCAGGTAGACTACCTGTCGCAATCCCCGGCATACGAAGTTGCTTCCCGGTTAATTGCTGCGTACCTGCATACTGCCCGGCTGAATGAAGAGGGTGTATGCGCCGATTTTGATAGTGAATTTCTCCATGATTATAGAATCAGTCTGCGCAAGGTCCGGTCTATTTTGAGTCTGTTCAAAGGCGTTTTTGACGAAGACGTTACATGCGATTTGAAAACCCGGTTTAGCGACCTCATGCGGCAAACCAACCGGCTGCGGGACTTGGATGTTTATCTCTTGGAGCAGGAAAGTTACCTGGCGCTGGTTCCTGAAATACTGCGCAGCGGCCTGCTGACGATGTTCGAGGAGTTTGCCGAAGAACGCGACCGCACACAGAAGAAAGTAAAACGCCAGTTCTTGAGTAAGAACTATAAGCAGGAAATGACAGCGCTCCAAAAACTCTGCCCCCATACGCCGGCGCAAATGAAAAAGGCAGCGGCTGAAACGCTCAAGGTTGGGAGCGACGGGGACTTGCCGGTATTCGATTATGCCAGCGCACTGATTTGGAAGCGTTACCGAAAGGTCCGCAAACTTGCCAGAAGGATCGATGCGGAAACACCGGATGAGCAAGTGCACGAACTGCGTATCCAGTTTAAAAAAATGCGTTATCTTATGGAGTTTTTTGCCCCCCTGTATTCGGCCAAGGAGATGAAAACCCTAATCAAATCTCTGCGCCGTCTGCAAAATAGCCTGGGCAAATTCAATGATTGTTCGGTGCAACAAGAGGCACTGAATGCCCACATTACTGCCCACGCCAACAGTAAACAGGACAACGATTTAGAGATGGTGAAGAGCGTCGGGGCGTTGGTTGCGGCAATTCATCAAAGCCAATTGGAAGAGAGAATAAAAATAGTGGCGAATCTTGATAGCTTTACCAGTGACGAAACCAGCACCAAATTTGAACACCTGTTTCACTTGCAACCCGCAAACTCGGCGCAACTTGCGGAGAAGAATGTATGAAGATTCTTGCCTGCTATAGCAATAAAGGCGGTGTTGGAAAAACCGCAACGGCGGTGAACTTGGCGCATGCGTTGGCGGAAAGCGGTCTCAAGGTGTTGCTGTGCGATCTGGACCCCCAAGGCGCTTCCAGTTTTTATTTCCGTATCAAACCTTCGAAAAAGCTGATCGAAGACGCTTTTTTTCATGACGAGAAACGTTTTGTTAAAGCGATTCGGGGCAGCGATTATCCGAATCTGGATTTGCTTCCGTCGAATATGACATTTCGCGATTTCGATGTGTTTTTGTCGAACATGAAAAAGAGCGATTCCCGGCTGAAAAAAGCTCTCAGGGCTGTAAAATCCCATTACGATGTGGTGGTGTTGGACTGCCCGCCAAATATCTCCAAACTCGCGGAAGCCGTTTTCGCAAGCGCTGATATTATTGCGGTGCCGGTTATTCCATCGACCCTATCCGAACGGACCCTTGAACAACTCTTTGAGTTCTTCGAAGACAATGACTATCCCAAAGGAAAATTGTTGCCATTTTTCTCCATGGTCCAAAACAATAAAAAACTCCACAAGGAAACCATGGCACGGCTCACCCACCTGTACGGCAAGCGGTTGTTGAATACCCACATTCCATTTGCCGCAGAAATTGAAAAAATGGGAGTTCATCGCGCGCCGGTAATTACCTTTGCTGCCTATAAACCGGCAGCGAAAGCCTATTGGGGGTTGCAAAAAGAACTGCGTAAACGGCTGCTTCGGATTGGCAGAACTACCGTAAGATAAGTGATTCCAAGCTAAGCGCCGGGCAATCCGGAATCATTGCATGCTGAAAATCGGAGTGATTTGTTAATAGCTGGGATTTGGCAGTTGACCAATCTGATCAATAAAACGTGTTAGCACGCTTCGGCAACGATATTGCCCATTTCGGCTGATCTCTTCCTGCAGAATATCGATTGCGCCTTGCTTGTTTCCACAATTCAGATGGTTTGCGGCACTGCGAAGAGTTGACCAACCTGCAGTAGAACGGCTTTGCAGATTGCGATTTTTCGCAATATAGCTTTCGATGATTAAACTAAATTCTTGGTATTCGTCTGGAGTTTTCATATTGCACGATTCTTTCGACATCCGGTATCTAATACGACCCAACAAACTCCGTCACACGATCAACTCAGATCGAGATCCATGCGGCAAAATCCAGGTCAAACTAATATGACCGAAACATAGATTGCGCATCTAGGCGATTAAACCTAGATTCGGCAAAATATGGGTAATTACTTAGGCTCTGTTGACATTTGGTTACAACGGAAGCGACAACCGAATGTCAACAAGGCCCAAACTTGGAAAGCACCATTAAGCTACCTGAGGTTACCTGCTATTAATTGGTTAACTCTTGAAAGAGGTCAATCAATTGGCAATTGAGTGGCGTTAGTATTCGCGTTGCTTATTCAAACTATCTAAAATAATTATACTCAGGTCGATTACCACCTGATCCGGATATGCAGAAAGATTGAAACATACTCCTTTGAGCAGTTTTTCGCCGGCTTCGACCCCTTTAGAGATTCACCAGATACACTGAGCCAAGGGCTGCTATTCGGCATACTCAGGGTGTTTCCGAATAAAAGTTTTCAATGAGCCATTGGCGACTGCGCTAACTTTGCGGTGCAGAAAATCCGACCACCCCAATAGCACCCCTGGAACTCCCAATGCCTGGCGACTCCAACGGTAAAAATCGAAGGCGTCTCTATGCCGGTAAATTTTACCGTCTTTAAACTCAAACTCCGCATCGATGATATTGTGCACCTTTTTCCCGGTTTGGCTGAATGTATAGCGAGGTTCCCAGTGGGCTTTAACGGCATTGCCTTCAGCAATGACTTGGAACTCCAATGTCAGGTCCTTGCCTCTTTCACAGAGCATATGCCACATAGCGCCAATTTCCTTGCCTTTCAGTTTAAAAACGGCATCTTCAAAGGTTGCATCGGGATGATAGCAGCCGAACATGGTGGCATGGTCCCGTTGTTGGAATGCTTGGTAAAACCTACTGATCAGATCTTGGTTTTCATTCATCTCAATTACCTTTTTTGTGTTTTGTCTGTCGGCAAGTTTTGAATATGTTGGTTAGAGGTACCTAAAAATACCGGTTATGGTACCGCAAGTAACAAAAATAAGAGTTTGCCAGAAAGTTGTTATCGAGAAACGATCGTTTCAAGATAGCTGCTGGTTAATCGTTAGTGGGGGACAGTCAATTAATTTGTTTTGGAGTTTAGCATGTCTTCAACCGTTAACTACGTTCAGTCACCTCAAGATTTTCATAGACTGCCTGCTGAGAATCAGGATTCAAACCCTTCTCAAATACTTCCCGATCCGGTTTCGATTTCACCCCCCACCCAGTCAAGCGAAAATAGAGTACTATCGGCTTCTCAGAATGGAGAAACATTAGATGGTTCCATTACTTGTCCTTGCTGCGGTACGCGGGGATTTGTCGAGTGGTTAACGGTGCGGACTCTGGATGCTCTGCATTCGGTCAGTTACGAGTCATTCTTCTGTCATAACTGCCTGGAACAGTTTCCCGAAAAGCGCAGCGATAGCCGGCACTTGGCTGTCGAGTTTGTCTAGGATGAACAGTTAGCGGCTGCTTTGGTTTTCCTGGATAGTTTACGCTTGGGTTTGGTCAGCTGTTCCAGCTCTACCAATGCTGCACCGGAATAGACCGCCGGATTTTGCATATGCGGCAAGGTTTTGCGGCAACCCAGATAACTGAAGTTCATGGTTCCCGCATAACTCAGGCGGGTGATGTTGAGTGCGCTCCCCTGAACGATCATCGAAAGCGGATACATTGCCTCCATTTTCGCGCGGTTGTAATAGCGGTTTTTATCCGGGCCTGGGACGTTGGAAATGATGAGATTGAAACCGGGCCGGATGCGCCCGCCAAGACCAAACAGTATCTCCAGGATATAGGGAGACATAACCAGCACGGTATAGTTGCCGAGCGCGCTACGTGGCATCCAGCAGATTTACTCGTTTCATAGCGTCTATTCGATTGTGGTGAGCGGGATACCCTTAGCGTTAACTCGGTCTTTTAGCGTTTGCCGTTAAAGTTCAATCTTTCGCCTTTACCGCAACAGCTTGTTAACGCCCATGAGAGTATTGGATACTTTGTAATAATTCGTGGGTAACAGCTTATATAGTACGTCGACAATCCTTGCATCAATGCCGATTAGCACACGAAATCGGTTTTTACGCATGCCTTTTTCTATCACCTTTGCCGCCTGTTCCGGGCTAGTCAGCGCGTGTTGTGCAAAATGACCGGCAAAGTCCCGCTTCTGAGTTGCTTCGGTCTCCGCGCATTTGGCGATGTTGGTTTTAATGCCACCTGGCATGACGCATATGACATCAATGTTTTTCTTGGCATACAACATGTCCTGCTTCAAGGCTTCGCTGAAACCGCGAACGGCAAACTTGGAGGTGTGGTAGGGCGTCATCATCGGCATGGTTATTAGGCCGAAGATCGAAGCGACGTTTACAATCAGCCCGCGTTTTGCTTTCTCCAGCAGCGGCAGCATTTCCCGGCAGCCGATCACAACGCCGTGCAAGTTAACGTTCAATACCTTGTTAAACAGGTGCTCAGATGTCTCGTCAAAAAAACCGAACGAGGACATACCTGCATTGTTGACCAATACATCCAGATACCCGGTGTTCCGGTCGATGTCAGCAGCTAAGGCTTGCCAGTCCGACCTGCTGCTGACGTCGGCAACTTTGGAATATTGGACTGCCGATTCAAGCGCTTTGCAGGTGTCTGCCAAGTTCTGCTTGTTGATATCCGTGAGGATTAGTTTCGCTCCCAAGCCACCCAGCAGTGTTGCCAGCGCCTGGCCAATTCCTGATCCTGCCCCTGTAATCAGGATGACTTTGTCTTTCCAGAGGCTACTCATAGTGAGCTCCCTTGTGCTGTGATGGTTGTTATTGTCCTTTGCTCCTGCAGCCAGGCAAACATCTTGGCTTTGATCAACGGAAAGAAACTGCCGCCTATGGTCCAGTGACAAACTCCTGGCAGCAGGATCAGCTGTGCCCGGCCGGGATACTTGGTGGCGATTTTTCGTTGAATGTTCCCTGGCGTTATTTTGTCTTCGGTGCCGCCGATGACCAATACCGGGCAGTGGACCTTGTCATAGGCAACTTTCGTCGGTGGCTTTCGATACAGGAACCACATGCTGATTTGCCAGGATACCCGTCCGGACTCGAACGTGCTTTTTTGAATGATGTCCCTCTGTACCGCCGGGGATTGGGTGTTGGCAATCCCATATTGAATGTTCTTGAGCAGCAGGTTAGTGGTGAGTTTCCAAATCGGAAACTTAAAAAGGTTACGGCCGAAGGTGCGAAGTGCCGACCAGCTCAGGGAGTTGATGCCGGCTGGCGCTGCCGAAGAAATGAGAATCAACTTTTCGCAGGCTGTTTTGGCTGCCACTAACTGGGCAATCAGTCCTCCCATGGAGTGCCCGGCCAGTATGACCGGTACTCCTAAGTCTGCTAGATAAGCCAGCACGGCGTCTACGTACTGCTCGATGCTTGCCGTCGCGAGTTGTTGCTTCTTTTCCTCGGTAAATTGATTTCGAGCTTCATGATAGGGTAGGCAGGGAGTATGCACGACATACCCCTCTTCCTCGAAGGCAGACCTTATTTCGGCAAGCACTACCGGTGTGCTCCACATCCCATGAATCAGCACCACGGGGGATTTGCTAGACATCCTTCCCTTCCTACGCTGCGGACTTGGTCATCGCTTCGCTGGGGGATTCAAGGCTGTCGCCCGGGTCCGGTTTATGAAACTCCGCCAAGGGTGCATTATCGTCAAAATGCAAAACACCGTCCGCAAGTTTACTGTGCTTGATGGCATATAGATCCTTGAAATAGAAATCCTTGTTGCACCATGGGAAGTCGGTGCCCTGGGTGGGAAGCCAGGGCAGGGCGCGGAGAATGTAGCCCGCCTTTAGCGCTACCGGGGCAACTTTGTCTTGCGGTGTATCAGGGTCGCGATAAGGATAAACACTTTGATAACCGTGCTGTTCCATATGATGCAGTAGTCGGCAAACGTAGTCGTAGGTCAGTTCCGCCTTGAGAGTCCATGACGAATTGGTATAGCCGAAAACCCAAACGAAGTTGGGCAGCTGACTGAACATCATGCCTTTGTAGTTGGTCAGCTTATTGCCCACTACCTTGTGACCGTCGACGCTAAGCGCCATATTGCCCCAGAGCTGCAGTTCCAGGCCGGTGGCTGGAACAATAATATCCGCCTCTATGTCTTGCCCTGACTTCATTTTTACACCGGTTTCAGTGAAGCGCTCGATATGATCAGTGACCACGGAAACCTTTCCGGATCGTACTTCATTGAACAAATCGTTATCCGGGACCAACGCCATGCGCTGATCCCAGGGGTTGTAGTCCGGTTTGAAATGCACATCGACATCGGCAGCGCCGGCCAATGATTCCTTATTCTGTTGCCGGACCAGTTTGCGGACAAACTCCGGGTAGCGTTTTGATAGGTAGTACGCCATTTGCTGCAACGTCATATATTTGAAACGCATGATTTTATTCGTGATGCCCCGCGGCAAAATCCGGGAGAGTACCCGGAATAGGGCATCCGAAGCGGGACGAGAATAAATGTAGGAAGGTGACCGCTGCACCATGGTGACATGCCGGGCTTTTTTCGCAATGGAGGGCACGATGGTCACGGCAGTAGCGCCACTGCCGATTACGATCACTCTCTTGTTACTGTAATCGAGGTTCTCAGGCCAATGCTGGGGATGAGCGATAATGCCTTTGAAATCGCTGTAGCCGGTAAATTCCGGCAGATAGCCATGGTCGTATTTGTAATAGCCGCCGCAGCAATTGAGGAACTTGGCCGCAATGTAGTACTCGCTGCCATCGCGCCGTTGCACCGTCACCAGCCAGCGGTTTTTGGAGGAATCCCAATTGGCTTTGGTGATTCTCTGTTGAAACCGGATGTAGTGGTCGAGGGCTTCGTCCCGAATCAGTTCGTTTAGGTAATTCAGTATGCGGTCACCCGTTGCGACATAATTGCGTTCGGTCCAGGGTTTGAAAGAATAGGAAAAGGTGTACATATCGGAGTCTGAACGAATACCGGGATATTTAAACAAGTCCCAGGTCCCGCCAATACTGTCACGGGCCTCAATGACCGCAAAAGCGTCGAACGGCCGCTTCTTTTTTAGGGTGTAACACATGCCGATTCCGGAAATGCCGGCGCCGACGATGAGCATATCCAATTCTTCGTAGTCTTTATTCATGGTGATCCCTGAGATAAGGCAATTGCTGTTATTGTTTTGGTCGCTTTATGTACAAAAATCATAATGACAGAGAGGCACGGAAAATAGGATGGAATCTGTCAATAATTAGCATATTCGGCCATACTGACTGAATGTGATGGCGTTAAAGGCTTTTCTTCAGGCTGTTAGCAGGATTTCCAATGGCTTCCAACCATCTTGGCGCGCGTCCCGAACGCAAAAATTCTACAGTGAAAACGCACTCTATCCTTGGCCTGTTGCCGCTGTTTGAAGCCATCGAAGCGGCCGGGAAAGATCCGGCGGTGTTACTACGACAGCATGGAATAACACTGGATGCGATGACCGGAGCCGCTGTCATCAGTCAGGAAGTAGAGCTGGCAATTGTGTCGGATGCAATGGCACTGGTAAAGGATCCGCTGTTGGGAATCAAAGTCGGCAGTCAGGTCACCTTCACCTCGTTTGGCACCTATGCGATGTTGCTGTTGACGGCGGATACGTTTCTGGATTCCTGCCGGGAAGCCGTGCAGTTCCAATCGTTGTCCTTGCTGTTCTCGACAATGACCATGCATCTGGATCAAACCTGCTGCGAAATGCGTTACACCTTGCCGGATGCCGATCCCGGCTTGCGGAACTTTATGGCGGATCGGGACTTCATGGGGACCTATATCTTTATCCGCGAGTTTTTGAGCAACGTCTCGGAAGTCATGTTGGGCGCCGGAACCGCCCGGTCAAAACCCGGTAAAGAAGATATGCCGACCTATCGCAATTATATTGATTTTGATGTGGAGTTTAATCAGCCGTACAACTGGTTTCGGATTCCCACTGCGATATTGCGTACCAAGCAGAAACATCGAAATCACTGGGCCCACAAGTTGTATCGCCTGCAAGCCCATGAGCTGATGCGTAAGTTTTATCCGGATGCGACGGATGTGGTTGCGCAGATCCGGCAAATTATCGACGGTTACGAATCTCACTACCCGTCGGTGCCGGAGATTGCCCGCATGTTCGGTGTCAGTGAGCGCACTCTCCGGCGCAAACTGGACGAAGCGGGGATTGGCTATCGGGAACTGGTTGACGCCAGGAAAAAACACCTGGCGATCAGCATGTTGGCACGGAAAGATGTAAATATTGCGGAACTCGCCGAAACCTTGGGTTATACCGAATCGGCAAGTTTTCTACGCGCCTTTAAACGTTGGACCGGCTGTACGCCAAAGCAGTTTGTGCAGGCGCGAAATTAGCCGTTTTCTAATAGCAATCGCGACGATATAGCCTGTCCAAATTGGCCACAACACTGTCTAGAGACAGTCTAAACCGTTCGGAGTCCATGTCATCGTAAGCCTTGGTCAGGCTATTGACCGCATTTGTCATGGCGTTATTGTTTTCTACTTCCGCCACTATGTATAAGGCATCCACCAGCTCTCCTAACGCCACATCTATCTCATCGCCTTCATAGATAGCGCCGGCCTGGTCAAATGCTGCTCCAACTTGATCAAGGGCGTCCGCCATATCTGTTAAGTCCTCACAACTTGGTAGTTCTTGCGCCAGGGTGGCTGACGAAAAAAGCGCAAGCAATGCCGCTAAGGCAACGGTTTTAACCATGGTATTACTCCTAAATCAGGGGGATTTTTCAGTTCGGTTTATTTAGCAAGAAACTTTCCCCTAAGAGTAGTCCAGTTTCGGTTTGACAGCATTTTTTTATTTGCGATGGCCCTGCCTGTCAGCCGTGCAACGGTCGTTCAAGTTAACCGCACGACCTTGAAACCGAACCTTTCATGTAATTAGCGACTAGCTTTCTTAAAAAGTCCTATACTGCAAGTAGCCCTGTCGACTGCCCGATAGGCAATGTCTCACTAAACAACAATAAGAAGCGTTCTTTTGGAAACCCAATTTCTATCAAAAAAAATCCAGTTCGGTGATTGCGAGCCCTTTGAAAAAGTAGCGGTTATGCCTGCCCGGGACGATACCGCCTGCCCTGCGGAGTTTCGCCCAAGAATAATGATTCATGTCATCCATGAAGGCAATTGTATTCCCGAAGAGTATATTTTTAACGAAAACGGCGGTTTATTGATTCCTAAAAAGCTTCTGCATCAAAGGTACATTGAGGAGCGGGATTGGGGCGCGGAGCTAGTCGCTTACTACACCGCAAGTGCGCTGCACCTGGATGCCTACTATCGGGTGAATATTGCCCGAGTACTATTGGATTTTGGGCGTTTCCCAGGGGATACTTCGAAAATCGATAACCACATGACGCGGTTTGCGATCAATCATCCCTTCTCGCAGGTGTTCTCTTTCCAGCAAAAACGGACGCTGCTTGCGAACTATTATGATGAAATCTCCAATCGAATAGAGCCGATTCTCGCCGATAAACTGATTGCGATTGGCATTCACAGTTACGACGAAAAGAATCATAGCGATCTGCGACGTCCGGCGATCAGCATCATTGATAGATCTCACGGCCATCAACAGGGAATCGATATCCCCATCGCAATGTTCGATCCCCTGGCGCCTCACGAACTGGCCGAGTATACAACCGATACCATTTTATCTTCCCGCATCGCGCTGACATTTGAGGAGGCAGCGATTCGCGTGGCGAGCAACTACCCTTATTCGTTACCCGAGGGCAGTGTGGAAGTACGTTCGCAAATCTGGTCATTTTTCCGTTATGTACAACAGGAATACGAAAAACGCTTTCCGCAACCCGCCGGCGCCTCAGAAAAGACGCCAAGAAACGCAACCTGGGACATGCTGCTTGATACCAATTTGCGCTCTACCCAAAGCGAGGCCGTGCGCTCTTACCTGCATATGTACCGTAAGCCGCCACCCGGCACCGACAAGTTTTATCAACAAGCGCATCTAGAGTATGAAAAAATCGCGCAATTCATTCACCAGAAACGGGATCTCTTGGTAGAAGAATACATGCAGTCCAGCAATCGTCTGAGTTCGATCTGTATCGAGATTCGGAAAGACCTGCTGTGGAAATTCGATGCCGGTAAACCGCAAAGGCCCCGGCTTAAAAATGCGAAAAAGATCGGCCGGGTACTGGCAGAGGCGATAAAGCAGTATGTCACTGTGGATAGAGAGGCCAAGGCTTATTCGTTATCAAAACGCAAAATCAAGGTTTTTTAATAGGCCTGACGGGTATCGGGACAAGGCTAAATTCTATATATGCTGACGAGGGTAAAAGCGATGAAAAAAACAGTATGTTTGATCCTTTTTTCGATACTTCTCCTTCCACAAGCTATCTGGGCCGATCAGGAAATCGAGATAGAATTTCGGTTGCAACCGGATCGAACCGGCAACAATACACGAAACCAGGGGATAAAGGTTGATGGCGATGCGGTAGAAGTTTATCTCGATGGCGATGAATGGGAAGTCAATGGCTCCACCGTGGATTCTGACGGACTCTTTAAACTGGTCGCCAGGGAAATTAAGGCATTTGAGTTTGTCGAAGGAAAGAAAGTCAGGCCGCCCTATGTCGAAGTTAAAATGGAATTTTCCGGCGAAGACCGGGAGATTGAAATTTCGAGATCCTACCCGGCGGGAAAAGTGCCGAAAGATTTCGTTCAGCTACAGGAGAAATATTTGAAAGAAGTTTGGGAATAGGCTGGTTTGAAGAGGTTATGGCATCGGGCTGTCGTAATTCGTATATTCGGCGACTTCAGTCGCCGAAACCGATCCATCACAAGCAGAGACCTAGTGGGGTCATCTGTAGCTGGTAAGGATACTTAATGTAACTAGCCAGCAAGTGGCTTGCAAATAAACAGCCTTTTTAGAGGGCGTATCTTTGGTTTGGCAACTTAGGCCCATTAACTGCGATAATGCGGGGCTTACTACTGATTCACCTCCGCAGGAAACGCTTTATGCTCTCCATTACCCGATTTGAGACACTTATTCCCGGCCCGCACCTGACTATTTTTGGAGCTGTTCATGGCAATGAAACCTGCGGTACTCAGGCCATTCGCCGATTGATTGATCTACTCAACAATGGGTTCGCCCTGTCCAGAGGGACATTGACCTGTGTCCCCATTTGCAACCCTAAAGCGTTTGAGAACGGCACTCGATTTTACCAACGCAATCTCAACCGATCACTTTATATAAAGGAATCACCCAGGGACTACGAAGACTTAATTGATCCTGTCCTATGCGGTCTTCTCGATCAATCCGATGTATTACTCGACCTTCACTCTTATGCTTCCCAAGGTGGCGCGTTTGGATTCCTGGGCAACACGAGTGCACAGGAAATCGATTATTGCCGTTCGCTGGGTGTTAATAACTTTGTGTATGGTTGGGCTGATGCCTTTGGCAAGGTGGAAGCTGATCCCAGAGATAACATGGGAACCGTTGAATATGCTCGATCAGTGGGATGTATGGCAACAACTATCGAATGCGGACATCACCACAATAAAGGTGCCGCCGATATCGCCTATCGCACTATCGTTCATGCGCTCGCGCATTTCGACATGATAGCGCCTGACAGTATCGAACAAGTTGAAATTCAACCGGCCAACCGTCAACGGTTCGTGCAGATGCGATCGGTTTTTCATAAGCAAAAAGAGGGAGACACCACACATCCCTGGAAACACTACGATTCCGTGGCAAAAAATGACATCTTGGCAACCTATGCCGACGGTGAGAAGATCATAGCCCCTGAAGATGGTGTCATTATATTACCGAAACTGCAGGCCGATGTGGGTGGTGAATGGTTCTACTTTGGTGTTGAAACACCTTGCCCTGCGCCAATGAAACACTAGCGGCTACTTGCGAGACAATAGATTGTTACCGGTTCTTTTGTTCCTGATCGATGTCTTGTACCCACCCCTGATGATTCTTCCAACTCGCATCTCACAATTAGGAAGAGCAACTATAATGCGACACCCCTCCTGCCTCGAAATATTCTTGCGGTCTCAAGTGGTAGTACTTGTCTTCCACTTCTTTTGATTGTTCTTCATAGGGGCGGGTCAACACCTCCTGTAACTCTCGAACGAGTGTGAAGTCCCCCTCCTTCGCCTGTTGATAGGCGGGTGCGATCAGCCATTCTCGCCATGTGTACTTTGGATTGACTCGTTTCATCTGTTGCGAAAGTTGCTCAACGTTACGATCACGACCGATAAGAGTTTTCCACTTTTCTAGCCACTGGGACCATTGCTTTTCCTGCGCTTCAGTCGTGCTATTGTAGAAACTCTTCTTGAGTCCGAGGATACTATCAGGGACTTCTGAGAGTTGGCGGAAGAAGATGGTGTAATCCACAGAGGTTTGAACTATCAAATTGATGAGTTGACTAAATAGCTCCGGGTTAAAATGGTCCAGGCCCAGTTTAGCCGCCCACATCTTTTCCATTTGCTCCTGCATCACAATGGAAAAGCCTTTTCGAATCTCGTCGAATTTTTCAAAAGCGTCTGGGTGCGATATGAGTAGCGGCCGTAGTGCTGTCCAAAACATATGAAAGTTGGCTTCTGCGGCGACCGGCTGGTTGAAGAAGGAGAAGTGTTGCCCACCACCAGTCCACGGCTGATAAAGCGGATCAAAGAGCTCGCAAAATCCGAAGGGCCCATAGTCCAGGGTAAAGCCGCCGCCTGCGCAGTTATCACTATTGAAGTTACCCTGGCAGTAGCCAACACGAATCCAATGGGCTATGAGAGAAGTTAGGCGCTTGCGAAACTCAGCCGCCAGCATCACTAATTTCTCTGCTGTTGAATGGCCGTCACTAATATCGTTTTTATACTCACGGTCAATCAAATGCAACGCAATCAGTTCCAACTCTTCCGTGGCTCCAGGGTGCTCATTGTTCCGGGCTCGACGACCAAAGAGTTCGAGTTGACCGACACGAAGAAAGGAAGGAGCGACACGTGTTGAGATTGCCACAGGATCCGATACCATCATGTCAGGGTCTGTGGAGCATGAACCCTCTGAGTACCATGGTCGTTTGACGGTCTCGGATTTCGATACATACAGACTCAGAGAGCGAGTGGTTGGTACACCCAGGGCATGCATGTGTTCTTGTGCCAGAAACTCTCGGACACTGGACCGCAAAACCGCTCGTCCATCTGCACCGCGGCAATAGGGTGTGCGCCCCCCGCCTTTTAACTGCATCTCCCACCGTTGGTCATTAATGACGGCTTCCAGCACTGACACCGCACGACCATCACCGTATCCATTTCCCGTTTGGAATGGGCACTGCTGGATATACTCGGTACCATAAATAGAGAGGGCATAGCCCGTGGCCCAACCCGTTTTGCGCATGGGTTCCGGAACTTGAGAGAGATCGCCAGAGAATAATCGACGGAAGTCTTCCGTTTGCGCTAAGCGATCGTCAAACCCGAGTTCACGGAAAAATATATGGCTGTGAGCAACGTACTCAGGATCACTAATAGGTGTAGGTTTAACTGGAACATAATGTCCCGAGAAAACCTGGCGCGGGTTGTAATCCTCTCCGTTGACAGTGGCGTTGGGATCGCAATTCAGTGTATCCAACAAAGAGTAGTCTGTTAATTTAGCGAGATCATCAACACCGGCCACAGTAGCCAAGTCATTATCAAACTGTTGGGATCGATCACTCATAGTTATCTTCATTTGTAGTGCCTTTTTTCCGAAGAACGCTTTTTTTCAGGCTGGCTATGTTTAGTACGAAAGAAAGGTCTGCAAGGCACACTCTTTTAACCAGTATCGACACCAATATCAATTTGTGCCAGAGCTGAGAATCTATCACTCCCATCGGCTATTGTGGAAATAGTCGTAACTTTAAACACCCAGAGCTTGATGTTGAACTAGCTCCCTTTATCTCAAAGTCCTAACGCAAAGCAAAAACTCCTTGTGACTGTCTAGCTGCCGCTTAGGTAATCTTCGACGATCCCGGGTGTGAGTATTTGTGGCAGCAAGACCGGGTCCGGCCGCTGCCCTGTTTGCTCATCGCGTGGTCCATAGTAGACATATAATGGGACACCATTGCGACCGAAGCCTTCCAAGTATTGGGTGATGTGGGAGTCATAATTAGTCCAGTCACCAATCATGCGCTCGACCTGATGCTGTTCAAAAGCCTGCGTTGTCGACTCAAGATTAAGGGCGACTCGTTCATTAACTTTACAGGTGATACACCATGCGGCAGTCATTTCCACGAACACGGGGTGATCTTTGGTCTCAAGTGTTTGGTCAAGTGCTGTTTGTGAAAAGGCTTGTTCTGAAGGTGCTGCATGACTTGGTTGCAAGGTCGTCAGCGGAAATAGCGCGCCCACCACCAATACAATGGCCGCTGCATTAACCAAGCGTTTCCAAACCAGGCCACCGTTGGCCACCAGCTTGCGAAACCAAATAGCGAAAACCAGCACTAACATGCCTGATAAAGTGACCAAGACACCGTTTGATCCTGCCTGTTGGCTGAGTACCCACACTAACCAGATGGCCGAGGCATACATTGGGAAGGCTAAGAGTTCTTTGAATCGAGCCATCCAGGGGCCAGGCCTTGGCAGCCGACTGCGTAAACTTGGGAAATAACACAACAACAGATAGGGTAACGCAAGTCCTAAACCCAGCATCGCGAAAACGATGAGGGCAACAGCGGGTGGTTGGGTAAGCGCATAACCAATAGCTGCACCCATAAATGGGGCAACGCAAGGGGCGGCGACCAGAGCGGCCAGTACGCCGGTAAAAAATGAGCCGGAGGCACCTTCTTTTTCAGTCAATGACTGACCTGCATGGGAGAAGGATACGCTGATTTCAAAGAAACCTGACAAGTTCAATCCCACCAACAGCAATAGGTAAGCCAATACGCCGACTATTAAGGGGTTTTGTAATTGGAAACCCCAGCCGACCTGAAAGCCGAATGCCTTTAGTGCAATGAGCACGGTGGCGATGGCCAGAAAGCTTAATATGATCCCGGCGGTGTAAGCCCAGCCATGTCGAATAGCGACGCTAGCTGACTTATCCCCCATATGAATCAAAGACAGAGCCTTCATGGATAATACCGGGAATACACAGGGCATAAGATTTAAGACCAAGCCACCCAACAATGCGAACAGTGCAGCCATCAGAAAGCTTGAAGATTCCGCCTCACTTTGGTGAGAAGCTGCGGTTGACTGCTCGTTGGCAGAAGTGTTGGCCAGACCGCTTGGAATGGCGCTGACCGTATATCCGACAGACTGGCCCCGATTATCGCTAACGGCCAGAACACCTTCAATCACGCTGTCTGAATTGAGTTCGGTATTTAACGCCTGTCGATATTCAATCCGCCCGTCTTCTAAGGTACGAATCTTAGGGGCAGCAGCGTGTTGGAGTAGATCGTTGTCGTTGGCAAAAAAGAACAGACGGTCTGGTTGGACTTGAGTTTCCAGTTGGGTTTTCAAAACAAGTTCTGACTGCTCGACATCATAATGCACTGTTTGTGTATAGGGAGTAGGTAGTGCAGCTTTTGCGGTGTCGAAATAGGATGGACTCACATCCGCTATGCCAGAATCGCTATTGAAGCTGATCGATACCGTACCGGATTCCGGAATACAGAGTTCTTCACATACAAGTAGTTGGTATTTGCCGTTGATAGTGAGTTCGGACGGCGGCGCGGTTTCAGGAATGTTTAAGGTTTGTAGTACAACCGCCTGATGCTTGTAGCCAAAATTAACCAGCGGGTCATAAGGGATGCGTTTAGGTGTTGGCCAAACGAACTCTTCGACACTAAAGCCTTCCGGTAGATCCCATGCAATAGATAAGGGCGCTCCCGAATCGCCTGGGTTCTTCCAGTAGGTATGCCATCCCGGCGAAATGTTTTTCTCGATGGCAAGTAAGACGGTTTCGCCACCTTCAAGTGCCTGGTGATCCGCATAAATAACGACTTCTACATGCTTGGTGTCATCCGCTAACGCGGTTTGAGATATCCCAATCGCAGCGAATAACGTAAGAAGGGCGGTTAACAACCTGGCAGCAATCATGGTGAGTTCCGTCAGTAAAAAGAAAGGTTTTAAAATAGTGGGTTAGCGCGAGGGCAGCGAAACTGCCCATCGACTAATGAGTGTATGTTTTAGTGGAATTAGACTTCTTTCACTTTTTCTTTGATGAGCGCGGCAATGTCATCGGCATTGTGTTTCTTGGTGATTTTGCCCAAGGACTCACCGGTTTTGCTATTAATCAGGACAATGTAACCGGTTTTGCCGTTGTTCTCTTTGTACAGTTCGCCAATGCCCATTGCATTTGCCATCATGGCGGATTGGTTGCGGGTAGTTTCATTAGTCAGATCTAGGGTAACAAACAGGACGTTCAAGTCATCTAAAGCATGTTTGCCACGTGCTTTTTCAAGCTGCGGAGCAATGGTTTTGCAGCTACCACACCAATCTGCATGGAACTTGACTGCATGTACTGCAGTTTGTGCAAACGCTGTGGCGGAAAATAGTGCGATGGAAATAAGTCCTACAAAGGCGACTATTTTTTTCATGGAAGTCCTCTAAGTTTAGATTTTTGGTTTGAACAACCGTGTCATTTTCAGTTCACGGCTCTTCACAAGCACATTTGTCTTGTGCAGATCTTGTGACAAAGAGGTATTGGAAAAGTTCATAGAAATACCGAGTTATTTGCATCGGATTTAATTGAGGATTTCTTCGAAAAATCCGATGCTTATGGTAAAGCCCGAGAACTCTTTACATTCCAGGCAAAACAGTTGATTTTGGTGCTGCGAAGGATCTGACGAATTGACAGGCCGATGTCAAAGCGCAGACGCAGAACTTCTCGTGAGTTTCGCATTGTGTTAACGGCTTTTCCTTTTACGCTCGAACCCTCGATATGAGCTGTCTGCTCGGGAACGTCTCAGCTCACACCATAAGCGGCTTCGACCCCCTTGTTGCTTTGCTTATTAACGACAAGATCAAACTGAAAGGCTAATACGTGGGATCGAACGCCTGTATATGGTGAAGGGTGTGGTGCTGAAGGCTTTTTAAGTCGATTGTCATAGGCAGATTACTAAACGCTGAGAAAGCGTTTCTTCTACCAAACTTCTCAATCTGAAAAATAACTGTTGATAAATTGAACACAATCGTATAGTGTATTACTTAATTAATACACATGATGTTAAGCATGCTTGATGATTTAGTAATTCAGCCTGAAGACAGTACGCCGATTTTCCAACAGCTGGAAAATCAGATTATTCGCTTTATTCGGGCAGGCAGGATTAAACCAGGTCAGGAGTTGCCTTCTGTACGCGCGATTGCAGCGCATTTAGCGGTAAACCCCATGACCGTAAGCAAAACGATCAATCGTCTGGTCGATTATGGCTGGCTTCAGCGGCGGCGAGGCCGACCCACATGTGTGGCGGATCATTTGCCGGATGAGAAACAGGAACCAATGGACCAATCCACTTTGGCTGAGATTCAGTTGGTGGTAAGGCACTGCCAACAACTCCGGTTGTCGCTGGAAGAAGTCCTGGATTTAGTTGCAAAAGTTTGGAAAAAGGAGATTTAGTCAATGATTAGTGAATGCAGTAATACCACTGTTCAACTTGGCGACCACCTAGTTTTAAAAAGTCTTAACTGGCAAATACCAAAAGGAAAGGTCATCGGTTTACTAGGCAAAAATGGCGCTGGTAAAACCACACTTATCCGAACGCTTCTTGGTTTGATAAAGCCATATAGCGGCAAGGTACAAACCTTGGGAATCAACCCTCAGGATTTCGATGATGAACACAAGGAGAAGCTTGCTTACGTACCCCAGACCGCCATCGGGTATGAAGGTTTGAAAGTTGAAGATGCCATTGAACTTCACGCTTCTTGTTACCCTGCGTGGGATAAGCAGTTAGAGCAAAGAATGGTGGAAAAATTTTCCCTACGTCTCAAGAGCAAGGTGCATAAACTATCTGTTGGGCAACGTCAGGCATTAATGCTGGTATTCGCCCTTTGTGTGCGGCCAAAGCTCTTAATCATGGATGAGCCGGTGGCTAGTCTTGACCCTTCCGCACGTCGTGAGGTGTTGCAATTCGTAGCGGAAATAGCAGGTGACGACTGTACTATCCTATACTCCACGCACCTCACTGCCGACCTTTCCAGAATGGCCGACGAAGTCGCGTTGTTGGCTGATGGGCAAATCCAATTTCATCATTCCTTCGAGCAGCTTGATGGATCTGTATTAGTAAAGGGTGCAACTGATGATTTCTTTCAAAGCGCTAATCTGGGTGAAAAAGTTCTTACTCGTAATAAAGATTCAGCAGTCATTAGCGGATGGAAACCGGAACTAAAAAACCTTTTACCCGAACATGCTCTGGTTCAACCGTTAAGTCTTGAAGAACTATTTATCCGCTGGCACCAAATAAACGGAACACCTTTGGAGATTCATTAAATGGAAATTGTAAGAATTTGGCACTTTCATAGGGGCTTACAGTCAGGAATATTCCCAGTGATAGTCCTTGCTATTTCTCTTGTAGCTATTTTAGAGCTATTGGAAAGCGGGTCATCTGGGTCAGTTTTGGTAGCCGCTGCCCTTGGGTCTTTTTGGTCTGTAAATAGCCAACGTGTGATAGATAACAATGAACTTTTAAGGCTAGCACCCAGACTTCGAAGAAGAGTTTTAGGTCCAGTTAGTATCCTGGCTATCTTGCCACTTTTGATTTGTCTGTTTTTTCAGTATACCAGCAGCCTTGTCCTATTATTTTATCTTGCTTTCCTTTTGTTCTACTTCTTTGAGAATCGAACACTTTGGCTCGGCAAAATCCATACTTTATTGTTATTTATCCCGTTCGTTCTCGTCGCTATCTACCTTAAAGATGTTGTTATTAATCCTTTAGTTTGGAACGTGTCCGCTCTTCTGACTATTTTTGCCTCAATCGCCCAGATTTTTACACAGAAAAAATGGAATGAGTTTTGGTATCAGAAGCAGGGCAAGATGCTTGGTGGAGGGAAGGTTAAGGTATCCCAGTCTTTCCTATTCCCAGTTAAAACCAATAATCTGCCACTCCTCATTCCTGGATATAGTTTAAAAAGTTGCCTTACCGTTTTTTTAGTAGGCAATGTTCTGCCTTTAGGCTTTCTTTTCTTAGTAGATATGCCTTTGGCTTTCTGGAATCCGATATTCACCATGCCAATGATAGTGCTGTTACTCACTGAAAGTATTCTAGAACGCAGAGAACACCTTTTGTGGTATCAACTGAGACCGGGGTTTGGAACTCAAAAGAATCTACTGGTTGCAGCTTTAAAAAGAACGGTTATAACAATCCTGGGCTGGTCGTTAATCTGTTTTATAACCGGTATTCTGATCGGACTCGCCTTCGAATCTGAATCCAGCTATCTGACACAATGGCCTCTGCACTTAGTGACGTTCTTTACTCTAGTGATTTGTTACTTCGGCTTATTTTTCTCCACAGTTTCTGTAGGTTACCGAAATTCGGTTACTAGCATCTTAATTAGTTTGTCTGGATTAGCTATTGCGATTCTAAGCATGGTGCTTATCGCAAATCTATATTTTCGAGATAACTTTGTTGCAGAAGGGTGGGTTGTGCTACTCGCTATCGGAGGAGCTTTATTGGGAATAGGCATAAAACGATCAGCAGCCATGTGGATACTAATAGGCAAGAGTTAATAGACAGATGTTCATACAATCGTTCCCGAGACGATTTTGAACATCGATTCGATATCAAATCAGTAGATCAAGCGCTATCTTTCACCCACCCAAGTTTATCAAGGTACTTCAACATAAACGTATCCCGAGCGGTCCAAAACGGAGCGTCGCCTGAAGCCAAAACCTTCTGGTTTGCAACGATGGCTTTGGTCAATTCAATCCATACAGGCTGAAAGCCCAATTGCGCTTCATAGTCATCCAGGGAAAGGGGACCCAAAGAGCCAGTTAGGCTACCTTGGTAGTAGTAGGATCGCATACGGAAGAACTCAAACAGATTTCCCGGATTTGTGTGCGGGCGTTCTTCAATAATTACTCCAAAGGATTTAGGTTCATTGGCCAAAGTTGCGCCACATTCCTCCTGGAGTTCTCTGGTCAATGCCTGTTGATGGTTTTCTCCTGCTTCGATGCCTCCGCCAGGAAATTTGTAGTCGCCATTTCGAGTAGAGTGGACAAGCAGGATTTCAGTTCCATTTTGGATAATCGCTCTTACGGCTTCACGCTCAAATACCCTGGCATTGTGGGGAATTCGAATATCGCCTGGAAGCGTTGCAAGAGTTTTCATTACCGGGAGTCTTCTAATAGTCAAACTTAGGTGGCTTACTTAGACAGCATGTTCTCATGCCGTTCCTGCATGTCCAATAATTGATTATTCAGGTGGTCTATGTCCAGTTCCAGAAGTTGGATATTGCGTTTGTCAGTTGCGCGACTTTTTTCCAAGGCCAGTAACTCGTCAATCAGGCTTTTTCGTTCGGCTTCCGGGGTCTCGTCGGCTGTGGCTTTCGCCTTTAAGTCGGCATGCTCTTTTTCAAGCTTTTCCACTGAGGTGCGGAGACCTGCCAGCTCATATTCCTTTTTGCTGATTACTTCGCTCAATTCATGTTCCTTAATCCCACGCCGATATCCGGCTAAAAACCGGCCTTCTAGATTTGCCGGGCACACATGCTGGTATTTGTTGCCGCGTCCACCTTCGGTATACCCCCGGCGTTGGGTACAGTAGTCGCCCAAACCTTCGTCGCGGCCCTGGCGATAGAGGTCCAGGTCGGGAGCCACGCCATGCTTGGCGCACGCTTCCCGGTGCTCGCCCAGATAATTCAAGGATTTACCACGGCTACCGTCCTCATAGCCGATGATGCGCCAATCAGCATTCAGGCATTCGTCTTTATCCAACGTTGCGCAGCCGTTAAGAGTAAATATGCCCGCCAGTAATCCCAGCAGACAGGTGGCTAGTCGTTGTCCTCGCATGGGATTGGATTCCTTTGCTTAGGTGGATGGAATAGGTGACTTTCGAGTAGTGTCCCGGGTTTGGACTAAAGGCACTTGAATCTTCTGCCTGGGCTGCAATTGACTGAGGTCGACATCTGTATTCAGCCGGGATAAAAGCCAAAGTGGCACGTCAAAAACCTGTTGGCTGAGGCGCCAGATACTGTCGCCGGGTTTGATTTGGTAAGAAGAGATTCTGGTGATCTCATACTCGTCAAAAAACGCCTCTTCATGGGTACGGTGGAATCTGTAGCGCTGTTGTGCAAATGCATGCCAATCGGCATTTTCAGCGGGAATCAGAATCGGCTGATGCAGCAGCAAGACCGAACTGGCAGACAGATTGTTCGCTTGGATCAAGGTCGCCTCCGATACGCCCAGCCATTGTGCGTATAGGCCGATGGTTTCCTGATAGGCAACCCGGATACGGCCCGCCTTTCGGCCAGCATTTACCTCGATAGGTTCCACCCGAAAATGTCCAAGTAAATCAACGGGATTTTCTTCTAAAACCGGTTCCAATGCAGCGAGTGCTGCGCTGGCCGCATTAGTATTGTCAGGCTGATTTTCGGGTTTGCTTGTTTGTGCAGGAGCCATCATGGCCAGTTCCGTCACCGGAGCACTAGATGCTGCTTTCCGGTCAAGCTTTTCGCCGGTGGTCGGCTTTTGGGCTTCGGTGTTGGCAGAAGCAGGTTTTTTCGACAATTTTTCCGGCGCTTTGGCGAGTTGGCCGGCTTTGCCCGGAATCCGCAGTTTTTGTCTCGGGTAAATTGTGGCCTTGCGATTGAGATTGTTGGCTACAATCAAATCCCTGACTTTAACGCCGTGCAGTTTGGCGATACCGCTAACGGTTTCGCCTTTGCGGACCCGATGATATTGGCTTGGTTTCTGGCGGTTATAAAACTCATTCAAGGCAATGCGTTGGCTAATCGATTGATACTCGATAGCTCCCGGAAGCCGCAAGGAGTAACCCTTGGGGATGTATTTTTGACCCGATAGAACCGGTTTTTTGAGGGCGGGATTCAGCCGGCGGATTTCCTTGGTGGTTAAACCGAGTTTGCTTTCAAGTGTTTCAATGGGTAAATAGCCCGGCAGCTCAAACAGGGTGAATTGCGTGGGACGATGCAGTTCCAGACTGCCAAAATATTGCTGGTATTTGGAAGCCACTTCGTAGGCGGCGATAAACTCCGGGTAAAAGTTTCTCGATGCAAACTTGAAACTGCGGCTCTGATACAAGGAAAAAACCGAAGGATAATCGCCGTGCCGCGCCTTCGCTCGCTTCATGCCCGCCAGGCCGTGATTATAGGCGGTAATGGCTAATGGCCAGTCATTGAGTTCCGTATAGTTCTTCTTCAGCAGCTTGGCGGCGGCATGAGTGGCCAGGATCGGATCTCTCCGTTCATCAAGGGTGTAGTCGATTTCCATGAACTGCTTGCCGGTGCCGCGGGTAAACTGCCACATGCCGGCAGCGCCATACTTGCTGTAGGCATTGATATTAAACGAAGATTCCACATGCGGCAGGTAGGCGAGAGCTTCCGGCACGCCATAACTCTGCATGATGTCCTTTATCTCTTCCATGTATTTGCCCGAGCGAACGATGCCGGCCTCGAAACGGTCCTTAATGCCCCGTTGCATACGAATGTCATTCATCGCTTCCAGATAGTCTTTCGGTTTGGCGTTGGCGGCGAACAATGTTGCGATATGGCGTACTTTGGGCGAGTCCGGGGAGTGGCCATTGGCCAACTGCCGAAGAATATCCTTGATTTCATCGGTGGCCCTTTTTAAGCGGGATTTGTTGGTCTTCTTGGCGTTTGGCTTATATCTGTCCACCAACTTAATGATGGTGTAGACCCGGGTTAAGTCATACCTATCATGTATAATGCCTTCTTGGCTGTCATACTGGCCAAACACCTGTTTCCAGAACTCAATATTTGCGGCATAAATCGGATGCACAGGGAAGAGCTTTGGATCGAGCTGAGCGAAACACCTTGAAGCGATAAAAAAACACAACAGGATCGAAAAAAATCCAATTTTTTTCATGCACAACCTACTTTTCACATCGCCGTGAAGAAAACCAACAGGAAAAACGGACCATCATCTGCCTCTTGAAAGTATAGGTTCATCTAACCGCGTTGCCTATAGCTGAATTGAATTTGATACTGCCCGAGCCACGTTTGAAAAAGTCTTTGCTAAACTGTTACGACCAATACGGAATCCTGTTCACTTTCTCACTTTTTAACAATCGTGAAAACTCCTATGCCGATTTCACATTCCTTCGCTTTAATGCTGCTGTTTGCGTTTTCGTTGGCCGCTCGTGCTGAAACTGTATCACTCGGCGTACCCAAGGAAATATTTAAAAAACCGTTACCTCTGACGCTTCAGCTTTGTTTGGAAGCCGCCGAATTGGCTTTTCATAAGATGGACCGGGAGTTTCGGGTTGTTCCCGTGCCTTTGAAGGAGACTAAAAACCGCTTTAAAAGCGGCAAACTGCACGGGGAATTATGTCGTACCGAGGCATTTGGCCGTTTGGTTCCTGTTTTGGACAAGGTGCCCACGCCAGTTGGCGTGATCGACGAGGCTGTTTTTATTTTGGCTGAAGAGCAAGAGATCAGCCGTGAAAACTGGAAGATGGCCAGAGTGGGGATTCTACAGGGAGTTCTGGATACGTTGATCCTGGCGCAAGAAGTAGAAACCGCTATGCAGTTCAAATCGCCGGCCGGGATGACCAAGGCATTGCGCGATGATACGGTCGATGCCCTGCTGATTTCCAGGGTAGACTATCTGAGATTTCTGGAAGACCATCGGTTAATGGACAACGTCAAGATTCTCGATCCATCCGTGGAGCGCAAGAACCTTTATATGTTCGTTCACCAAAAGTATCCCGAGCTGCATGAACAACTGGCAGCGGCGGTCAAAGTGCTGGAGAACACCGGGATGATTACCGAACTGCGATTACGTATCGCGACCGGCGGGTAGTTGCCGGACCGGTAGCCCGGTCACAAAAGACTTTCCCGCCCGGACTAGATCAGCTTGCCTGCTGCTGAGCAAGCTTTGCCGCCGCTTCCATATAGCTCCCGACGCAGGTCAGCAAGGCTTGTAAAGTTGCGGAAGTGGTGTCTTCTTCCGTGGCGACCGCACTGGTTTCCTGGTTGTTGATCAATACCCGAATACAGGCCAGGGCGTTGGCGTCCGTGCCTTCACTCAGAGCAAATTCGTCGTAAGCCTCAACTTGCAATGTGATACCTAACCTTGACTCCAGGGCGGCTGCCAGGGCTTCCACCGCACCATGGGCTTGGCCTTGCACGACTTGATTGACAATGCCGTCGCCGAACTCCACCCGCGCTTGCACATCCGATTCAGACCGGTGTAAGTCGTAAGACCTAAGCTGCCATCCCAAGGGTATGCGGGCGTAGGTATTGTTAAACAACTTGTGAATTGTAAAGGAATCAATTTCACCGCCGGTCGCTTCCGCCTGTTGCTGCACGACCTGGGCAAATTCAACCTGCAGCCAACGGGGCAGGCTGATGTTGTAATCCCGTTCCAGTATATGGGTGACGCCGCCCTTGCCGGACTGACTGTTGATCCTGACGACTTCTTCGTAGCGGCGGCCAAGATCCGCGGGATCGATGGGCAAGTAAGCGACATCCCAAATATCGTCCGGCTGGCGGGCCTGTAAACATTTTCTGATGGCATCCTGGTGACTGCCGGAAAATGCCGTGAAGACAAGTTCGCCGGCGTATGGATGGCGCGGATGTACCTGGATCTCGGTACAGCTTTCCACCGTGGAAATGATTCTATGCATGTCGGATAAGTCCAGCTCCGGATCAACGCCTTGGGAATACAGGTTCATGGCCATGGTGACCAAATCCATATTGCCGGTGCGTTCGCCATTGCCGAGCAGTGTGCCCTCTATCCGGTCGGCACCGGCCATAACTCCCAGTTCCGCGGCGGCCACGGCGCAGCCCCGGTCATTGTGGGTATGCAGACTGATTTGAAAATGTTCCCGATATTGCACGCGGTCCGATACCCATTCGACCTGGTCGGCAAACACATTGGGCGTGGCCATTTCAACGGTCGCCGGTAAATTGATGATTACCTTTTGGCCTTGATCCGGACGCCAAACCTGATTTACTGCATCGATAACCTCGACGGCGAATTCCAATTCGGTTCCGGTAAAGCTTTCCGGGGAATACTGAAAGGTCCAATCGACCTCGGGGTAGCGTGCGGCATGCTGTTTAACCACTTCGGCACCCTCGACGGCGATGGCCTTGATTCCCGCCTGGTCAAGCCGAAATACCTGTTTCCTTTGGACGGTGGATGTCGAGTTGTAAACGTGTACGATAGCCCGTTTACAACCTTTTAGTGCATCATAAGTGCGGGCGATCAGTTCCGGGCGTGCTTGAGTCAGTACCTGGATGGTGACATCGTCCGGTATCCGTTCTTCCACGATAAGTTTGCGGCAAAAATCGAAATCCGGTTGGCTGGCCGCGGGAAAACCAATTTCAATTTGTTTGAAACCGCAGTCCACCAGAAGATCGAACAAACGTTGTTTTTGAACCACGTTCATCGGCTTGACCAGTGCCTGATTGCCATCCCGCAGATCAACGGCGCACCAGGTAGGCGCTTGTCGAATAACCCTTCCCGGCCAGCGGCGGTCAGTCTTGTTTATCGGCGTGAAAGGACGATACTTTTGGTAGTGATAACTCATGCTGCTTTCCAAATCGCGATAGGCGTTGTAGTCAAGTTTTGTGGTATTGTTAAGGAGGATTATAGCGGTATTGCTGCGCAATTGTTTGTCTAAATGCTGAAATATAGAGATAAATAAGCAATGTTATGCTAATTTAGTTATTGTATTTGCTATATTATTGCGTTGAGTTATTGGCTGTCGCTATTCGGATCAGTGCCGGGACATGAAAGAAAAATTGGTTAAGCTGGATAAAACAGATCGCCAAATACTTGAATATTTACAACGGGATGCGGCGTTGAGCAATCAGGAGCTTGCGGAATTGGTCGGCTTGTCTCCTTCACCTTGTTTAAGGCGGGTGAAAGCATTGGAAGAAGCCGGCGTGATTGTGCGGCGGGTTACGCTGCTTGACCAGAAGCGTTTGGGATTATCCTTGACCGTGATAATTCAAATCGGCATGGATCGTCATACGCCCGACCGGTTTGAAACTTTTCAGGCGCAGATCGAGGCATTGCCGGAAGTTCAAAAGTGCTTTTTGATTACCGGTCAGGAAGCCGACTATATTCTTGAAGTCGTGATCCCGGATATGGATGCCTATCAGGAATTTCTGTTGAATAAAATCACCCGCATTCCCGGTGTCAGCGGTGTGCATTCGAGCTTCGTACTGCGTAAAGTCGTCGACCACACTGTACTGCCGCTTAATTATTTGTAACTATCCGTGCGCAATTTTGCTTAGGCACACTTGCCAAACGACAACAGAGCTTAGCAAGTTGATATCTAAAAGGGGTAAATCTATGGAGTACCTACATACCATGGTGCGCGTGTCTGATCTGGACGCATCGTTAGACTTTTACTGCAATAAACTCGGGCTGGAAGAAGTTTCCCGTTATGACAGTGAGCAGGGACGTTTTACTCTCGTGTTTCTGGCCGCGCCTGGAGATCAGCCCGGCGCCGGTGAGAAAAAAACGCCGACGGTTGAACTGACCTATAATTGGGACCCGGAAGAATATACAGGCGGCAGGAATTTTGGCCACTTGGCGTATCGCGTCGAGAATATATACACGCTTTGCCGGAAGTTGATGGATGAAGGCGTGGTAATCAACCGTCCGCCACGGGACGGGCATATGGCTTTTATTCGCTCGCCGGACGGCATTTCCATCGAACTACTACAAAAAGGCGAGAGCTTGCCTAAACAAGAGCCATGGGCATCCATGCCGAACACCGGAACCTGGTAACCGTGGATTGTTAAACCGTCTTCGGGTGGGCGGAACGCAACTCCTTAGTTCGGGGTTACTTCCTTAATAGTGGCCTCGCTTTCCTTTTCGTCTACCTCAAGGACAATGGTGCCACCTGCATGTTCACCGGTGGCCACCCGAATATTTTTCACCATGGCGTACCAGGCAATAGGGCCATCGGACTTGTGTTCAAACTCCAGAATTTCATCTTCCTCGGCAGAGGTGTAGCCATGTTGATGGTCGGTAAGGAACACTTCGACCTTAACCGGCAGACCTGAGCTCTTCGCAACTGCTTTGAAAGCGATTTTTGGCATAACTTTTTTCCTTTTGAAACTGGTTTCTACGAGCCTGCCCTAAATACACGGCAGCAAAATATTGTTAGGCAATTTGTTGACAATTAGATGAAATTGGTCGAATTTGAACGTTAAACTTGAAGTTTTACGCCAACTATAGATTAGTAATCCGTATTGCGAAGGATGTCCGTCCGCAATTTACATACTTATGCTGAAGTGATTTAGCGTCGTGTTAGACGGGGCTGCAATTTCGATCCGGATCGTTCAGCGATGCCTGTTGGGAATATTGAATGGAAATCGAAGAAACAAAAGCAAAATTGCTTAAGTTGCTTGCAGAGCTGGAGCAGCGTGCCGCTTCTGTTGAACGCAATTTGACTGCCAAACGCTCAAGCGATTCCGCAGAACAAGCCCAGGAGCGGGAAAACGATGATGTGCTGGGCGCTATCCGTCAGGAAAGCACGGAGGAAATTCTGGAAATACGGCGAGCCCTCATCCGCATTGAAGAAGGAGAATATGGATATTGTGCAGCCTGTGGTAACGATATCTCCCCCCAACGCCTAGAGGCGCTGCCTTACGCGACGCTTTGCGTGCAGTGTGCGGAAAAGCGAGATAAGAGGTTGCATCCATAGGTGCCGGCCACCTCGACTGCATGGTGGACAATCTACGAACCGTGCACGCGGCCAGGGGCCACGCTTCCGGCACCCTTCATGCCGCTCGTTTTCGAACAGATTACTTCCCATGAGCTAAATGCAGAAAGTACTGCGCCGGAGTATCGGTTTGGTATTGGCCATGCTTTTAACAAGCAGTTTTCCGTGTCAGCCGGGTTACGTTATGTTGACTTTGAACGGTTGGCGAATGGTGGCGCTACGCTGACAGATCTCGACGGCGACCTCGGTGGAATCAGTACAACAGCGCGCATTGGTTTTAAAGAGCAGGGCGATGGTTTTGGCGGATTCATTGGATTTACCTATACGCCGGATGACAGCATTGTCGTCGGTCTTCGTTATGAAACAGAAGTTTCCATAGAAGTAGAACAAAAAGTCACCGAGTCCGGCATTGATATCAATCCGGCATTATCGGTTGTGACAGACGGTATCCTCGCCGCAAGCAATGTTGTGGATGGAACCAAGTTGGACTCTGATCTTCCAGCCCTTCTGGGAACCGGAATCGGCTATCATCTGACGAAGAAGTTTCGTATGGATGTCAATTATATCCTGTACTTCGATAGTGAAAGCGAGCTTGGGTTGACCCGCTATTCCAGTATTGGCGACAGCTCCGAAATCGGACTGTCGGCCGAATACAGATTTTCGGACACATTCAAGCTTTCCGGCGGCTATCTTCGTACCCGCAAGGACTTGTCCACGCCTAACTTGTTGGCTGAACGTCCGGAGTTGAATGCGAACAGCCTAAGCCTCGGATTTTTATGGACGCCAATGAAAGATATGGACCTGAGTTTGGGGTTTGCGAAGATCAATTATGATTCGGAGGACTATATCGATCCGAACACTGGGGCAAGGGTTGAGTTTGGCAAAGACAGCATAGTGTTTGCCGCAGGTCTCTCTTATACCCACTAGTTTTAGCGAACCTCCATCAGTCCCTTTTCCTGCCCACAAAATTTGCAACTGGGAGGAAATTCGAAACCACATTGTCTGCAACTGAGACCGGAATAATTGCAACCTGACCGCAAACAGAATTTTCAAACCAGTTGCAAACAAGAGACATCAAACTGGCAGACCGGCTTTGCGCATTTCATCCCTAGATGGGGCTTTGTAGAAGAACCCAAATTGGCGGATCTAGGAAAAGCGAGCATTGTTGCTATTCCGGTTGTTGATATGGCTGTGTTGCAATTGCTGCTTTCAAGTAGCCTGCGGATCGTTCGTATACGCTGGCATGATGACTAGCTATTCCCCGGAGGGGAAACGTTTTATAGCCGGTGGTTTCAATCACCGGAACAGATACATTCCTCAACCCAAGCCCTGAAAGGGCGACGTAAAATGGGTTAACATATAGAAGTTTCAATCAGACCAGACAGTTGCAAATAAACTGGGCAGGAGCTTGGTCTGATTGCGTATTAGGCCTGATATGATTGCGGTTCGCTGAATCTAGTAGTTGCCAGGAACGGCGAAGCAGCCATTGAGACTGCTTCGCGCCATTACGAGGTTCTTGCAAAATTACGCGTCTTGCTGCCGTATGCGCCATGCGCACCGTTTTCCTAACTTCTTTAAAAAACTAATAGTTACTGACTTGAATCGCCGGTGCACGATTGTGGTAGCCGTCGACGGCAATTACTTCATAAACTATTTCACCCGCAGGCGGCCAGGGATCATGGAATAAGGTATCTGAGGTATGAGTGTAGGGTTCTCCATTGCGGTAGATTTTATAATAAGCGACGCCGGTATTATCCGTTGCTTCGCTCCATGCCAGCTCATAACCCCAGGCGCCATCACTTTCCAATGTCAGCTCTGTCGCTTCAGTCGGCGGCTCTGAGTCACCCGCCATCAGCGGTGCCGGCGTGGCGCTCGCGATTACTGTTCCAGCGCTATCCAAAGCGTCGATGCGATATTCGTAAAGCTGACCCAGGCTCAGCCAATCGTCGTTAAAGGACAACTGTAGCGCTGTGCGCCAGCCAATTAGTATTTCATCGCGATATATTTTGAAGTGATCGGCAGTACCGGTAATTTGCCATTCCAACCGAATACCCCAGCTCGCCGGTACCGCCGTGGCGCTCGCATTGAGGGAAACCGGTGTCGGATCTTCCGGCGGCGTATCATTGTTGCCGCCTCCGTCATCACCGCCAGCATCGCCATCTGATGGCGGGACTTCATTATCGATATCGCGCTCACATTGGGACCACCAACAAGGGACGTTCAGGCTATAGTCTTTGACAGCAGCGAATTTAACGGCTTCGTTATCGGATTGCAGTTGGTATTCTTTTAACGGGAAGGCGCCATAGGCCCCCCAGCTTTCAATGCTTTCGAAAACGATATAGAGACCCCCTCCGGCGTTACGCCAGCTGTCAAAATGATCGACAAATGCCTGTGCCATTCTCGGGTCGCGATTGGCATCCAGAAACATGTCGTTGACTGCTGTCCGGTCGCCGCTAAGATTGCCGGCAAAGGTTAAATGCTGCCCCCCTTCGTAGGCCACCAGCTCGAGTCCATATTGATCGGCCATATCTTTGTTCTGATGCATTTGTGACTCTGCAGCGGCCAGTGCACCATGCTCAGGCGCTTGTGCCCAGTCGGGGAGGTCGGGGTCATAGGTCAATCCGTACAGCACGCCTTCTACGAACTCATTGAAGAGGTTGTCTAGGCCGCTGCTGCCCTGACTTGCCCAGTCGCTCATAATCTGCAGGTAACGGTCATTAGCGAAATAACCGCCGAAGTAAGGACCTATGGCTAAAGAGTCGACGTTGGCGGCGCAATTCTGGCCGGTATAGAGAGCGGCTACCGGGCAGGCCAGCGATTGCTGTCCCACCCAGGCATTGCCGCCTTGCGCTCCCATAACGCAGTTAACGCGATCGGCCTCCTCGGCGAACTCTGCCTTGATAAGTCCGCAAACCTGATTAACGCGATGGCCGTAATAATTCAGTCGATATTCAAAATCGCTTACGCCGGCCTCCGGCCAGGTGGCGCGTCCTTGTTCCTGCATATATTGGGCGTCAAGAATGTAAGGCCAGGCGCTGTTCCAAATTTCATTCGCTAACTCGATATGAACCCGGAGGTGAGGGGCAAGGTCTGCCCTAATTAATCGTGCTAGCTCTCGAACGTATTCATCGTTAGCCCGTGCCGGTATATTAATCCAGGGCTCCGCATGTACCGCGTTACTCATTTGCAGAGCCAATTCAAACGGAGCGCCCTTCAGCGCCCAACTGGCATCTTCAAGTTGGGTCCGGTCTTGCCAGTCCGTTATCGGGTTGGTGATGGTGTTTAGGTACTGCATAAAGCGTAGGGCCCGAAAATTTTGCAAATCCTGAAGCAGGCGCGGATGAATCGGTTGCTCTTGGTAAGTCTCTTCGAATGGTACGAACGCATCACTGCATTCGGCGGCTGATTCTGCGTAATGCAGCGGGTTTCCATCACATGTGCCGCCAGGAACGATAATCCGAATGTTGCGTAGATAGTTGCCGTTGCCCGACGGGTCTGTCGCATCGATGTGGAGGAAAAAGTGGCTGCCTTCAGCGACATTCACTATATGCCGACCTGGTTCGGATTGTTCCGCGATAAAGTTTCCACCGCTGTATCTGAGAGTTCCTTCGCCATCGTACAGAACAACAAAATCTCCGTGAGGATGGTGCGCGTTATCGAGATAGATAATGCTGGTTAAGTACTGGTAGTCAACATCGTCACCGGGCACCGGTAAGGAGCGCGGCCAGCCTTGAGGGTCAAGATCGAGCCGGTCATATTCACGAGTATTAAAATTATTCCAACTGGAGGTCGCCCAGAGGTTGCCGCTGCCATCCGAAGCTTGCTTCATGACATCGATCAAATTCCACTGACTGGTCCAGTAAGACAAGCCGGTTACATTGATACCTAATCCGGAATCTTCGTTGGGCGGGGCGGCAAGGGACAATGTTGAGATGGTGAATGCACAGGCGAAGGCAAAACTGACAAGTTTGTTTTTCACGGTCGCTCCTTAAATCGGGAATTCCTAAGCTTTAATGACTGCGTGTTCCTGTCTACATCATATACATACATTGGTGTATGTATAGTATATTTTTGCGAAATTTGGGAAAGGATATTGAAAAAATGTGTAACCAAAGGTTGTGTCCACTGGACCGCGATAGTTTTCCATCGGCTATCTCAGATCATAGCATCAGTTTTCATTGACAATCTTCTGCGCTTGGGCCTATTTGTGAACCAGTCTGTCTACTGGCCGTATCTGAGAAACACAATCATGTCCGACGCGTATCCAGTCAAGGTTTTTCAGAAAAAGGCGTACCCTTCTGATTCCATTGATTTATTTGACGTTACGCCGGTACAGGTGGGTATTATCAAGAAAGTCGCTTTCCAAGTTGGCAACTTCAAGCCTGAAAACCTCGCAGGAACAGGCGAACCAATTCTAGCGCCCGGTTTTTCAGCGAAAATTGATCGGCATGAGAAAGCCAGTGCTGAGCATGCCCCATCAGAAACGCGAAGATGCTGTGGGCCAGAAGTTCAGTATCGACATCTCCGCGAATTTCTTCGATGTCTATCAGCCACCGCAAGTATAGTTGCAAGCTCCGAATGTCTGTTTCAGCCTGTTCGTTCAGGTGTTCAATCAGCGACTTAGTTTCGCCGACTTTCTCTACCTTGAAAAAAACCACATCAAAGAGTTTTCTTGATGTCGGTAAGTTCTCTATATGGCTTAGCCAGGCAACCAGAAAGGTTTCCAGGTTAACCAAACTCGGCGACTCATTTAGCAAATGTTCTTGCACTAAGGCATTCGCGGGCGCCAACCAGTCAGTAAGAATTTCCTCAAATAAGGCCGTTTTATTTTTGAAATGCCAATATATCGCCCCTCTGGTAAGTCCTGCCTGTTTGGCAATTTGATCCATGCTGGTGGCGGAAAATCCTTTATCCAAGATCACTTCTAACGCGGAATCCAGAATCGCTTGTCGTGTTCTCTCTGCTTCCTCTTTGGTTTTGCGAACCATATTTTTCGTACCGGCGCTTTATGATAAATGAATCATACAAACATGCAGGAACGTATGTAAATGTTTAAACAAGGTTTGTGAAATAACTGGCTATTCGAGTTGCGGACGCATTTGGTATAGCTTTTCAGCTATGTCGACGATGATTTCCGAGTTTTCCAGCTGTTGCGTGAGTTCAGCCATTTGGCCGGTACCGTTGTAAGCGCCCCAAATTGCACTTGCCATCGCTCCGATCGTGTCGGTATCGCCTCCCAATGCGAACACTTTGCTTAACATTTCATTTAAGCCTTTTTCTCGGTGCTTTAGAGCAAAATACAGGGCAGCGGGACAGGATTCCAGGGCCAACATGCCATTGCCGAGCTTCTTTCTGATCACCTTTGTCCCGGCATCTTCTTCGCCCTCGCAAAGATTGGCTACGGTGCGGATTTTTTCCTGGTACTTGGCTGAAATACAAGCGTTTGCCAGTCCTTTTATCACTTCCGAGCTGGTTGCATTATTAAGAGCCTGTATCGTCGCCACGGCGATCAGGTGTGCGCCTTCAATGGCCAGGGGATGCGCATGGGTAATCTCGGCGGATTTCTTTACATAATCGAAGAGCTGCTCGTCGTGGTATGGATGATACAAAGCGACCACCGGCGCTCGCATGGCTGCTCCATTGCCCATTGACCCATCTTTGAATTTCCTTCGATTTAGCTCCTGCCAGCTTTTCCCGCTTCTGATTCCTTTAAGCAACTTACCGGCACTCGGTCCATAGCCTCTGGACCATCGATAACTGCCTGCAAACGTCTCAGCAAGATGTTGTTGCTCGATGCCACCGACGGTCAAAATGGAATTGGCGACATCCATCGACATTTGGGTATCGTCGGTGTAGCGGCGTCTTCCATTTTGGAATCCGATAAGTTTCCAGAGTGACCGTTCCAGGATTCCACCTTCGTAAGGCGCGCCAAATGCATCGCCGATCGCCAAACCTAAGAAGCAGCCTCGGTACTTATCTATTCCAACTGCCGACAAACTTTTCCAGCCTTAAATTTTCACACTAATAACAATAACGCCGATCCGCTTACGGGCCGGACCTTGGTTTTGGATCAGGTAGCGGTAACTTACCATGGCCGACCTAAGTCTAGGGCAACTTTACCGGTTTACCCAGTCTATACTTGATCCCAACCTTCAGAGTTATTGTGCGGGAACAAACTGGTTGACAATTTCAGTGATCTCGCCTGACCTTTTCATTTTATAAATCTGAATGTCGAACTTTTGATGAAAGTCCTTTTTGAATGGAAAGTTGATTTCAGCATTCACATCCGTAAAGGCAAGATAACCATCATTCTCGGAGATGGTTTGTATTTCCACTAAACGGGTATTCTGTTGCCGGATTTTGTATTCATCGGAGTTCTGAATGATATTGACATACCATTCAAAAGGCAGTTTTGCAGTTACCGTACAATTTGCTCTGCCGAATAGCATTACTCGGGCAACTTCTTTGACGGAATTTTGATAAACCACGTTAATACTTTTTTCTTTGACAAGTTTTTCAAAAGATTCTCCCGCCCGACCGTCTCCCTGCCACATTGCGACAACGACATCCTGTAAGTAATCGGGATAGCCGAGGCTAGTATCAATGTCGGTGCTTGAGGAGCAAGCCACGATATCTTTTTGGGTGAAGAGAGGCAATGAGTAAGGCCAAAGATAAGGCTTTGGCGGATCGCTGGCAGTAAGCCAGTCGTGGGCATGAAAATACGGCGGAAGAATGGCAAATGCCTTGCCTTTTTTGGCAAGATACTTCGCCCTTGCCCATGGTACGACGTTGAAAGACAGCCGGTATGAGGGAATTCGAGATACCGCCCTCCTGACGGTCTCTATATAGATACCGGTAAGCACGCCATCGGTGTCCCGATAGGTAAAGGGCGGCAGCGTATCGTTGGTGTAAATCTCAATCGGTTGCACGGATTCAGAGTAACAGCTTGCAGCCTGAAACAAGGTAATTAAGGCAAGTACTCTTAAACCCATTGTCAACCTCTGGTTAAAAACTTTTACCAGTCTCCCATTTGTTTATCCTAGTCCATCGATAAGTATTTAGGAAATTCGGGAGAAAAGCGCCGCTCTTTTTATCTAAAACGAGTAAGACCAATTCGGAGCAGCTTGCGCTATAAGTGGAATGGAGTAAGTCACCGGTATATTTTTACCTTGTTTGCAAAAACTGGCCAAAAATAAGTGGGAAAATTTCCCTCAAATCCTGTATGCTAGTCGCTATGGATAAATCGCACAATCAAACCCCAGCCGCACTTGTTAAAGCAATAGTGAAGCTTGCAACGCCTTTGGTGCGGCTGTTGTTACATTTTCAGATCACTTTTCCGGTCTTCAGCCAGATGTTGAAGCGCATCTATATAGACATCGCCGATCAGGAATTCGGCATCGATAACAAACCCCCCACGGATAGCCGAATCAGTTTGTTGACCGGTATTCATCGAAAGGACGTGAAACGCTTTCGGCATGACGAACCCGATCAGAACAAAGCCCCGGAAACATTTTCCGTCGGAACTCAGTTGATTAGTGTATGGCTTAGCGACCCGGCCTACCTTGATTCGGAGGGCAAGCCGAAAGCGCTTCCGAAAGCCTCCCCCAAGAATCCAGGTAATGCGATTAGTTTCGAGACATTGGTTGCCAGTGTAACAAAACAGGATATTCGTCCAAAAGTTGTTTTAGAGGAATGGTTGCGGCTTGGCGTTGTGCATATCCAGGACAATCAGGTTGTCCTCAATGCCAATGCATTCGTACCACAGCAAGGATTTGACGAGAAAGCCTTTTTCTTCGGCAAGAACCTACACGACCATATCGCTGCCGGTACTCATAATTTACTCAATGGGCAGCCACCCCAGTTTGATCGGGCAGTGTTTTATAACAGGTTGACGCCGGACGCGATTAGCGCTCTGGAATCCATGATTAATGACAGAGCCTCCCAGCTATTGGTGGATGTCAACAAAGAGGCGAAACGCCTGCAGATCAAAAGCCGGGGAAATGCGAAGGCCCATTTTCGATTCAATCTGGGTGCCTATTTTTGGGTGGAACACCAAGCACCTGCCAAGTTTGGGGATACCAATGAAAAGGATTAACCACGTCCTAATTACAGCAGTACTACTGACCCCGCTGTCATCTGCGTGGGCGGAAGCACCATCGGCCGATCCTGATGAAGAGGGTGGAATAGCAGGTACTGGGGCACCTCATGAAGCGCTTGATATCGTCGAACCCCCCGAAGTCCCGGAAATGGATATCATTGTCCCCGAAGACTATGACTTTTACGACGGGACCGATGTTGGCGAGGGGCTCGAGACAGTGGAAACGCCGGATTCCGATATCGACGGACCGGAAGTACCGGATACCGGCATAGACGATGGCGATTTGGATCCGCCAGATACTCCTAAGCCGCCGGGCTAGAAGTGCCAGACCCGTTTCGACCGATAATTTGCTGCATTCCTGCGGCCAGGAGATCTTCCTGGTCGGCTTCCATGGCAAGTTGAAAATTGGTTGCCTAAAATTTTCGCGTTACATTAAATCCTAACGCATAATCGTCACTGTATTCCGACAAGCCGTAAATGGCATAGGGCGTTACAGACCACTCGGGCGTCAGATAATGTTGGCTCGTCATTAAAAAGTAGGTATTGGTGCCGGCTGCTTCCGTGCTTCGCTGTTTGCTGTTAATCAGTGTGCTAATCCGAAGTCTATTGGAATGCTTGTAGGATACGCCCAGCCCGGTTTTCCACTGATTAAAGTAATTCGTTCGAGGAGAGTCGCCTTTGACCCGATAGCTTAGTTTTAAAAACGGGTTCCAGGTGCCGATGTGCATCAGCGTTACTCCTGGTTCGAAATCAAGTTCCCCCGAGCCCAAGCCCTTTTTTTCATCGGCGGTTGGTATTTTGGTTTTCAACCAAGCAGAATAAAAGATGGGTGCGGGTGTTTTCAGTAGCCAGTCGCGACTGACGGTGACTGTAGTGTCGCCCATTCCGGATATGGTTTCCCGGCTTTTACCCTGGTCGGGCTGGCTAACCTCGTCTTCCAGGCGCAACCAACTGACCGCCACTTTGAAAGACCAGGGCCAGTGTCGGACTTTAAATGAAACAGGCAGGGCGGACAGCGTTCTTTCCCTGTCCACGAAAGCGGTTTCCAGTCCATAGCTGCCCTGGCTGTAATAACCGCCGAAATCCAAGGAGATCCTCGGTTCCCTAGCCTCTGTATATTGGGCAAACTGGAAACCAAGCAGATAAACGAATAAAGAGATATAACGCATAGTGGCCGTCGGTTCCGCTCTTTTCCCTAACGAGTAAATAAATCACGCGATAAATTATGCTAAAAAGTCAAAAGAAACAACGAATTAATTTATCGAGAACCATGGTTTACCAGGCGAAGGATGCCGTTTTAGGGTGAAAACAAATAGAATGTGGCCGGTTTCCCGGTCCGCCTTCTATACTTAAATGGCCGAGCGCGCTAATTGACATTCTTTCTTGCTATCCGATGACCCACGTTGGCAATCACCGGGGAAAAATGGCTAGGATAAACCAAAAATAACAAAGTAGATGTTCAAATGACTCTAGAAAAACCGCTGAATGCCCGCCAGTCCGAATTACTAAAAACCATCGAAGAGCATGGAACCGTCACCATGGATGACCTGGAGGCGGAGTTCAAGGTGACGCCGCAAACCTTGCGGCGGGATCTCACCTTGTTAGCGGAGGCCGGGTTGATTCAGCGATTCCACGGCGGCGCAAGTGCCGCTAACAGCACGGAAAATCTTCCTTATCAGGATCGGCAAATTCAAAATCTGGCGGCCAAGGAAGCGATTGCCCGGGAAATTTCGGCGGCCATCCCTGACCACAGCAGCATGTTCATCAATATTGGAACCACAACTGAATCGATCGCCAAAGCACTGATGCAACACACCGGCTTGCAGGTTGTGACCAATAACCTGCATGTGGCAAGCCTGATGAGTAAGAAAGAGGATTTTCGTGTCATCGTGACTTCCGGAGAAGTGCGTTCGAGAGACGGAGGTATCGTCGGCGAAGCCGCGATGGATTTTGTCCAGCAGTTTCGACTGGACTTCGGCATTATCGGGATCAGCGCCATAGATGAGGATGGAACCTTATTGGACTACGACTACCGGGAAGTGCGGGTGGCCCAGGCAATAATCCAAAATAGCCGGCATGTCTATCTGGCGGCGGATCACTCGAAATTCGGCCGCCGCGCGATGGTGAAACTTGGCAACATCTCCCAGGCCAGTTCGCTCTATACCGATCAGCCCCCCCAGCAAAGTATTGCAACTATTCTGTCGGATGCCGGGGTGGATCTGCATATTTGTACCGTTGACGACTAGATTTTACGCGCTAGCTCTAGCTTTCTCTTTACTTCTTTCGATCTAGGTTTGCCATGGCAGCAGGCTCCCTGCCTGTCTGCCTCCTATCCTTTCATAACCTCATCCTATACATTTTTTTTCTAAACACAGGTTTTGTAATTCCTAAATGTTCATACTATTTTCATATTGCATGCGTTATAGTGCCAAAACGAAAAAATAAGAAAATTATATGTAATAATTCGAATTAATTGGAAGGAGAAGGGTAGTGACAAACGGCCAATCGGATAACGGTTATCACTTGATTGTGATCGGTGGTGGTATAAATGGCGCTGGGATTGCCGCAGATGCGCAAGGCAGAGGCTTGCGAACCGCCCTGATTGAAATGAACGATCTGGGCTGGGCCACGTCCTCTGCAAGCAGCAAGTTGATTCATGGCGGTTTGCGTTATTTGGAGCATTATGAGTTTCGATTGGTAAAAGAAGCGTTAAATGAACGGGAAGTGGTATACCGTAAAGCGCCCCATATAGTGCAGCCGATGCGTTTCATTCTGCCTCACCGGCCGCATTTGAGACCGGCCTGGATGATTCGGTGCGGTATGTTTCTTTACGACTTTCTTGGCAAACGCGATGTCCTGCCCGGTTCAAAGTTAGTGAAATTTTCTCAGCAGTCGCCGGTAAAGCGGGATATTCGCAAAGGCTTCGAATACTCCGATTGCTGGGTAGACGATGCCCGACTGGTCGTCCTCAATGCCAAGCAATGCCGGGATTATGGCGGCGATGTCCTGGTCAGGACCAAGTGCATTGGCGCCGAACAGAAGGGAGGGCTTTGGCATGTCACGGTGGAGGATCAAACTACCGGGGAGAAGCGCGTATTAAAGAGCAAGGCACTGGTCAATGCCGCCGGGCCTTGGGTGAAATCACTATTGACCCGGCAATTGGCAAGACCCAGCCCCAGAGGTATCCGGCTTATCAAAGGCAGCCACATCGTGGTGCCGAGACTGCACGATCAGGAGCAAGCTTACATCCTGCAAAATGAAGATGGCCGTATTGTCTTTGTCATTCCTTATCTGAATGATTTCTCCCTGATCGGTACCACGGATGTCGAGCATAACGCCGCACCGGACAGCGCCACGATTTCAGATGAGGAAATCCGCTACTTGTGCCAAGTCGTGAACGATCACTTTCAATCGCAAATATCTCCTGAAAATGTCGTCTGGTCTTTTTCCGGGGTTAGGCCCTTATGTGATGACGAGTCTTCTTCTGCCCAGGCAATCACCAGGGATTATACGATTGAACTGGAAAATGTCGGCGCTGCGCCCTTGCTTTCGGTATTTGGCGGTAAGCTCACCACTTATCGAAAACTGGCTGAAGCGGCAATAGCCAAACTCGCGCCATGGTTCCCGACCATGCGGGCGCCATGGACGGCTTTTCACGCATTGCCCGGTGGAAATCTCTCCGGGACTGTCGAGGAACTTACGGAGGAGCTTGCGCAGCGTTATGAGTTTCTTCCGAGGAGTTATCTGCGGCGCTTGGTAGGTACCTATGGCACGGAGAGCCATAGGTTGCTGGGCGACTGCGAGTCGTTGGAAGACCTGGGCGAGCAATTTGGCCATGGCCTTAGTCGGCGTGAGCTGGATTATCTCATACAACAGGAATTTGCCGTCACCGCTGAGGATGTTTTGTGGCGTCGGACCAAACTTGGTTTATACCTGTCCGAACATCAGCAGCAGGCGGTAGCGGAGTATCTGGCGGGCAACCTGCTAAAAATACGGCAGGCTGCCTAGCCCGGATTTTAACTTATCGAGTGAATTGTCCATCTGTAGGCTAAGCTTAGAGCCTAATACCGTAAAGCCGGGGTTGCGTGGCACCGAATCGAATTGACGGAGCGGTTACGATGCCCGGCGGCGGTTAGTCGGCTAAGTAGCAAAACTGAAGAACAGCATAACAAGAACCTTCGTTAACGGAGCGTCTCCCATGAGCGAGAATAAAAATTACGTCATCGCCTTGGATCAAGGCACAACATCGTCCAGAGCCATTATCTTTAATCGTCAGGCGGAAATCGTCGGCGTCGCCCAAAAAGAATTTCGGCAGATCTATCCCCGGTCCGGCTGGGTAGAGCACGAACCCATGGAGATCTGGTCCAGTCAGCGGTCCGTGCTCACTGAAGTGATGGCGAAAACGGGTATCGGCAGTGATGAAATTGCGGCCATAGGAATCACCAATCAACGGGAAACCACCATCGTCTGGGAGAAGAAGACCGGACGGCCGGTGTATAACGCGATCGTTTGGCAGTGCCGGCGGACCGCTGCGAAATGTGAAGAGCTGAAACGGGCGGGCCTCGAACCCTATATCCGGGAGACGACCGGCCTGGTTACCGATGCGTATTTTTCCGGGACCAAAATCAGTTGGATTCTGGATAAGGTAGAAGGCGCAAGAGAGCGGGCGGCCCGAGGCGAACTGTTATTTGGCACGGTGGATACTTGGTTGCTCTGGCAATTGACGCGCGGCGAAGTGCATGTCACCGATTATACCAATGCCTCCCGGACCATGCTGTTTGATATAAAAAAACGTCAGTGGGACGAAAAGCTTCTCGGTGCCTTGGACATCCCGAAAGCCATGCTGCCGGAAGTGAAGTCGTCATCTGAAATCTATGGCCAAACCAGCTTGGGAACTTCGAAGATTCCCATCGCCGGCATGGCCGGCGATCAGCAAAGCGCGCTTTTCGGCCAGCTCTGTACTAAACCGGGCCTGGCGAAAAACACCTATGGCACCGGTTGTTTTCTATTGATGAACACCGGCGAACAGGCGGTGGCCTCCAAGAACGGCTTATTGACGACCATGGCCATCGGGCCCGATTGCGAACCCAACTACGCGTTGGAAGGTTCGGTATTCATGGGCGGGGCGGTGATTCAGTGGCTGCGGGACGAACTGGGATTGATTCGTCAGGCGGACGATACCAATTATTTTGCCCAGAAAGTTGACGACACCAATGGCGTATATCTGGTGCCCGCCTTTGTCGGCCTTGGCGCGCCGCATTGGGACCCATATGCCCGAGGTACCATGGTGGGATTAACCCGTGGCACCAACCGGAATCATATTATTCGCGCCGGCCTGGAATCCATTGCATACCAGAGCACCGATGTTTTGGAAGCGATGGAGCAGGATTCCGGGCTCGATCTTGCCGAGATTAAAGTTGACGGTGGCGCTTCCGCCAATGATTTTCTGATGCAGTTTCAAGCCGATATGGCGAAAGCCAAGGTGGTACGTCCAACGCTGATCGAAACTACCGCCATGGGAGCCGCTTTCCTGGCAGGCATAGCAACCGGTTTTTGGGAGTCGACCGCAGAGCTGGAACGCCTGCAGGCAACGGATAAAGTGTTTGAACCGCAATTACCTACAGAGGCAAGAGAGAGTCATTATGCCGGATGGCGTAAGGCAATCCAGCGGGCGTTGAAATGGGAAGGTGCATGAACCTTGTCGCTTGTTACAGGCAAGTCGGTTGAATTTTTAGATAGCGGGAGTAGCTAGGTATGCAACTTCGACAAAACAATATCCAACAATTAAAAGACGAAAGTTTTGACGTCTTGATTATCGGCGGCGGGATAAATGGCGCAGTGTCTTCCGCCGTACTGTCGGCGCGCGGACTGCGAGTCGCACTGATTGATGCGCGGGATTTTGCCGGGTTTACCAGCCAGGAATCATCGAATCTTGCCTGGGGTGGCATCAAGTACATGGAAACCTATGAGTTCCCTTTAGTGCGGAAGCTATGTATGTCGCGCAACAAACTCATGCGCTGCTATCCCTCCACGGTGCAAGAAATTCGTTTCTTTACCACGATCAAGAAGGGATTTCGGTTTCATCCATTATTTCTGTATTTAGGTACCATTCTCTATTGGTTCATGGGCAACGGATTCACCAAGTTTCCCAAGTATTACACGCCGGAAAAGGTTGAAGAAAGTGAGCCAGTCGTTAATACCAATGGCAGTAACGGAGGCTTCGAGTATTCAGATTGCTACTTGCATGACAATGATGCCCGGTTTGTCTTCAACTTTATTCGCTCGGCGATGAACTATGGGTGTATCACGGCGAACTATGTCCGTTCCAACGGTGCCGCATTTTCCGGAGATGCATGGCTGACTGAGGCTGAAGATACCATTAGTGGGGAAAAGTTCACGATTAGGTCTAAGGTTCTGATTAATGCCTGTGGGCCATTTGCAGACGAGCATAACCAGTTTACCGGCCAAAGAACGAAACATCATCACGCCTTTTCTAAAGGTATTCACCTGATTGTTGACCGGCTGACGCCAAATCATCGGGTGTTGACCTTTTTTGCGGATGATGGCCGCTTGTTCTTCGTCATTCCCATGGGGCCGAAAACCTGTATCGGCACCACCGACTCCAAAATGGATACGCCCTATTCCGAGGTGACTCCGGAGGATAGAAAGTTCGTTTTGGATAATATCAACGCCAGGTTGGACTTGGACAAACCCCTTACGGTAGACGATGTGGTTGCGGAAAGGTGCGGCGTGCGCCCATTGGTGGTTGAAAGTCAAAAAGAAGATACATCCGATTGGATTCAGCTTTCCCGTAAGCATGCCGTGGATGTCAATAGCGACCAACGCCATATAAGTATCTTCGGCGGTAAGTTGACGGATTGTCTCAACGTCGGCGAGGAGATCTGTGACTTCGTCAAGGATATGGGGATCAATATCCCCTTTCCTAAACGGTTATGGTATGGCGAGCCGCCCAACGCCGTTAGAGATGAGTTTATGCACCAGGCGCGGTTGATGGATCTGGACGACTTTACCGATAAATCCTCCCCTGAGCCCCTATCCATACGATTTTGGCGCCGTTATGCAGCGAATGCATTCGAGTTGCTGGAAGCCATTCGGGAAGATCCCAAGCAGGCGAAACTGGTCATCGAAAATGCGGAATATACCCGCTGCGAGATTGCCCTGGCAGCCCGTCGCGAAATGATCACCAAGCTTGAGGATTTTTTACGGCGGCGTTCGAAAATTTCGCTGGTGGTCGGGCGCGAAGCCATTAAAAGCGCCAAGGGACTTAAACCCGCTTGTGAAATTCTTTTTGGCGACGAAGCTGACGCCAAGATAGAGGAATACTTCCGTGACCATTAGCCTGGTCGCGGCTTGAAACGCCTCCTTGCCAGGGCGGACGGCCTTTTTCGCGGACTAAACATGCGCTGAAACGATGCCGCCGGGTGGGAAAGCATACTTATTGGGGACTTCCGGTGCATTCTTAGCTATCTATATGGGACACTACACTTGATCTTGCTCAAACAGTTCTTTGCCAAAAAGTTGCGCACTGCCGGCTCCGCAGGAAAATATTGTTCTGACTGCGCTGTCAAGGCCGATGTCCGGTCGGCGTTCGATGAGTTCCCAGCTTACCTGGTAAGCAAATCCGCTCGTCGGATTGGGGCAAGTCGGCACGAATACCGTAGCATATTGCTCTGATCGCGATGTGATGATACCCGTTACCTTAACGGGTATATGCGCGCCGTATATCCGCACCAGGCATACCTCGCCTTTGCTGAAGGGCGATTCCTCGTCGCTGCCTAAGACCTGGGTGACCACTTCCCTGACTATTCGGTAGCCCGGCGCCATTTTGATCAAGGCCGTGTCGAAACGATGGTGGAACCAGCGCCCGGCGCCCGTGGTGACCAACCAGCCGATGACAAAGCAAAATATGATTATCAGGGAGATGGCAATGAAATCCCCGATGAACTCCGGGTAATCGTAAGTTTGAATCAATAGGTTGGTGAGCGGCTGTATCACGTCGGTTATCAGTCCGAAGATCCATTTGCCGACAGCGAGCATGATGCCGACGGGCAGTAAAACGATCAGGCCGCCGAGTAAGGTTTGTTTGAAAAAGTATCGGGTCTTGGTTTCTGTCATTGATTTCTTCCGGGTATCGCTGGAAAAACTGTATTCGCGCAAGTTTCTTAACGATTCAGGGCATTAATTTGCTTGCTTTGGTTTGCATGAAGTTAAATCGTTTCGGCTAGTGCAAATCAAGGCTTCTCTGAACTTATTTGATGTCTTTTTCGGCAAATCGAAGGGTTTTTTGTCGTTCATTGTTGTTATCTCAACGCAGATTGCAGGGTTCACTGCTATATTTCAGGTCAGGCAATATTGTGCACTTGAGGTTTATCTTCGATATTTTCGAATATTTGCCTTATGAGAATATAATGAAAAAAATAGAAAGATTAAATTTTCGGTTGACTTTCGTTTGTTTTCGGATGAGCATAATAGTCCACGCCTAAATGCGGCAAATAAAAACAATAGCCTGCTTGGAGGTACACATGTTCAAAAAAGTAGCAACTGCTGTTGCTGTCCTTTCTATTTCAGCTTCTAGCATTAACGCCTGGGCTGACATGAATGCAGCGAAAAAATGGGTTAATGACGAATTCCAGCCATCAGTGCTTTCGAAAGATGAGCAGATGAAGGAAATGGAATGGTTTATTAACGCCGCGAAGCCTTTCAAAGGGATGGAAATTAACGTCCTGTCCGAAACCATTCCTACCCATGAGTATGAATCGAACGTCCTGACTAAAGCTTTTGAGGAAATTACCGGTATCAAGGTAAATCACCAGTTGCTTGGCGAAGGCGAAGTGGTTCAGGCCGTGCAAACCCAAATGCAGACTAAACGGAATCTTTACGATGCCTATGTCAATGATTCCGATTTGATCGGGACGCATTCGCGTTTGCAATTAGCGGTTAATCTCACGGATTGGATGAAGGGTACCGGTAAGGACGTAACCAATCCTAATCTCGATATCAAAGATTTCATTGGCATATCCTTTACCACCGGCCCGGATGGCGACATTTACCAATTGCCGGACCAGCAATTCGCAAACCTTTACTGGTTTCGTAAAGACTGGTTTGACCGCCCCGATCTGCAGAAGAAATTCAAAGAGATCTATGGCTATGACCTGGGTGTGCCCGTCAACTGGTCAGCCTACGAAGATATTGCCGAATTCTTCTCTGTGCACGTGAAAAACATTGACGGCACGAGAGTTTACGGCCACATGGATTATGGTAAGCGTGCACCGGATCTCGGTTGGCGGATGACGGATGCCTGGTTGTCCATGGCAGGCGCCGGTTCCAAAGGCCTTCCTAACGGTCGCCCAATTGACGAATGGGGAATTCGCATGGAAGAGGGCTCCTGTAATCCTCAAGGTGCGAGCGTATCTCGAGGTGGCGGCGCAAATGGCCCCGCAGCGGTTTACGCGATCCGCAAGTGGGATGAGTGGCTACGCAAATATGCCCCTCCGGGCGCTGCTAGCTATGATTTCTATCAGTCCTTGCCAGCCTTGTCTCAAGGTAATGTTGCACAGCAGATCTTCTGGTACACCGCCTTTACCGCAAGCATGGTGGCTCCTAAGAGCGATGGCAACAATACTGTCGACGATGCGGGTAACCCCTTGTGGAGAATGGCGCCAAGTCCGAAAGGACCCTATTGGGAAGAAGGTCAGAAGTTGGGATACCAGGACGCAGGTTCTTGGACCATTTTGAAATCCACTCCTGAAGACCGCGCCAAGGCAGCCTGGCTGTATGCCCAGTTTGTTACCTCTAAAACCGTTGATGTTAAGAAGTCTCACGTTGGTTTGACTTTTATTCGCGATTCTTCCGTAAGACATGCGTCCTTCACCGAACGTGCGCCGAAGCTCGGAGGATTAGTTGAGTTCTACCGCTCTCCGGACCGGGTCATGTGGTCACCCACAGGGGTGAACGTTCCCGACTATCCGAAGCTAGCGCAAATCTGGTGGCAGCAGATTGGCGACGTGAACTCCGGCGCCTTCACTCCACAAGAAGCCATGGATCGCCTCGCTTCCGAAATGGATAACGTTATGCGCCGTATGGAAGCAGCTGACAAAGCCGCGAAGGTTTATGGCGGTTGCGGACCAAGGCTAAACGATGAAAAAGATCCTTCTGAATGGCTTGGTAAACCGGGTGGACCAAAAGCCAAACTCGCTAACGAGAAACCCAAGGGCCAGACCGTCAACTATGACGACCTGATTAAACGCTGGAAGTCCAGCTAGTACCTGGCGTTTAACACATCAAAAGGCAGAGCCGCTACATGGCGGCTCTTATCTCAATTCTTTTCATTGAGCTAATTACGCGATGGCAATTGAACTCCAAGATGTATTCAAGCGTGTTGGCGCAGAGACCTATATTTACGATACTTCTCTAACCTTTGCAGAAGAAGGCTTCAACGTGCTACTCGGCGCCACCAACGCTGGTAAAACGACCCTGATGAAGCTGATGGCCGGCTTGGAAAAACCGAACCGGGGCAAAGTGCTTTTTAAAGGTGTGGACATAACCAAACAAACTCCGCAACAGCGGAACATCAGTTTCGTCCATCAGTTTTTCGTAAATTATCCTCATCTGACTGTTTACGACAACATAGCTTCACCACTCAAGGTTGCCCGCATGTCGGCAACCGAAATTAAAAAACGCGTACAGGAAGCCGCTGACTTGCTGCAGCTTGGTCCGATGCTGGACCGCCGCCCGCATGAATTATCCGGCGGTCAGCAACAGCGAACGGCGCTGGCGAGAGCCATAGTTAAAGATTCCCAAGCGGTGTTCCTGGATGAGCCGTTGGCGAACCTCGACTATAAGCTCCGGGAAGAACTGCGTGCGCAATTACCGCAACTATTGGCGGATCGCGGAGCTACGGTGGTTTATGCAACCAGCGAGCCGATGGAAGCCTTAATGCTTGGCGGGCATACCTGCACACTGCTTGAAGGGCGGGTTACCCAGTTTGGAATAACCTCAGAGCTTTATCGGCAACCACGGAACCTTAACACAGCCGAAGTTTTCTCCGACCCTCCGCTCAACACGGCCAAAGCGGTTAAAGCGGGTGGCTTGATTAAACTCAGCGACCGTGTCTCCTGGCCGGCGGAAGGGAATGCTCAGGCATTGCCGGATGGAGAGTATACCTTAGGCGTACGCCCTCACTATATTAAGCCTACCCGAGAAAACTCCCATGATGTTGCGTTGGAGGGTGTTGTCCAAATAACCGATCTCTCGGGTTCTGAGAGTGTTGCCCATTTCAATATGGAAAACCAGTCCTGGGTCTCTCAGTCAGATGGCGTTTTTCCTTTTGAAGTCGGAAGCAACCAACGGTTTTATTTGGATGCTTCACAGTGTTTTTATTTTGGCCAAGACGGCCAGTTGGCAGGGTAGAGCAGTTCAATGGCAAAAATTACCTTGAAGAATATACGGCACAGCTATCTGCCAAATCCACAATCAGAAGATGATTATGCATTGAAAGAGGTAGATTTAAGTTGGGACGACGGCGGTGCCTACGCATTGCTCGGTCCTTCAGGCTGCGGAAAAACGACGCTGTTAAACATTATTTCCGGACTTCTGATTCCCAGTGAAGGCGAACTCCTGTTCGACGATCGCAATGTAACCCGAATGGAACCCGATGAGCGCAATATTGCCCAGGTTTTTCAGTTTCCCGTGGTCTACGACACCATGAGCGTGGAAGATAACCTGGCGTTTCCCTTGCGCAACCGCGGTGTTTCGGAATCGGTCGTTAAACAGCGGGTAAGTGAAATCGCTGCAATGCTGGAACTTGACGACGTAATGCAACAGAAGGCGGCAGGTCTGTCACCCGACAACAAACAGAAAATCTCGCTAGGCAGGGGATTGGTACGGGACGACGTGAACGTTGTGATGTTTGACGAACCGCTTACGGTTATCGATCCCCATCTGAAATGGAAATTACGGTCAAAGTTGAAAGAACTGCACCAGAAGGTTCAGCGGACAATGATCTATGTCACCCATGACCAAACCGAAGCGTTAACCTTCGCCGATCGCGTAGTCGTTATGCAATTTGGCCAGATTCTGCAGGTCGGCACGCCGCAGGAGCTTTTTGAATGCCCCGCACATACTTTCGTCGGCCACTTCATCGGCTCACCGGGCATGAATATCGTTCCTTGCCGGGTTCAGGGAGGAGAGGTGCTTTTGGATGGTTTTAAAGTGGCTGTCGCCAATAGTCCAAAAGCTGCAACCTCTTCAAATACCGAAATCGGTGTCCGTCCGGAATTTGTCCGGTTGGCGGATCAGGGGCTGCAAGTGGATGTGGTCAATGTGATGGATATCGGTCGCAACAAAGTCGTCGAAACCCGCTTGGGGCAGCATAAGATTAGTGTACTGGTGCCGGAAGGGAAGGCAGTTCCGCAAGGAACGGTTTATTTGGAATTTGATTCTGATAATACCCGGTTGTATGACAATGGCTGGCTGGTCGAGTAAAGACACTTGCCTAGCCGCTTGGTAACAGAGAGAACACATCAATGAAAACCGTAAATCAAAAAGCTTGGTTTCTGGTCTTGCCGGTTTTGGTTCTAGTGGCATTCAATGCGCTGATTCCCTTGATGACTGTCGTTAACTATTCAGTCCAAGAAACCTTCGGCAACAACCTGTTTTTTTGGCATGGTGTAGGATGGTTTGAGGATATTCTTCATTCCGACAGATTTCATGCCGCATTGGGAAGGCAGCTAGCCTTTACCGCCACCATACTGATTATCGAAGTGCCTTTGGGCGTCGCCATTGCGCTGACAATGCCCCGGTCCGGACCCTGGGTATCGGTGTGCCTGGTGTTAATGGCCCTGCCGCTCTTGATTCCCTGGAATGTGGTGGGTTCCATGTGGAATATCTTCACCCTGCCGGACATCGGTCTCTTGGGTTATACGCTGAACTCCATGGGTATTGAATACAACATGACCCAAAGTCCGACGGCGGCCTGGGTTACGTTGATCATGATGGATGTCTGGCATTGGACGAGCCTGGTGGTACTACTGGCATATGCCGGTTTGATTTCCATTCCCGATGCCTACTATCAGGCGGCGAAAATTGACGGTGCCTCAAAATGGTCGGTGTTCCGCCATATCCAGTTGCCAAAAATGAAAAAGGTCCTGACCATCGCAATACTTTTGCGCTTTATGGACTCTTTCATGATTTACACCGAACCTTTCGTGCTAACCGGCGGAGGGCCTGGTAATTCGACGACGCTGTTATCCATCGATTTGGTCAAAGTAGCCCTGGGGCAGTTTGATCTCGGTCCGGCTGCCGCGATGTCGCTTATCTACTTCGTGATTACCCTGCTGGTCTCATGGGTCTTCTATACGGCCATGACTAAAGACGATAAGAGCTGAGGTGCCATATGAAACTTAAATCACTCGCGCCCGTTATCTATATCCTGTTTTTGATGTTACCGATTTACTGGTTGGTATCGATGAGTTTTAAGACCACCAATGAGATATTGGCTGGCTTTTCCCTGTTTCCCCAGGAGTTTACCCTGGAAAACTATATCG
>JANQMN010000050.1 GCA_028280065.1 Hahella sp.
GAGCAATCGCAACAACGTAGATGGCCCTTTAGCGGCTCGCCCTCCGGGTGGCCCTCAGATTCACCACAATGGTGTTGCACTTCTTGGCAAGGTAGGCGACATTCCCGGCGAAATGCGCCTTATTGTGGCAAATCTGAGGACCACTTAATGGGCTACCTATATGGGACACTACACTAGGACTCACTGCATGTGCCAAATTATCGGCGAGTGGGCTAACCGAAAAACGTAAAAGTCCGAATCAAGCCATTGTTGTAGGAAATGCTTCAGCCAGAATATGACTGCGAATCCACCATTGCCGAACTACTTAAGCCATGAACGGCTCCATTTAAAAGTCTCGAAACGCAATCAAGCCCTTGCCCGCACTCTCGATAACACCATCCGGATGCTGATAAAACCCGCTTTTGCCTGGTTTCCGGGAATTCGTTTGCAGCGCGGCTGGATTGAACTCATTGCCAAGGTAAATCACATAAACCGCGCGGCGAAACGGACACAAAGCCGTATTGGCGGCGTCTTGGTTGAAATTCATACCGGCCCCAACTATGAAGCAGGAGATGGCGCTACGTTATTATATTTGCATGGGGGCGGCTACTGTTTAGGTTCGGCCCGAACCCATCGGAGCATCGCCAGCCATCTGGCCGTGGCGGCGAATGCAAAAGTGGTGGTTCCTGATTACCGTCTTGCGCCTGAGAACCCGTTTCCAGCAGGTTTAGAAGATGTATTGAATGTGTACCTGGCTCTGCTTAAGGACCATACCGGCTGCCATCGTCTGTTTGTCGGAGGAGACTCTGCCGGCGGAGGATTGAGCTTGGCACTGGCAAGGGAACTCCATGAGAAACAGGCGGCATTACCGGCGGGACTGATACTTTACTCGCCCTGGGTCAATCAGCAGACCGAATCCAACCGGTTCGGTCGCGAGGAGAATATGCTGCCGAGCAACTGGCTGCAGCGCTGTTCACAGAACTATGCGGGCAAGCAATTGCAAAACCCGAAAGTTTCACCCATTTTGGGCGACTGGCGCTGGTTGCCGCCGCTTGAAGTGCAGGCGGGCTCAAAAGAAGGCTTGGTGGCGCAGATTATCGCCTTTTGCGACAGGCTCGTCGACCAGGGTTGTCAGGTGTACTATCGGGAATACGCCGAGATGTGGCATGTTTTTCAACTGCAGGTGGGGCTGATTGCGGAGGCGGATCATGCTATTAAATCTTCTGCGGAATTTATTCAGGCACAGCTTGATGCTGTGAAGTGAACCAGTTAATTATTTGGGTTTGAGACAGTTGACCGTTAAATTGAACTACCTGCAATAGAAAGTTAATTTTCCACCTTTTAATACAAAGACACTCTATGGAAGCCAAGAAACTCAAAACCTTTGACGACCTGCAGGAGGCTTGGCTTGAAGATGAGCGCCAGGAATTAATCAACGGCGAGATCATTAAGCGCCCGGTGGCGCGATTTGAACATGGTTCGGTGCAAGGAGACATCGTTACCGAGTTAGCGCCATACAAAAGGGATAAAGGCCCTGGTGGCTGGTGGATTGCCATTGAAATCAGTGTTAGATACGGCGAGCATCAATGTCCGACCCATGATTTGGCGGGATGGCGGAAAGAGTGTGTCCCGGAGAAACCGAGAGGCGTGATGGATATTCCGCCGGATTGGGTGTGTGAAATCACCTCTCCAGGGCATGAGAAGAAAGACTTGCTGGATAATCTTTTGCTGCTGCAAAAACACAAAGTGCCTTATTACTGGATCATCAGCCCGGAAGATCAATCGCTGATTGCTTATAAGCTTGTAAACGATAGGTATTCCTTAATCGAAACGGTTGATCATACTGTTAAAAAGGTAAGAATTGAGCCGTTTACGGAGGTTGAGTTCGATCTGAGTTTCGTATTCGGAGAATGAAAATTAACGGAAAGCAAAGGTTTTCCAATTTGCTACCCAGAATAAATACGCTAAGCCAATTTTTAAAAGTCTGTGAGAGAAACCCCTATGCTCAAAGAAGGATTAACGGCCACCCAATCCATGTCGGTTACCGAACAAGACACCGCCATTCATCATGGCTCGGGAAAGCTTCCGGTTTACGCCACACCCGCGATGATTGCCTTTATGGAAAATACCGCCATTCAAGCGATTGAAAATGCCTTGGAAGAACACCTGGATACCGTGGGTATCCATATCGATGCCAGGCACCAGAAAGCCACCAAGGTCGGCGGTGAAGTTTCGTGCACCGCTAGGCTGGTAAAAGTTGACGGCAAAAAGCTTGTTTTTGAGATTGAAGCAGAGGATCAGGAAGGTTTGATAGGGAAAGCTTCCCATACCCGGTATGTTATAGATCCAGTCAAATTTATGGAGAAGTAAGTGCAACTTACTCCACTAGTATTGAACGATTAGGCATTTTCCTACCAAATTGTCGTCATTCCTACAGTTAGCGCCAACAGATCACATCGGCACGGGGGATTTTTTAATAACGGGAAGAAAACGTGTAGCGACGTAATCGCAACGACATGAGGGAGCCTCGGGTTCCCTCTTCTGCATTTTGAACAGCCAACTTGGTCATCGCTATGGGAATGGTGAAGTTGATATAAATCTTTCACGCCCCCTGAACGATCATAGTTAGGCTGAAGTTATGATGGGTTTAGGTGAAATGTATGATTTTAGTGTGGTCTGAAAATTTTTCAGTATGATCAAAGTGCGGGAAATGCGGTTAAATTTTGCCCAATCATATGGTGAATAATTCGGTAAAAAGTATGATGTGAAAAAGGTGCGCTACACTCAAGGGCTGAGGGCACGGATTTTTCGGTGAAATTTTCGGAAGGTGACCGGCAGA
>JANQMN010000096.1 GCA_028280065.1 Hahella sp.
CACCTTGCCAGTAGAGCGCCTTGTCAAACTGCCCGATGACAGCCAAATTACCGGGAACGGGGGCTGCAGCTTGATACAACGGTGCTTGTTCAACACTCAATCGGGCTTCAAAACCATCAAGCGATTCTGCAAATGCAAGATGGCAAATAAAGCTGATCATTAGAAATAGGATTGCTTGCGATCGCTTGAAAATGTTTAAGGTATTCATTACGCATTCCTCGGACTTGTTAAGTTATCTTTTAACCCACATAAAGGGTTGAATTGTTATTAATATAGAGACGCCGTTGACATACATTTGAGAGAAACTTTTTACGCATTTCTTCCTTATCGACTCTATGTAAATTCTCCTATCCAGATACGACTCGAAAGCCCAAGGTATTCCGACTCAACTTTCCATCCATGGATTCACCCGAATCAAAGCCGAGTGCCTGCGGCGGGCTCATCCACGAACCACCACGGATAATACGCGTCGTGCAAGTTACACCACATTCCTCGGTCCACTCTGCTACGTTACCTAATAAATCATATAGTCCGCCTATCAAGGCTGTTTTGCTGCCTACAGGCGCTGTATAAAAAAAACCGTCGCTACAATTCGCCGCTTGCGACCATAAAATGTTGCCGGGGGTTTGGTCTGCGCCATTCATGAATAGGCAAGGACTCTCTGCTGCATTAGTTGCTTGGATTCTAGAAAAGCTTTGCCAATCAAACTTGCTTATCAGCCGAAACTTTTTACCCGTTGATTTACTTAACCAGTTGACAAATGCCTGCGCATCCTCCCAACTAACACAAACCACAGGGTGAGTGTCTGCTTGCGGATATCCTGGATTCATCCAGGAAATACCCGGTTGACTCCGCCAGCGACCCGCTTGATACATTTGGCACCCAAACCCACTTTCTTGTTGCTTTTCAGAGGAGGTCACATAATTTGTTTCCTTTACGAATTGGGCAAACTGTGCGCGGGTAATCTCATGCTGGCTGACCTCGATTAGGCCCACGGGAGTCATTTGTATGCCCAAATTGGCCAGAAGATCAGACTCCACGGGACGTTCGGATTGGTGAGAGGATAACCAAATCGTTAATACCACGCCGATGACTACGACCACCATCAATGCCGCAAATCCCTTTATCGGCAATTTCGATCGAGAGCTGACTTTACCTTCTACTTTAAGGGGGCCCTGCTCACTTTGCACGCTCTCAGCTATATTCGAGGTTCCTTTTTCTTTCAGCTTCTCCTCGGACTTAGCTGGTTTTCCAGCGGCTGGTTGGGGTTCTGAGTCCATCGTACTAGGATTCAAAACCGTTGCTTCATTAGCCGCGGTAAGGCCATCAATCACTTCTTCAATAGACTGGCACCGCTCCTGAATTTTCATAGCAAGCATTTTGTCAATACACATCAGAAAACTGGGAGAATAATGATCCTTTCCGCGTTCAATGGCAGTTCTATACGGGTCGCTCTGGCTCTCAGAAAGCGCTCTTTGCCGTCGATTAGCACGTGGTGGGGTTTGTCCAAAAATACAAAAATACAGAGTAGATCCTATGGCATACAGGTCCGTCCATTGTCCTTGAGATTTGCTCTCATGGGCGTACTGCTCCGGAGCTGCATAGTCTGGAGAAAGCATAATCGTCACTTGCCCGTCCTCGTCTTCGATCACCTCCCGAGAGGCGCCAAAATCGATGAGGATAGGTTTAAAACTATCCGTACCCTGTTGCCCTTTTAAGTAAATGTTATCGGGCTTGATGTCGCGATGAACAAATTTCTCTTGGTGTACCACCGATAAGCCATCAAGAATGGGAAGAAAGAGGTCTAGACACTCACGCTCTGATAGCGGTCGATTGAGCTCGTACAAATATGATTTAAGAGATTTACCCTCTTCGTAGGCCATCACCAGGTAAGCAGTATCGTTGGCCTCAAAAAAGGTATGTACTTTGACGATATTGGGATGATCAAAGGTTGCTAATACTTGGGCTTCTGCCAGAAATCGGCTGAGGCCTACTTCATATTCACTTTCGCTGTGCTCATAAGGTTCAACACTAGTGGACCCCGAAGTGCGCCTCGCGTACTGCGTGGGCAAGAATTCTTTAATGGCAACTAGGCGTTTTAATCGATTATCCACCGCTTTATACGTAATGCCAAATCCACCGTCACCTAGCACCGACAGCAAGGTATAGTGTTGCAATTGAAAGTTCTCAGGTAATGCATAATTAAGCACTGACATAGTTCATCCTTTGTTGTAGCTGCCTTTCAACAGAGGTCCCGGTTATCCAGGAGTTGCACGTCCTGCAACATTTGGTCTTCTCTGCGTTAAAACCTATTAAGACGTAATCAAGGTCCGAAATAGTGAAACAATTGCAACACAAAAAACGATGCCCACTAAAAAGTCGGTAGTTTCTTAACTTTTGGTGTAGAAAAGTGTTCTGGTAACCGCTTTTTCTATAGAAGCATCGCTCAAAATACTGTAAAGCGTCTGCGCGTCATTTGAGTTAATGCGAAAACTCTTCCCAATAATTGAGTTTAACTGCTTCGGCCAGTTTTTCAGGGCAATAAACTGAATATAATCGCGCCCTTCCGGGGCTTGCACACGTGCAATACTTGGTAAATCAACCAATGAATTTTTCGTTTGTTTGATAACTTCCGATTTTTGATAGGGGTAAATCATAGATATTAAGCCATCAACATCCACGTGCATAATTATTAGAAAAGCATCTTCATCCGCTTTAAGTGAAAACCCCAGTTCCTCACCAAACCGGTAAACACTGCCTTTGGAGACTACAATTTGGTTACGATTAGAGGTGAGTGATCCATATAAGTTGAAATGGCTAACGGTGGGGTAATACATCCAATCATGGATACGTTTTTGCGTAGTGACGGCGCGAACTATCTGGTCAGTAGTGGGTTTTTGTAAGAACTTGATTTGGTCATTGGTGGAATTGGCCAGTTGAACGTCTTCTCCAGCTTTAATAAGCTTAAGGTGCGCGCCAAGATCTTTTTGGATTATCCCTAGTCTATTTAAAGAACTTTGGACATCATTGTTCAGTTCTCTTGCATCGACAGTGAAGCTTATCGATCCGGGTGGCGCAATGGATAACTTGGTATCAAACAACGCTCGCTGTCCGAGACCCGACGCATCCTCTTGCAAGACAGGAAGTCTCGTCGGTGTATGAGGGATATTGGCCACTTCCATTGCGGAGCGCACTGACTGATGAATTTCGGCATAGGCAAGTTGGCTGTCTTGATTGTTATCCGCATGCAAGCGTCCATGCAATACCCGTAAAAGTTTGTCGGTAAATGCCCCATGGGCTTTACCATCAATGGTAGGATAAAAATCGACTAGTTTTAGCGGGATATCCGCAGCAGTTTCATTTTCACCACTTGCCCCTAAAAAGAACACATTACGATAGGGATAAGGCTCTTCAACGAGCGCATTCTCATCAAAAGCAGCATCAGCATCAAAGTCATCACCAAGGGCTAGCATAGGATCATCTACCGATTTAGACGGTAGATAGCGTTTTGGCAAACTCGGAAGTCCTCGAACAGCTTGCCCCGAAAAACAGGCATCCATGACGACCAGCACTTGATTTCCACGAGTATCAAATTTGTTGAAGATGGGTCTAAGATCGCGGCGCCCGACAATCAACTGCTGAACATACGCTTTTGGATACACAATAACTTGTGGCACCCCATGGGGAATAAAAGCGCCGGTTTGATGTGGCAATGGCAAGTTATTTTTTAAATCCATCGCACTAGTTCCATGACCACTGAAATAAACGAAAATATAGTCATCCTTTGTGGTCCTGCGATATAGGTCATTCAGCGCTTGCAAAATATTTTCGCGAGTAGCTTGCTCATTAAGAAGCGTATTCAAGTGGGCAGGTTGTACATTCCATTTCTGCTGCAGCACTTCTTGCATCGAAAAAACATCATTGACAGGCCCCTCAAGATCTGAAGATTTGCCCGGATAATCACTGATGCCAATAAGCAGTGCATGATTAGCGGCCTGACAGAGTATTGATAGCGTAAAGAACACCACAATGGATGCGACTTGAAGACTAATTTTCCCCATAAATTTATCCATTAGCCATACTCCACATTATTGACATTGTCCATGATCAACTTCGGCGGGCATCACCTCTTGCTCCATGACAACAATTTCCAAGCGACGGTTTATTTTATGTTGATCCTCCGTTTCAGCGGCAGCGTAGAGTGGCCGTTTGGCACCATCACCTCGATAAATGATTCGTGCCAAATCGTTGCCTTGCGCATCCAGCCACTGGGAGATAGATTTCGCACGAGACTGGCTTAGATGATAGTTGTGACATTCGTCGCCTCTTGCATCCGCGTGCCCAATCAATAGAAATCTGTTTTTTCTGAACGCCTCGTTCTTCATGGCCGTAGACAGTGCAGATAAATTGGCAATTGAATCTTGGCTCACCTCAGTCGAGTCAAATTGGAAATTGATTTTTAAATTCAAAGAAGGGCCAGGAGCAGTTAAGTCAACCGGCTTAAAACGTGAGTCCAACGGATTTTGGGTTAAGGATCTGACAATTTGATCAGATGACATGCGAACTGTTTCCGCATTAATTTTCTCGTAAACAGCCAGCATCCAAGTCGGCGCTTTTTCAGGAGTCATTTTAAGCGCCTCCTCTATCTCTCGCTTTGCGGCAACGAGTTGCTTGCCACCCTGCAGCAGGTAGGCTTGGGCGATACGCCCCTTGGCCATGGCAGCTTTCTTCCGACTGTTGGCTGCACCTAGAGCCCCTTTGAAAGATTCTTCAGCATTTTCCAAATAAGGTTTGTTAGGGGACGCTGGATGTTTACCGGCTAAATACGTCATGCCGAGCAAATAGTATGTAGCAAAATTCTTGCTGGATTGTAGAGAGGCACGTAGAGCTTCGCCGGCTTCAAAGTACTGTTTACTTTTGAAAAGAATATTTCCTTGATTGTATAGTTCGCGTGCCTTTTGCTGGTCAGAGGCCTGCGCACTTGTCAGCGCAGTAAGCGAAAAACAGGCACAGACGAGTAAGATGGCAAGAGTTCTATTCATTATCAACTGCTCCAAATATTTACTTCGATTCTCAGCCTATCGCTCAGAGTTTGCCGACCAGCTCGAGCATCACGGGTTGGAGATCGCTTTCTGCATCTTTAGGCTGTGCAACCACCATGGCGATAAAGGGTCCATCCACCTGAAAAGCCTCTTTCATCGACCGTGTAGCCAGGACAGCCGTTGCGGCTGCCGCTTCGACGCCTTTCTCAGAGATATCCAAGAATGTTTTTTGGAGAACTTGGCTTACGGCCAGTTGCTCGCTTGTGAGTGCACTAAAACTTCCAGCAGACGGTTGAAAAATATCTTCAACGCCTAACGCTTGGAGAGGTGCTATCAACTCAAACTGCGACCTAATCTGATGTTTTGGCAGAGAAATATCGAGTGTTTTAGACTGATAGCTACTTAGGGAAGTAAGTTTGGACAGATGGGAATCCTCTTCTAACCAGGCAAGCAGATCCGACACCATTAAGCGTTCTTTACCTTTGAGCACCAGAAAATGAAATGCAGGGGACGATTCATCCTCAGTTGGAGCGAATGGCAAGAGTAGTGCCTCTACCTTTTGGTCTGCAAAATAATTCGCCTCATGATCGGACAACTGCATCATCGGCACATCACTACTGTCGCCTTTCTCATCGATGAAAGGCTGGGCGCCAGTATTTTCCGGATTAAACTCTGTTGCCCAGCTACCTTGAAAGTGCAAGGCATTGGCGACGAGCAAGCGAACCTGTGATAAATCCTCGGAAACAAGATCTTTAATCTTTCCATTGGTGTTCTCTTCTACCCAGGCATTAATCTGTTTAGCCGCCTCAGATGTACCAAAATCCAGCAGAGCAGTTGATTCAGGTAAACTAAAGTCACTATTCAGTTTTAAATCCTGTGCCAAATAGATCCGGTTAACTTGGCTCAATAGGTTTGACACAGCTTCGGTTTTTGGCAAATACGCACCAGCTAGGAATTCATTGAGCTGCCCTTCAGCATTTCCAGTGGTCAGCAGCTTGGTGTGTTGTAACGCCAGGTTTAGCGAGAGCGGAGAGAAAGCCAGCTTTCCATCATGAGGCTGTTTCCACAATTGTGTGGCCATTGCCACCCAAGAGTTCCGGCGCTCAACGGAGTCTGACACTGCTGTTTCCTGCTCCTGTTGAGAAGTCACATCTTTCATCGTCTCTGACTCCGCCTGTTGAGGCTCTTCTGCCATGGAGTTGCCCTGCTCTATATTTCCAGCTGTGGTCGGTGTCTCAGTTACTGGAACAGATGTCTCAGTCGATACGGTGGAGGCTTGCAGATCCTCCTGTAGATCTTCAGACCCACATCCCCCTGTGGCCAAAAATAAAATAGCAACTGTAAATGTCGCGACCCTATAGTTCATATAGCTTTCCTTTAAATGTATGCATACCCTGGATATTGCGTTTAACTAACGGAGCACTTTGTAGACGAAGCTGGCACCACCTTTTGCCTTCAATGACCTTTCTGCTAAGAGGGTTGATTCGGAATCATCCATGGTAGGGGGTAGGCTCTTGGACAGAAGAGGCAAATCCTGTTCTGAATATAGATGACCACGATTCTCTTTTATCTGGGCAACGATTCGGTAGTTCCCTTCCTCTGCCTGGTCCAGGATACGCATCGCACCTCGTTCTTGTTCGCCAACGCAAAGCGTTTGATTTTTCTCTAGGATCAATGCGTCGTTTTTCTTAGTGACCCAGGACTGTCCCTCAGTGTACTGATTAGGCGCTATCACAAAGTGTTTTTGACTGGGCGAAATCATCCATAATTTCGCATAACCATTTTTTTTCGAAGTAATGCAAAACCGGCCAAAATCCCCCACCCGCAAACTGGTCGCACTATCTTTGTCTTTTATAGTGCGCCAGGAATCTTCCCAATTGCTTTTGATCGCTACGCTAATTTCTAGATCTTGCGTTTTCGTCGCCGCCGTAGCATCAATTGCACCAAAGTTCTTGTCGTCAAGTTTGGCACCATGCCCATCTGCCTGACACAGGGTGGCTACCATAGCGAGGCCAGCCAAGATAATTCCAATAAACCTTAACATACGAGTAATACCTAATCTTATGTTTTCAAAGTTTCGCTTATTTGATGACTATTGAATGCGACGTAACACAACCCGCCGATGTTGCGGCGCGTTCATGCTCAAACCCGGCAACAGCTGGTCATTGGCATAGCCGAATGCCTGCATCCGGTGTAGCGCAACGCCTTGGCTGTACAAGTACTGGCGAACCGCCTCTGCCCGGCGCTGCGATAAATCCCGATTCACCCGATAACTCCCTGACATATCCGTATGCCCTTCCACAGCCACCACAATCATGGCCAACTGCGGTGACAGCAGTGCCTGTGCTATGCGATTTAAGTTCGCCCGGCTTCGCGGCAAAATCTGATCCGATCCTTTACTGAATTCCACCGGAATCTCAAACTGTGGGCTCTGCTGCGCCGTTGGCGCTTCCACCATCAAGCGTTGCAGGTCCTCGATATTCAGCTCGTCTGCCTGAACGCCGCTACATGCGGCACAAACCATCCATATCAACGAGGCTACTAACCAATTTTGTCGCATAACCTTCTCCTATTGCACCGTAATCTGGGTCACGGCATACGCCTTCTTATGATCTGG
>JANQMN010000097.1 GCA_028280065.1 Hahella sp.
AAAGCGGTGTCTCCTTTTTGGTATCGATCTGGGGAGATCAAAACAACTAGGTTACACCGCTTTATTCATTTCCCATACACCAGAAATGATCATACCTCAAACTGAGTTGGGGGAGGTGCCGGAGGATTGGGAGGTTAAAACTGTTTACGAATTGGTCGATTTTCAAAAAAGCCTTTTCGATGACGGGGACTGGGTTGAAGCTGAACACATAACCGACAAAGGTATTCGACTTATCCAGACAGGCAACATAGGAGTCGGAAGGTACGTCGAAAAAGAAGTGAAGAAATATATTTTTGAAGCATCATTTGAGAAGTTGAAGTGCAAGCAGCTTCATGAAGGTGATTTACTTATTTGTCGGTTGGCTGAACCTGCGGGTAGAGCATGTATTTTGCCGGATATTGGTGAGTTGAAATTGGTAACTTCTGTAGATGTTACGATATTTAGGCCAGCACCAGAAACAGCTAATCGGCAATTTTACAACCAATATTTTTCGTCTTCTGACTGGTTTAAAGCTGTACTGGAGCAGGTTGGAGGAACAACACATAAGCGTATTTCTCGTGGTGCTTTGGGACGTATTCCAGTTCTATATCCGAAATTAGAAGAACAAATCGCAATTTCCGCTGTTCTGTCCGATATGGACGAGGAAATTCAGGCTCTGGAACAACGCCTGAGTAAAATCCGACAAATCAAACAAGGTATGATGCAAGAATTACTGACGGGGAAGACACGACTAGTTTAAAGGATAAAGGAGTGTGAACGTATGGGTATTCAGATAGATGTTGTTCGTATCTGCGGCTTCCGAGGTATATCCAATATCGAGGTGGCACTTCCAAGAGTCACCGTTTTGTTGGGGCAAAATAATGCCGGTAAGACATCTGTAATTAAAGCGTTGCAGTTGGCATTGGGTGACTATTCGCGCTACTTGTCCGATGAAGATTTTCATATTGGTGAAGATGAGAAGCGCCAGGAATCTATCACCGTTGATCTCCGGCTTATTTCTATTGAAGGAGCGACCAGAGCAAATGAGTTTTCTGAAGACTGGCAGCAAGAGCTTGGTGATAAAATTCAGGCTGAAGCGGATGGCAGGCAATTTGTTGCGATTCGAACAAAAGCTATGCCTGATAGGGTGAAAGGCGGATATATTATTGACCGGTTTCATCAGGATGCTTGGCCCGAAAGAAACGACTGGCAAAATACGCCAGTAAATAATAAAAACCGATTGGGAAAACGGCTGGAATCCATACCTTTTATTTCGATTGATGCTCAACGGGATATCCATAACGAACTAAAAGAAAAGACTTCATTTGTTGGGCGTGTACTGTCTAGTGTTGAGTATGACGATAATGATGTTGCTGAGCTAGAACGTATGGTGGCTGAAATTAATAAGGAAGCCATTGATAAAAGCGAGCCTCTCAAACAGTTAAAGAATCACCTGGATAATCTTAATCAGTCCTTTGAAGGCTCTGGCCAAACAGAACTCACTCCTTTCCCCAAAAAAATTCGGGACCTATCCAAACGTTTTAGTGTGCATTTCGGAGAATCTGATAAGAACTCCTTTTCCATGGAGTATCACGGTATGGGTACTCGCAGTTGGGCGTCGATGTTAACGGTAAAGGCATTTACCGAACTGTTGGCCAAAAACCATGAAAAAGAAGCCAAGCCATTCTTCCCCATGCTGGCTGCCGAAGAACCAGAAGCACACTTGCACCCGAATGCGCAGAGAACATTGTTTGAACAATTGCAAGACAATGTTGGCCAAGTAATCATTAGTACTCATTCACCTTATTTGGTAGGGATGTCTGACCTTAGAAATTTAAGAGGCTTAGTACGAACCACTAACTCTATTCAGGCCACTCAACTCATTGAAGGATTAGATCCAGAGGATATCAATATTCTACAGCGTGAAATCATGCGATTTCGAGGCGAGCTGCTTTTCTCTAAAGCGTTAATACTTTTTGAAGGTGTTACGGAAGAGCAGATTATTCCAGCAATGTTTCAAGCGTACTTTGGCAATTCGAGCTTCTCACTTGGGATTAATTGTATCAGCGTTGCCGGAAAGAATTATCCTCCATTTATTAAAATGGCGTTGAGTTTTGGGGTTCCCGTCTGCATCGTTAGTGACAATGATGGAAATACACAAAGTGAAATTGAGGCTCAGATCAGAAAGATAAAACAGAATACATCGTTAGAGCTTTCTAGTAATGAGTTTTACTGTTCGTTTCTTTCGCAGGGGAATGATATTGAGGCTGAATTGGTTCATGTGCTTACCATGAGAGACGAAGTAATTGAGGCGCTAGTAAAAACGGAAACTAGGGGAAGCGAGAATGCTACTTACGTTGGGGCAAAAACAACCGAACTGAAAGCGTTAAGTAATGATGATCTAGTTGAGAGAATGCGTTCGTCAAAAGCTTCGTATGCCGGCTTTCTGGCTGATGTAATTGCTAGAAACCCAAACAATAGGCCGGTTGAATCACTTGTGCCTCAGGCAGCTATAGATGTTTTTAAAAAACTACAAGAATGGCAGTAGCTATGTTGAGTTTATCGCACAGCCAAGCTCAAATAGTCAATTCACCTTTTGATAGAGCAATACAGGTACTAGCTTCGGCAGGTTCAGGTAAAACTCGGGTGTTGACCGAGCGAGTTCGCCATATACTGGAGAGAACTAAGAAAGATGGCGTGATAGCGTTGACATTTACCAATAAAGCCGCGGAAGAAATGACTGCTCGCTTAGTTGATTGTGATCAAGCAGAGGATAGGGTTTGGATTGCAACGATTCACTCGGTAGCGCAGCGTATCCTTGAAAAATATGGACATACAGTTGGTCTACCAACTGAGCTTCACATCTATGATAGAGACAAGGATAGAATGGAAGTCTTTATGCAGTCCTTGCGAGATGATGGTGTTGATATAGATGAGTATTTGAATATAGCGGATTCAAAAGAGCAAAGAAATAGAGAAAAAAATCTACAGTCCTACATGGATATATTCTCAAAAATAAAGAGGGAGTTACTAACAGAGCTGGATGTGGATGAGTTATATCCTAACAACAATATATGGAAAATATATCAGGATTATCAGGATTCATTGATCAATAGTGGCGGGATCGATTATGACGATATTTTGGTTTATGCAAGAAGAATATTACTGACGCATGATTGGATTGCAAAAATATATCGATCTCAGTACAAGCATGTTTGTGTAGATGAGGCGCAAGATCTAAACAAAGCCCAATATGAATTTATTAAAGCACTTTGTGGAGATGTCATTAGAAGTGTACTGATGGTTGGTGATCCTAACCAGATGATCTATGGATTTAATGGCTCATCAAAAGATTATCTTTGTTCGCATTTTATAGGTGATTTCTCTCCTCTGAAATTTGGACTTAAAGAAAATTATCGCAGTACGAAGTCAGTGATTAGGGCTGCGAATAAATTGAAGCCGGATTCTCAAACAGAAATGGCGTATGCATTGGAAGGTGGTGTGCGGATTTCTGAGTTTGCTACTGAGGAAATCGAAGCAGATGCAGTTGTTTCCACTATCCAGCATCTTTTGGCTTTGAAAACCCATGATGAGATCGAGGGCGAAATTTCACTCGACAAAATGGTGGTGATTGCCCGAAATCGATTTGTATTTAGCAGACTTGAAGATAGATTGAATGCGAAAGGGATTCCCTACTCTCTTAGAAAACGAGAGAGACAATTGGAGCCTTTGACGAAGTTTGGCAAGGTTCTGGATTACGCCGTTCGTGTCAAGTTGAACCCTAAAGATTGGGTTGATGGAAAGAAGCTGTGTCAGGTGCTAAGTATCCCCGTACCGAATAGTTGGAGTTCAGAGACATTGTCAAATATGGCGAATCAGGTTTCATCCCTAAATGATGAAAATTCTCAGCTCTTTGCAAATCTGCTTACAGCGATAGATGAATTAGATATTGAAGGCCCTAATATTCCAAAGTTTATAATGGAATTTAGACGTTATCTAACAGCACTAGTTGAAAATAAAAGTGATGTTCCAGATGACTTATCTGAAGATGTTAAATTAAGCCTTGAGGAGCTTAGTGAATTTAATAGCGTATGGACTAGGTTTAAGCGTAAAGGTTTAGGAGACTCATTGGTTGCATTTAGAAACGCATTAGCATTGGGTCAGCTTTCTGAGAATAGGTTAGAGTATGACCTAACCCTAAGCACTGTGCATACAATGAAGGGGCTTGAAAAGGACATCGTATTTTTAATTGGGATGTGTGAAGGTGTTTTTCCCGATTATCGTGCCAAGACAGTCAAGGAACTAGATGAGGAAAGGAACAACGCTTTTGTCGCGATAACGCGGGCAAAGCGCTGGCTTTATATATCTTATCCTAAGCAGAGAATAATGCCCTGGGGGGATACAAGGATTCAGCGAAAATCTCGCTTTATTACCATAATCGAATCATGAGCGATGTCGGCAAGAGTATACCAATAAACCTCACTATTTGGTTATGCCAGTATAGCTTGGCATTTTGCCCTGATGATGACTGGTGAAGTACTTCAAGTTACCAAAACTGTCCTGGAAAGGCTTATGTTAAAAAAAGATCTATTGGAAATCGTTGCAAATGGTGAAAACTCCGGTGTGGAGTTTAAGCGCGATGATATTCGGCCCGAGCAGTTGGCGAAGGAAGTGGTTGCTATGGCCAACTTCCAGGGTGGCAAGCTGGTTCTGGGCATCGAGGACGATGGTACGATTAGCGGCATCCAAAGGGAAAATCTTGAAGAATGGGCAATGAATGTCATCCAAAATAAGATTCACCCGATGATCTTGCCTTTCTATGAGGAGGTTAGGTTGGATGAGTCTACAGCCGTTGCAGTTATCAGCTTTCCTCCGGGCATTTCCAAGCCCTATGTCGTTAGGGATCGTGGTAAGGAAGAAATTTATATTCGAGTGGGTTCGACTTCTAGATTGGCCACGCGGGAGCAGCAAATGCGCTTATTCGAGCTGGGTGGCATGCTGCATACCGAGTCGATGCCGGTACCGCGCACCGATATAAGCTGCCTGGACGATGCCCGTTTACTGAATTATTTGCGCGATATTCTCAATGATCCTGATATCCCGCAAACACCTGAAGCTTGGCAACAACGGTTGCTTGGGTTGGGGTTTATCGCGGAGGTAGGGGACAATATTTGCTGTACCATCGCGGGTTTGTTGTTGTTTGGCAAGACGCCGCGCCGCTATCTAAAGCAGGCCGGACTGCGGGTATTTGCTTTTCAAGGTAAGGACAAAGAATATCAAGCCTTACTGGACGATATCCTGGATGGTCCCATGGTAGGCCGTTGGGATAATGCCAGCACAGGAAAAACACTGTTGGACGGCGGTATTATTGAACGCTTCATGTCTGCAATGAAGCCCTTCATTTCGCGACAGGCTGCGGACATAGACCAGAATCTAAGGCGGGAAACCCAATGGTTTTACCCGCTCGAAGCGGTTCGTGAAGCCTTGATCAATGCCCTCGCGCACCGCGATTGGACGCGCTTTGTTGAAATTGAGGTTGCTAGCTATGCTGACCGCTTGGAGGTGACCAGTCCCGGCACGCTAACTAACTCTATGACAGTGGAAAAAATGAAAGCTGGACAACGCTCACCCAGAAACGTTCTCATTATGGAGGTGCTCCGCGATTATGGTTATGTGGATTACCGGGGCATGGGGGTCAGAACAAAGATTGTTCCACTTACAAGAGCGTTGACTGGGAAAGATCCCGAGTTTTTGCTGACAGATGACTATTTAAAAACAATCTTGTATCGGAAGTGATCGTTAGTATGGAGAGTGTAGGATTAGGAAGTTTGTTCTTACAGACTTAAAGGAAAGGGGGCGTCGTGAGCAGTGTTGGTCAACGTGAGCGTTTAACTCAGCAACGAGTGGTAAAGTTCTTTCAAGAAGAGCTGGGCGACTGTTATCTCGGCGATTGGCAGGATCGCAGCGGCAATATGTCGAAAGGGCGGTGCTGACCGAGTCTTCAACGAAGGAAGGTAGAGAGTGGTTGCAAAAGCCTAGCAGAAAGGGCTTGTATTTATCATGATTCACTTCACAACAGGGAACTTGCTGGACGCTCAAAAAGAAGCCATTGTCAATGCTGTTAACACCATGGGTGATGGGCAAGGGGATTGCGCTCATGTTTAAGCAACGTTTTCCCAACAATATGAAGCTTTCCGATCTTAAGGGAGTGGATATCTATATTTTCGAGCCAATTCCCAACATCAAAATACTACCCAATAGCCCGATACTTTTATCCGAAGTGACCTTATTGGGAGTAAGTACCAACTTGGCGATTCCCAGACAAAATATCCAGTCAATATGAGTAAAGGAGATTTTGCCTTTGCGGCTGCTACTCAAATACCCTACCTGTTGAACGAGTTGGACAAAAAATGCTTCGCCGTTTATACACCCTGTAAAGACATGGATCGGGAAAAACTAATAGATTCGATTGCAGTAGTACATGGAGAGCTAATACTGGTCCACCCGTTTCGTGAAGGCCATGGCCGGTTATCCCGCCTATTGGCGGATGTGATGGCAGTTCAGGCCGGGTATCAACCTTTGGACTACTCGTCATGGGATGCTGACAAAGAGCGTTACTTTGTTGCTATTCACCATGGTCTGGATTGCGACTATATGTCAATGCTAGAACGTGTTCGAGTAGCCCTGAGGTAGGTCAGGAGGCAAGAGTCAAGTGCTTGTATTTGCTTTTACCAGATTTAAGTTTAGCTTTAATAACAGCAATTGATTCACCGGTTTCAATGGCCGTGGAGCTGGCGACGGCGAGCCGGATTCTGGCTTTGGGGGGCTTTTTAGTCGATTTTTTGTCGCTCATAAGGGCTACACTTCAACTTGAAAGGTCAAACAGAGTATAGCAGCCGCCTTACTGCGATAACAGTGTAGGCGCTCGTGGTTAAACTTCCTGGCATTTCATGAACATGCAATCGCTTGCCATTCCAGGTGTATAGGAAAAGTAGCATGTTGGGTTAGGAAGTTTGTTCTTACAGACTGAAAGGAAAGGGGGCGTCGTGAGCAATGTTGGTCAACGTGAGCGTTTAACCCAGCAACGGGTGGTGAAGTTCTTTCATGAGGAGCTGGGCTACCGTTATCTCGGCGAATGGCGGGATCGGGACAATAACCGCAATATCGAGAATGAGATCCTGACTGGCTGGCTGAAGAATAGCGGTATCAGCGATGCCCTGATTAATCGCGTATTACGTCAACTGGACACCGCCGCGGCCCTGGGAGAAGGCAAGAAACCCTATTACGCCAACAAGGATGTCTATCGCCTGTTGCGTTATGGCGTTAAAGACAAGGAAGGTTCCGGTGAGCAGAATAAAACAGTGTGGCTGATCGACTGGAAGCATCCCGAAGCCAATGATTTTGCCATTGCGGAAGAGGTGTCGATCAAAGGTGAACACAAGAAGCGTCCGGACATTGTACTGTATGTAAACGGCATTGCCTTAGGCGTGCTTGAATTGAAGCGTTCTTCCGTAGCCGTGTCCGAAGGTATTCGCCAAAATCTCGACAATCAGAAAAAAGACTTTATCCGCAATTTCTTCAGCTCTGTCCAGTTGGTGATGGCAGGTAACGACACACAGGGATTGCGATATGGCGTGATAGAAACGCCAGAAAAATATTACCTGGAATGGAAAGAAGATATTGCGAATCCCTATGAAAATCCCCTGGACTTTCACCTGAGCAGAATTTGCAGCAAACAATTTTTTTTACAGATTATTCACGACTTTATTGTGTTTGATGCCGGGGTGAAAAAAACCTGTCGGCATAACCAGTTTTTTGGTGTTGAAGCCGCCAAGAGGCATATTGTAAGGCGCGAAGGCGGCATCATCTGGCATACGCAAGGTTCCGGCAAAAGCCTTACCATGGTCTGGTTGGCCAAATGGATACGGGAAAACCTGACTGATGCCAGGGTGTTGATTATTACCGATCGGACCGAGTTGGACGATCAGATCGAAAATGTCTTTTCCGGTGTGGATGAGGATATCTACCGGACGAATAGCGGTGCTGATCTGATTGCCACGCTGAATGAATCCAATCCCTGGTTACTGTGTTCTCTGGTGCATAAATTCGGTCGCCGCAGCGATGAAAAAAGCAATGCTGCCACCGACGCTTATATTCAAGAGTTAAAAAACAACCTGCCAAATGACTTTCGGGCAAAGGGCGATCTGTTCGTGTTTGTGGATGAATGCCACCGTACTCAGTCAGGTAAATTGCACGAGGCGATGAAAACTATTCTGCCTGAAGCCGTGTTTATCGGCTTTACCGGTACGCCGTTGCTGAAGAAGGATAAGAAGAAATCCATCGAAGTATTCGGTCCTTATATCCATACCTACAAATATGACGAGGCTGTTTCAGACGGGGTGGTATTAGACCTGCGTTATGAGGCGCGCGATATCGATCAGCACATCACCTCTCAGAAAAAGGTGGACGATTGGTTTGAGGCCAAAACCCGTGGCCTATCGCGTATTGCCAAAACCCAGCTCAAGCAAAAATGGGGAACCATGCAGCAGGTGCTTTCCAGTAAGTCCCGCCTGGAACAGATTGTCAGCGACATCCTCCTGGATATGGATATCCGTCCCCGTCTGATGGACGGCCGGGGCAATGCCATGCTGGTATGTGCCAGTGTGTATCAAGCTTGCAAGGTGTATGAAATGTTCTGTAAGAGCGACCTTGCGGGTAAATGCGCCATTGTCACCAGCTACAAACCCCTAAGCTCAGAAATTAAAGGCGAGGAAACCGGTGAAGGGCTGACGGAAAGGCTTTTTAAGTACGACATCTATCGCAAGATGCTGGCGGACTATTTTGAGCAACCGGAAGATGATGCAGCCAAGCGGGTGGAGGAGTTCGAAAAGGAAGTAAAAGAGCGCTTTATCAAAGAGCCGGGCCAAATGCGCTTGCTGATTGTGGTGGATAAGCTGCTCACAGGGTTTGATGCGCCCTCGGCCACCTACCTCTATATCGATAAACAGATGGCCGACCATAGCCTGTTTCAAGCGATCTGCCGGGTGAACAGACTTGATGGCGATGATAAGGAATACGGCTATATCATTGATTACAAGGATCTGTTTAAGTCTCTTGATAAGGCCGTTAGCGATTACACCGGAGAAGCCTTTGAAGCATACGACAAAGAAGATGTTGCCGGTTTGCTAAAGGATCGCCTGCAGCAGGCCAGACAGGACCTGGAAGACGCTCGGGAAATGGTACGCAGCTTATGTGAAGCGGTCAGTTACCCTCGCGATACCCAGGACTACTTACATTATTTTTGTGGTGAATCCGGTGCCGACGATGAGGCTTTGACTGAAAAGGAAACCTTGCGGTTGGCCCTCTATCAATCTGTTGCCAGGTTGGTCAGGGCCTATGCAAACCTGGCCAACGAAATGCCGGAGGCGGGGTATACCGAGTTCCAGGCAGAGGAAGCCAGACAAGAAGTCAGTCACTTCGAAAAGGTTCGCGACGAAGTAAAACTTGCCAGTGGCGATCTTGTGGATATGAAACGTTTTGAACCTGCTATGCGGCATCTTCTGGATATGTATATTCGGGCGGATGACAGTGAAGTATTGATGGACTTTGAAGAACTCGGGCTAATTGAGCTGATTGTCGAGAAGGGCCTGGACGGATTGAATGCGCTGCCCCAGGGGCTCAGGGCTGACAGGGAAGCCATGGCGGAAGCGATAGAGAACAACATCCGTAAGACCATCGTGGATGAAAATCCGGTGAATCCTAAATACTACGGACAAATGTCAGTGCTGTTGAATGAGCTGATTGAATTAAGGAGGCAGAAAGCCATCGAGTATCAGGAATACCTGGAACAGATTCGCAATTTGGCCAAAAACGTCATCAGACCTGGGTCTGCTGCAGTCAACCGCTATCCGCAATCTGTCGACACGGCAGCCAAACGAGCGTTGTTCGATAACCTGGGACAGGACGAAGTACTAACCGCCAAAATCGACACTGCCATTCGCTATACGAAGAAAGCAGATTGGGTCGGGGATAAGTTTAAGGAACGGGAGGTGGCCAACGCTATACGTCAGGAAACTGCTGAATATACTGTGGATATTGAGAAGATCCTGGAGTTGGCGAAAGCACAGAAGGAATACAAGTAGTTATGTCGGTCATGCTTATCGGTGAAATGGAACTAAAGGTCAACCGCAAACCTATCAAGAACCTGCATATTAGCGTTTTACCACCGGATGGTCTGGTCCGGGTATCCGCCCCTTCTCATTTGACGGATACTGCCATTCGCATGGCCGTCATCTCACGTATTCCCTGGATCAGGCGTCAGCAAAAGGACTTTTCAGACCAGCCACGAATGTCTGCCCGGGAAATGGTCAGCGGTGAAACGCATTACGTTTGGGGGCGCCGTTACCGCTTAGAGATTATCGAGCGTCAAGGCAAACACGTAGTCAAGCAGAAAGGTGTCTCGAAGCTTCAGTTGTATATAAATCCGGGTACCACTATCGAAAATCGCACGATGCTTTTAAATGAGTGGCTTCGTAAACAGCTTAAAGAGCGTATTCCCGGCATGCTGGAATATTGGCAAACCAAAATGGATGTTTGCCCCAATCATTGGGGCGTCAAAAAGATGAAGACAAAATGGGGAAGTTGTAATACTGCCTCAAAACGAATATGGCTAAACCTGGAACTTGCCAAGAAACCACCAGAGTGTCTCGAATACATCCTGGTTCATGAACTGATTCACTTGCTGGAACGCCATCATAACGAACGCTTTAAATCCCTGATAGATGGATATCTGCCGAATTGGCGTCAGTGTCGGGATACGCTAAATAGTATGCCGTTGGCGCATGAGAGTTGGAGTTATTAGCTGTTGCGCAGGTTATTCAGGTAATAGAATAAAGCAAGTTGGTAGCACGACTGGCCACATTGGGATAAAAGAATTCCTCGCCAAAGCCATGCTCAATAGTGGCAATGGCGGACGCTAGACCTCCACCACGGCGCTGTCCAAATAACTCCGACGCCTCGCCTTTTCGAACCAGTTCCTGTTTGAGTTGTACAATGGCTTTGAGTGCTTCCTCAAAGTTCAATGGCCGCATGGCAGCTTGTTCGACCAGACTTTGTTTATCGTACCCTTGAAGTAGGCTCCAACTTCGAGCGTAGTCGTGGGTCACTCCGATAACCTCTTGGCCTTCGGTAGTAACTAGTTGTTGGTTGGTAAGCGTCAGGGAAAGCTGGCCTAAAACTTGTTCAGCATCCATATAAGCAACATATTTGTTGCTGCAAAAACACAAAGCAACTAATATGTTTCTATCCCAGCAACAAGGCAACATATTTGTTTACATCATGAGCGCTCTTCTAGATCAAATCAAAAAGCGGCGTCTGGCTCTCGGACTCAAGCAGGCCGATATGTTCCTGCGTGTCGGCATTTCTCGTCAGCAATACCAGCGATTGGAGGCAAAAGGTAATCCCCGACTGGATACCCTGGGCCTGATTGCAAAGGGTCTTAACAGTGAAATTATGTTGATTCCCAAAGAAAAGTTGGAGGCGGTGCTGTCTGTTCTCGATAACGATGATTTAGGGACTCCCAAAAAATCCGCGGCTCAAGTTAAAAAATCATCGAAAGAAGTAAGGGGCACAAAAGCGTTGTCGGATGATCCATGGCAAGGTCTCCTTGGGGACGAATAATGACCGCCGAGCGAGATGATGAAATCAATGTCCTGAAGCTGGCCCTGCACGGACGATTAGTCGGCTACCTGGCTGGATTTCACAACGGACGCAATGTCTTAAGTTTTGCTGATGAGTTCAGGTTCGACCCAACTCGACCTACATTCAGTTTGACCACCCATCCCCGTTTTCCACGCGCAGAAAAACTGATGGCGGAACCTTGGGCCAGGCATCAGCGGTTGCATCCTATATTATCCAATCTATTACCTGAGGGGGTTCTCAGGGAATTGGTTGCACGGGGACTTAAAGTCCACGTCGATAATGAATTCCACCTTCTGTCCTATCTCGGGCAGGATCTGCCGGGAGCTTTAATTGCTGAGCCTATGGAGCCCGAAGAAGTGCCCATCGGAGTGCTTGTTACCCATTGCAAAGCAAAGGCAGTCAAGTTTGTCAAGATTGCGCAAGAGAACAAGTTTTCCCTGGCAGGCGTGCAGATGAAGTTTTCCATGAAGGAAAGGGAGGGGCGATACAATTTGCCCAAGGGTGATGTGCTCGGTGACTGGATCATTAAAACCCCTTCGACGAGTTATGAAGAGGTGCCGGTAAACGAATTTACCTCCATGAAACTTGCTTCATTAATTGGAATCGAGATTCCTGAAATAAAACTGGTGGAATTGGAGAAATTGGATAACCTTCCTCAGATTAGCTTTCCCGATGAAAAATGGGCGTTTGCCATCAGGAGATTTGACCGGGCGGAAGATCGGCGAATACATATGGAAGATTTTGCCCAGGTTTTAGTGAAATACCCGCATGAAAAATACAACTCTGCCAACTACGAACAGATTGCCAGAATTCTCTATCAGTTTTCCGGTGATGGGCTTATGGATGTGCAACAATTCGCACGACGTCTTCTTGCCAACATCCTTCTGGCGAATGGTGATGCCCATTTGAAGAATTGGAGTCTGATCTATCCGGACCGAATTACCCCACGACTGTCCCCGGCATACGATATTGTCACAACTAGTGTTTATATCAGCGGAGAAAAACACTTTGCATTGAACCTGGGGAGTACCAAAGCCTGGTATGAAGTGTCTTATGCCCACTTTGAACACTGGGCAAAAAAATCTGACGTGCCTTGGCGGGCAATTAGACCTCATCTTGACGATGCAATGGACAAAGCCAGAAGCCTTTGGCCTAAGGCCCTTACAACCCTACCGATGAACAAGTTTCACCAGAAAAAGCTTATTGAGCATTGGGGTAATTTACATAGGGATTTCAGGCTACCGAGAAGTCCACGTTAATAGCATTAAATGCTGCCTTTCCTTCTCTATCTCGGCAAGCCGATTATCTTTAGCTGAGACATCATTGTATCTTTCATCTTCGAGTTTGTTCATTACGGACTGCCATTTCTCAACAATGTCGTGATTGTATTGAAGTCAAAGTGACTTCAGCGGCAAATAGAGTCTGTGCTTATAGGTTTCCAAATCAGAAAAGCCGTATCGTCGATAGTAAATTCCCGCATGTTCATGAATCATATCAACCCCCAGAGCCAGTGACGATGTACTGGGGCGAAACTACTGAGCCCAGCGGCGCGCATCTTTAAGCAATAACAAGAGTTGTTGCTCACGTAGCGGTGAAGCGATAAAACCGAAACGGGTATAGAAACGAGCTGCTTCTTCATCTATGGGGTGAGTCAGCATGGCGCGAATGCCCGCCTGCTCGGCAATCAGCAAGGTTCGCCGAATGGCGTTCTGTAGCATGCCAACGCCAATGCCTTTGCATTGATACTGCCGACATACCGCTAATCGGGCGAGAATAACTACAGGGATGGGATGTCGCCCCATGCCTTTGCGAATGCGTTCTGGTGCTTCCAGGGTGTCGACTTGGCCAACGGAGAGACTGAAGTAGCCCGCTACGCGACCATTATCAACGATGACAAAGGTCTTGGCTGAACCACTGCCTTGTGCCTGTCTGGCATAGCGCAATAGCCAATCGGTCAGGGTTGGCTTGCCGCAATCGAACCCTTCAATATCGTGCTGCTGTCCGAGTGGTTCCGGACCGGTCAGGCTCATGTTTTATCCATGATCATCCATTGTCCCAGGGAGCTTTGCGCGCGAACAGATCGCGCAGGCTGGCATTGTCTTTCTCTGGTTGTTCCAGTAGATCCAGCAAGGTTTGATATTGGCTGCTAGACACCATAAACAAGCGCTGGTCGAGCAGGGTTTGCTCGGCGGCCTGGCAGGCGCTGTCGAGGATAAACTCCGTTAACGACTTGTGTGCCACATCGGCAGCTCGACGTAAAACGGCCTCTTGTTCCGGTGTGGCACGTAAACCCAGGCGGGCAGAACGCATAGATGGGGATGCAGAGGAAGCCATGTGTGATCTCCAATTGTTAGATCAATTGATGTAATGTTAGTACAACAGGCAAACATATGCTAGCTTCATTCTTTTTTACGGACTATGGTTGACCACGAACCGGTCAACTCCAAAGCCCTATAAATACTGGATTTCGCACTGAGAATACCCGTAGGCCAAGCAGAGAATAGATATGGCCTGAGCCGTGAAATCGCAGGATTTAGAGAATATTAATAGGAAGATACCCGCAAGGCATCTACCCGAGGTGTTGAGCTGCGAGGGCTCTTTGAAAAAGAAAAGGGCCTGGAGAATATCCAAGCCCTTGTGTTTGGTGGAGCTGGCGGGACTTGAACCCGCGTCCGCCAATCCTCTGCCATCGGCTCTACATGTTTAGATTCCTTCTATTTAGTTAACCTTGAGCGACCCGAAGGGCAGGGTGCAAAAGGCGAGCCTTTTAGGTTTCGCAAGTCAGGGCAAGGCGATCTGACAGGCTAGCTTGTTCTATTGACACTTAGTTCCGCGATACAAGCATCTTGGGCTAAGTGCTAGCAGGGATTAAGCTGCTAGAGCGTAGTTTTCGTCGTTTGCGACTATAATTTATAGCGTTTGGAGTACGAGTGCCGCTATCCACTCGACATGCACCTCAGGGTTTGTAATCGGCGTCGAAACCAAATCAGCCCCTTACTATTTGAGGTGGGGCATACTATACCTGATTTCAAGGTTTAGACGCCACCGCTAATGACTTTAACTCGTTGTATGAGGTAATAAAGTAGTCTACCAACTCATCTGGGTTGCCCACTAACTTGCGGTCGGCCACAACGCCGAATTGCACTTCGCTGTTGTAGCTGAGAATGCTCAAGCCGACGCCTATTTCCCCGGATTGGGGTACCCAGAACATCGGTTGCTTGATTTTACTGCCCACCAAATAGAGCGCCTCTTTCGGGCCAGGGACATTGGTCATGACCAGGGAGGCTTTTTTGCTTAAAACTTCAAGCGCGGTTTGCTCCAAAACGCTGGGCCCTTTGCCAAGTACGCCTAAGAGGCCATAAAACACTTGCGCCTGGTGTGACTTTTTGAGGGACTCCATCGCCTGTTTCACTTTTTCAAAGCGTAAGATGGGATTTTTTTCGCCAACCGGTAAAGCGACGATAACCAGGCCGAACTCGTTGCCCAGCTTAGTGACAGGTTTATCCAGCGGGCGCAGGTTAAAGGGCACGGCAACGTGAATATCTTTCGCTAAATCGGTGTCGCTATGCTGGACCATGTAGTGCCTTAAGGCGCCGGTGGAGGCTGTTAGCAGAATATCGTTAATGGTGCCCTTGAGTTGCTTGGCGACGGTACGCACTTCAGGCAATGGCAACGGTTCCGCCCAGGCTACCTGCTTGCGTCCGCCTAACGGATTCTTGAAACAGGTCGGCGGATCTGCCGGGAGGGCAGCGATGCGGGCGAGTTCGGCGGCTACGGTGGCGCCGGTTTTGGCGGCTTCCAGTAAGTGCTCCGGATGGGTGATAAGGTCCCAGCTTTCTTCCAGAACTTCCTGACCAAAATGATATCCCTGTTGGATGAATTTCGTTGCCGGATCAATAACCCTGTCTAACAACGATTGGGAGCTTGGTGCGGGTTCCGGTTCTTTCTTAGGCTCTGGGTTTTCCGGGTCGGTCAATGAAAGCATTACTCTCACCAAGGCAATCCCGTCCGCGATTGAATGATGTATCCGGTAAATCACCGCGCATCCGCCTTGGTAACGGTCGATGACATGGACTTGCCAAAGCGGTTTGGAAAAATCCAGCGGGGTGCTGTCCAGATCGCTTGCCAGTTTCTGCAAGTCTTCCTTTGTGCCTTCCCCTGGAATTCCGATGAGATGCACATGGTGGTCGATATCGAAGTAAGGGTCCTCCACCCAATAGGCGGTGCCGTCCTTCTCTTCGACCTTTTGACGAAAGCGGTCATAGCGCAATAAGCGTGCTTCGATAAGGTTTTTAAGTTCTTCGATTTGAATGGGAGATTCCAGGATGAGTACGACACCAATCATCATCAAATTGGTTTGGCTTTCCATCCGCAGCCAGGCGGTATCAACGGGTGACATGGTTTCACGACGGGACGACACTTCAGCCTCTCTATTTTTTGAATTGTGCTGGACTGAAAGGAAGGGTAATCAAGTATAGGGGCGTGAGGTTTGACCGAAGTCACCTGGCAATCGGCGGAAGTCGATATGGTTCACAGAACCGTCTTATTGTTTGACGTGATCCCGGATAACCCGCTGCTTCTGTCGATTCCAATCCCGTTCTTTTTCGGTTTCTCGCTTGTCGAAGTCCTTTTTACCTTTCACCAGGGCAATTTCACACTTTACCCGGTTGTGTTTCCAGTACAGGGCCAAAGGCACGCAGGAATGCCCGGTTTGGTTGACCTTGCCGATAAGTTTGCTGAGTTCCCGTTTATGGAGGAGCAGTTTGCGGGTGCGGGTCGGATCGGCGATTACGTGGGTCGAGGCCTCTTTTAGCGGCGTGATATGCGCTCCCAACAGCCAAGCTTCGCCATCTTTAAGAAGAATATAGGAATCCACAAGCTGACATTTGCCGGCCCGCAGGCTTTTTACTTCCCAGCCCGTCAGTACCATACCGGCTTCGAATTTTTCTTCGATGTGATAGTCAAACCGGGCCTTTTTGTTTAAGGCGATGGTATTCGCTCCGGTTTTTTTGTTCGGTTTGCTCATGGGGTACACACATTCAGGGGCGTTTTTATCCGCCCTGTCTTTGGTCTATACAAGTCTAATTTTTAGGGCTGCATAGTGTAAATTAGTTGCTGGCAATTGGCTAATGAATCAAATAGTGCTTCTACAGATTGATCATGGATTGGCGGATGTGTTGCTTGCAGTTTCCCGTTACAATGCGCCAATTGTGAGGCAATCGGATGGCGGCATCTATTTTTTTTAAGGAGTAACGCATTTTAGGTCCGGAATTTTCCAAAATCGTCGACGGTCAGCAAAAATGGGGTAATCAGCGCGTCTTTATCCTTTGCTGCATTGGAGTGGTCGTCGGATTTTCCAATCTTTGGTCATTTCCCTCGCTTATGATTGAGCATGGCGGATTGGTGTTTATTGTCAGCTATGCATTCGCGCTTTGCCTTCTCGCTGTGCCGCTGTTGGTCCTACAAACGGCAATCGGCAAGCATTCCGGCAAGACTTCTGTTTCTGCCTTGCAAACACTAGGCGGCGGTCCTCGGTTTTCGCTGTGGAAGCTGTGCGGGATGCTATTCCTGTTGGCCTCTACCTGTACTGTAGTGATTTACACGGTGGTTGCAGGGATGGGTGTCGCCTACTTATTCCTCACGGCTTTAGGAGATTTCAATGGCGGAAACCCTTTGACAGTCACTCAAGTGCTTTTCGATCTTCAGCAGAATATAGAACAGATGCTGGTCTGGTTGACGCTGTTTCTTCTTGCCGTCTTCGTTATCTCTCTGCGAGGGATTTATCTGGGGCTTGGACTTGCCGTCCAGTATTTGATTCCGCTCATGGCGTTGTTGTTATTCGTGCTGATGGTATACAGCACAAACCTGCCAAGCGCGGCAGCTACTGCAGACCAGTTGTTTGCGTTTCATTTTGACAAATTGTCCTGGCTGGGATTATTGGCCGCCTTCAAACAGGCTTTCTTCTCTGTCTCCATTGGCACCGGCGTGTTCTTGTTGCTGGGCGCCTATATGCCGTCGCACGGACGAATCACCAGTGTCATCGGATTGGTTGTCGGTGTGGATTTGTTCGTTGGCGTTGTTGCCGGATTAATTATCTTGCCCTGGCTGGCGATGGCAAATTTCCCCTTGGAATCCGGGTTTTCGTTGGTATTTCATGCCGTTCCCACGGCGCTCGGGCATCTGCCTTACGCGCAGTTTTTCGGCGCAATGTTTTTTATGTTGATGACGCTAGCGGCCTGGAGTTCGGCAATTATCTTGATTGAGCCTGCGATCGCTTGGTTGCAGCGCGATCTAAGGTGGTCACGGCTTTGGGCATCTGCTTTCTTACATCTGGTGATTTGGCTGTTGGGAGTGGTAATGGCGTTTTCGCTCGCGGCGGACAGCAGTTTCAAGTATAACGGCGTACCTTTGTTCAGCGTTATTCAGATGTTGGTCGCCAGTATCTTGATTCCGGTTTCGGGCATTATGCTGGTAGTGCTGTGCGCCTATATCTTGCCGAAACATAAACTTGCCGCCGGGCTTGGTATGCAGGTAAAGCAGCCTATCTTTCGCTTGGGATATCCCTGGTTGCGGGTATTTTGCTTACCGGTTCTCCTGGTAATTCAGTTTGCGATGGTGTTTGATCTGTTATTGCATAGCTGCCAGTTCGATTCTTTTCGCCATGGCGCTATGTGCGCCGTAAAATCGGCTGGTCATGAACAAGCCGATGAGAAAAACACTGAGGTTTTATCTGCGCAAGACGATCCTGCCATTCAGGCAGACGTTTCCTCAGGACAATAAAAGGAAGGATGCATTGCCACAAATTAAACGTAGCGCGCTCGTCAATTTTTCCGCTGAATATATGTTTGATTTGGTCAATGACGTATTGGCTTACCCGGAATTCTTGCCGTGGTGTTCAAGAGCTTGGATTCTGGAGTCGCAAAGCTGGGAGATGGTGGCGCGAATCGAGGTCACCAAGGGGGCCTTGGTGCAAAGTTTTACGACGCGGAATCATTTGAAAAGGCCCCATGAGATTCATCTTAGCCTGGTCGAAGGGCCGTTCAAGTCGTTAGCTGGATCCTGGCTATTTAGCGCTCTTGATGAGTCCGCATGCAAGGTTGAATTTGCTTTACAGTTCGATTTGTCCAAGGCAATCGCCGGTCTGGCTCTTGGGCCGGTTTTTTCCCAAGCTACCGGCACCATGGTCGATGCGTTTTGCATGCGGGCAAAAGCGCTAAGCGATTAGCCGCTGAAAAATCTGCAATTGAAGGAAGTGAAGACCCCCGTATGAGGAATCTCATTACCATAGAAGTCGCTTATGCATTGCCGGATCGGCAAAAGTTGATACGTCTGCAGGTGGCACCTGATACCAGCCCCTTGCAAGCAATTCGAGAGTCGGGAATGTTGGAGCTTTTCCCGGAAATTGATTTGGCTAACAGCAAAATTGGAATTTTTGGCAAGGTTGTGCCGAAACCCGATGCCGTGGATCTGCGCGAAGGTGATCGCATTGAAATTTACCGGCCCTTGAAAATCGATCCTAAACAAGCGCGGCTAAACAGGGCAAAAAAAGCAGCGAAGTAGATTGTGGTTATAGCAAAATTACTTGTCGCGGGTCCGTCTGGCATCGGCAGGATTCGCCAGTTGCGCCGAGAGGATTTCCCTTTTCTCTATTTTTTGCAGGATATCGTTATCATAGTGCAGCGTGACGTTTTGCCGGTGCACCTGTCCGCCGGCAATTTGAATAGTATAGAGATAAGTTTCATAACTGGGATCGAATGTGCTTTCGATAACCGGCGTACCTAAAACGAAATGGACTTGCTTGCGGTTCATACCGACTTGCAGCTGATCCAACTCCTTTTTTTCAACGATATTGCCTTGTTGAACATCGATCTTATAAACCCCAGGAAACGAGCATCCGGCTACTAAAAAAAGGAATACTGCGGAAAATACAACATTTTGCATCTTGGGGATTTTTCCTCTATTGTGATGGGCACAGAATGATACCGGATTCTTATTGAGACTTACATAATAAAGCCCAATGCCTAACGAAAATTTAGAGTTAAAAAAAGCCGGCCTGAAAGTTACGCTTCCACGATTAAAAATCATGAAAATCCTGGAATCGTCGCCAAATCGCCATATGAGTGCTGAAGATGTATACAAGGCGTTGTTGGACTCGGGCGATGATGTCGGGCTCGCTACCGTCTATCGGGTGCTCACCCAATTCGAATCCGCTGGATTGGTGTTACGCCATAATTTCGAGGGCGCCCATGCCGTTTTCGAGCTGAATGACGATAATCATCACGACCATATGGTGTGCACTGAAACAGGCCAGGTGATCGAATTTTTTGATGAGGTCATTGAGGAGCGCCAACATGAGATCGCCGAGGAACACGGTTTTGAAATTGTTGGTCACAGCTTAATTCTCTATGTGCAGCCCAAGAAATAGTTAGTTTAAGTTCTTCCTTCCACCTTTATCCTAGTTCTTCTATATCCGCCGCCACTTGCTACTGTAATTGACTGCTGGCGAGCATTTCGTGCGCATGAGCCAGGCTGTGCTCCGTAATATCCACGCCACCAAGCATTCGGGCAATTTCGTGGACACGGTCCTGATCTTGGAGAAGGTGAATTTTCGATTGGGTGCTGCCATTCTGTACCAGCTTTGACACGAAGAAGTGTTGGTTCCCCTGACTTGCCACTTGCGGCAGGTGCGTAACGCAGAGTATTTGGGTTTTACCACCCAGTTCTCTGAGCAACCGGCCGACAATTTGTGCGGTCGGGCCGCCAATACCGACATCTACTTCATCAAATACTAATGTAGGCGTTTGCGATGATGCGGCTGTAATGACTTGAATGGCCAGGCTAATGCGGGACAGTTCGCCACCCGAGGCGATTTTCCGTAAGGCTTTCGGGGGTTGTCCCGGATTCATGCTAATCAGCATTTCCAGTTCTTCAAGTCCGGTTGCCGAGGGTTGTTGTAAGGGTTTTGATTCAACCACCAGTGTGGGATGCATGCCAAGGGCAGTTAGCTGCTTTTGAATGGCCTTCTCAAGTTCGCTGCAGGCTTTTTTACGTGAGGCAGTTAGTGCCCCGGCCGCCTCGCTATAAACGGCGAACTGCTCATTTGTCAACGCTGTCAACGCTTCCACATTGTTGTCGGTTGCAGTCAGACTAGCGAGTTCAGCCGCCAGTTCCCGGTGTCGATGGGGAAGCTGGTCGGGATTGATTCGATGTTTTCTCGCTAAGTCATAAATAGTTCCAAGCCGTCCTTCGACTTCTTGCAATCTTTCAGGATCAAGTTCGATTTTGTCGCTGGCCAGCCGCAGTTCTGTATTGGATTCTTCCAGTTGAATTGCTGCTTCTTCAAGCAAGGATCTTGCGTTATCGATTGGTGCTAAAGAGATCTGCAGCCCGTCCAGTTGATGGATGCACTGGCGCACCTGTTCGATGCAACCTCCGTCGCTTTCGAGCATTCCCTGACTGGTTTGCTGAAGTGTAGCCAAAATTGCTTCGGCGTTTGCCAATTTATATTGCTCAGCCTCCAGTTCTTCGAGTTCCCTGGCTTGAAGGTTGAGTTTATCTAGCTCATCCACCTGGTATTCCAGCAGTTGAATTCGCGCTTCTGTCTCGGAAGATTGGGATTGTAATTGCTCCAGGCGTTGTGCCATGGTTTGCCACTTTATAAACGCTTCTTTGACCTTCTTCAAGAGTGTCGGATAGCGGCCAAAATCGTCTACCCACTGTTGTTGATTTTCCCTGCGTAACAAGGCTTGGTGTTCATGCTGGCTGTGTATGTCCATGAGCATGGCACTGAATTCGCGCAGATCCTGGAGGGGAACTACCTGGCCGTTGATGTAGCTTCTGGATCGGCCCTCCCTGGTGACTGTGCGTCTGATAATGCATTCGGAGTCCTGTTCAAGCTCTCTTTCCTGCAACCAATGCAGGGCGTTCCCTAGTCGCCGAAGATCGAACACCGCTGTCACTTCGGCGCGAGTGCTGCCATGCCGGACAATATCTGCCGAGCTTCGGTCGCCGAGCGCAAGTCCCAAAGCGTCAAGAATAATGGACTTGCCCGCGCCGGTTTCGCCGCTGAGTGCGGTCATGCCGCTATCGAATTCTAGATCCAGTTCACTGGCGATCGCGAGATTGCGGATGGAAAGGTTGGTCAACATATAGGCTTACCAAGGGATGTTATCGAAGTATTGAGCTGTTTTTTTATACAGTAAATAGGTTTGGTTGACAAGGACCTTTCAGGTGCTTTTTTACAGTCAATACAGGGTTTTTGTTGCCAATGGGCCGGTCCCGAAATGCGATGTTCGGCGAAATTGATCCAAATCCAAATTTTCTTTCCCGTCAGTGTTGAAACCCGCACTTGCGTCCCCATATAGGTGCAACACGTTTTAACAGCAATTTAATTGCGGACAAAGGTTTAGGAGTTTTTGCAAATGGCTGACGAACCCAAGAATCCTGCAGAAGAACCTGTGGAGGCTGTGGAAACAGCAGAAGCACAGTCCCAGGTTAAGGAAGAGCCACAAATGGAACCGGAGGCTCAAGCCGATGTAACTGCCGATCTGATCGCTGAATTGGAAAATAAGTTGGCGGATACCAATGATCAAATGTTGCGAATGCAGGCTGAAATGCAGAATATCCGTCGGCGTGCACAGAATGATGTAGAAAGAGCGCACAAGTTTGCGCTGGAGCGTTTTGTCAAAGAGCTGTTGCCGGTGTTGGACAGTCTCGAAAAAGCGATCGAGGCCTGTGGTTCCGGCGAGGAAATTGCCGCGCCCGTTGTGCCGCTCAAAGACGGCGTTGAAATGACTCTCACTATGATGTTGGCGGCGATGAAGAAATTCGACGTCGATGTCGTCGATCCGATGGGAGAGCAATTTGATCCCCAATATCATGAGGCCATGTCCATGATTCCGCGGGATGACGTGGAGCCTAACTCAGTCATTGCAGTACTGCAGAAAGGCTATGTGCTTAGCGGCCGCTTAGTGCGGCCTGCCATGGTAATGGTGGCGAAGAGTTAGCGCATATTGCCGGAACCGGTAAAAGATCGGACATCGTTTTAGATGTCGGCGCCCGATAGCGCGAAATTGTTTAAAAAGTGCCCGGTCACAGGGTTGAAAAAATTAGATGCACTCCAATATAAGCGGGTAACGAAAAGAGTTCTGACGGGAGTAACAAGATATGGGTAAGATTATCGGAATTGATTTGGGGACCACAAACTCATGTGTTGCCATTCTGGAAGGCAGCAATCCTCGGGTCATAGAAAATTCAGAGGGCGGCCGCACTACTCCTTCTATTGTGGCTTACACCGATGAAGGGGAAACCTTGGTGGGGCAGTCTGCAAAGCGTCAGGCGGTTACCAACCCGGACAATACCTTATTTGCTATCAAGCGTTTGATTGGACGTCGCTTTGAAGACGACGTTGTGCAAAAAGATATCAAGATGGTGCCCTACAAAATTGCCAAGGCGGATAATGGCGATGCTTGGGTGGAAGTCAAAGGCGACAAGATTGCACCCCAGAAAGTATCTGCGGAAATTCTCAAAAAGATGAAGAAGACTGCGGAAGATTTTCTTGGTGAAACGGTCACCGAGGCTGTGATTACCGTGCCGGCCTACTTTAACGACGCCCAGCGCCAGGCAACCAAAGACGCCGGTCGAATCGCCGGACTGGAAGTGAAGCGGATCATCAACGAGCCGACAGCGGCGGCGCTTGCCTATGGCATGGACAAGAAAGGCGGTGATCGCAAAGTTGCGGTTTATGACTTGGGTGGCGGTACCTTCGATATCTCCATTATTGAAATTGCGGATGTCGATGGTGAAATGCAGTTTGAAGTATTGGCGACCAACGGGGATACCTTCCTTGGCGGTGAAGACTTTGACTTGCGTTTGATCGAATATCTATCCGCCGAATTCAAGAAAGATTCGGGGATCGATTTGCATGGCGACCCATTGGCGATGCAGCGTCTGAAGGAGGCTGCGGAGAAAGCGAAAATCGAGCTTTCCAGCAGTCAGCAAACAGATGTGAATCTGCCTTATGTCACCGCTGATGCCTCCGGGCCTAAGCACCTTAATGTCAAAGTTACCCGCGCCAAACTGGAAAGCCTGGTGGAAGAGTTGGTTGAGCGCAGCCTGGAGCCTTGCCGCATTGCGCTTAAGGATGCCGACTGCTCCGCTAACGACATTGATGAAGTGATTCTGGTGGGTGGGCAGACCCGCATGCCTATGGTGCAAGCCAAGGTAACCGACTTCTTTGGCAAAGAGCCGAGAAAAGACGTTAACCCTGATGAAGCCGTGGCAATTGGCGCCGCGATTCAGGGTGCGGTGTTGTCAGGCGATGTGAAAGATGTATTGCTGTTGGATGTGACGCCACTGACGCTCAGCATCGAAACAATGGGCGGTGTTTCGACACCGATTATTGAAAAGAACACCACTATCCCGACTAAGAAGTCGCAGGTGTTTTCGACGGCGGACGACAACCAGACAGCAGTGACCATCCATATTCTACAGGGTGAGCGGAAGCGTGCGATGGATAACAAATCCCTCGGTCGTTTTGATTTGGCCGATATTCCGCCGGCACCTCGAGGCATTCCGCAGATTGAGGTTACTTTCGATATCGATGCCAACGGTATCTTGAATGTCTCAGCGAAAGATAAGGCCACCGGTAAGGAACAGTCGATCGTCATCAAAGCGTCTACCGGTTTGTCCGAAGATGAAATTGAAAAGATGGTCGCCGATGCAGAAGCCCATGCGGCTGACGACAAGAAGTTCGAAGAACTTGCGGCAACCCGAAATCAAGCGGATGCAATGATTCATGCCACGCGTAAGACCGTCAAGGAAGCTGGCGACAAGGCGACGGAAGAAGAGAAAGCTGCGATTGAGAAGGCGATCAGCGAGCTGGAAGAAGCACTGAAGTCCGACAATAAAGAAGATATCGAAGCCAAAATCCAAAAATTGGGCGAAGCATCTTCCGGGCTTGCACAGAAAATGTACGCTGAGCAGGCGGCAGGACAGGCGGAACCGGAAGCCGCGCAAGGTTCTTCCGATGCCGGGAATAAGGCTTCTGACGATGCTGTGGATGCTGAATTCGAAGAAGTCAAAGAAGACGATAAGAAGTAAGTATCCAAGTAAAATTTGGCGTTTAAGGCAGTGCGGAGAACTCCGCGCTGCTTTTTCGTATTCGACTTTTGCTGAATTTGAGCGATAATCGCAAACCTTTCGCACCCGCTTCGGGCCAGATCTATTCAGATCAATGAACATGTGACACCAGTGAATTATGTCAAAACGAGACTATTACGAAGTTCTAGGTGTTGGCAAAGATGCCGACGGTAAAGAAATAAAGAAAGCCTACAGACGCTTGGCAATGAAGTATCATCCGGATCGGAATCCGGACGATAGCGCCGCCGAAGAGAAATTCAAAGAAGCCACGGAAGCTTATGATGTGCTTTCGGACGATCAAAAGCGTGCTGCATACAACCAGTTCGGTCACGCCGGTGTCGATACCAGTGCCGGCGGCGCGGGAGGCTTCGGCGGAGGCGCCAGTTTCTCGGATATATTCGGCGATGTCTTCGGCGACATTTTTGGTGGCGGCGCCGCCGGTGGCGGTCGCAGCCGTGCGAATAGGGGTTCCGATCTGCGTTACACATTAGAATTGGATCTTGAAGAGGCGGTACGCGGAACCACCGTCAAAATTAAGATTCCTACCCAGGTAGAGTGCCACACCTGCGGTGGTTCCGGAGCGGAAAAGGGTTCTAAACCGGAGACCTGCGGTACCTGTAGCGGCACGGGTCAGGTGCGGATGCAACAGGGGTTCTTTTCCATTCAGCAAACCTGTCCGCATTGCCGGGGGGCAGGCAAGATCATTCGGAAGCCCTGTAAAACCTGCCACGGTTCCGGATTGGAAGAAGAGCAGAAGACCCTTTCCGTCAAGGTTCCGGCCGGCGTTGACACCGGTGACCGCATTCGGTTGGCCGGTGAAGGCGAACCCGGACAAAATGGCGGACCTCCAGGCGACCTCTACGTACAGGTTTCCGTGCGGGAACATAAAATATTTGTTCGAGACGGACGTAACCTTTATTGCGAAGTACCTATTTCCTTTGTAGATGCGGCGTTAGGCGGTGAACTTGAAGTGCCGACTTTGGACGGTCGCGTTAAGTTGAAAATTCCCGACGAAACCCAGACCGGCCGGCTATTCAGGCTTAGAGGTAAAGGCGTGACCCCGGTTCGCGGAGGCACTCCGGGTGATCTGATGTGCCGCGTTGTGGTTGAAACGCCGGTTAATTTGACCAAAAAGCAGAAAGATCTGTTGCGTGAACTTCAAGCGACAATGGACGGTACCGCCGACCATGCGCCTAAAAAGGAAAGCTGGTTTGAAGGTGTGAAGAATTTCTTTGACGATATGAAGTTTTAAATCCTGGATAACGAACCGCAACAGTGGATATTGGGGACAGGCAATGGTAAGAATCGCCATCGTTGGCGCAGCGGGTAGGATGGGTAAAGTCCTGGTGGAGGCGGTGCGGGCGGATTCCTCGGCCGTGCTGGGTGCAGCGTCGGTGCAAGCGGACAGTTCGCTCGTGGGCAGCGATGCCGGTGAGCAAGCGGGGCTAGGTAAGATAGGTGTGGCTTGCGTGGCCGATCTGGTTGGCGAAGTGGAAGAGTTTGATGTGATCATCGACTTTACCCAGCCCTCTACAACGATGGAACTCCTGGAATTTTGCAAGCAGCACCGGAAATCGCTGGTGATTGGTACGACCGGGTTATCCGATGCGCAGAAGCAAACTATTGCGAAGTCCGCGGAGACAACGCCTGTAGTCCTTGCGCCAAACATGAGTGTCGGGATTAACCTGCTGCTGAATATTTTGGCGTTGACCGCGAAAACCCTCGGCGACGATTACGACGTGGAGATAATTGAAGCCCACCATCGCTACAAGAAAGATGCGCCCAGCGGCACCGCCTTGCGCCTTGGCGAAGTGGTGGCTGAAGCGTTGGGGCGTGATCTCTCTACTTGCGCCGTATTTGGCCGGGAGGGAATCGAGGACGAGCGTGACGCCAAGACCATCGGTTTCGAAACTATTCGTGCCGGCGACGTGGTTGGCGAGCACAGCGTTTGGTTTGCCGGACTGGGTGAGCGGATTGAGATCACTCACAAAGCCAGTAATCGCATGACTTTCGCCAAAGGGGCGGTAAAGGCAGCAGTCTGGCTGAGTCAGCAGAGCCCTGGGCTTTATGACATGCAAGACGTGTTGGGGTTGCGTGAATAGTTCTCGTCAGCGCGTGGACAGTCGATTTCGATTCTTATAGAATACCGCCGTTTGTGCGCAAGTCGCCGAAGATTCAGATGAGTGCAACTTGCCATACAGCTTTGGCCCTTCCTTAAGCCTAGTCATAATTTTCAAAGGCTTACAGGCAAATCAGGCCACGAACAGGATTCTACACTCGCTGGCCAGGCCCGGTTGGCAACGAAGAAAAGCGGGACAGAAGCCATTCTGGTCTCGCTTTTTTTCAACAGGAATCACCCTCATAAAAATACGTTTTCAATTGGCGATCTATGGAATCAAATACACCCGCGATATTAGCTCTTGAAGACGGAAGTCTGTTTTACGGTATTTCCATCGGAGCGCATGGCTCCAGCGTCGGTGAAGTGGTTTTCAATACCTCCATGACGGGATATCAGGAAATTCTTACCGATCCATCCTATGCCAAGCAAATCGTTACCTTAACCTATCCGCACATCGGCAATACCGGAGTTAACAGAGAGGATATCGAGTCAGACCGGATTTGGGCCGCTGGACTGGTCATCCGCGATCTTGCCATGGTGCAAAGCAGTTGGCGGTCGGAGCAGCCATTATCCGATTATCTGGCGGAGAACCACATACTTGGCATCGCTGATATTGATACGCGCCGATTAACGCGCATTCTGAGAGAAAAAGGCGCGCAAAATGGCTGTATTGTCGCCGGACATGAGATTGATGCCGAACGGGCGTTGGCTGCAGCGAGAGAGTTTCCAGGGCTGAAGGGCATGGATCTGGCGAAAGAGGTTACCCGGACGGACAAGCTGACTTGGGAGCAGTCTACTTGGCAGCTGGGTGAAGGTTACCGGTCTGCTCCCGAAGCAAAATACAATGTGGTTGCATACGATTTTGGCGTTAAGCACAACATCCTGAGATTGCTGACTGAGCGTGGTTGTAAGGTCACACTGGTTCCCGCGCAAACACCGGCCGCAGAAGTTTTTGCTTTGCAACCCGACGGGGTTTTTCTATCCAACGGTCCCGGCGATCCGGAACCATGTGAATATGCAATTAGCGCCATTAAAGAGATACTGGAACACAAGCTTCCCACATTCGGTATTTGTCTTGGCCATCAGTTGCTGGCTTTGGCAAGTGGTGCGCAGACGATCAAGATGAAGTTCGGTCACCATGGCGCTAACCATCCAGTTCAGGAACTGGCGTCTGGAAAGGTCATGATTACCAGTCAGAATCATGGTTTTGCGGTAGATGAAACCTCCTTGCCTGAAAATCTCCGCGCCACCCACCGGTCCCTGTTTGACCAGTCACTCCAGGGAATTGAGCGGACGGACGTGCCGGCATTCAGTTTTCAGGGGCACCCTGAAGCGAGTCCCGGACCCCATGATGTCGCTCATTTGTTTGACCGCTTTACAGAAATGCTGTCTCAAGCGGCAAGATAAAACTGTTTTTGGTTATCTGGGAAATATGACCAGAACCGCATACGCCCGAATGTTCGGTGCGATTGATGAAAGAGAAGATCACAGCAGATGCCTAAGCGTACAGATATCCAAAGCATTCTAATCATCGGAGCCGGCCCTATTGTTATCGGTCAAGCTTGTGAGTTTGACTATTCCGGGGCGCAGGCCTGTAAAGCGCTCCGGGAAGAAGGTTTCCGGGTGATTCTCGTTAATTCCAATCCCGCCACTATCATGACCGATCCGGCGATGGCGGATGCGACCTACATCGAGCCGATCAATTGGCGAACTGTTGCCAAGATTATCGCCGAAGAGCGGCCGGATGCGTTGTTGCCGACCATGGGAGGCCAAACGGCATTGAATTGTGCGTTGGATTTGGCCCGGGAAGGGGTGTTGGATGAATTCGATGTCGAATTGATCGGCGCGACCCAGGAAGCCATTGACAAGGCGGAAGATCGCGAACAGTTCGATAAAGCCATGAAAGCGATCGGATTGGAAACGCCGCGTTCCGCGATTGCCCATAGTATGGAAGAAGCGCTGCAGGTGCTTGATCAAATCGGTTTCCCCACCATTATTCGCCCCTCTTTCACCATGGGTGGTTCCGGTGGCGGTATTGCCTACAACCGCGAAGAATTCGTTGAAATTTGCGAGCGTGGCTTGAGCCTGTCGCCAACCAAGGAACTCTTGATCGATGAGTCCCTTATAGGTTGGAAAGAATATGAAATGGAGGTCGTCCGGGATAGAAACGATAACTGCATTATTATCTGTTCTATCGAGAATTTTGATCCGATGGGTGTACACACCGGGGATTCGATTACGGTCGCCCCTGCCCAGACGCTGACGGATAAAGAATACCAGTTAATGCGAAATGCCTCGATCGATGTTCTGCGGGAAATTGGCGTGGAAACCGGTGGCAGCAATGTCCAGTTCGGTTTGGATCCGGATACCGGACGCATGGTGGTGATCGAGATGAATCCAAGGGTGTCGAGGTCATCTGCCCTGGCCTCCAAGGCAACCGGATTTCCCATCGCCAAGGTGGCGGCCAAGTTGGCCGTAGGGTATACGCTTGACGAGTTGGAGAACGATATAACGGGTGGTGCAACACCGGCTTCGTTTGAGCCGAGTATCGATTATTTCGTCACCAAGATACCGCGCTTCACCTTCGAGAAATTTGTTCAGGCTGATCCTACCTTGACCACCCAAATGAAGTCGGTCGGCGAGGTCATGGCGATTGGCCGAAACTTCCAAGAATCGGTGCAAAAAGCGTTGCGGGGCTTGGAAGTCGGTGCCACGGGATTTGATCCGGTCCTCGATAAGGAAGCGGGTGATGCCGAAGATATTCTGATCAGAGCCCTAAAAGTCCCGTCTGCCGAGCGTATATGGTACGTGGCGGATGCGTTCCGCATGGGGATGTCCGTGGAACAGGTGTTCTCCTATACCAAAATCGATCACTGGTATCTGGTGCAAATTGAGGACCTGGTGAAGGACGAAACCGCACTGGCAACGATGGCATTTTCCGAGCTTACAGCAGAAAAACTTCGCCGTCTGAAACGCAAGGGGTTCTCTGACAGCCGTCTGGCGGAGTTATTGGGAATTAAAGAGAAGGCGTTGCGGGAAAAACGCCTGGATTGGAAAATTCGTCCGGTTTTCAAACGCGTGGATACCTGCGCGGCGGAATTCGCCTCATCCACCGCATACATGTATTCCAGTTATGACGAAGAGTGCGAGGCCGCGCCCACCGACCGGGAAAAGGTCATCGTTATCGGCGGTGGCCCCAACCGCATCGGTCAAGGAATCGAGTTCGATTATTGTTGTGTTCACGCCGCTTTGGCGTTGCGAGACGACGGCTATGAAACCATCATGGTCAACTGTAACCCGGAAACGGTATCCACCGACTACGATACGTCGGACAGGCTGTATTTCGAACCGGTCACCCTGGAAGACGTATTGGCAATATGTGATGTGGAACAGCCAAAAGGCGTCATCGTCCACTACGGCGGGCAAACTCCGCTGAAGCTTGCCAGAGGCCTGGAGGCTGCGGGAGTGCCGATAATCGGTACGACACCGGATGCGATTGACCGGGCTGAAGACCGCGAACGGTTCCAGCAAATGATTACCCGGCTGGGGTTGCGCCAGCCACCTAACGCCACGGCCCGCAGCCTTGAAGCAGCACTGACCTTGGCGAAAGATATCGGATATCCGCTGGTGGTTCGGCCCTCCTATGTGCTCGGAGGCCGGGCCATGGAGATTGTCTACGATGAAACCGAACTGAAACGCTACATGCGCGACGCAGTGATGGTTTCGAATGATAGCCCGGTTCTGCTCGACCATTTTCTGAATGCTGCGATTGAAGTGGATATAGACGCGGTTTCCGATGGCAAGAGCGTGGTGATTGGCGCCATTATGCAGCACATCGAACAAGCCGGAGTGCACAGTGGCGATTCGGCTTGTTCGTTGCCACCCTATAGTTTGCCCGATTCCGTGCAGGATGAAATGCGCGAGACGGTTATTAAAATGGCGCTTGAATTACAGGTAGTCGGCCTGATGAATGTGCAGCTTGCTTACCAGGATGAAAAGATTTACGTGATCGAAGTGAATCCTAGGGCATCGCGAACAGTGCCGTTTGTATCCAAGGCCATCGGAGTGTCGCTGGCCAAGGTTGCTGCCCTTGCGATGGCAGGGAAAAGCCTGGAGGAACAGGCGTTTACTGAGGAGATCATCCCCCGGTTTTATAATGTGAAAGAATCCATATTCCCTTTTAATAAGTTCCCCGGCGTGGATCCTATTTTAGGTCCGGAGATGAAATCCACCGGTGAAGTGATGGGAATAGGACGCAGTTTTGACGAAGCTTTTGCCAAAGCCGCCGCTGCCGGAGGAGATTTTCTTCCCAAATCCGGTACCGCCTTTATCAGCGTTCGCGAAGCGGACAAAAGTGGCGCGGTTGAAGTGGCCCGTCAGTTGCACGAGAACGGATTCAGTCTTATGGCAACCGGTGGTACGGCTGCCGTTATCGAAGCGTCAGGGATTCCGGTAGAGCGTATCAACAAGGTCCGTGAAGGGCGGCCGCATATTGTTGACGCCATTAAGAACGAAAAGGTTGATTTGATTATTAATACCACGGAGGGGCGTAAAGCGATTGCCGATTCTGCGGAAATCCGCAAGTCTGCCCTGAGATATAAAGTTACTTATACCACAACCCTTACCGGAGGCGAGGCATTCTGCAGAGCCATTAAGGTCGGGCAGGACCATGAAGTCAACAAACTGCAGAATATCCACGTTAACAGCTAGGTAGTTTTATGAA
>JANQMN010000110.1 GCA_028280065.1 Hahella sp.
CCATAGCGGGGTTGCCGTTGGGCCGATTAGCCGATACCTGGTCCAGAAAGAAGCTTCTCGCCCTCGGATTATCCGTCTGGAGTGGATTGACTGCTGCCACCGGCGCCGCCTGGAACTACGTATCTTTGCTGTTGTTTCGTGTTGGCGTAGGCGTGGGCGAAGCAAGCTGCGCGCCGGCGGCGACTTCTTTGATCGGCGATCTTTACCCGGCAAACAAGCGTGCCCGTGCCATGGGCATCTATATGCTTGGCTTGCCTTTAGGGTTGGTTTTGGCATTTTTCACCGTGGGTGCGATTGTCAAGGCTTTCGAGGGCAATTGGCGGGTACCGTTCTTTATAGCTGCTGTACCAGGTTTCTTACTCGCCTTGGTCATTCTGTTTATTCGGGAACCGAAAAGGGGGGCGGCCGAAGAAGTTCAAGTGGCCGACCGCGCTGTCGACAAACCGTTCAAGCGCGTGATGCAAATAAAGACCATGTGGTGGATCATCCTCTCCGGCATTGCCGTGCAAACAGCGGGCTATTCCGGCACCGCATTTCTGGTGGCGCTTCTACAAAGATACTTTGGTTTGGCCATCGAACAGGCGGCTTTGCTAACAGGCCTGATTGTCGGTGTGACCGGATTGATTGCCTTAACCGCGGGCGCTGTAATTTCCGATCGGCTCCATCAAAAAACCCAGACAGGCCGCTTGATTTACGGTGCGCTGTCATTGGTTATTGCGGGAGTTGCCACCTATTCCGCGCTTAGCCTGGGAAATCAGTCGCTGATCGGATTTGCGGTCCTATTCGGATTTGGCTGGTTGCTTTATTACAACTATTTCACAACGGTCTATCCGGCACTCCAGGATGTAGTCGAACCGCGATTGCGGGCCACCGCAATGGCGGTGTACTTCGCCGGGCAGTATTTGCTCGGAGGAGCCTTGGGGCCGGTCCTGGTCGGTTGGCTTTCCGACCGCTACTCTCAAGCGGCCATGCTGGCAGCTAACGCCACAGAAATGACCGAGAGTTTCAAGGCGTCCGGTCTGCATGATGCACTATATGTCATTCCGGTAACGCTTGTTATCACGGGCATTTGCATATTCTTCGCTACTCGCACCTACCGTGCCGATTGCGAGGCCATGCAGCAGCAGATGCGGGATGCTAGTTTCGATGAATAGTTCAGAGAAGCAGTTAAGAAGTATCCAAGAGAAAACAGACGTTCAGTCTCTATAGGAAGTATAGGAGCTATACTGAGTAAAAGTGCGGCCGACTAGCGCGTAACACGCAGAAATTTAGGTAAACTATTACGCGCATCCGGGCTCTGCATTAGTACGCCCAAAAAGGAATAACGCGTGAACCAATCGAGTAGCAAGACCTCTTCGCAACTATTAAGCAATCTGCTCGTTCAACTTGAAAAAGCCGTAATCGGTAAGCCGGAGACACTTCGCCTCACTGTCATCAGCCTGCTATGCAGGGGGCATCTTCTATTAGAGGATGTCCCAGGTCTTGGTAAGACAACTCTTGCCAAAGCACTTGCCAGTAGCCTGGCTCTCACCTTTAAGCGCATTCAATGCACTCCGGATTTGTTGCCGGCAGATATCACCGGCGTGAGCATCTTCGACCAAAAAGCACAGAATTTCCGTTTTCTGCCAGGGCCGGTGTTCGCCAATATTCTACTTGCCGATGAAATAAATCGAACGTCGCCCCGTACGCAATCAGCGCTGCTTGAGGCCATGGCAGAGCGAACGGTCACTGTGGATCGGAAAACCAGATCACTACCAAGTTCCTTTATGGTGATTGCCACCCAAAATCCGGTGGAGTTCAGCGGCACTTATCCGTTACCGGAAGCGCAACTGGACCGATTTTTTATGCGAGTGTCTTTGGGCTATCCCAGTCTTGCTGACGAAGCAAATATCATGTTCATGAATCAACAGGGAGATCCAATCACAAGTATATCGGCGGTCTTAACCGAGGCACAATTGCAGCAACTGCAGATGAAAGTCACCCAAGTGAGGTTGAACACCAAGGTCGTGGAATATATAGCTGCGTTGGTGCAAGCGACTAGAGAACATCCAAAAATTCGCCTCGGGGCCAGCCCACGGGGTTCTATCGCCTTAATGAAAGCGATACAGGCGCAAGCACTATTGTCGGGCAGTCAGTTTGTGACTCCACAGATGGTTCATGACCTTATAAAGCCAGTCTTGTTGCACCGTCTACTGCTTCGGAGCGGAGGCGACGATGCCGCTGAGATTCTCGACGAAATCTTGGCCAATATCCCGGTCCCATCCATGCCTCAGGCAGCAACCGACCAATCTGAGTCAGGGTTTCGCGAGAATCAGGCGCTTCTCTTGAAACCCAAATGAACCAGCAACTTCTTACCAGCAAAAAACTCTCTCCGGAAACTATTGCGCTCCTGCAACGCTGGGTTAACCTGCATCGGGTGTTATGGATTCTCATGCTGGCATGCTTTTTTGCCGCCTGGAATAGGGGGCTGGCGTTATTGTATGGCCCCTTTTCGTTGTTGCTGGCATTGATAGTGATTTCTCATTTGCTACCGAGACTGCAGCTGCGTGAAATCCGTTTGCAGCGTAGTTTCCCAGGCATCCTTACCGCAGGAGAAGAGGCCACAATCGGTTACCAGATTCAATTGAAAAATGCCCGCTACCACATCGAAATTGAAGACAGACTGCCGTTTCTGGCGCCCGGAACCAAGGTGAACCTATTTTTTGCCCAGATTGATAATCACATACGCAGTCAGCGACGAGTGCTTTGTGAGCACAGAGGATGTTTCCATCCGAAAAACCTAGGTATGATCTCGGCATATCCGTTTGGCATTGTCCGTTACAGCGTTGAGATTCCAACACCACCGTCTGAAGTGCTTGTCTTTCCCAGGGTTGTGGAGTTATCCGCTATTCCACTACCGAACATGGCCGACTCCACTACAGTCGGAGAAGTTTTGGCCCCCCAGCAAGGAGGACGTGACGAGTTTGCCGCAGTCAGAGAGTATGCTCTGGGTGACGAAATCAGTCGGATTCATTGGGCAGCGTCCGCCAGGCATCAGCAACTGGTTGTTAAAGAGTATGAACACGCTAACCGTCCGGCACTAATGCTGGTACTGGATTGTCGGCCTGCTTTTAATCTTGGCGAAGGAGCGCGTTCCACTTTCGAATACGCCATTACCATCGCCGCGTCCATGATCCGCTTTGCTACCCGAGAGGGAATCCAGTGCTTTTTCGTGGCGGAAAGCGAAGAGCCTTCAGCTCAGAGAGGTAGAGAGTCTTCAACTCAAAGGGGTAAAGAGTCTTCAACTCAAAAAAGTAGAGACTGGCGGGAAATGCTCATTCCGGCTTATTCAAATGATTTGCATGATCTTTATGAACTACTTGCTAGACTGAATCCGACGGGGGAACTTTCAGGCGCAAGCCTTGTGGAGGTTGCCCTCAATCGATATCCACAGGCCAATATTGTGGCCAGCTTTAGACTCGATTCAGAGGATCAGCTACCACAGTTACCACCGCATGTAACGCATGTTGATTTAATGATCCATCAGCGTAGTTTTACTCATCCGATACAGGTGAGCAGGCCTTCCTATGCTGCCCGGAACCAAGGCAACCGCATGACCTATTCCATACAGGCGAACATGCAGTTGGAAAACTTATTCAGATGAATTCCGTGCAACAGCCACCCGTTCGCTCCGCCAACGTTGTGTTTTGGTTTAGCGTTGCCCTTGGAACCTCGATGGGAGCCGCACTCTTTGCCCATTTCGGCGTAGTGGCAAGTTTGCTGGGGTGGCTTGCGGTATTCTCACTCTGCCATCTCAGCCTTAGGGCAGCAATCAAGTACGATGAGGGTCACAATCCCAACTTAAAGCTCTCCGAACAGATAGCAATGGTGGGGATGGTAATCTTTCTTCCAATGATCATTATCATAGGCTTATTAGAGGCTCTGCTGACATTTATTCTATTTGCCCAATTTGCCCTTAACCTGCAAACCCATGACTACCGGCGCCTCTATCTGGGGATCGGCGTCAGTATTATAGGGATAGTTACGGGAGCTGTTGAAGCTAAAACGGGGGCTTATCTGGTATTCTTTCTCATATATGCCACTGCGGTTAGCATGACCCTCGGTTATGCGTATATCGATCAACGTTCAGATACTGAAATACCTGATTGGCACCGCAAAGACCGCCTAAGAGCTGCGTCCTATCTGGTCGGGGCAGCGACTTTGATTTATCTGCTTCTGCCTCGATTACCCGCCGGAAACCTCGGTGCCCAACCTGGTTCGGATCATTTTTATCGAGACAAAAGCTGGGAAAGCGAAGCACAGGATATTTCGCAAGACGGTCGAACAGCATCCAGCCCAGCTCAGGAGCTAATGGAAAAACTCGCTGAGCAAATGGCTTCCGAAGAGGTTACAACTGAAAACGAACCAACGGATAACGAAAGTTCGACTAACAGTGGACGCCAGGAAGCAGAGGGTTCCAAATCCGAAAGGCCATCCGGTGGGGAGGCGTTTAGTTACCGTGGTTTTGATCAGCAGTTTGATATCCGCAATGCAGACGATCAGGGAGACCGCTTCAGTAATCAGATCGTGGCACGAATGCGAGCCAATCGACCGCTTTATTTAAGGGCTCGAATTTTTGACCAGTTTGACGGGATTCGATGGCATTCTTCGGGGCAACAACTAACCAAACTCAATATGGAGTTCGGTGGAATTACCTTAGCCCCACCGTCTGAAGACGCCGTCATTGAAGCGTATGAAATATTCGTTGAACAAAATTTAGGTGATTACGTCCCGGCAGCCGCAGTGCCTGTTGAAGTTTCATTTCCAAGTACAGTCATCGGAATTGACGCTTTTGGTCAGCTTCATTCCCCCGGCACGTTAATTAGCGGCACCAGCTACGCGGTGGAGTCTGTCAGGTTCTTAAAACATGGGCGTTCATTCGCCGAAACCACCTATATTGAACTGCCCGGCTATCGTCAAATACCGGATAATCTCGACCCACGCATTATGCGGTTAGCTTCAGAAATAACCAAGGGTAGCACAACACAAATGGCGGCAGCCATTGCATTGGAGCAACACTTACGTTCCGATTATCAGTATAGTTTTGAATCAGTTTTTACCTCGCAAAATGTCACGCCATTAAGTGAGTTCCTTTTTGAGACGAGGCGAGGACATTGTGAGTATTTTGCCAGTGCTCTAGCGATCATGCTAAGAACCCAAGGAATTCCTGCCCGTCTGGTGACCGGTTTTTCTGCGACTCAGCAAAATCCGCTGACGGGTTACTTCGATATTTACGCGCTGGACGGCCACGCCTGGGTGGAAGCCTATGTAGATGGCATCGGTTGGCTGGAACTGGAACCCACCGCCTATTACGACGGCCCAACCCCGGAAACCGAAACCTTATCCGCCGAACAAATTAATCAGTATGTCGAACGGCAACAACGTATGCAGGAAGTCCTGGGCAGGGAAGGTGAAATCTCTTTTACTGCGCTTATGTCCGGACTTTGGCAGGGGCTCTATCTGATAGTAACCTGGTTGGGAGCCTATTTAAAACTAGGATTTTTTTCTTTCTGGCACTGGTTAGTAGCAATGACCGTAGGCGCAATCGTCGGCAGGATGCTGTGGTTACAATTGCGACCAAGATGGCGGGCTTATCGCATTCGGCAACAGTTGAACACCGCTCTGCAAAGATCGCCCGAAAATCATTTATCAGAGTACTTGAACGCCATTGACAAACTGCTGGCAAATGCAGGTGTCCAGCGACCAAAAGGAATGACTATTGAGCAGTTTCTTGGCAAGTTAAAGGAATTGATTGAAGTTGATGAAACATCTTTGGCAGCAGTGTTCAACAAACAGAGTTATCACAACGAGGAAGTGACTTTCGAGCTAACCAACTATCGGCAGCTATTTGAGCGTTTGTACTCAATCCATCTAAAGGCTCATCGTGGTTCTGCTTGGTCACTAAGCGACAGTGCCTCAGTGCAAGGCAAAGACCTATGAGACCTACTATTTTCGCGTAAAGGAAAAAGTTATCCAGTTCTGACTAAGCAGGCCGTGCCCAGCCCAAAACTAATTTGAACGGCTATACAAACATCAGGCATACCGTCTTGCACTTTGTCGATTTAATCTAATCGTATTAGCAAATAGCCTATCAAAATCCGAGCCGCTTTCTTCTATTCCTCCGCGAGCCTTGCTTGTACCACATAGCAATGCTCAAGGTCTTATTACTCGCTCCCTTTGTTCTCCCAATTACAGTTGAAACTCACATCTTCCAAAGTAAAGACTGAACAACCTACAAAGGAGCTCAAGATGAAAATAATGAAACTTATTAGTGCCGTCGGTATTACAAGTCTCATCAGCATTTCTATACACGCAAATGCAGAAGGACTCATCGGCAATTTAAGCCAGAGTGCATCGCATGCAGGAATTGCGTCTGAACACTCACTTTCTGCTTCAGGGCAAGCAATCGCCGGCATTTCAGCAATCCCGCTACTATCAGTAGGAACTGTTGGAAAGGTAAGTAATCAGATAGGAGAGGATTTATGGGGCGTAGCTTCCGGGAATGAACGAAAGGGTTTGGATATCAGTGACCATGTACCGACTATTGGCCCCTCACCTGCAGAATTACTTGATCAGCAGGATTAAACGAATGGTCAGGATAATCGCCCTCACCTTTGTTGGTTGGTCGCTTACCTTTCAATGGGCCGTCGCGGGAAGTGACAGCCCTGAAACCAATGCGCGATTTAGCCAAGAAGAGCTGGCATCTTTTTCCAAATTAGTGGAAAAGGAAGCGGCTGCAGAAAATGCTCTCGCTTTTTTGCTCGGAAGAGTTGGCGAAGCCGAGGAAAACCTTCCAGACGGAGTTGAGTTTACCCATGTGGGATTAGCAATCTACTCAGAAATCAAGTTGGAAAACGGTGACCGGATCAGAGGCTACGCAATTCACAATTTATATCAACAAAGAAACAACCCTCGAAGGAGTATCATAAGCCAGGATTACCCCTTCGATTTCTTCCTTGGTGCGACCAAGCTTAAAGCGGGAATAATCATACCTACACCTGTATTACAAAGGAAAATGATTGAACTAGTGACTTCAGGTGATCACATACGTCTCCACAACCCTGATTACTCAGTGATTGCCAATCCATTCAATACCACCTACCAAAACTGCACGGAATACATTCTCGATATCATATTTGCTGCAATATACGACTCAACGGATTTGGGATTAATTAAATCAAATCAAAAGGCTTACTTCACACCCAAAGAGTTGTCATTTAATCCAGGTCAGCTATTCTTTGGCACCCTTTTTGGTGTTGTCAGAAGGGATGATCATCCCACCGCAATTAAAACAACAACTTTCGGGACCTTGAAGAAGTATTTGGAGGAAAATTATGGCCTGCAAAAAGTCATCATCAAAGGATAGCGCTGGGACTCTAAAGGCTGCTAATGCAGTTGTAGGTATCCAGCAACTGATAAGTGTCTTATTGAGATTGGCAGTGACGGTGGTAAAAAACCGGTAATTTGACAGCAGAAAGTAGCTTAAGGATCAACGGTGATTAAACTTAGCCACCACCTCTGCAAGAATCGACATGGCAATTTCCGGTGGGCTGAACCCTCCGATATCGATACCTGCCGGTCCTTTGATGCGACTGCATTCTTCTCCGTCCACACCCTCCGACCTTAGCAACTCAAGCCGGGTCTGATGGGTTCGGCGGCTGCCTAGGGCTGCAATATGAGTCACTGGAGTAGTAAGTGCGCTCATTAAAACTGGAGTTTCCCATTCGTGTTCATGAGATAGCAGGATTAGTGAACTGGCATTGTCGAGTAGCGCCGGATCAAATTTGTCAGGTGATGTGAGACTTCTATATTCACGGTTAATACACCGATTTTCCTCAGAAAGCCCGTCTAGGCCACCCCCGGTGGAATAGGCGATTAAATCGATATCAAAGAAATTTGCCATGCTAAGGAAGTAGTTGAAAATCTCTCCCTGCCCGACCACAACGATACGATGTCTTGGCTGGTAGCATTTGCTGAAGACCAAGTCTGTGTCTTCCAGAGCCTGCCTCGAAAGTTGCTCGCTTTTCTTTATTAGCGTTTTACCTGGTAAAACCGTTGCTGAATCGTTAAGGGAAAACGCGGGATTTTGCAGGCTTATGTTCCAGAACGCTGTTTTCCTCTTCACATAATGCTGGTAAAGGGAATCCACAAATTGGCTCGGAGGATTCGGTGTGATTAAAATATCTATCCCGGAACCGCAGGGAAGCCGAATATCAAAGAAGTCGGATTCTCTCCCGTAACGAACCAAGTAACTTTTATTACTGGCAATAGCACGCTGTGCTTCAAGCACCAAGGCCGATTCCACACATCCGCCAGAGACCAAACCGATGGATTTCCCTCCCTCGTTCACAGCCATTTGACTTCCCACCGGCCTGGGGGAAGAGCCTTCTACATTAACCAGCGTGAGAATAGCGGTTTTTATGCTTTGCTGGTGTGAGTGATACAGCCAAGGTCGGATGTCATCGACGAAGGGCAAGCGCGACGCTAAAGTGCGCATTTTAACCTCTTCATCGACTTTTGAATTTGCCAAGGACATTTTCAACTGAAAGATTTCCTACTGTATTTAATGATCATAACCGCTGAAATATATGTTGCTTCAGAGCAATGCACTTAGCGGCTAACAATAGTCTTACTAAAAAAATGCATCCCGGCAAACAACTATAAGATATAAAAGTAAAATCTAGCATAACCGGGTAGGCTAATGCGCATATTCATGGAACAGCTAAAGAAGCGCCGATAAAAGCTGAGGTTAGTCCGGCTACTAACCAGCCAAACCAGTTTCAGCCTACCCCGTTTAATGGTACGGGTTATCAGGTGATTGCGATCTAATAATGATAACATTTTGCGCGTAAGCCCCGGCATGTCCTCTATCTCGCTGACAAGCTGTCGATGAGTGGGGTGAAGTTAATATAGGAGAAAGCGGTTAAAATGACCTAACCAGCAGCAGCCTTGTTGGCACGACGGAATAAACCCAGTGACCAGGACATAGATGAGGCTATGAGCGGCAATATCTGCCAATGTGGAACCTATCCTCGCATTCGTGAGGCAAACAAGAAGGCTGCAAAGACAGGGAGAACGATATGACTATCACACGCCGCCAGTTTCTGCAGAATTCAGCAGTTAAGCTAAAATAGAAATGACATGACAGGCGGTTTGCTGGACTAGCAGTAAGATTTTCCGGAATTGGCAAGAGGACACTAAAATGATCTGTGTACTAATCGAAAGACATATTGCAACTACACTTGAAGCTGCATATGAAGTTCAAGCCAAGAATATACTCCAGGCAGCCGTCCACGCCCCCGGCTTTATTTCCGGGGAAGCGCTCAAAGATATCAACGATGCCAATCACCGCTACATTTGGTCTAAATGGCGTACCATCCAGGAATGGCAAGCCTGGGAAAATTCTACCTTACGCAAAGATATGATGATGGAAATGAACTCCTTGCTCGACAAGGAGGAATCGATCAGGATTCTGGTCCATAGCTAGAAAGCTTAGGTCCTTTTTTAGCTTACGAGGAATTTCAAGAGGTTGGCATAAGTATCTGTTTTTCTTCAACTAAACTCTCTATTGTATGACTAGGCATTGCCAAACCTTCTGGCCAGTCGTGAAAGCCCTTTAGCCAAATAGTTTTCATTCCGGCTTTTCGAGCACCATGAATATCATTTACCGGATGATCGCCGATAAACCAACATTGATCCGGCATATAACCGGCATCCAGCGCAGTACCAACAAAAATATCAACGTTTGGCTTACTCACGCCAGCGGAATCCGAACTGACTAGCTGCTGTATGCAGGAGAAAGACTCCAGTCTTGTGGCTGTACTTATTCGGGACTCATCTGCTCCATTGGAAATTATTCCAAGATGATAACCTTGATCCGCTAAGTAGCTTAAAAGCTCATTTGCACCAGGCATAGGAACGGAGCTGACTGGAAAACAATTTATCCAATGATCTCGCACAACTTCATCCGTGATCCCGGAATCCTTAACTAGCAATTTGCATAGTTCCTGCGATACGGCTTCTTTGATAGTTTTGTAAGGAGAGCTTTCGGCTAGATAACCACCATTATCCTGTGCATAAATGACATTCGCTATTTCTGCCGCTCCGACACCGAGCAGTACACTGCCATGATCTTCAAAGAATTTTTCAGCATAGGCGGCAATACTTCTATTTCAATGAACCAGAGTATTGTCTAGATCGAAGTATACCGCTTTACCCATAGCTCATTGAAACGCCAAAACCTGCGGTACCAGCATGGCTAATATTCTCGCCACCTGCCCGCCAATATTAATAATACCTTTGATTATTATTATGAATCATAGATCTTTCCACCAAACTTTTTCAGGGCATTATTGCCTGAGGATTATTGACGGTTTCCGTAGAACTACCGGAAATCAAAAACTGGTACATTTCATCTGGAGATAGCGGCTTGTGATAGTAATATCCCTGTGCAATATCACACCCTAACGAATAACAGAAATCTCTTTGTTCTACCGTTTCTATACCTTCGACAAGAATTTTCATGTTCAGTTTGTGGCCGACCTGAACAATAGCTTCCATGATTGCCTTATCTTGTGTGCTGTTAGGCGCTTCTTTCACAAAGCTACGATCGATCTTGAGTGTTTGCACTGGGAAATGCTTAAGATAACTAAGCGAGGAAAAACCGGTACCGAAGTCGTCAATGGAAATCTCCATTCCCGCCAATTTAAACTGCTTCAGTTTGGCGAGGATATCGTCATCGGCATCAATAAGTACGTTCTCTGTCAGTTCAATACCGATGTCACTGCATTGCAAACCATATTTGCGGACAACCGTGTCGAATCTCTCAAAAAATAATGTTTGACATAACTGGCGACCCGAAACATTAATGTCCACGCGTAAATTATCTATGCCAAGCGCCCGCCAGGCCGCCAACTGTTGGCAAGCCGCGTTCAGCACCCAGTCTCCCAACCGAACAATCAAGTCCGAGCGCTCGGCAATAGGAATAAACTCACCCGGACTCGCAGCCAGGTTCTTGTTCGAAGGTCGCCACCGGAGTAGTGCTTCACAGGAATCAATCGTGCCGGTTCGCAATTTTATTTGGGGTTGAAATACCAGTTGAAATTCGCCCTTTTCCAGCGACTGGCGTAATCCGGTGGCGACCTTACGCTGTCGAAGCAAGTGCTGACTCATTGAGCGGGCAAAGAATCGATAGCCGTTGCCTCCAGCAGCTTTAGCCTGATACATAGCGGCATCGGCATTCTTGAGAAGTTCACTAACCGTTTCACCGTCATCCGGGTAAACACTGACGCCAATGCTGGCAGTCAGATAAATATCCTGATCATGCAACTGAAAGGTTTTATCGAACTCGGAGATAACTTTATCCGCGACAACCTGAATGCAGTTCCGGCCTTTTATTCGCGGCAATAAAATAACAAATTCGTCACCACCGAAACGTGAAAGTGTATCGTACTGACGCAAGTGCTTTTTCAGACGTTTGGAAACCTGCCGCAGTATTTTGTCGCCCGCCTGATGCCCCATGGTATCGTTGATTTCTTTAAAGATGTCTAAATCAATGAACAACACCGCAAAAGGCTGACAAAATCGCCCCGCTTCACTGATGCGGCACTCCAGCTCCCTTTCGAGATAACGACGATTGGGTAACTCGGTCAAGGAATCGAGTGTGGCTAAAGTTTCCAGTTGTTTCGCCGCTCTATGCTGTTCGGAAAGGTCGATATCGACGCAAAACATTTCAGGATCGTCTGTATCCTGTTTCAGCATGACATGGCTTGAAAAGACATGCACATAATGGCCGGCTTTATGGCGCAGTTTTAGTTCGGTAGCGGGGATTTCTATTCCGGATTCAATCCACCGTAAGTGAGCCGCTATGACCTCCGCCCTCATTTCAACGGGAATAATCAGATCTTCCAGACGTTGACCGAGGGCTTCGGTCTTAGAGTAGCCGTAGAGGGATGCGCTGGCATCATTCCAATAAATAACTTCGCGATTGCTGTTGTAGCCTTGAACGGCAACCGTCGGCAATGATTCGATGAGCTGTTGAAAGCGCTGCTCTTCTCCGTGTCCCTGTCCCATTGTAAAGTCCTGAGTCTACTTCATGATGGCACTGCTGATTCGGCGACTTCGTCGTCATCTCTTTAAGTTGAGATAGCTTCATAATAGACCACAGATTGAACTGTTTTTTGGGATTCGCCGGAAGATTGCGGCTTTTTTTCAATATTTTGTCAGCAAACAACTTTAACTAACACCCACAATCGTCTGATAGAAATACAAAAAGCATTGAATCAGATCAGATTATGAACAAATGTAAAATAGAATAATTGTTTCTGCAATTTGGGGATGGATAACTTACTTGGCAAGCTTAAAAATCACCCGAGTGACAAATAATAGCACTGGCACTCCTGAAAGGAATATGTTTACGCGATCCCTGACATCAGTGTTTGCTTTGCTTTAACACTTTTTAGACCTTCTTTTTATATGGGTCATAAAAGAACAATTTCCTTGTGCGCACCGATTAAAACATGACCTGCAAAAAAATATTCCACTTTTTTTTACTAAATCGCTAAACAAATCCTAAAACCGCTGGAATATATAGATATCAAGCTTTTAAAACGGGTGCTTGGCGCACCTCGTTGGCTCCAATAACCACAAAAACCAATCCAGCCTCAAAAGGATTTAACATTATGACATCTCTTCTCTTCAGTGACGGTTTAGGACTCTTTAACTCATCGCTGAACCAGTTGACCGGTCACTTTAATGGCGGAAGCGCTAGTGTCGGTCAGGGCGGCGTCGCAAATTATGTCAACGCCGCGACTGGTAATCTGGTAGTCAGCGACCATGACGAGATCCTGGTGGGGCGAGGCGTCGATATTATTGCCCAGCGGACCTATAACAGCTTAGGCCAATGGAATGGCGGCACTACCGGGCTTCAACAATGGCGCTTCGGGTTCGAGCGCTATATTGACCATGATGTAAATACTGACACTATCACCTTGGCAAGAGGTGACGGTAACCGCGTACTCTATACAGCTTCCGGGGTGGTCGAGGAAGACGGTGTTGAATATAACCTCTATGAACCAGTTGAAGGTGAAGGAAGCCATAACGAGATTCTTTATGACGATACCAGCGAAGTATATATCTGGCGAAACCGATTGACTGGAGCTAAAGATCGCTACGAACTGACAGGTGGTGATATCCCAACGCGTCTTATCGAGTCATTGGACCAAGATGGAAATAGTCGTTCTTACTTGTATGAGAATGATTTACTCACCGAAATCAACTTCTCCTCCGGCGAGGCCATGGTCTTTGGCTATGTGGACAGTAAGTTAAAGACCCTTAGCACCCGTTCAGATGGAATCGATACGCAGCAAGTCACCTATGATTACGATGGCTTGGGTCGCCTGACGGATATTGTAACCGAGCTTCATAGCCTGAATGATGAAGACGAACCGGAAGTCTATGCCACCACCTATACCTATGAAGGTTCTTCAGACCGAATATCCTCTATTCAACAGTCAGACCAGTCCTTGATAGAGTTCACCTACAAGTATCAGGTAGGCGACTATGCAGTAGAAACTGTGTCTGACGGATCAGGAGTGGTACTAACCTATCAATTTAATGCGGACAACTCGACAACAATTACCGATAGTCTGAATAAGACTTGGACCTATTTCTTTGACAATGATTCTCGCCTGATCAAAGCGGAATCACCTGAAGTTGTGACTTCCGATGGTAGTGTTGTAAACGTCACCGAATATGTCTATGACGGTGACAACAATCTCCTCCAAGTTATCGATGCCACCAATCCTGAGGATAAAAAGGTACGTTTTACCTATACCTATGACGAGCTAGGTAATCGAACTTCGGCGACTGATGCAGAAGGGAATGTCACGACCTGGATTTATGAAGGTAAGCAGGTGGTGAATGAAATCAGTGGCAATGTCAACGGGGGTGGAGTTTCCGGGCTGAATCTTATCGTCGAACCTGAAACACCTTTGCTTCCTGTGGTCAGTCATCCAGACGATGCTAATAGTTGGTCAGCAGAATGGTTTAATAATCGAATCTACTTTGGCGGAGATATCTGGCGGGCCATTGATCTGAAGGGCAGCGTATCTGAAGACACCGTGTTGGAACTTATATCAGATACACACGGCACCCGGACTATTCACGGTATTGGTTTAAGAAAAGCCAGTGGTGAAATCCTGATGCTTCAGATCGGAGGTAATGAACCCTACGGCGACTGGATTGGTACAGGAATACCCGGGGGGGACGATGAACTACTCCTGAAGTTTCGGCTGTCTGATTACAGTGACGCTTTTCTGGGTGATTTTGATCAACTGGTTGTGGCGGCGATTGACTCCAGTGATTCCCATATAGCAGATATAAAAATCTATGATCCGCCTGCCTCAATTTCGGTTGATTCCGCTGAAATGGATACCCGGTATAAGGACATCGGAACGGATATTACGGTGACCGAAAACACTATCCTGGAAATTGGCATGACTGCAGACTACTGGAATGGATACTCTGAAGAAGTCGCCGCGGTTGGTTTCGTCCAGGGGGAAAATCTCGATGATGCATACTGGATTCAGATTGGCGGGATTGAACAAAAAGATGGAATGTATCAAGTGGGTGCAGAGTACACCTATGGCTTCGTCGAACAGGATTTCCGTCTGAGGTTATCAGATATTTCACCTGAATTAACGGGGCGGTTTGACAGAGTCGTCCTGTACACAGAAAGGTACAGTGAATTTGAGGGGTATTACAATGACATCAGGATGTATGAAACTCCTCCTGTGACCCTGAATGAGGGGGAGAGTCTCAGGCTTCCTTTTACTCCCGAAATCACTCCTTATACGGTACTGGAATTCGAATACAGAAATTCGGCTGAGGCCGATATCACGGCAGGTACTGACGGTACCGAAAGTGAATATTTCAGCTACCATTATGAGGGAAACGGAGAATGGCAAACATTTCAGGTACCTCTGCAATACCTCAATGCTTATGAACTGGAGGGGGTGGATCTTAATGCCATCCTGCGTAACGATGGTCCCGGAGAAGGTGAATTCAGAGACCTCCGGGTCACTAATCCGGAGAGAGATTTTAATCTGGATCTCAATGATGTCTATATTGATGATTCATATTATGAACTATTAGATTCTGGCTGGGTGGTGCACGAAGATGGCAGCTATGTTGTCAACGGCGATGAACTGATACTGGAGGGCGATGCATGGAAAGGAATATTTCTTTTTGAAGGTGGAAAATACAGCGTCACAGAAGACTCTGTCATCACCTTTGACTACAAAAATACTCACAACAACAGATTCAGGGTATTTCTTGAGGACATTGATAATAACAAGTTTGGTCAATACCTAAATCAGGAAGGCAATGGACGGGATACGTACACAACACCAGGCGAATGGCAAACGCTGTCCTTCAGAGTCGGCGGGCCAATAGTAAACCCTCATATAGCAAGAATAATTTTTGTAAATGGCACAGACCCCACTGCAGGGATGTCTGGCAACAGTCATTTCAGAAATTTCTCCATTTCTAACCTCGTATCTGACAGTTTTTCCACTACACCGGTGTTATCTGGTGACGCGGTAGCAGAAACAAAGGGCCTGACCTCCCGTTTCGTCTACGACGACAACCAACACCTGCGCTTCACCATCAGTGCCGAAGGCCGGGTAACGGAACACCAGTACAACGCTATAGGCCATAAGACCGCAACCCTGCGCTACCAATCCGCTATTTCTTCCCTGCTATATAACGATCAGGACATTCAGTTCGACGATCTTCTGGCAACGGATGTGTTGTCTCTAGAGGACATGCTGGC
>JANQMN010000120.1 GCA_028280065.1 Hahella sp.
CGTTGCAAACGCTCGACTTCCTGCCAGCCAATGCTCTGTTCGTTATGGTCGTCGGTGGTCATTTTTTATCTCAAGTCTCATATCGTGAATTCGCTTACCGGAGGATTTCCGCAAACTGCAAAATAGATACCGGCGGATAATAATCCAACTGCCTGGCTGCGTTCAGGTTCACCACGTAACTGTACTTCTTGAGCGTTTCAATCGGTATTTCCTGGGCGCTGTCCTTGCCTGACAGTATCTGACTGGCTTTGAGTCCGGCGAGTTGGCCAACGGTGCGGTAACGCGATACCACACCGATGAACGCCCCGGCGTTTCGCAGCGGCGATTCGGTCGCGGAAAAGGTCGGTAACCCCGAATCATGGAGGGCTTTCACCAGCGTTTGGGCATTGGCGATCAACAAACTATCGGAGGGTAGATAGACTAGTTCAACCGCCTGCCGCTTGAGCCCGGATGCAAGCTCTTCCAACAGCAGATTCGACGTCAGTTGCTCTTCGCGTACCGGGACCAACAGTATCTCGACAGTGTACCCTTGCCCAAGCTGCCGGAGTGCGGAAACCGCCAGTTGGGAGTTGGCCTCCAAGGGATTGTAGAGCGCGGCAATACGGCTAAACCGGTCCAGTTCCAGGATCGCATTGAGCTGGTTGGAAAGAGGCACCGAATGGGACGCTCCGGTGATCGGGATATTGTCATCCTGGGCGTCCACCAACCCGGCTCCGGCCGGGTCAGAGACAATGTTAAACACTAACGGCAGTGACTTGGCGCTGTCTGCTTGTTGACTCAGCAACTGCATGGTCGCCAGAGTAACCGTCGTTCCAAAACTGTAAATTAGGTCCGCCCGTTGGTGCCGAGCTTCAGCTACGAACCCCGCAATCCGTGCCGGATCTCTGTCGGCATCGCGCACTTCAAACTGTACGCCGGGCATGGTCTTTTCCAGGTATTGAACGAAACCATGCTCGGCTTCGGTCATGCCCCGCCACAACAGCATAAACACTTTCGGGCTTGCGGCTTCCAGGTTAGAGCGGTTTGGATTCGTTTGTGCCAGGACAGTCTGTCCTATTCCGGAGAGCAGGAAAATCAACAATCCCAATAACGCAATGCTGGCAGCCTTCGAAAGCCGGCATTGTCCAACCCAGTTATTAGCGGCCATGCACGCACCGGTATCAGGGGTAAAGGTCATACGTTTCGCACCGCAAAATAAAACAAGGTGGACAGACACAGAATAGCGACGGCAAAAACCAAAAAGGTCGTTTGAAAACCGACCAGCGCAATGAGGCCGGCTGCAAGCAGCGGTCCTGAAATGTTACCCAGCCGCTCGGTCAGCCGGTAAAGTCCGATGGTTTTTCCAAGCGCCAACCCGGAAGTCGCGGGCACCGTTGCGGTGATCAGCGAAGATTGGGGAGAAACACTGAAGGCATGCGCCAGTCCAAGCCCTGCAATCGCGGTGGCGACTCCAAGGACGTTGTCAAAATAGGCGGCGGACAATAGCGCGATGCAGGAAAAAATACCGCCAAGAAAAATAAAGCCGCGAGGACTTTTGTATTTGTCGACGACCCAGGCGGCCAGAGGTGAAATCAAAATAATGGCCAGCCCGTATGACATCAGTATCCGTCCCGAATCGGATCTGCTCGCGCCTAACTCGGCCAGGTAAACCGGGCCGGTGAAGTATACGATGCCGGTTAATGCGGCTTTTGCGGGAATGGAGGATAGACAGGTAATGACCAGGAAGGCTTTATTGGAAAACAGTAAACGCAGATCGGCATAGGAGAACAACCGCGTCTTGACCTTGGTCGTCGCAGGTTTGGCGTGGTCGACAAAGAAACGCACGGCAAACAGCGCGGCCACAATCGCTAATAGCGCGGACAGTAAAAACGTTGTGTTATAACCGATCCGGTCGGCGAGAATGCCGCCGATTGAGGCACCACAAAGCGACCCGGAAAAGAAACTGGACAAGAAGGTGGCCATCCCCTTGGTCCGGTTTTCCGGCGTGGTCAGGTCGGTGACATACCCCTGCGCCGTGATAAACACAATGGCATACCCGACCGCCGTCAGTGATCGAAAAAATAACAGTTGCCAGAGGTTTTGGCTAAAGGCCGTCAATACCAGGCCAACTGCAGTGACCAGGGCGCCCCATAGAAAGGCGCGACGCCTGCCGTGGTTATCCGACCACTGACCGGCTATGGGTAAGGACAATGCCCAAATGAGCATGAATATCGATATCGGCAAGCTGATCACCAGATCCTTGGAAATCCAAGCGGACGGATTCGCCTGATAAAAACTTTCGACAAAAATAGGGAAAAAGGATAGCGACATAGACTCCGCGAATATCACCAGAAACAGCGGCGGCCTAACATAGGAGAGAATGTCGTTATAGCAGATACCGATCCGCTCGGGCTTTGCGAACTGGTAGGTGATTTCCCGGCCCTTTAACGTTGCGTCGCTTGGCGTCAGCGTATCCTTGGCAAGCACTTTGACTTGATAAAATCGTTGGTTAAAAAAGACAATAATACGATTGATGGCGCTACCGATTCGGCCCAACTCGTCATTGCCGGTAAAGGCGTACACGCGCTGCAGATCGCCTTGCTCAAGGGCTTGTAACTGGCGATTGAGCATGGCAAAGGGCGCTTTGAAGGTAAACACATAGAGAAACATGAGCAGCTCGATGGCGATCAGCATGGAGATCACCAGAACCGTCAGGCTATCCAACAGGATTTCTCGCTGTTGCTTCTGCTGAAACTGCCGGTCTATCCCCAATACCACCTCGATTTGCCGGCCATCCGTCAGTTCCAGGGATTCAGTGACCAGATTGACTTTTTTCCGGTCCGGCGCCAGCCCTGGGACAGGGTGATCGGCGACGGAAAAATAGTGGGTGCCGACCTCCTCGATAAGCTTGCTGTAAAGCACGTTATCCGGTTTTCGCTGGATAGACAAATAGGTGATGTCCGGATGCGCTTGCTGAATCTGACTGAAAATGTCCTCCATGCCCCGCAGCTTATCCAAGGGCACGCCATAGCCATCCATATCGGCTATCAGGCTGGCCAGGCGGGCACTCACAGCACGGGCCTTTTGTTCGGATACGGGTTGTAGAAGCTGATTGAAACCGTCGAGCAGCCAGCGGGAATGCAATAGGGAAAAACAACAGATGAGAACGATAATCGTACCGATTAGGAAACCTTGAAGTCGCCGATCCAGCATTTTATTTGGGCACTCGCTTCCTGTCGGCTTGCCGGTCTAGGCTGCATATGCGTGTGCAGGGCAATTCAAGAACGGACAATGTTTATTGAAGGGCATGTCAACAGAGCCTAAAACTCCCCAAAAATTTAGTTGTCTCCGCGCCATTGGTCAAACTGCTGTAGCGAATTCTTGCTGACGGCTCGGCAATCCTGTTTAACTGTCCCGATGTCTGTTCCCGGCAGATTGCCCTTTCGCAATAATTTTGAAATTGGCATAAGCGGTTGTCTCAACTAATATCAACTCTGCCTGAGATCTCATACCCTACTGGTTCAGAAACTTCATGAAAGTCTGCCCAATCTGCCATAAACACTACCATACCGGCTCCGCCTGTCCTGAAGATGGCGCTACTCTTGTCGTGGAAAACGTCAAAGATCCGCTCGTCGGCACCATCATCAAAGACAATTATCGCATTGACAGCCTGCTCGGCGAGGGCGGTATGAGCAAGGTATACCTGGCGACACAGCTTACGCTGAAGCGCAAGGTTGCGCTCAAGGTGGTCCGCAGCGATATGCAGTCCACCAAGGAGTTTATCCAGCTGTTTCTGCGGGAAGCGCGCACCGCTAGCCAGATCAACCACCCTAATGTGATCAGCGTTATCGACTTTGGCAATACCGCAGAAGGCATGACCTACCTGGTTACCGAGTTTCTCGCAGGCAAAGAGCTTGATGAAACCATGGGCGAAGAAAAAGGCATGTCGAAACAGGGAATTCTGGCGCTGATGAAGCAGATCTGTTCCGGTCTGAGCGCTGCGCACCAACAAGGAATTGTCCATCGCGACCTGAAACCGTCAAACATTATGATCGCCAAGCTGTCGGATGGCACCAAAGCGGTGAAGATCCTCGATTTCGGCATCAGTAAGCCTTTGATGGAACAGGAATCGGAATACACACGTGCGGGCATGGTGATGGGTACGCCGGGCTATCTCTCGCCGGAACAAATTCTCGGCAGCCGGGAAATCGACACCCGAGCCGATATTTATTCGATGGGCGCACTCTTGTATTACCTGGTATCCGGCAGAAAACCCTTCCAAGGCCAGACCCAGGAAATTGTCATGCACCGCCAGACCAAGGAAGCTCCCGATCCAATCGCCGCCTCGGACGTCAAGGACCCCAAAACGCTCTGTTTTGTCCCGGCGATACATAAGGCAATGGCGATAGAGCCGGACAAGCGTTACCCGGACATCAGAATGTTCTTCAACGATCTGCTACGGCTGGCGAAAAAGGGAGTGGACCCGGCCGCTTCGGAACCTGATAAAACTGTTCTCGCCCCAACCCTGCCGTTCGCTAAGAAAGCGGAGGAACCGACACGGGCAAGCCCGGCACTGGCCGGGACCGGTCCGGTACCGCAAGCGCCGGTTGAGCCGCCGCAAAAACCTTCGGGCAAGAAGTTTACCAAATGGCTGGCGGGTAGCGTTGCCTTTGTATGTATCGCGTTGGCTGCGGCACTCTTTCTGCACCCGCCCTGGCAAGAGAGAATCAAGGACTTGTGGGTGGATATCACTGCCGGCGGTATCAATGAACGGGGAGTGCATTCCGATCGGCTGCTGCTCGGAATGTCGGCGCCATTCAAGGGTCCGGCTCGGGAGATTGGCCGGGCAATGCATATCGGTATCGAGGCGCGCATTCAGGAGGTGAATGCGCAGGGCGGCATTCATAGCCGTCTCATAGAACTCCAGGCGTTGGACGACGCCTATAATCCCGATCTCACCGTCACCAATGTCGATGGTTTTATTGACCCGGAAAATGGCGTTTTTGCAATGCTGGGCAATGTCGGTACAGCCAATGCCAGGGCCGTCCTTCCCCACGTTCTGGAAAGCAAGCTACTCCTGTTTGGCGCTTTCTCCGGCGCGGAAGTATTGCGTAAGGAACCTCCCGATCGCTATGTATTTAACTACCGAGCCAGTTATGCGGAGGAAACGGCGGCGATTATCGAACACTTTGTTGAAGTCAGGAAACTCAACCCGGAGCATATTGCCGTTTTTACCCAATTTGACGAACATGGCTCTGATTCTCTGGAGGGCGTAAAACGCGCCTTGCGCAAATACGGAGTCGATGCGGAGGACATCGTAATCGCGGAGTATCCCCGTAACTCCTCTCAAGTAGATGGCGCAGTACAGACGGTGATGGAAAATCGCCCGAAAATCGAGGGCATCGTTCTGGTCGGCACCCCTACGGCCAGCGCGTTGTTTGCCGTAAAGCTGAAAAAGGCGGGCTTTGCGCCTTTGATGGCCAGCATTTCCTTTGTCGGCAGCAAGGCATTGGCAGACAACTTTCAAGCCCTGGGTCCCGAATTTGGCGACGGCCTGCTCATCAGCCAGGTGGTGCCCATGGTCAACTCCTACGCTTCCATTGTGCTTAAATACCGGGAAGCGCTGGAGCGGTACTTCCCGTCCGAAGAGCCCGGCTTTATTTCCTTGGAGGGGTACATCGCTGCGACTATTCTCTTGGAAGCCATCGCCCAGACCGGCCGCCAGCTGACCACGGAAAAGTTAGTGGACAGGCTGCACCAAATTACCAACCAGGATATCGGCATTGGCGACAATATTACCTTCGGCCCGTCTGATCATCAGGCGGTCGATCGGGTTTGGATGACCCAATTGCATGCCAATGGAGATATCACGGAACTCCGTTAACCCTTTAGTCGTCCATGCTTTATCAATGGCTTGCCGACCTGGTTCTGATACTGCATTTCAGCCTGGTGCTGTTCGTGGTGCTGGGTTTGCCGCTAGTCTGGTGGGGAAACTATCGACACTGGCAGTGGGTCAACAGTCTTTGGTTTCGCGGTTTGCATCTGCTGACGATTTTGACGGTGATTGCCGAATCCTGGTTGGGAATTGTCTGTCCGTTGACAACTTGGGAGATGCAGTTGCGCAGCACGGCGGGTCAGGCTGTCTACGAGAGTAGTTTTATTCAGCATTGGCTACATAAATTTCTGTTTTTCAGTTTTCCAACCTGGGTGTTTACCCTGATATACAGCCTGTTCGGTCTGTTGGTGCTTTTTACCTGGTGGAAGTATCCGCCGCGAAGAAGCGCTCACAAATAGCGAGATACAGGGTATGATTCGCTATCTGAAAGACACCCTTCTGCAATACATGGCTAAAACGAGGTAACCCCATGGCGAAATCACTCCAGGAACAGCTGCTGAAAGCTGGTTTGGTGGATGAGAAAAAATCAAAACAGATCAAACAGCAGAAGCGTAAACAGTCGAAACTGGTCAAGCAGGGTAAAGCCGAGGCGGATGATATTGCCGAACGAGCCAAGCAAAGCCGCGAGCAACAGGCCGAACGCAATCGTCAGATAAACCTGGAGAAACAACTCAAGGCGGATGAAAAAGCGCTCCTGGCGCAAGTCAAACAATTAATTGAGCGACATCGTATTAAGCGCCCGGATGACGGAATCGCCTATCAATTTGTCGATGAAAAAAAGGTTAAGCGACTGTTTGTGACAGAGCTGCAACAGGACCAACTCGCGCGGGGCATATTGGCCATCGTGAGACAGGCTGCCGGCTATGAAGTCGTCCCTTCGAAAACGGCCGAAAAAATTAAGCAGCGCTGGCCCGAAGCCGTTGTACTGTTGAATCAAGCCGCCACGAATAACGCTGCGGATGAAGATGATCCCTACGCCGATTATCAGATTCCCGACGACCTCATGTGGTAAATCGGTTAATCAGCCGCTTGTCAACCTGCCCAACTAAAGGCTAGAGTTGTACGTATCGCACAATACTCATCTATACTGATGATGGATTCGTAAGTTTCGTGGCTAACAGCTAGCAAGAGGAAACAATCATGCTTCTCACCCATGCCTTTGGAATGTTCACCCATCCGGACGAAGAGTGGGCAACCATTCGCAAGGAACATTCTAGCCCAACTCATGTCTACGTAGCCTATGTCGGTATCCTGGCTTTGATCAGCCCGATCTGCGCCTATATTTCGACGACCTATTTCGGTTGGTCCGTCACCGAAGGCCAGGTGATCAAGTTAACGGCCATGAGTTCCCTGCAGCTTAACGTCCTGACTTACATCGCCATGCTGGTCGGGGTCTTTGGCCTGGGCTGGATGGTTGACTGGATGGCTAAGACCTATGGCGGCGAACACGACGAATTCGCCGCTAACGGCATCGCTTTGGTCGCCTACTCCTGTACGCCATTGTTCTTGGCAGGATTCGCACTGCTCTACCCGGTTCCCTGGTTCAATATGATTGTATTCCTTGGAGCCGCTGCCTACTCAGGTTATTTAATGTACGACGGCCTGCCGATTGTCATGCGCATTGATAAAGACCGGGCTGTTATGTTCGGGGGCGCGATTCTTACCGTGGCCCTGGTCTTTCTCGTCGCAACCAGGGTTGGTTCCGTCATTATCTGGAGCCTCGGATTTGGCCCGGAATATATTTCCGGGTAAGTTCGTCATTAAGCCCCAATACCGGGGATGGCATCCGCCCGTCCCCTCGACCTTCCGACCACTTATACAGGCCCGATAGAGGTTATCTTTGGAGCAGATACCGGTCCACCAAGTCGAACCCGTCAACCGCTGCGAGCTATGCACAGCCAAATGTTGCGGGTATATCACTCAATCAATCGACACTCCCAGGTCCATCCACGATTTTGACGTGCTCTTGTGGCAAATTGCCCATCAGGGCGTCAATGTGTTTAAGGACAGCAACGGCTGGTATCTGTTGAGCACCACGCCCTGCGAGTTTTTATTGGAAGATAATCGCTGCGGAATTTACCACCAGCGGCCGATGATTTGTCGCGAGCATGATAACGACAGTTGCGAACTGGAAGTGCCGATCGACGAAGGTTGCGAGTTGTATTTCGAAACCTATCAGGAACTCGACGAGTTCTGCCGCAAGCGCTACAAATCCTGGGATAAGCGCTTCGCCAAAAAGAAATCCAGGAAATAGGAAAACGCGTGTCAGAGCAGCACTTCGCCGTTATGTTTGCCGATATTGCCGGTAGCTCTGCACTGTATAAGCGGGTAGGAGACTCCGAGGCAAAAGCCGCGATTTTTTCAGCGCTGGAAAAAATGGCAAAACTAATCAAAAGGCATGACGGCGTATTGGTCAAAACCATCGGCGATGAAGTGTTGTGTTACTTCCCGGCAGCCGATCTGGCGGTGCTGACAGCAAAGAATTTACAGACAGCCTTTCAGCAACCTGTCGCCCATGGCTTCATGCCGATTAAGCTGGGACTCAGAATCGGCGTCCATTGGGGGCCGGCTATTCTGGAAAACCAAGACATCTTCGGCGATGCGGTGAACACCGCCGCGCGTATGGTCGCCGCTGCCAAAGAGGACCAAATCGTTACCACGGTGGAGACCGTCCAGGCACTCAATCCGTTTCTAAAGGAGCGTTGCCGTGCCTTTGATGTCGTGCGAATCAAAGCATTCCCGAAACCCATTGCGTTATTTTTGGTGCGCTGGGAAGATGATGTCAGCAGCGAAGCCACGCACGTCGGAACCGGTTTCATGACAGCCCAGACCAAAGTACCCGCTGAAGTCGTCATGGCGGTGCACTATCAAAAGCAGAACTTCATCCTGAATCCCTTGGATGAGCCTTTTTTTATGGGCCGCGACGCCAATCAGGTAACTTTGCAAGTCAATATCCGATGCGCCTCCCGGCGTCACGCCTGGATAGAATTTCGCCGTGGCAAGTATGTGCTATTCGACCACAGTACCAATGGTACTTACGTACAGTTCCAGGGAGACAAAGAAATCCTGTTGAAGCGCGAAGAGCTGCCGCTAAGAGGCAGCGGTACGGTTAGCCTGGGTCAACATATTCGCGTCGACCGGGAACACCTGATCCAGTTCGATTGTACTTAGGCGCTTCTGACATTTAGCTGTCATGTCACCACTAGGGTTCCCAACGGTGCGCCTGGACTTCAATATGGCGCAACCGAGTACCGACCAGTTCCACCCACCCTTGATAACGCTCCTCTCCGGTGGAAGAAAACTCGAATCCATAGCGTCGAATAAGCGTTACCATTCCCCGGGTATTGCGGCCAATATGCCAATCCTGCAACGCCACCGTTTGATCGAGAAACTGCAGATTCATTTTTTTGCAGTGCCGCCTTACAGCCTGAATGGCAAACTCCCTGGACTGGTAGGCGCGCCACCAGAAAAGCACTATCACCGACAGTAAAAAAAGCCAGGCTAAATCATATAGGTTAATGGGATTCTCCCAACATTTCTCTTATCCGGATAAAACTATAAACCGGGTTTCCTTTTACGATGCAGGTAATTAATTCTTTCCACAAATGTGGCACAAGTTTCATCCAACTTTACATCCTGAGAGTATATATTGAGCCACTACCCGATTGTTTAAAGCCTAAGGTGACCACGGTGCTTAACGGACTCTCCCGCATTGCAATCCTTCTTTGCACAACGCTAATGCTCCAAGGATGTTTCGGCTTCAGTTTCTGGTTTGATCGGCTGGACACCTTAACCGTCTGGCAACTCGATAGAATGTTTGATCTTACCGACCAGCAGGAAGAACTTGTTCGCCCAGTCGCTAAAGAGCTGCAAGTGTGGCTTCGGGAGGAAAAGCTGCCCAGGATTGAAAAGCAACTAACCGAGGTTAAAACCCTCTGGGAACAGGGGAACCATGTTGCCGCACTGGAGACCTTCGAACAGCATGCAGGCGCCACAACGGACCTGTTTCTGGAGAAAAGCTGGCCCAAGGTTTCCGATCTGCTGGCAAAACTTACCAAAGAGAATGCCTATGCCTATCAAGCCTATGCCGAGTCCCGGATGGAAGAATGGTTTGAAGAATCCGCTTCCGAATCGGCAAAAGTCGATGACCGCATCGAAAACCTGGAAGAGTGGTTCGGCGGTCTGAACGACCGCCAAGTCGCGCTGGTAAAGGAGCATACTTTTCTCGCCGAAGACGAGCTCTTCTTGCGCACCAGTAACGGCAGGGAGCGCAGACAACGCTTCCTCGCCCTGGTTCTCGACGACAACTGGCAAGAAGTGGAACTTGCCTACAAAGACCCCAGAACTCTCCAGTCAGAAGCATACAAAGACTGGCGCGAAGAGCAACGCGAGCAGTGGCAGATTACCTTGATGGCCCTGTTCCCTACTCTAACCGAAGAGCAAAAAGAACATGTCGGTGATCGCCTTGATGAGTGGATAGAAAATGTTCGTAGTGTTATTTAGTTGCAATGGGTGAACGCTAGATACGCCTTCATACAGCTAAATAAGTAGTCAAATAAGACCTTAAAATCTGCTTTTGTCTAAGTTTGCGGGCGATACCGCAAACTCTGCTGGCAACAATCAGCAGTTTTCTAAAGCTTCAGCTTCTGATATAGGCCAAGTTGGCCATTTGAACATCCAGACCAACACTCGCTTCATCAAGCACAGCTTTATCAATATGACCTGAAAACAGAGACCGAAAAGCTCTCGCACTCTATTCTATTATGCTGCCAAGAGATCGGTAAATCGGATGAGGTTTCCACAGCTTGGTAGGTCCAACCCATTTGATCTATGATCTATAGTTGGACAACCTGTATTGTTCTGGAAATTCAACCATCCCTGCCCGAACAGGCTTTAGCTAGACATATCGCTGGCATACAAGCAAGTATAGCAGGTGGTTCAAGACGGGCAGCAAAGAATAAATCGCATGTGCAGCCTTCAAAATGTAATTACTCTTCTATCTTACGTTCGTAGTATCGCTGAGAAGCAAGAATAGCCAGACCAGAGACTGCAATACAAGAACTTAACCCTATGATTAGAACAACAGGGAGAAGCATAAGTACTAAAGCCAATATGAGAAGACCATATGCGAAAAAAGCCCGCATTTTTATTGGCCTGATATAGTGAGCAGCAACTATCAATAAAAACATTAAAAAGGCCTTTACTGCTATGCTGCCGGTTAAAGAATCTACCATGTTGATATGGGCCTGTCATAGTCTTTTCGAGGAATTACAACCATGCGGTAACTTTCCTGGGGGCCAATGCCTCCTTTTACACCAACTCGAATTTTTAGTAACACGTCTCCACCGTGTAACCTAATAGCTTTATCGTAGTATATGTCTCCCAAAGTATAGCCTGCTGTTCCACCGACTGCTGAACCCACTGGACCTCCGAATGTACCGACAGAAGCACCTGCTGCACTACCATATTGAGCTATTTTGTCAGCTATAAATTTCTGTCTGTCGTTAAATTTTTCCGCAAAATTACGAGAGACAGGCTCAGAAATCGAAACTTTTAATACACACCGAAAGCCTTTCGCTAACATCTGGTTATATATTTTCAGGGAAACTTTTCTAGCTATGTAATTAATGGTGTTGTGATTGGTAAAAGTAGTACTTTGAATTTTTTCTTTATCTTGAATGAAGATGTGGGTAACTTGAAACTTCAGTCCATTTACAGTTTCTGTACTCGTGCCTTCTTGATGTTCAAACAGCATATTGCTCACTATAAATCCCTTTTAGAAGTTAGAAACTATGATTTTCCATTAAACTGATTGGCACTTTAATCATATTTTCCATGGAACTATATAGCTGATTTCCTAACATCGTGTGCGAGATATCTTACACCTGAAGACAACACCATAAGTCTAAGAAGACTTATGGGAAGAATGTTTTTACACAAAAGATCCAAATGGGCATACCATGTCTTGCACTAGACGAACATAGAAATCACTTTCTCCCCCTACAACCTCCCCCATACCGGATGCCTGCGCCTGGTAAATCCGCATGTTTCACTAGCGGAGCAAAGGTGTGCGTAATTACCACTAATCCCACCTTTGGTGGGATGGTGTTTGCTATACCTTTCCTGAATAATTAGCCTCCTGTTTGTCTAAGCGCCTGTTTTTCTTTGGCCTTAGTCTCATCTCAACGTCTCAGGGTAACTTCTATGAATCAGTCTATCCTCCTTGAGCGACTATACAGCGATATTCGCTCCATTATCCTAACCCGCCAGAATCCGATTACCGGGCTGCTACCTGCCAGTACCAGCATTAATATGCATGGTGACTACACCGATGCCTGGGTGCGGGATAATGTTTATTCCATCATGGCGGTCTGGGCACTTGGCCTGGCCTGCAAACGCGCCGGGTTAACCGACCGCCGGGATGAACTCGAACAAGCGACAATCAAATTAATGCGCGGCCTGCTACAAGCGATGATGCGGCAGGCTGGCAAGGTAGAAAAGTTTAAACACAGCCAAAACCGGCTCGATGCCTTGCATGCGAAGTACGATACCAATACCGGCCTGGAAGTGGTGGCGGACGACGCCTGGGGGCATCTGCAGATCGACGCCACATCGATTTTTTTGTTAATGCTGGCGGAAATGTCCGCCTCCGGATTGCGCATCGTCACGACCCTCAGCGAAGTCGATTTTGTGCAAAATCTCGTGTACTACATCGCCACCGCCTTTCGGACACCGGACTATGGTATCTGGGAACGCGGCAACAAAATCAACGACGGCAAAACAGAAGTGAACAGCAGTTCTGTCGGTATGGCCAAAGCTGCATTGCAAGCACTGGACAACTTCAACCTGTTCGGACCCAATGCCACACAGCAGGCCATCATTCATACCAATCCCGATTCCGTGTCCCTTGCCAGAGCAACGCTGGAAGCGTTATTGCCGCGGGAATCGCTTTCCAAGGAGGTCGATAGCGCGCTGTTGAGCATAATCGGCTATCCGGCGTTTGCGGTGGGAGATCCTGCCCTGGTGAAAAAAACCAGGAATAAGATTTTGCACGAACTGGAAGGTAACTACGGCTGTAAGCGTTTCCTTTGGGATGGCCACCAAACGGCCCTGGAGGACATGAGCCGCATCCACTATGAAGTATCCGAGTTGGCCAACTTCGAGCATGTGGAATCGGAATGGCCATTGTTTTTCACCTACCTGTACATCACGGCTTTATTTGAAGATGATGCCGAGACGGCGCAAAAATACCGGCAAAAAATTGAAAACATCATGGTTGACCGGGATGGCCAGCAGCTGATACCGGAATTGTACTACGTCGATACGGCAAATATTGCCGAGGAAAAGCGCCATCCCCACAGTCAGCCGCGTATTCCGAATGACAATCTACCCTTGGTCTGGGCGCAAAGCCTTTATTACACCGGTCTGATGCTCGACGAAGGGTTGCTGACCCAGGAGGATTTAGACCCGTTAAAGATCCGCTCAAGAAGCAGTTTGTACGGCACTTCCGAAGTCGCGCTGGTGGTCCTCGCTGAAACGCCGGAAGTGAAGCAAACCCTTTCCAACCATGGCGTCATCTCAGAAACCCTGGAAGAAATCTCGCCGCTAGGCGTGGTTTCGGCAAAGCACCTGGTGGAAGCCTACTCGCTGGTCGGTGCAAACCAGGCGTTGCAGCTCAGTGGCCGGCCGAAAAGACGGTTGCGGGGTCTGACCACTTCGCAAACCTATGCAATAAACAATCAACGTTACCTGTGCCTGTCCTGGCTACAAAGCGAATATGGCGATTATCGCCGCTATGACCCGGATTTGGTGGTGGAAAAAGTGCTGCGGGAAATTCAGCACGTCAGAAAAGACTGGTATCACCGGGAAGTCGGCGTATTTACCATTCTGGTGGATAGTGAAACCTGCAACATGGCAAACTCCGATATCCTGTTCAGCCGTCTTCGCAGCCTGCAGCTGCGCGAACAACACGAGCAAGTGGGCTATGCTTCCGCAAGCCTGGCGATGCGCGCCTCCCGCTGCAACCAGATCGCGGTGCCCGGACTGGAACTGCTGCCAATTCAAGCCCGCCGGATTGATCCCGCTTACGACCTGGACAATCTCCGGAAACTGCTCCGTGACCAACCCGTAGCCGGTCTCTTGCAAGCGCTGTCCGATCCAGCCGACGAATCGGCCTTATGCGGCCAAGTCGCCGACTATTTTACTGGCAAGGATTATGCGACTGAGATCGGCGAAGCCGGAGCAAACATGCGGGATCTGCTGAAAAGCGTTTACAAGCAGGCCCAGCGAAACCAACAATGGATGCTCGCCAGACTCTGTTTTTCCTTACTGAATCATGCCCACGTAGGCTTGGCGGATTCTCTGACCGCGCTACAGTCGCGGCATGTCACAGTGTTGATTCATCCGAGCAGCGGGGTTGAATTGCCCTCGGACCCGCTGCAGTCGGACCTGGAAGCTGCCGGGTTATTGACCTCGCTCAGTAAAAGCCCCATTGAAAAAACCTTGATTCAAGAAATTATTGTTACACTGGGCTCTCTGCTGCGTACCGAACCGCACCTGTTCCAAGGGCTGCGCACGATTCAGTTGCACAATCTTGTCCTGGTGGCGACCCAGGTAACAGCGGATGATTCAGGGGACTTCAATGCATCGGTCGGTGTGCTGTCCAAAGTTTCACCCTTTAAGTTGTATTCCCGCATTCGGGCGATTCTTTCACAGCAACACGAACTGTTTGCCGATGGCGTTCAGCACCGGTTTCAAGAGGAAATCAATTATCGCTCTTCAGGAAAGCGCCGGTTTCTTAGCCGGGATTGGTTCGTCTGGCGAACGGAACGTGGACTTTTAACCGGATTTGACGATGAATTTGTCGCTGCCGTGTGGGAAAGTCTCGGTAACGCTGCTATTTTTGTTATTGGTGATAAGGAAAGTTCGGTTTCCCGTCTCGACTGCGAAGCAATTCGCCGCACGATGACTCCAGGGGAAGAGAGCTTTGCTAAACTCATTGATCAGTGGTTACAGCCTTTGCATCCGGCGTACTATAAAAGCACTATTATCGAAGCGCTGTACGCCTTTACGGTATATGTAAAAGCTAATCCGGACGCCTATTTTGTTAAGCCGGTTAATTTCGGCGCAATTGCAGAGCTGGCAGCCGAACTCTATGTGAAGCAGGAAACACCGCAGCCGCCAAGCGACCGGCATTTGGATGTGCTGATGCAGCTTTCCCCTTCCAAGGTTCATGACTATCTGCAACTTGCCCTGGAACTGCAGTACAGAACACAAACAGACGATCAGGAAAGATCAGAATCCGGGCCGAAAGCAGGTGATCCAGAAAACGATCTGGAACACCAAGTCCCGCCAATTGGACCAGAGGTAACAGAGCTACCCGCAGAGCAACCAGGAAGCACGCCGTTGGCTAAGAACGAGACCGAACGCGGCTTGGAAAGCGCTGAACCGCTCAACCTGGATGAGGCGCATCAAACAGGTTCGGGTATGCAAAAAAGAACCAAAAGAACAACCAAACACCGGAGTTAAAAACCTTGAGCTACGATGACTTGCTAAACTGCCGCTGTGCCTTACCTTTCGATATTCTCGGTGTACGGGACATGGGGGAAAACAAAGGCAAACAGATTACTTGCTGGTTCCCTAGCGCGACTCGGGTCAAGCTTCTGGACTGGCTGACTGCCGAACCACTAGGAACGATGAAAAAGGTCGATCCGAATGGGGTATTTCAAATCAAGCTCTCCCAGAAAACGGTCGACGGGTTGGTGGAAAAGCTGTTCTACAGATTTGAAGTAACCTACCAAGACGGCACTTGGGAAAAACTCGATCCCTACCAATTCTCTGATGTCGCTTTCAAAGATTTCGAGCACGATGCGGCTACTCTTTATAGAAACCAGGGAGCCCACAAAACCACCTATGAAATCCATGGCCGGGAGGTGCACGGTACGCGTTTTGCCGTCTATGCGCCGAGTGCACGGGCGGTCAGCGTAGTGGGCGATTTTAACCATTGGGACGGCAGGACACACCCTATGGGAGCCTGCCATGACGGCATTTGGCGCTTGTTTATTCCGGACGTGGGCGACGGTGCCGGGTACAAGTTTGAGGTCAAGTCGCCACAGGGCGATGTGCTGCCTCATAAAATTGATCCGTTCGCCGCCACTATCGATCAATTTCCCTCGTTCGCAAGCCGCGTATACGACCACTCGCGCTATACCTGGAATGATTCCGCCTGGCAGCAGCGCCAAGATATCGAACATTTGGAAGCGCCGCTCAATATCTACGAGATCCACTTGGGATCCTGGAAATTCAAAGACGGCAAACCCCTCTCCTACCTGGAACTCATTGATGAGCTGATACCCTACATAAAAGACATGGGCTATACCCATATCGAATTGATGCCGGTCTCGGAATTCCCGTTCGACGGTTCTTGGGGATATCAACCGGTCGGCATGTATGCGCCGACCAGCCGCTTTGGCTCGCCGGACGACTTCAAAGCCTTTGTTGATGCCTGCCACCAGGCGGAAATCGGCATCATTGTTGATTGGGTCCCGGCCCATTTCCCAACCGACGGCCACGGCCTGGCGAACTTCGACGGTACGCCGCTTTACGAGTACCCCGATCCTCGCAAAGGCTGGCACAAAGATTGGAACTCGCTGATCTACGACTACGGTCGCGAACATGTGTGTCAGTACTTGATCAGTAATGCAATCTACTGGTTTTCCGAGTTCCATATCGACGGAATTCGGGTCGATGCCGTGGCGTCGATGCTGTATCTGGACTACGCCCGGAACGATGGAGAATGGGTGGCGAATGCCTTTGGCGGCAACCACAACCTGGAAGCGATTGACTTTATCAAACGCCTGAACGAAACCATCTATCTGAACTTCCCGAAAGCGATGACCATTGCCGAGGAATCCACCGCCTTTGCGGGCGTTTCCAAACCCACTTACACCGGTGGCCTGGGATTCGGCTTCAAATGGAACATGGGCTGGATGAACGACAATCTGCGCTATATGCAGAAGGACCACATCTATCGCAAGTACCATCACAACGAACTGACTTTCAGCATGGTCTACGCGTTTGACGAGCACTTTGTTCTGCCGTTGTCGCACGATGAAGTGGTGCACGGCAAACGCTCCCTGCTGGACAAGATGCCTGGCGACCCTTGGCAGAAGTTCGCTAATCTGCGGGCCTTTATGGGATATATGTACGCCCACCCCGGCAAGATCCTGAACTTTATGGGCAGCGAATTCGCCCAGGGGCATGAATGGAACTACCGGGTTTCTTTGGATTGGCATTTGCTGGATGTCGACTGGCACGCCGGTCACAAGAAGATGATCAGAGACTTGAACCATCTGTATCTGCAAGAACCAAGCCTGTACGAACAGGACTACAGCGGAGCAGGTTTCACCTGGTTGGCGGCGGACGATTATGAAAACAGCGTCGTTTCCTTCGTGCGCTTTGCCAAGGACCGCTCCGACCACCTGGTGGTGTTAGTTAACCTAACGCCGGTCCCCAGGGAACACTACCAGATCGGCGTACCGGAAGATGACTATTACCAGGTAATTCTAAATACTGACTCCACCTACTATTCGGGCAGTAATTATGAGGTAGGGGAGTTATTCGCTACCGAAAGCAAGCCTTTGCACGGCCAGCAGCAGTCGCTGACGATCAACATTCCGCCTTTGGCAACAATCATTCTGAAACCCAGAAATAAATTGCCGGCGGAAAGCCAGCTCAAACCGCCGGCAAAGAAAAAGGCGAAATCCGCGACTAAGAAGACGTCGACGAAAAAGTCGAAGTTGAAGAAGTAATCCCTCAGTTCTACATTTCATCTCAATCCAGGGAGCGCAATGCTCCCTGTTTTGTTACCATTCCGTTTCTGCGGCCCGGTTTGTCGATACATAAGCGGACGCAGGAAGATTAAAAATCTCCGCTGTATTTACGAATCTTAAAGACCTCGATACTTTCCCCGCTTGGCCTGCCTTCCGGATAAGGATTGAGATATTGCCACACGACATTTTTGACATTGTCCACCTCAATAAACAATCCGAAACTTTCGACAACTGCGCCTAAAACAAATCTTCGAACTCATACGCTAGAAACTCGTAAACCTTTCGAACCCGTCGATTGGTCCGGAGTTCACGATGCACGACCAGCCATGTTTCGAAGACGAAGGGCTCCATGGCTTCAAGCACTCTTACCACGGAAGGCTCTGCGGCTCCGATCACTTCAGGCATGATGCCGATTGCCGCGCCACTTTTGACCAGTTCCCAGTGAACAATGTGGCTTGCGCTCGTCAATGGAAAGTTTTCGGGAGATAATGCGAGACCCACTTCATGCATCGCCTTGATCAGCGGCGTATTGCTTGTAAAGCCGACAAAATCGGCATGCGCGAGCGTTTCGAGATTCGAGGGATTGCCGATACGCCGAAGATAGTCCGGCGTGGCATACAGGTGGGCATCGCCATTCTTCAATTTCCTGGCGATCAGGTCGGAATGACGCGGCTGAAAATTTCTGATCGCAATATCCGCCTCGCGTTTGCGTAAATCACTGGCATTGTTCGAAGCAATAATTTCAACCTGAATTCCCGGTGCCTGGCTACGTAATTTAGCGATAATCGGCGGTAAAATGTAAACCGCCATCGCCTCGGTAGCGGTAATGCAGACGGAGCCTTCAATACATTCGGATTGCCCGGAAGCACGAAGGGAAAGTTCGTTCGCAGCAGTTCCCATATCCCGCACAACTTCCAATATTTCCAGTCCGCTTTGGGTCAGCTCCAAACCCCTGCCCACCCGTTCAAACAGAGTAACACAAAGTTCCGATTCCAACGCAGCCACCTGCCGACCCAAGGTCGGTTGCGACATATCCATTGCTTTTGCGGCGGCGGAATAGGAGCCTTCTTCTGCGGTGACCAGAAAGGCTCTGGCCCGGTTCCAGTCGAATTTTATTGAACGCCATTTCATAATCCGGTGTTGCTGCCTCCAACAGCTCCATGCATGCAGAAATGCATAGTCAGTATGCAAAACCTGCCATTTAATATGCGATTTCGCAATGATATATTTTTTTCAACAAAGGAGGAAATATGAAAAAACATGACCGTTTTTGGAATCGGATAGCAGAAGGCTATGCAGCGAAACCCGTCGCCGACGAAGTGAGTTACAAAAAGAAATTAGCAATGACCCAGGAATATTTTACTCCTGACAGCCAGGTGCTTGAGTTCGGCTGTGGAACGGGCACGACAACGCTTATCCATGCGCCGCACGTAAAGCATATTTTGGCGACGGATCTTTCTTCGGAAATGGTTAGAATTGCCCGCAACAAGGCAAATGCGGAAAACGTACGGAATGTCCGTTTCGAGTGCACCAGTATCGAAGACTTGCAACTGGAAGACGAATCCCTGGATATCGTCATGGCCCATAGCATACTGCACTTACTCGAAGATAAAGATGCCGCCATCGAAAAGGCATACCGGGCATTGAAACCAGGAGGCTATTTTGTTTCATCGACAGTCTGCATTACCGGATTCATGAAAATCATCAAATACGTCGCCCCGATAGGTTTTCTTTTCGGTCTGCTGCCCTTGGTGAAGTGCTTTACCAAAGAAGCCTTGCTAGCCTCTTTTCGAGACGCGAGATTTAATATCGTTTCTGAGTGGCACCCGGCAAAGCACTCCATTTTCGTGATTGCACAAAAACAGGCTGATTAGGCTGGAACGATACTTTAAAGATTTGTTCAGAGTATCCAGCACAGTCATGCGGAATAATCTGATGGCACGAACTGAAGTCGGTAGCATGCGGTGGATCGGCATTCCAGAGAACCGGGAGGAAAACCTCCTTCGTGCGTGGCCTGCCTGACTGGCAATGAGTGATCGGAAAGTCAGGAGCAGATGGAAAGACTGCGAAGTTACCGGTGTGATCTGGTGCAAGGGTATTTTTTCGCTAAATCCATGCCCTATGATGAGTTGGTGAAAAAATACCTAGACCATCCGCTCACCAATTTTACAGCGGACGAAACCCATCTCCGCCGGGCGGATGGCCAATGAGAACAATTGTCACCGCCAATGGCAGGACGCTCTGGCGCTCGGCGCAAACGGCTTTCAACCTTCTCTACTATTAGTTTCTAATCGCCTTTAGGCGCAATCCTGAGTATCATCGCCGTCTACAACCAAAAAAGGTAACGCGCACTTCAGCTAGGCCCTGTTGGCAATTTGCCAACTGCTTCGTAGTCATCCATCACATTAGGGACGATCTGGTGTTTTCTGAAAATGAGGGGGATGGAATTGAAACGCAGTGTTAAATCACCGCCGCCGCTAGGCGCCACACTTACAGCAACAGGTTGCTGGTTTTCCATATTCAGCGAACATGCTACCGCAGTTTGGGTATGCCTGTTCGATAAACACGATCAGGAAACTGCCCGAATACCCATGCAAAACCGGGCAGGTGGTCGCTGGTTTATCCACCTGGCCGGAGTGGTTGCCGGACAGCGTTACGGTTACCGGGTAAACGGCCCCAAGCACCGGATAGCCACCAGTCCTTTTAATTCCAACAAGCTACTGATCGATCCTTACGCCAGACAGTTGACCGCAACTCCCGTTTGGCACGAAAGCATGGTCAGTCATGGCGAATTTGCCGCTGTCGATTCCGCGCCCCATGTTCCAAAGTGTGTCGTATACCAGGATTCTTTCGACTGGCAAGGTGATCTGTTTCCCAACGTCTCGCCAATAGAACGTATTATTTACGAGATGCACGTCAAGGGATTCACCATGTTGAATCCCGACGTACCGAAGAAGTACCGGGGCAAATATCTGGGACTCTGTGAGCCGGCGGTCATCGATTACCTGCAGGATCTGGGCGTAACGACACTGCAATTGATGCCATGCTTCTGCTTTATGGACGAACCACGTTTGCTGGAGCTGGGCTTAAGCAATTATTGGGGTTACAACCCGATTAGTTTCTTTGCGCCCGACTGGCGCTATGCCATTAAAGATCCCGTCAAAGAGTTCAAGACCATGGTCCGGACCCTGCATCAGGCGGGTTTCGAAGTCATATTGGATGTCGTTTATAACCATACATCAGAAGGCGATTATGACGGCCCCAATGTTTCCTTTAAGGGAATAGACAATCCTACCTACTATCGGTTGGATTCCCATGAACGTTTCCTCAACTACTCGGGATGCGGCAACAGCCTTCGGGTGGAGCATCCTGCAGTGTTAAAGCTGGTTATGGATTCCATGCGCTATTGGGTTCGTGAAATGCATCTGGACGGTTTCCGATTTGACCTGGCCGCTAGCCTGATCCGCGAGCCCCATGGTATTAATGCCCGTGGCTTATTTATCTCCGCCGTCGCCCAGGACGACATTTTATGCGACAGAGTGTTGGTGGCGGAACCCTGGGATGTGGGGGACAACGGCTATCAGGTTGGCGCTTTCCCGGCTCCCTGGTTGGAAGTCAACGACCATTTCCGCGATCAATTGCGGTCATTTTGGCGTGGCGATCCGGTAGGAGTGGCAGGCACCACAACCCGGATGATGGGATCGCGGGACATTTTTGTCCGGCAGCTTCGTCCATTGACGTCCAGCGTCAACAACATCACCTATCATGACGGCTTCACTCTGGAGGACCTGGTGTCCTACCGGCGGCGCCATAACCGCGCCAACGGCGAAGACGGCAACGACGGTCACGGCCATAACATTAGCTGCAACCATGGCGTTGAGGGGCCGACAATGGACCCGATGGTGCTTGGACGACGCACCCAGCACAAACGGAATCTCATGGCTGCGTTATTACTGTCCAGGGGTACGCCGCACATTTTAGCCGGGGATGAGTTTGGCAATAGCCAGAATGGCAACAACAATGCGTATTGTCAGGACAATGACACATCCTGGTTGAGTTGGGACCCTGAACAGCAGGATCAGGAGTTCCTTAAATTTGTCAAAAACCTGATCTATATCCGCCGCGAGTATGTCTCTTTAAACGATATTCGCTTAGCCGATGAAGGCTACTACGACGAACAGGCGAGTAATAGCGGCAAGCTTGATCCCGAACAGATCACAGAGTTCGAGGAGTATCAAGAAGAAGCCGATAAAAAGCTGATGCTGAGCGGAACTAAAATCGCCGAAGAACTGGATCACGAAGAAAACAGTCTGGATATTACTTCCAACGATTTGCTAATGTGGCTGAACGAAAAGGGAGTTCCACTTGCGGAACCGCAATGGCACAATCCCGAGATGCGCTTTATCTGCACTGCAATAGAGCGTTCAACGGCACTGGAAGACGGTAGTTCCGAAGTTTTGCGCTGGCTCGGTTTCTTCAACCGCGAAGAAAAGGACCGGGAAGTTATTCTGCCGGAAGGCTGGCAAGACGAAACATGGCACTGTGTGTTGTCCACCTCGGGGCAAACGGAAGAAAATATTGACCGGGATAATTTTCAACCACAAAAAGCCCAAAAAAGCCTTACGGTGGAAGCAAATTCCATCGCACTTTGGACCTGTCCGGCGAAAATAATCGAGAATGTCGTAGAAGAAGAAATCCTGGATTTACCAACCGCTGCAAATACCGGTAAAGAATTAAATGAAACACTCAGGGAGGCCGACGTGTCAGAAATAATGATCAAAACTATCGCAACCAAAGCATTTGCCGATCAGAAACCCGGAACTTCCGGGCTTCGCAAGAAAACCAAGCATTTCCAGCAAACGCATTATCTGGAAAATTTCGTCCAAGCCGTTTTCAATTGCTTACCCGACAAAGCCGGTGCGACGCTGGTGATTGGCGGTGATGGCCGTTTCTATAATCGCGAAGCGGTGCAAACCATCATTAGAATGGCCCTGGCCAATGGCTTTAAGCATCTAATTGTTGGCCAATCCGGCTTTCTTTCCACGCCGGCGGCCTCCTGTGTCATTCGGAAGAACGAAGCCTTAGGCGGCATTGTGCTCTCCGCCTCGCATAATCCCGGCGGTCCGGACGAAGATTTCGGCATCAAATACAACGCCAGTAACGGCGGCCCTGCGCCGGAATCACTGACCAATGCGATTTATGACGCGTCCAAAACCATAACTCAATACCACATTGTCGAGGCCGAAGATTTTGATATCGACCAGATCGGCGTCACGGAAATTGGCGGTGCGAAACTGGAAATTATCGATTCGGTGACGGACTACACCGATCTGATGAAAGAAATCTTCGATTTCGACAAAATCCGGCAACTGATACAGAATCCGGAATTCTCTTTCTGCTTCGATGCGATGTCCGCCATTACCGGCATCTACGCGAAGCATATTTTTGAGAAAGAAATGGGCGCGCCTGAAGGGACCGTGATCAATGGAATACCATTACCGGATTTTGGCAAGGGCCACCCGGACCCGAATTTGAAATATGCCAAGGAACTTGTCGACAAACTGTTTTCGGACAACGGCCCGAACTTCGGCGCAGCCTCCGATGGCGACGGTGATCGGAACATGATTCTAGGCCGCCAGTTTTATGTCACGCCGAGCGATAGCGTTGCCATTATTGCCGCCAATGCCCATCTAATTCCTGCCTATAAAGACGGCATTGCCGGTGTGGCTCGCTCCATGCCGACCTCTGCCGCGCTCGACAGCATCGCCAAAGCGCTGGATATTCCTTGTTTCGAAACGCCTACCGGTTGGAAGTTCTTCGGCAATCTCCTGGACGCCGGGAAAATCACCATTTGCGGAGAAGAAAGTTTTGGTACTGGATCTGACCATGTCCGGGAGAAGGATGGCCTCTGGGCCGTTCTCTGCTGGTTGAATATTCTCGCCGAAAGACGTTTGTCGGTAGCGGATATTGTCACGGAGCACTGGGCCAAGTACGGCCGTATTTTTTACACCAGGCATGATTACGACGGTATCGCTCTGGAAAACGCCACTGCCATCATGTCTCACCTGAGAGCGCTGGTCGAAGATCCTGCGCAAAGTGCAACGGCGCTACAAAAGATCCAACTGCCGTCACCTCTCGAATCTTCTGACGATTTTACCTATGAAGATCCTATAGACCAGTCCGTGAGCCGCAACCAGGGCGTGCGCTTCCTGTTCGAAGACGGTTCACGCATCGTCTACCGGCTCTCCGGCACCGGCACCGTCGGTGCCACGCTGCGGGTCTATATTGAAAAACCGGTTGCCGATACCAGCAAGCATCAGGACGACACGCAAAAGACCCTGCAGGACCTGATCACCGTTGCAGGTCAGCTTGCCAATATCGAACAACTGAGTGGCCGTTCGGAACCCAGCGTAATTACCTGACACACGCAGCCGCCCGATGCAGGATTTCCGCATCGGGCCTTGGCCCATCCCTGCCCGGTTGTCAATTCGACAATACGCTCACCAAGCCATCACATTTTTGTAAAAAAACAGAAATATGGTTAATAGCGCGTCAACTTTTCACTAAAAAATTGATTCAGCCTACTATTTGTAGTTATTTTACGCCATTTTCTTTTTGCTGAAATAGCCTATACTTGCATCATTCATGAACCCACCGACTATGTCAGAGAGATTGACCGGAGCACGCTATGAAAAAAACCAAAATCGTCTGTACGATTGGGCCAAAAACCGAATCTGTAGAGATGTTGACCAGCCTTGTCGAAAACGGCATGAATGTCATGCGACTGAACTTTTCCCACGGCGATCACGACGAACATAGCCAGCGCATCCGGAACATGAGAGAAGTCATGGCGAAAACCGGTAAGCGGGTCGCCATTCTGCTTGATACCAAAGGCCCCGAAATTCGCACCATGCGCCTGGAAGACGGCAAGGATGTAGTCCTGACATCCGGCCAGGAATTCACCTTTACCACCGATACCAGCGTCATTGGCGACAACACCAGAGTTGCCGTGACCTACCCGGAAATCACCAAGGATCTGGATGTCGGGAACAGAGTCCTTGTCGATGACGGCCTTATCGAAATGCAAGTGGTTGCAATCACCGACACCGAAGTAACCTGTAAAGTCATGAACAATGGCGAGTTGGGCGAAAAAAAAGGGGTCAATCTTCCTTATGTGGAAGTCAACCTGCCCGCATTGTCGGAAAAGGATATCAACGATCTAAAATTCGGTTGTGAACAAGCCATAGACTTTATCGCCGCTTCCTTCATTCGCCACCGCGAAGACGTAGACCACATCCGTGAAGTGCTGGCGGCCAATGGCGGCGAGCAAATTAAAATCATCTCGAAAATCGAAAACCACGAAGGCATCCAAAACTTTGATGAGATCCTGGAAGCCTCTGACGGCATTATGGTGGCGCGCGGCGATCTGGGAGTCGAAATTCCTGTCGAGGAAGTCATCTTTGCCCAGAAGATGATGATTGAGAAGTGCAACAAGGCCAGAAAAGTCGTCATCACTGCCACGCAAATGCTCGACTCCATGATCAAGAATCCACGTCCGACGCGCGCCGAAGCAGGCGATGTGGCTAACGCCATACTGGATGGTACCGATGCGGTAATGCTGTCAGGGGAATCGGCCAAGGGTAAGTATCCGGTTGAAGCCGTAACCATCATGAGCACGATTTGCGGACGTACGGATTCCGTGATGCAACCCAAGCTGGAATATGATCAAGAGTCCGGCCGTATGCGTATCACCGAAGCAGTTTGTAAAGGCGCGGTTGAAACTTGTGAAAAGCTGGACGCCAAGATCATCATCGTGGCTACGGAAGGCGGCAAATCTGCGCGCTCTGTCAGGAAGTATTTCCCGAAAGCCAATATTCTTGCGATCACCACCAACGAAAAAACAGCGGCGCAACTCAGCTTGAGCAAAGGCGTCGTGACCCAAGTGGTGGAGGCTATCGACAGCACTGATGATTTCTTCAGGCTGGGCAAGGATCTCGCAATTACCAACGGCGTTGCCAGCCACGGCGACATAGCGGTATTCGTATCCGGTGCATTGGTACCTTCCGGCACCACAAATACCGCCTCTGTACACGTCTTATAAAGAATCTATTTTTCAGATCTTCTGCAAAAAACAGCAGTCGGCTTCCGTGTAGGAAGGCGGCTGCGCACAAGCAACAGCTGAGGCTCACCGGAGCCCGATTGGGCGTCGGCTAGGCGTCTGAGGTAAGCTGGTTATTCAATCTCCGAACACATCTTTACCCGCATGATGCCATTCGACGTCCGAGAGCCGGTATCCCGGCTTCCTACGGAAAAAAGCATAGCATACAAACCAGATACTGCTTCAATCAAAAAAACATCAGTAATCCAGCAAACTGCTTTCGGCGTACCCAAGGCAGTACAAGATTGAGGACTCTACTATGAATACATCTGCTTTGGCAGTAAAAAATGCCTTGATAAAGGCAGACCTGGAGACCCCCATGCAAACCAACGGTCTTTCCAGGGAACACAAGCTGGATAAAATTGCAACGCTCATGAGCCAGGTCATGAATACCCTGGAGCTGGATTTAAACGATGACAGCCTTAGCGAAACCCCGGCAAGAATCGCCAAGATGTATGTCGATGAAATCTTTGCCGGTTTGGATTACGGGCAATTTCCAAAACTGGCAACCATCGACAATAAAATGGGTGTCGACGAGATGGTGAAAGTGAAGAATATCGAGCTTACCAGCACCTGCGAGCACCATTTCGTCGTGATAGACGGCAGTGCAACGGTAGCTTATATACCTGATCGACAGGTCATCGGACTTTCTAAAATAAACCGCATCGTGCGGTTCTTTGCCCAGCGCCCTCAAGTACAGGAACGGCTTACCCGGCAAATTCTGGTGGCATTACAAACACTGCTTGGCACCCAGGATGTCGCAGTGAGTATCGAAGCCACACACTACTGCGTCAAATCACGAGGAGTGCAAGATACCAATTCGTCAACGCAGTCAACGGCGCTGGGTGGCGTATTCAAGTCCGACGCCCGGACCCGGGCTGAGTTCTTTGCCTGACTTACATTTCCGTCAGATCTTCGAAGCCAAGGTCCTCAGGTTTGCTTTTCTGAATATTGGCGATATTCTTCGAAACCCGGTCATAGAGCTGTTTCGGCTGAAAGGGCTTGGTGATGTAATCGGTGACGCCTTCCTTGATAGCCGTGGCAACCTGGGTTTTGTCGGAGATGGCGGTAAGCATGATGAAAGGCAGATGTTTGGTTGAGGGCCGGCTTCGCACTTCTTTCAGCAGATCCAGGCCGGTCATTACCGGCATATCCCAATCGCAAATGATTAGGTCCGCCTTGCCCACGTATGGCAAGGCTTTATTCCCGTCAACGGCTTCCGCTATTTGCCGCACGCCCATGTCCCGCAGGCAAGCGCTGACCAAATCCCGGATTGCAGACATATCGTCCACGACCACTACTCTGGCTTTCTTGGGATCCATGGTTATATCTCACCCTAGTGTCAGTACTAACTTCCTGCCGTGTCCAGATTGGCAATCATCTTCGGCGTTACCAAAACGATACCGTCTTCATTACGATAAAAACGTTTGGCGTCGGCTTGCGGGTTTTCGCCGATAACGGTATTCGGCGGCAACTGGCAATACATATCTAACACGACTTTATCCAAACGGCAATGTCTGCCGATATCGCAGCCGGGTAAAATGACGGAGTCTTTGACCTGGGCGTAGGAATTCACCCGCACGTTATTAAATAAAATGCTCTGGCTGATGGAGGCTCCTGAAACGATACAGCCCGCAGAGACCACCGAATTTACCGCCGAACCTCGGCGGCCCTCAAAATTGTGGTTGAATTTTGCCGCGGGCCGTTGGTAGTGCATGGTTCTAATCGGCCAGGATTCATCATAGAGATCCAGCCGCGGTTCCAAGAGACACAAATCGATATTGGCCTCCCAGTAAGCGGTCAAGGTACCGACGTCCCGCCAGTACGGCTCTTCCGGAAAGGCCGGATTAGGCCGGCAGCTATCGAAAAAATGATGGGCAATACACTTTTCCTTGCCGATACTGTTCGGAATGATATCCTTCCCGAAATCGTGACTTGAACTGGCGCTTTGCGCATCCAGAATGAGCTTATCCATAATCATTTTGGCACTGAATACATAGATACCCATGCTTGCCAGGCAGCGTCCCGGACGACCGGGAATTTCCGGGGGATCAGCGGGTTTTTCCACGAACCTGGTGATATTGTCCTGCTCGTCGATGCCCATCACGCCGAAGCCTTTTGCTTCCTCCCGGGAGACCTCGATACAGGCAACCGTCATATCGGCGCCCGCCTCGATATGATCCTTCAGCATCAGGCTGTAGTCCTGCTTGTACACATGGTCTCCGGCCAATACCAGAATATATTCAAGATTGAGATTCTTGATCAGATTTAGGTTTTGGTATACTGCGTCCGCCGTCCCCTGGTACCAGGTCTGTGCCGCCGTTTGTTGTTGCGCGGGCCAGAGTTCGATGAACTCATTAAAATCCGGTCGAAGAAAGTTCCAACCCCGTTGGACATGCTGGTTAAGGGTATGAGACCGATACTGGGTCAGCACCGCGATGCGGCGCATGCCGCTGTTAACACAGTTAGAAAGTGGAAAGTCGATTATTTTAAATTTACCGGCGATCGGCACTGCCGGTTTGGAACGGGTCTCCGTCAGCTGCATCAAGCGAGAACCACGACCTCCTGCTAAGATAATGGCTAACGTTTTATTTAGCGCATTATTGAGATCAAGGTTCGAGCTAAGATTTTTTTTCATTATTAGCTCCGTGTTGTAATAACTCAGCCGATACATATTGAACACTTTTGACAGTCTTGCCAAGTCGCCCATTGGTCGCAAAAGGTTTTTCTGCATATTGGATCGATTCAGAGCAAATCAACATCCGGCTAACCGAATACACCAAACAGGATTTGTAGTATGAAAGTTTTACTGGTCGCGTCCGAACTCTTTCCTCTGGTGAAAACCGGTGGTTTGGCAGATGTCGCAGGGTCGTTACCCGTGGCGATGATGCAACAAGGATGCGATGTCCGCGTACTGCTGCCCAACTACCCAGGCATTCTCGATAAGGTAGAGAACCTGGAACAAGGCCCCCAACTAGGTGATCCCTACGGACATGGAGAAATCAGCTTGTTGTCCGGGCAGATTGCGGAATCCGGACTGGAGCTTTGGCTGGTCGATTCTCCGGCATTGTTCAATCGTCCAGGCACCCCCTATCTGGGACTCGACGGCTACGACTATCAGGACAACCATAAGCGGTTCGGCGCGCTTTCCTGGGCTGGCGCGGTCATCGCCCAGCACGGCAGATTGCTGAACTGGCAACCGGACCTGGTTCATTGCAACGACTGGCAAACAGGATTGCTGCCGGCCTACCTGAAAATCTGGAGCCAGCAACGCCCGGCGATGGTGTTTACCATCCACAACTTGTTATTCAGCGGCATTTTCGATTACTTTCAATACCGCGACCTTGGCTTGCCGGACGGCGAGTTTCGCCCGGATGGAATGGAATTTTTTGGCCGCCTCTCGATGCTGAAGTCCGGAATCCAATACAGCGACGCAATAACCACGGTCAGCCCCAACTATGCGAAAGAAATTCAAACTCCGGAGTTCGGCTGTGGACTCGACGGTTTGTTGCGCCACCGGTCAGATCATTTAAGCGGTATTTTGAATGGCGTCGATTACCATATCTGGTCGCCGGAAAACGATCCCTACCTGGCCGCCCCTTACTTTGAAAACCACCAGGAACCGAAGCAACTTAACAAAATTGACCTGCAAAACCGCTTCGGTTTGGATCAAGACCCTAACAAACCTCTATTCGGCGTGGTCAGCCGGATGAGCGAACAGAAAGGCTTGGACCTGGTTTTAGAAGTACTGCCTTACTTTATTCATAAGGGCGCACAGTTCGTGATTTTGGGTTCCGGAGACCGCATCCTGGAAGAGGGCTTTCAACAGATAGCGGTCGAGTATCCAAAGAGCGTGGCTACCACCATCGGCTACGACGAACAGCTTTCCCATCGCATTCAGGGCGGTTGCGATTTCTTCTTGGTGCCTTCACGCTTCGAACCTTGCGGCCTTACCCAAATGTATGCCCTAAAATACGGCACCCTGCCCATCGTGCGCCACACTGGCGGGCTGGCCGATACGGTCTGGGAAGGCACCTATGACGATGCCATGCAAACAGGCTTTGTGTTCGGTAAAGCAACCGGATTTGAGCTATCCGCAGCACTGGACAGGGCCATGCAGGCATTTCGAAATCCCGGGCTTATGCACAAACTTCGAATCCAAGCGATGCGCCAGAACTTCAGTTGGGACCGCGCGGCAGGCAACTATTTAGCGCTCTATCGTTCGGTTTTGTATGGTGTTTGAGTCAGGTCGGCCGCCTTATAGACGGATTGATTTCAGGTTTATCACGCAATGCCCGAAGCAATCGCCGGAGTACTGTCTTGCCACATCTGTAATGATATTGGCACACCGATTGGTTAAAGTGGTGCGTTCAGATAAGCTCGCCTACCCGGCACCCACGACAGGTCTACTGCAGGAAGTTTGACTCGCAGGTATTGCCTTTTGGCGAACGGGATACACCGCTATAGAATTGGACTGCATTCATGAAACAAGCCTTGGCGCTCGCCTGCATACTCAGCTTTATGCTGATGTTCGGTTGTTCTCCCGAAGTGCCGGAGGCATCATCGGCACCTGAACAGATGCCGCCCGCCGAAGTATCCGTTGCCGAAGTCCTAGAACAGTCCATTATCCAATGGCAGGAGTTTACCGGCAGACTGGAAGCACCGGAATCCGTCGAACTTCGCCCCAGAGTATCCGGCTATATTGACCAGGTCCGATTTACCGAAGGAACCCTGATTGCAAAAGGCGCTCTTTTATTCAGCATCGATCCCCGCCCCTTTCAAGCAGAAGTTGACAAACTGGAAGCTGAACTAAAAAGCGCTCTGGCGCGGCAAAAACTGGCGGCAAGCGACCTGAAAAGAGCGCAAAGGCTGCGCAACCAAAAAGCCATCGCCGAGGAGCAACTGGAATCCCGTGACGCCGACCTGGAACAGGCCCGCGCCAGTGTCGAATCGACCAGAGCAACGCTGCAGCTCGCGCGGCTCAATCTAAGCTTTACCGAAGTACGGGCACCGATATCGGGACGCGTTTCCTTGGCCCAGGTCACTACCGGAAACTATGTAACCGCCGGGCAAACGGTACTGACGGATATCGTTTCTTTCGACAGCATATACGCCTATTTCGATGCCGACGAGCAAACCTTTTTAGGTTTTCAGAACAGTGGGCGAGCAGACCGACCGGCAGCCGACAAGCAGGTGCTGATGCAACTTGCCGGTGAAACGGATTTTGCCTATCAGGGAAATATTGACTTTGTCGACAATCGGGTGAATCCGCAGACCGGCACCATCCGTATGCGGGCGGTTTTCGATAATCGCGACAACAGGTTTACCCCAGGTCTGTTCGCCCGGTTAAAGATTGGTAGTCGTGAACCGAGCACCGCCATCCTGATCAGCGATCAAGCTATCGGCACGGATTTATCGAATAAATATGTACTGGTACTAAATGCGGACGAAACCCTTGATTACCGCAAGATTACTCCCGGCCCCAAGTACAACGATTTGCGGGTCGTACTGGACGGCTTGAAAACCGGTGAAATCATCGTGGTCAAAGGCTTACAACGGGTTTTCCCCGGTAGCAAGGTCGTACCGCAGTTCGTCAGCATGAATGACTCTAAAACGCAGGACAGCTAACATGAACTTTTCTGCGTTTTTCATCCATCGCCCGATCTTTGCCAGCGTATTATCGCTGCTTATTTTTATTGCCGGATTCCTGGCAATGTTTCAACTGCCGGTAACCGAATACCCGGAAGTTGTGCCTCCCACTGTAGTGGTAAGAGCAAACTATCCGGGTGCCAATCCGGAAGTGATTGCAGAAACCGTGGCAGCGCCGCTAGAGCAAGCGATCAACGGTGTCGAAAATATGCTTTACCTCTCTTCCCAGTCGACGTCGGACGGCAGCCTGCAAATCACGGTTACTTTCCATTTGGGCACGGACTTGGACAAGGCTCAGGTAGCCGTACAAAACCGCGTCGGCCGGGCAATGCCGCGACTGCCGGAGGATGTTCAAAGACTCGGTGTGGTGACGGAGAAATCTTCGCCGGATCTATCCATGGTCGTGCACCTGCTGTCGCCGGATGCACGCTATGACATGCTGTACCTTTCCAACTTCGCCGAATTGTATGTTCGCGACGAACTGGCGCGCATCGAAGGCGTCGGACAAGCATTGGTATTTGGCGCCGGCGACTATGCGCTGCGGATTTGGCTTGATCCGGAAAAGGTCGCCTCTTTGGGTCTCACCACCACAGACGTTATCAACGCTATTCGAGAGCAAAACCGGCAAGTAGCCGCCGGTGCCCTGGGGGCTCCGCCCTCCGCCGGTCAGAGCGATTTTCAGTTGCTGATCACCGTGAAGGGCCGCCTGGAAACGGTCGAGGAATTTGAACTCCTGGTGGTGCGGGTGAGCGACTCCGGAGCCGTTACCAGGCTTGGCGACCTGGCGCGCATTGAACTGGGTAGTAGCAGTTATGCGCTGCGCAGTCTGCTGAACAATAAACCGGCGGCTGCGATCGCCATATTCCAGAGTCCAGGCTCCAATGCCATCGAGATCTCGGACAACGTCCGGGCCAAGATGGCCGAACTGCAGAACACCTTTCCGCAGGGAATCGAGCATTCGATTGTCTACGATCCGACCGTATTCGTTCGAGGCTCCATTGAAGCCGTGGTGAAAACCCTGCTCGAAGCCATGTTGTTAGTCGTGGTGGTTGTCGTACTGTTTCTGCAAACCTGGCGGGCGTCCATCATTCCTTTGGTCGCGGTACCGGTATCTTTGGTGGGCACGTTTGCGGTCATGCAGTTATTCGGATTCTCAATCAACGCACTTTCCATGTTTGGCCTGGTATTGGCGATCGGTATTGTCGTAGACGACGCGATCGTGGTGGTCGAAAACGTCGAACGGAATATTCAACTTGGGAAAACACCGGTAGAGGCAACCAAACAGGCAATGAAAGAGGTGACGGGACCGATTGTCGCCACCTCCCTTGTACTCAGTGCGGTATTTATCCCCACCGCTTTTATTTCCGGCTTAACCGGGCAGTTTTTCAAACAGTTTGCGCTGACCATTGCGATTTCGACCATCATCTCGACGTTTAACTCTCTGACACTGAGTCCTGCCTTGGCGGCGCTGCTGCTCAAACCCCATGACGCTCCTAAGGACTGGTTTACCAAGCTGCACGATGCGCTATTCGGCAAGCTGGTGTTCAACCCCTTTAATACCTTCTTTAACGGTCTTTCCGCAGGATACCGCTGGACGGTCCACAAGCTGTTGCGCGGAACGATGATCGTGCTGGTTGTGTATGCCGGTCTGATCTATGTCGGGGTTGAACAATTTCGAACCACGCCCACCGGATTTGTCCCGGCCCAGGACAAACAATACCTTATCGCCTTCGCCCAGCTACCGGACGCTTCCAGCCTGGACCGCTCCGACGCGGTGATTCGGCAAATGTCCGAGATTATTTTGCGGCATCCGGGCGTGGAAGCGGCGGTAGCTTTTCCGGGGCTGTCTATTAATGGCTTTGTCGCCGCGCCGAATGCGGGAATTGTATTCGTCACGCTGAATCCGTTTCGAGACCGGACGACACCAGACTTGTCCGCCGACGCCATCGCGGAGGCATTAAATGGCGAGCTGTCTGCCATTCAAGAGGCATTTGTGGCCATCTTTCCGCCGCCGCCGGTGTTGGGTTTAGGCGCTATCGGCGGTTTTAAGCTGCAGATTGAAGATCGTACCGGGCGCGGTTATGAAGCGCTCTACGCAGAGACCCAACGGGTTTTACAACAAGCCTGGCAACGCCCGGAGTTAACCCAGGTGTTTTCCGGATTTCAGGTGCAGGTACCGCAACTGCGGGTGGAAGTGGACCGGGAAAAAGCCAAGATCCCTCAACGATGCGTTTGAGACCCTACAGGTGTATTTAGGGTCGATGTATGTCAACGATCTCAATTTGTTTGGCCGGACCTATCAGGTCAAGTTGCAGGCCGACGCCGATTACCGCCAGGAAGCGAAACAGATCACTCAGCTTAAGGTGCGCAACCGCCATGGCGATATGATTCCGCTAGGCAGCTTCGTTACCACCCAACTCACGGCAGGCCCGGACCAGGTCCAGCATTACAACGGCTATCCGGCCGCGGACTTGAATGGAGCGCCAGCGCCCGGCTATAGCTCCGGCCAAGCCGAGGCGATCATTGCGAACATTCTCGACCGCACGCTTTCCCGCGGGTTTGCCTATGAGTGGACGGATCTTACCTACCAGCAGATTCTTGCCGGCAATACCGCAATATATATTTTCCCGCTGGTGGTATTGCTGGTTTTTCTGGTATTGGCCGCCCAGTACGAAAGCTGGTCACTGCCGCTTGCGATTATCCTGATCGTCCCGATGACCCTGCTATCTGCAATGTCCGGGGTGATTCTTTGGGGCGGCGACAACAACATTTTCACCCAGATAGGGTTCATTGTCCTGGTCGGATTGGCCTGTAAGAACGCGATTCTCATCGTTGAGTTCGCCAAGGATAAAGAGCTGGAGGATCTTTCATTGGCGGAAGCAGTCAAGATCGCCAGCCATTTGCGCCTGCGCCCCATTTTGATGACGTCCCTGGCATTCATCATGGGTGTCGTACCGTTAGTCTTTTCCACCGGTGCAGGTGCGGAAATGCGCCAGGCAATGGGCATTGCCGTTTTTTCAGGGATGATCGGCCTGACCCTTTTCGGCTTGCTGTTTACCCCTGTTTTCTATTACGTTGTGCGCAAGCTAGTGGGCAAGAAACCCGAGTTGCTACCCGGCCAGGAATGCCCGACTGCAGGAGAAAAAAACGATAAGAGGCCTTTGCACGAATAGAAATTTCGCGTTCATACAATCGGACCGCCGAGCGGGCGAAAATGCACGGAAAAGCGCAGTTTACTTACAGTAAATGAGCATTTGAGTACATTTTTAACGCAGTATGAAAGTGAAAGGGCATTCGTGCAAAGATCTCGAAAACTGATCGAGGAGCACAAAATGCTAACACTTTACGGCTTCGGCCAATCAAGATCTTTCCGTTGTTTATGGGCCTTGGAAGAAAGCGGGCTGGATTTCAACTACAAGGCACTGGATATGCGCGCCGGAGAAAGTCAGTCCGAGCATTACAAGGCAATTCATCCGGAAGGCAAGGTCCCGGCAATTGACGACGATGGTTTTGTACTGACGGAATCGGGGGCTATACTGAATTATATTGCCGGGCGGTCGAGCAACCCGCAGTTCAAGCCCGCCGATGGCACCAAGGACAGGGCGTTATACGACCAAACCTTCTTCTTTATTCTCACCGAACTGGAACAACCCTTGTGGACCACCGGTAAACACAAGTTCGCCCTGCCAAAAGAGCAACGTTGTCCGGATGTGCTGGAAACGGCCCGCTGGGAATTTAGCAAAGCGCTGAATACGTTGCAATTAAGGTTGGCGAATCACGCCCACGTGGTAGGAGACCTGTTCACTTATGCCGATATCATGGTAGCCCACACCCTGAACTGGGCGATTCGATTCGAGTTTCCGTTGGAAGATGAAAACCTGTTGGCCTATAGAGAGCGAATGTACCAGCGCCCCGCTTGTCTGCGCGCAATGGCCCGATTAGATTAAGCCCTGGCGGAAGGAATGGTCATGGAAGTTGTAACGGGCTTGCCAGCTAGCCGGCCTTGATCTCCGCCGGATTATCCAAGCCGGTGAACTCAAAGCGATTACGACCGGCTTGTTTGGCCAGGTAAAGATTCTGATCAGCGAGATCGACCAGATCCTTACTGCTTTCTAGCAAGTGGGGATAACCGACGACCGCGCCACAACTCACGGTAACTCTTGAACCGGGCAGACCCGCTTTCACATGCTCGATGTTGAGTTCCCATACGGCCTGACGGCAGCGCTCCGCAATCGTCTCTATACCTTCGGAAGTATTGGGCAGCAAGGCTACAAACTCTTCGCCGCCATAGCGGGCGAACACATCCCCTGGGCGGCTCATTTGCTCGCTCAAGACGTTCGCCACCGAACGCAGGCAGACATCGCCGCTGGTATGGCCATAGTGGTCATTGAATCGCTTGAAGTAATCGATATCGAAAAACATCAGGGCCAGCGGTTTTTTCTCTCGCCGGCAGCGCCGCCATTCGATGTCCAAGTGATAGTCGAAATGTCTTCTGTTGCTGACTTGGGTCAGTTCATCCGTGGTGGCGAGGTCCTGCAACTGGGTATTCATGCGCTTCAGGACCTTGCTCTGTTTTTCCAGCATATTGAGGGTATCTTTGAGGCTGTTAATCAACGATTCCCTTTCCTTTTCGCGCTTCTTTTCTTCTGTGATATCCCTGCCGATAGCAAAAATTCCTTGAAACTCATTGCGGGAGTTCAGCAGCGGAATGCGCACGGTATCAACCAATAACTCGCTGCCGCTCTTGTTGACCAGCTTTTCTTCGCTCCTGACCATCTCATGGTTCGAAAACACCCGGCGTTCTGCGGATTCACATGCGTCCGCAATCGCGTTTGGGTACAGATCGAAAGCATCCCTGCCGAGAACTTCAGATCTCATGAGCCCGGTTTTTTGACAAAAGGCATCGTTAACCAGCCGCACAATAAAATTACGGTCCTGAATGTGAACCATGTCAGGTACATAATCCAGGGCGGATTCCAGTAATTCGATTTCGGGTGGGGGATTATTGCGAAAGTCCACCTCTGCATTGAGGGGTAAAAGATCCACAAGATTTTGCGACATTGAGGTTTTCATTGAACTAGCCACTCAATCTTCCGGTTACTCAGTCTAACAAGTCTCAGCCACATGACACCGGCGATCTAAGCTGGTTGAGAGCATTTGATTATTAAGATCACCCCATAGAATACGCAATCGGCTTCTTCAGGGCCAATACTTTCTACCCCCTACCCTATCTTGATGCCCAGGGGATTAACAACCAATTGGATCGGTAAATGGAAAATTCATTATTTTTGATTAAACTTATTACAACTTTCCCTAAGTAGAGTCAGCTAGGTCAGCTATGAACCTTTCCAGCATCGGTGTTCGTTTGCCCCTGTTATTCCTAAGCCTTGTGACGATTTTATTGATCCTATTCGGCTACTATGATTATTCAAGCACAGAATCAGATGTGCGAAAACGTATGGATAAATCCGCGAATAACATCATGGGAAGGCTTGGCCTGAGCTTGCCAGCGCCAATCTGGAATTATGAAACCGATTTCGTGGTGCGCAACATTGAGTCCGAAGTTCAGGACGCAATCGTGGCAGGCATCGAGGTCCGCAATGACGACGGCGTAATCGCCGCCGTCTATCGGGACCGCCAGGGTAACATCACTAAAGACTCGGCGTTGGCGATATCAACCTCCAACATGATTGAGAAACCCTTGATCTTTGACGATGGCGGCACCGAAAACAAAGTCGGTATAGTCCAGTTGTATTTAGATGAGTCACCGGTCGAGGAAGCATTATCCAGAGTGCTTAGGAATACCGTTATCGAAATCATCATTCTTGACCTCATACTGGCTGCCGTGATGTTTTTTCTTCTGAAAACTACCGTGTTGCGACCACTGCAGGATGTAAAAGACGCAATAAGCGATATAGCCCAAGGGGAAGGCGATCTGACCCAGCGGCTTGATTTCGCCAAAAAGGATGAAGTGGCGGCTCTCGGCGAGCAATTTAATACTTTCATGGAAAAACTGCAGGGCATTATCGCTAATGTCGCGGAAACCTCCTCGCAGTTAGTCAGCAGTTTCGCCAACGCCTCCAGCCAGGTTGAGGATATTTCCTCGGAGATTGCGTCCCAGCAGCAAAAAATCGAAATGGTCGCCACCGCCAGCACGGAAATGTCCACTGCTATAGAGGGCGTCGCGGATAGTGCTTTGAAGGCCTCCGAAACCACTCAGCACGCCGACGATACTGCGAAAGAAGGCAGCGCCACTGTGAATGAGGCAATCACGGTTATTCAAAACCTGGCGAAAGAGGTTGAGCATGCCACGGAAGTCACTGAGAAGCTTTCCATCGAAGCACAAAATATCGGCTCAGTGCTGGATGTCATCAAAAGTGTTTCCGAGCAAACCAATCTACTCGCGCTGAATGCCGCTATCGAAGCGGCGCGGGCCGGTGAACAGGGGCGGGGATTTGCCGTGGTTGCGGATGAAGTTCGGACATTGGCGCAACGGACGCATGAGAGCACCGACGAGATTCAGCAAATCATCGAACGGCTACAACGCTCCACCGACGAGGTTCAGGGCGGCATGTCGATGGTCAAGGATCAGGCCGGTCATGGTGTCGGCCAGGTCGAACGGGCCGGGGCGGCAATTTCGACCATCGCCGAATCCGTCGACAAGATTACCGAAATGAACACTTTTATTGCCGAAGCCGCCCATGAGCAAAACCTGGTAGTCGGCGAGATTAACGAAAATATCGTGAGTATTTCCAAAGCCGCCGAAGACTCTGTCGCCAAAGCCAGGGAAACGGTTGCAGCCAACCACAGCGCAGCGCAACTGGCCGCTGAACTCAAAGAACTGGTTTCTCAGTTTAAAACTTAAGCTCTGTTGATATTTGTTGCCCGAATATCTACAGAGCCTAAGAATAACCGACCAGCAGGGGAACAAAGGCGACGATCATCAACGCCGTGCCCATCACGATCAGCGGCATGACAATCTTCTCATGGCGCTGATAGAAGGTTCCCTGTTCCAATCTTGCCAGCCGCACTTCTTTTTCGCCGACCACCTGCCGGGTCAGCAGGTGATTAAGGGCCACCGGCGGACTCAAATAGCCGAGTTCGAAGGCAACCAGGGTAACCATCCAAAAATGCACCGGATCGATGCCATTGTCGTAGGCGACTTTGGCGATAGTGACG
>JANQMN010000142.1 GCA_028280065.1 Hahella sp.
GTGCGGCGCCAACTTGCACGGCAGCCCCCGGCATTCCCCATACAACACTGCTGGCCTCGTCTTGGGCGATGGTGTGAGCGCCGGTTTCCTTTAGCCTCAGCATGGCGTCTGCGCCATCCCGCCCCATTCCTGTCAGCATGATACCCAGTGTATTACTACCGGCAGCCTTTGCGACGGAGTCAAAAAGCACTTCAACACTGGGCCGGTGGCGGTTGACCGGCGGGTCCTGGTTCAACCTGCATAAATACTTGGCTCCGCTGCGGACAACTTCCAGGTGACAATCCCCAGGCGCGATATAGACTACTCCGGAGGTTATCGGTGCGTCATTTCGAGCTTCTTCGATACGCTGAGGGAACAGTTTATCCATCCTCTCGGCAAAGGATTTGGAGAAGGTTTTGGGAATATGTTGCGCGATGACGATACCCGGCGAACTGGTCGGCAAGCCGGTCAGCACTTCCCGAATCGCATCCAGCCCGCCGGTGGACGAACCGATGGCGATGATCTTATCCGTCGTCGCATAGCTGGGCTGCTCACTGACGGTTTGTTGCCTCCGAGACTGCTGCGCCTTTAAGCGCTGCTGTTTGAGCAGCAACTTCTGTTGAGGCACCTGCGCAGCACCGCGCACTCTCTCGACAATGGCTTCTGCCACTGCTTGAATCCCGTCACGAATATCCAGTTTAGGCTTGGCAATGAAATCCACGGCGCCGAGTTCCAACGCATCCAACGTCACCTGAGCGCCGTTTCTGGTGAGGCTGGAAATCATGACCACCGGCATCGGCCGCAAGCGCATGAGATTGCGGAGAAAGGTCAAGCCGTCCATTTTGGGCATTTCCACATCCAGAGTAATGACATCCGGATTCAACTGCTTGATTTTTTCTCGGGCATCATAAGGATCAATGGCCGTGCCGACCACTTCAAGATCTGGCGCTTCATTGACGATATCCATCAGTAAATTTCGGATGAGCGCCGAGTCGTCAACAATCAATACTTTGTATGGGTGGTTTTCGGAACTGATCACGTCTTCACCATTTTGGATGCTGAGTTAAAGCCTGCAACAGAGCCTAGAACAGGTCAACATCACCGCTTTCCACCGGCTGTTTCTTAAGCTGATCCATGTAATTTTCTTCGCGCCGAATCACGGTATCGTTGTGCAGCGATTCAATGCGCTTCAGTAATACTTTACCGGTCTTCGGATTGAAAAGTATCTTCCGTGGATGTTCGCCGCCGACATCTTCAGCGGTGATACGAAAGCCCTCGACAGAGAGGTAATTCTTTACGAAATCTATGTTCTTCTTACCGATACTCGTCATGCCGCGAACCACATTACCGCCGCCGAAAATCTTAAACTCGAGACGCTCGCGGCTATCGCATAACTTCATCACATCGTTGATCAAATGCTCCATCGCATAGTTACCGTAGCGGTAGGCATCACTAATAACATCCAGGGTGGATTTGGCGTTTTGCGGCAGCATGAAGTGATTCATGCCGCCAATACCGGTTTGCGGATCACGGATACAGGCGGAAATACAGGAACCCAATACTGTCGCAATGTATTCTCCTTCTACCGTCACGTAATACTCGCCAGGCATGATTTTGGCGACGAAGCTGCTGCGGCGCGGATCCCAGTAGCGGTTGACGTCTTTGAACCATGGCAGACATGGCGGGGGTAAGTGCGCTTTTGAAGTCATCCAGCCACCCCGGATTTCAAATAGATGGTTTGCCCTTTGGACAGTAAGTGGTCCATTAGCCCGTGCAGGGATTCGGAGTGTCCCATGATCAGATGTCCACCTGCTTTCAAATGTTGGTCAAATCGATTTAGCAATTGTATTTTGGTCTCCCGGTTAAAATAGATCACGACGTTTCGGCAAAAGATCACATCGAAGGCAGGCGTTAAAGCAAAAGGCTTAATGAGATTGAGCTGTCTGAACTCGATGTGCTGACGGAGCTTGGTACTCACCTTAGCGAATCCCGCATTTGTGCCTTTGCCTTTTAGAAACCATCGCTTTTTCATAGGCAGCGGGATGTTTTCCATCCGATCAAGGTTATAAATACCTCGCACCGCGTGTTTTAGTACATTGGTATCGATGTCAGTGGCGATGATCCGCCAATCCATGTTTTTAGGTTCACAGCTTTCCGCGAGCGTCAACGCGATGGAGTAGGTTTCCTCGCCGGTAGAACATCCGGCAGACCATACCCGGATATCCTTCTGTCCCCGTTGCGCAAGGGCTGGCACGATCTGTGACTTGAGATACTCGAAATGATGATTTTCACGAAAAAAGGAGGTTAGATTAGTCGTCAGCGCATTAATAAAATGGGTAAATTCCATTTCATTGTTCTTTTGCAGGTAGTCTAAATAACTATCGAAACTTTGCAGTCTCAGTGTCCGCAATCGCTTGGTCAGGCGGGCATAAAACATCTCAAACTTGGAGTCGGGAACAACAATACCGGAATATTCCTGACTAATTTTCCTGAACGCATCGAAATGTTCCTGGGTGAACTGAAACTCCCGTTCCCGCTTGGTATTGTTCATCGCACTGGACTCAATAGCCAATCAAACCTCGATCATTATTTCCTGGTCCAATCCCAGGATTGCAAAACCCTGCTTAAAGGGTTCCGACATTGCCGTGAACTCAATGTTGCCGCCGTGGCTTTGCAGTCTGTTTTGTAGCGCCAGCAACAGTTGCACGCCTGCGGTGTCAATGACCTTTACCTGGCCGGCATCGATTTGCGCGCGCTGTGCATAACCTTGATCGCTGAGAATTTTAAACCACTCTTCGGCCACGGTAATGGTAAAACCATCAGGTAACACCAAAACAGGGTCGCTCATAGACAGTTAACCTGTACGTTATATAATCGATTCATGCCGAAATCTCCTAGTGCTCCGCCAGATGGGCAACACGGGTGAAGGTCTCTGGATCCAGCAACTTATCTACATCCATCAACAGCACCATGCGCTCCTCCCGCCTGACGACACCCAATAAATACCGGGTATCCAGCTTCGAGCCTAACTCCGGTTTTGGTTTGATGTCCTGGGACGAGATGTCCATAACATCGGCCACACGGTCCACTACCATGCCCATAATCAGTTCACTGTTCGTTTCCGACTGTTCTTCACGTTCGATGGAAACCAGTATGATAACGGTTTCCCGGTCGTAGTTACTTTCATCGAGCGTGAATCGGATGCGTAAATCGATGATGGGGACAATACCGCCCCGAAAGTCGATGACCCCTTTAATAAAGTCCGGTAAATTGGGGATTTTCCGAGGCGTGCTCCAACCGCGAATTTCTCGAACCCGTAGAATATCCAGGCCATAGAAATCGTCCCCTAAGCGAAAAGTCAAAAATTGCCGGCTGCTTTCCTTTGACTGTTCCTTGCCTCTGGACTCACGCATTTAGAACACCTCCCAATCGTCGTCTCCTGCGTCACTAGGGGTAACGGGCTTGCCCGATGTCGCAGCGCCGGTATCCTTTGCGGCTACGGATTGCGATGGGTAAGAAGGTTCTTGTTTAGGCGCTGAGACCTTTGTTTCCGCAGCCTTTGCCTGAATAACTGACGGCCCGGTTTGCAAGCCATCGGATTGGAAGAAAGACATCACTTGCACCATCTGATTCACGCTATCCAAGGAGCTTTCCGCGGCCGATGCGGTTTCCTCGGCCAAGGCGGCATTTTGCTGCGTTATGTCATCCAGTTCCGCAACCGCCTTGTTAATTTCTTCCAACCCGGCACTTTGCTCTTCGGACGCTGCGGCAATGTCAGAGATCAGATCGGAGACCTTTTTGACGTTATTGATAATGTCCTCCAGCGTCCGGCCCGATTCATTCACCAAGGAAGATCCGTTTCGCACCTTACTGACGCTGTCTTCGATAAGCTCTTTGATTTCCTTCGCCGAATTAGCGCTGCGTTGCGCCAGGTTACGCACTTCGGTGGCAACCACGGCAAAACCCCGACCCTGGTCGCCGGCCCGAGCCGCCTCGACGGAGGCATTCAGCGCAAGTAGATTGGTCTGGAAGGCGATATCGTCAATCACACTGATGATTTCGGCAATCTTCTGGCTGGAGCTGTTGATTTCGTCCATGGAAGCCACGGTTCGGCTGATGACTTCACCGCCGGTTTGCGCCGAATCACGCGCCATCGCAGCTAACTGATCCGCCTGACGCGAGTTGTCCGCGGTATTGCGCACGTTACTGCTGACTTCTTCAATACTGGAAGCCGTTTCTTCCAAGCTGGAACTTTGCTTCTCGGTACGCTCCGAAAGCTGATTATTGCCGGTGGAGATTTCAGAATTCGACGAACGCACGTTATCCGTGGATGTCAGCAGTTGAGCGGCAATGCTACTCAACTGTTCCATGGAAGAGTTGGTTGCAGTCGCCAACGCCTTGAACTGTCCCAGATAGGATTCCTGCATCCGGGCTGAGGTGTTTCCTTCCGACAATCGCTTCATCACCGCGCTAATATCTTCCATAACGTTATCAACGGCACTGACAAAGTCGTTGAGCCCTTCTGCCAGGGTTTTAAAGAAACCGGATTTCCCTTCAAGGCTTATTCGATGGGTTAGATCTCCTTGCTGGGCGGAGAATACCAGCCGGCTAACATCTTCCTCAGCGTTACGCTGCTCGGTAACATCCCGCCATTCGACAACGAAGCCAAGAATCTCATCCTGTTCGCCGCGAATAGTTCCCGCTGTAAGTTCAAAGTTTGCGCCACCGAGTATTAACTTGGCGTCGTAGGGCTCTCTTAATTCCTGTAACAACTTGCGTTGGTGGGATGGACTTTTGTGGAACTGATCTATGTTCTTGCCGATGAGTTCATCGGCCCGGAATTCCGGCAGGCGTTTGCGAATTTCCGGCTCTGCATTTTTCAACACTTTCACATTGGCAGGGTTCATATAAACAATATTAAAGTTTTCATCCGCCACCATGAGGGAAGTCGAGGTCGTCTCTATTGCCTGCTGTAACCGGGTGGCCACAATCAATTGATTACGCGCCTTTTCCTCAGCGATACGCTGCTCGGTAACATCCCGCCATTCGACAACGAAGCCAAGAATCTCATCCTGTTCACCGCGAATAGTTCCCGCTGTAAGTTCAAAGTTTGCGCCACCGAGCTTCAACTTGGCGTCGTAGGGCTCTCTTAACTCCTGTAACAACTTGCGTTGGTGGGATGGGGTCTGGTGGAACTGGTCTATGTTCTTGCCGATGAGTTCGTCGGCCCGGAATTCCGGCAGGCGTTTGCGAATTTCTGACTCGGCATTCTTTAAAACCGTCACATTGGCCGGATTCATGTAAACGATATTGAAGTTTTCATCCGCCACCATGAGTGAGGTCGAGGTCGTCTCAATCGCCTGCTGTAACCGTGTGGTCACCACCATCTGCTCGCGCATCTTTTTGTCACGCTCATGCAATTGGTCACGCAGTTTGGCAAGAGATTGTCCGACGCCGCTTGTACTTCCCAGATCAGCATCGAAGTTACCCTGTGCGATATTCTCCGCCACCGCTTTCAATTCAACCGGTTCGGCGCCTAACTCTCGGGTGAGGAAGCGTATCATGCTAAACCCTAAGAGTACGATCACCAACAGCACAACCCCCATGGATACCAACGTAAGCACGAGTGTACGTTGGATAGAGGATTCATGCTCCCGGGAAAGCTTCTGCAGGTCGACAATAGTTATCTCCCAAAGATCCAGTATAGCGCCAATTGCCTCGGTAGATTGGCGGAAAAACTCGGGGCCGACATTACTTGCCAATAGACCTCGGCTCTGAACTGAACCAATATTCTTTCGGGCAAGCTCCAGCATCTGCGTAATGGCCCGGTCGGCTTTTTTCAAAGGCGCTTCCAGATCTTTTAAAAGCCCAGGATGGGATTGTTCCGCCTTGTAAATAAAGTGCTCTAAGGACTGGTTGGCGCGGCTAATACTGGCAATACCTGCCAGACCGATATCGAGTTTTCTGCGGTCAACACCTTCACCTCGGGCAAAAGCATCAAAGGCAGGCGCTAAGCTGCCGCGCATTATACCGCTCTCTTCAACCATCACCGGCAATGATATGGAAGCGACCTGTGTTAGATAACGAATGCTTGGATCTTCGCTCAGTAATAGTTGGGCATTTTCCGACACGGTGAGCGCAAGGGAAACAATATCGCTGATAATACCGGTATGCCGCTCAAAACTTTCTTGCGCAGACATATTCGTGTAGGTAGCTTCCAAACGCGACCAATCCTTAATAATACTATCAGCAGAACTTTCAATATCGATGTCAATATCTGAGGATTTTATAAGTTCATCAAGCTTTCTGGCATTGTCAGAAATTCGTTCACCCAGATCTCGAAGCTCACTTAAAAGTTCGCTTCTTCCCCCTTTCAACAAGGCAACAGTACCTCGATGCACCGCTATATCACGTTGCAGCGGAATTAAGGCCTGTAAAACGGTCCCGCCATAAACTACATACTTGGCTGCCGCCGCCTTCGACAGTTGTTCATTCACCTGAATTCCCATAGATATTGCCAGTGGCACTCCGATGACGAGTGCAAACACCAGCAACTGTTGCCACACCTTTAACTTCTTTAGCATACCCTACTCCAATTCAACGGCTCTGCGGCCGTCAAGTTATGTTTATTCTAAATTTTACATTCCCAAAACAAGCTTAACCGGCGTCCAGCGCCTTCAGTAAATCCAACATAACAATCATCCGCCCCTCATGTTCGACAACGCCCTGGGCAAAATGTACCTGCCGCCCCCTATTGAGTTGCGGTGAGGGTTGAACTTGACTTGGCAACAATCGGGCAACATCGGTCAGGGCATCGACGACCGCCCCTTGAACGCGTTCACGGCCTGCATTTTCCAACCCGAACATGATGACAACGGTATGCTTTGTGTAAGTCAGATCGGCGAGACCAATTCGCTTGCGCAAATCAATGATCGGCACGATCGCACCCCTGACGTTTATCAGTCCACATTCCCAGGGTTTCGCATGTGGAACCCGGGTTACCGGCTCCCATGCCCGGATCTCCTTAACCCGCATGATGGAAACGGCATACTCTTCCTGCCCTAGCCGAAAAGTCAGGAACTCCTCCGACTCCTCTACGGCCTCTTGGTCGATCTCTTCCTGCTTTTCATCCTGCGTCTGCATAATTCATGTCCGCTTGATTCTGCAGCTGTGCTAAGCCGCCAACATCTAAAATCAACGCCACCCGGCCATCACCCAATATAGTCGCGCCGGATACTCCCGGAACCGGACGATAATTATCATCCAGGGTTTTTATCACGATCTGTTGTTGCGACAGCAAATCATCTACGAAGAGCCCGAAGCGGCGATTTTCGTGTTCGACCACCACCACAATGCCTTCGGTCAACGGCTTTTGATAATCGGCCCCCGGCGCTTGCAATGCCTCGGCCAACCTCAACACCGGCAAGTACTGGCCACGAAGCTTGATAGTTTCCTGGAGGCCGACGACTTTGTTCACCATGTCTTGATAAGGTTGGAGCGATTCGATAATGGAAACCAAAGGTACGACATAGACTTCATCTTCAATGGCAACAAGCTGCCCGTCCATAATGGCCAAGGTTAGGGGCAACCGAATCGTGAAGCGAGTTCCCTGGCCAAGTTCCGATTCCAGCACGATGCTGCCACCAAGGGCTTGTACATTGCGCTTCACCACATCCATGCCGACACCGCGGCCACTGAGATCGCTGGCTTCTTCTTTGGTGGAAAAACCGGGTAAGAATACCAAGTCCAAAGCCTGGGCATCCGTGAGAATCGCATCTTCGGTAATCAAGCCTTTACGTTTTGCTTTGGCGGTCAATGCGTCTGGATCCATACCCTTGCCATCGTCTTCCACCTCGATAATGATATTGCCGACCTGATGGTAGGCACGAAGATAAACCGTGCCGTTCTCCGACTTGCCGGCAGCTCGGCGCTCATCCAGGGTTTCAATTCCGTGATCAACGCTGTTACGGACCAAATGCACGAGTGGATCGGTGATTTTTTCTATGACGGTTTTGTCCACTTCGGTATTCTCGCCGCTCATGACCAACTCGATATCTTTGGACAATTGGCGGCTTAAATCTCGCACCATTCGGGGAAAACGGTTGAAGCAAAACGATATCGGCAACATCCGAATCTGCATAACCCCTTCTTGCAGCGCCCGGGTCTGGCGATGCAATTGCAACAAGCCCTGCTGCAGTCGTTCGTTTCCTTGCAGATCCTCATCCTCGCTCAACATATTGAGCATGGATTGGGTGATAACCAGTTCGCCGACCATATTGATCAGCGAATCCACTTTTAATAAATCGACCCGAATTGACTGACTTTCTGCCGGGGCCGACGAAGCTTTCGGTTTCGCCTTGGTAACTTTTTCTGCCGGGCTGGGAGATGCCTCCGCCGGGCTGGAGTTTTCCGCCTCAGTACGACCAGCCGGTACCGGAGTGGCGACGTTCTGCTGTCCACGCATAACCGACTCAGCAGCGGCATCGTTCGATGCGGCAGCTTCCGGCGCCGAAACTTCCGGCAAGACCGGCACGATGGCTAAGTCGCATTCATCTTCCACCCAACTGAATATTTCTTCGATGGAAGTCCTGGGGGCGTACTTGTTTAGCCGGATAGTCCAACTGATGTAGGAATTCAAAGGTTCGAAATGTTCCCACTCTGGGATCAACGACGCATCGCTCTCCACCTCACAAGGCCCGAGTTCGGCCAGCTCCCGAATCAGCCGGAGAGGATCATTACCACGCTGCATCATTTCCTTGTGTGGGGTAAAAACTATACGCCACCCCACAGGCGTTTCTCCATTCGCTGCAGCTTCATCTTCGGACACCTCTGGCGTTACCCCGGACGGGTCAGTTTCTGCAGCAGTTACCGATACTGTCGGTGTGGGCTTTGGACCGTCATTGGAATCCAACAGCGCATCCAACGGCCCTATAAAAGCGGCGAATTCTTCCTGATCAAGCTGTTCGTTGCTCTTTGCAGAAGCCAACATTGCCCGTAAGCCGTCAACGGACCCGAGGAGGACGTCGACAATATCCTGATTGAGTCCGCGTTTCCCCTCCCGTATTTGGTCGAGCAAGTTCTCCATTACATGAGTGAACTCCGCGACCTGAGTGAATCCAAACGTTGCGCTACCGCCTTTTATGGAATGGGCAGCCCGAAAAATCGTATTGATTTCTTCGGGATCGACATTGTCGACGTCAATATCAAGGAAACCGGTCTCAATGGTATTGACCGCTTCGTAGCTTTCTTCGAAAAACACGCCATGAAAACGGCTTAAATCAACACTCATATACTGCCCTTACAAGGTCCGAAAATGCGACCGTTAGGTCGATATTATTGGGATGAGAAAAAGGGGCAGACTTATCCAAGTACTTTTTTGATGGTGGCCACCAATTGATCGGGATTGAACGGCTTTACTATCCAACCGGTTGCGCCCGCTGCCTTGCCTTCCGCTTTTTTATCTGCCCCGGATTCGGTGGTAAGCATCAGCATGGGAGTAAATTTGTAGGCAGACTCTGCCCGAAGGTTGCGTATAAAAGTAATCCCATCCATAACAGGCATGTTGACATCGGTAATAATCAGGTCATAGCGATCACCTTTGGCTTTGGTTAGAGCCTCTTGACCGTTTGAGGCTTCATCAACCTGATGTCCTGCTCCCTTCAGTGTAAAACTTACCATTTGCCGCATCGATGCTGAATCATCAACTGCGAGTATCTTAGCCATAGATGTCCTCGATATTTGGAAATTAGGTTGCTGAGATTTACATAAATAATAGCAGCATGTCGGGGTTTCGCATGAAAATTTGGCTCGGGTAAAAAGTTTTACTAAACCAGCTATACGACAGTAAGCTGAAAAATAGATCAATCGGATAATTCCATCACTGCAACGACGGATGAATCATCGGATGAAAAAAGGAGTTCTTTGCAGAGTGCCTGAAGTAATGGCAGCCCGCGACCAAAGCAATCGTCGCTATCGTCCAATTGCTGGCGACCGGGAGTGAAGCCTTTTCCACTGTCTGAAACGCGTAAGGTTAATCGCGTCTGATGTTCGTACACCAAGCCGACCTGCAATTTAACGAAGCCTTCCTGCAACTGCGCCAGGCGCTTTGAGCGTTCTTGATAATAGGCATCGAAGCCGTCATCGCCTTGTTTCAGATCCGAACTTAACTCCAATACCCCGTGTTCCAGTGCATTGTTGAACAGTTCCGCAAGCACCATAAAGACAATTTCCTTGTTTGCCCGCAACGACGCATGCGTTCCAAACCATTGCCGTAACAACATCAGCGGGTCAGATTCCCGCAACTGCCTGGGACCCCATTCAAAATCAATTTGGAACTTCGGCAACATTGAAGCGCCTATTATCGAGGTTTCTTCGGTTGTCGATTCTTCCATGGTCGCCACGCCGGGAACCTGGCAATCAATCTCGATCAAGGAAATGTCATCCTGCAATTCCGGATCATCGTTAAACTGATGGATGGCATCTATGACGGCATCCAAAATGTCTGCGCCGCCATGGGCCAATACTTGCTTCAGACGATCCTCGCCAAACATATCACCGGCCTGATTCGGGCATTCGGTAATGCCGTCCGTGTAAAGGAAAATTCGATCACGGCAATCGAGCGAAATCACTTCGACGTTCGCTTCAAACTCGTCATCGTCGAGAATTCCCAAGGGCATATGCGCGGAGCCGATGGAGCGGCGAATTTTACCCTGCGGATCGATAACAAAAGCATCCGGAAGTCCGCCATACCAAATATCCATCCGATTCCGTGCCATATTAATCTCACCGATCACGCAGGCAAAAAACATCGTGGGCGGTAAAAAGTGGTTGAGAACCCGATTTAACTCCCGGCTGATTTCGCTAACGGCCAGATTGCGCCCTGACATGGTTCGGAACGCCTGGGAAACGGGCATCGAGCCCACGGATGCCGCCAGTCCATGGCCGGTAAAATCTCCGATGAGGAAAAAAGCGCCACCGTCTTTCTTTTGGTGCATGAGCACGAGATCGCCGTTGAAAGCCGAGGCAGCAGTGCAGATAGCGCGAAATCCTGGAATATCGGATTCTCCGGACTTCAATGCGGCTTTCATAATATGCTGAGTCATTTCATGCTCCGCCTGAACCTTGGCATGAAAATAATTCAACTCCTGGTTTTGCTCGACGACTTGGCGGTTCAACGCCAGGGTCCTGCTATGGGCGCGAATTTTGGCTTGCAGCATCACGAAGTTAATCGGTTTGCCGAGAAAATCATCGCCGACATCCAGGCAACGAGCCAGTGCTTTATCTTCAGAAAGTGCTGTGAGGAAAACGATCGGCACATGATCCTGCCCCGTTTCCTGCTTGATTCTCTTTGCTGCCTCGTAACCGTCAAGCACCGGCATCATTACATCCATCAGAATCAAGTCCGGTTTCACCTCGCGCCACAGGGCAACCGCCATTTCACCATCTTCGGCAAAATGACAGGTATGCTCCGCTTCCTCTAGGACGAAACCGACCAGCTGACGGTTATGTAGGTCATCATCGACAACCAGGATTTTCATACAGCCCAATCTCTCGACTAGCGAATGGTGAACTTTTTATCGAACCGGGATATTTCGAATATCTTCCTGATACCCGGCGCACTGTTAACAATTTCAATTTTCGCGGCATCTCCACCCAAAAAATTGCGCATGTTCAGCAACATTCCAAGCGCCGAACTGTCAATATGCTCGGTTTGCCGCAAATCCACGGTAAAAAGCGCATTCACTGGATTGGATTCATAGGCTTTGCGGAAGTCGTTCACCTGACTGAAATCGAAACGACCTTTGACATTGATAACTACGGATTTTCCGTCTGATGAAGGCTTGGTTTCTATACTCATAGCTCACTCGCTGGTTTATCTGGACTGTAGATTCTAAATTCATCAGGCAAGCTCGTTTCTTCAACCGGCCTTAGAATAACTCAATATCATCTCCGCCCTGGTTGGTTTTTTCCAAACCGTGGGCGCCTTTATCCGACTTTATTTCTATTAACTTTTTTTCTAACTGGCGAATAGTCTCCTGAGAGGTTAACTCGCAGTACTCGGCTTTTTGCAACAATTCCAACGCATTATCGACAGAGTTTAAATTCGCGTTTAAACGTAGGCAGGCTTGTGACGTAATATCACCAAACTGTAGCCCCCTTACACTGGCATCCACGGAGCACTTGATCTCTTCGGTCAAATGGGTCATGTCCACCACGGCATTGTTGATTTCTTCATTTACCGCCGCCAACGATTCCATCATTTTATCGATGTAACCCCGCGCATTTAACGCCTCTTTCATATCAAGTGATGCAACCTCGCCGACAATAGACCGCACTTTGCTAATGGCGCTTTTGGTGTCGTTGACCTTTTCCTTGATATGCATATTCAGTTCACTGGAGGTTCGCGAAAGTCGCCGGACCTCATCAGCGACGACTGCAAAGCCGCGACCGGCTTCACCGGCTCGTGCTGCTTCAATCGCCGCATTCAGGGCCAACAAATCTGTTTGATCGGCAATCTCCTGAATATTGCCCAATAAGGAAAACATTTGGTCAACATGTTGAACCATGTCCTCAATCCGGTGGACGGCATTAACGCTTTTCTCACTGACACTGACCAGCAGCTCGACATAAGTGCTTATTACATTGTCGAGCGATTTGGCAAACTCTTCGATACTGACACCGTTGTCTGTACTATTGTGAGTGCCCTTGACCTTTTCGAAGATCTCTAGCGCCAGGTCATTTTGGTGGTTGGTCTGTTGACTTAATGCGACGAAGGACCCGCTAAGGACTTCGACATTTTCGGATATGGTTTTACTGAGTTCATTGCTGGTATTGTCGAGTTCATCAAAGGATTCGCGGAAGTAATTTTCAATCTCCTCCCGCAGATGATGACACTGTTCTTCCAGCTTCGGGTCCGGACGCTCTTTCTCAGTCTTCTCGTTCTCCGTCCTTGACTGCATCCAAAGCCCTACCAACAGGATGAGAAGACTGGCCGAGAACAGCCAAGGGGAGAGGCTTTCATTGGCCAGCCAGGCAACACCGCCCACAATTACCGCAACTACAGAAATCCCGACAGCAAGGGGCTTTGGCCCTTGTTTTTCTGACATGAACGCGCTTCCATTTCCAACCAACTAAAACTTGCAGGAATAACTATAGTTGAAGATAGTTCCGTTAACAGAAAGGCAGGCCAAAAAAAACCCGACCATTCGGCCGGGTTTGCGCAAATAATGTTGGAAGACGAAATGGATTTACGTTATCCCTTCACGCCACCAGCAGTGAGTCCACCCACGATCCATTTCTGGCAATAGAGGAAGATTACGGTGATTGGCAGACCGGACAATACTGCCGCTGCAGCGAAGTCTCCCCAGAGATAATTCTGCTCATAGAGGTACTGTTGGGCGCCAACGGCCAGGGTCAGCTTATCGACATTCAACAGCAAGACCGAGGCAATCGGGTACTCCATGATGTTCATGATAAATGCCAGAATAAACACAACGGCCAGTATCGGCACCGATAAAGGCAACAATATATAGCGGAATGCCTGCCAGGTCGTAGCGCCATCGACAATTGCCGCCTCTTCCAAAGACTGATCTATCGACTCAAAGTAGCCTTTAATGGTCCATATATGAAGCGCCATCCCCCCAAGAGAAGCCGCAATTACCGCCCCATGGGTGTCAATTCCGAGCCAGCTGATATGATTACCCAACTGATCGAACAACGCATAGAGGGCGACCAGAGAAAGCACCGGCGGAAACATTTGGAAAATCAACATTGACTTCAAGATCGTGCTCTTAAGTGCGAAGCGCAAACGGGCAAATGCATAAGCGCCAGTGGTGGAGAGCAGCAATATCAAGAAGCTGGAAACAACCGCGATCTTAACCGAGTTCCAAAGCCATAACAGTACCGGAAAAGGTGGTTTAGAGACTGTGCCGTCTTCAGCTATATAATCGAATCCCAACGCCAGATACCAGTGTTCCAGGGTTGGATTTTCCGGTAGCAGGCTACCGGTAGCAAAGTTACCCGTTCTGAAAGAGATGGACACTACCATCGCTAACGGGAAAACAATCAATAGAATAAAGGCAAGTAAACCCGCATGGGTAGCCCATACGCGATACTTGACCGATTTGGGATATACCATTGCCATGATGCGCCTCCTATACCTGAACCTTGGAAAGTTTCAAATTGAGCAGTGACAACGATCCGACCAGGATGAAAATTGCCGTTGCAATCGCTGCAGCCAAACCAAAGTTCTGGCCGGAATCCTGGAAGGCGATACGGTAGGTATAGCTCACCAAGAGGTCAGTGGTACCGGCGGGAGTGGTGGCTCCGATGATGTCCGGCGCACCACCAGTCAACAGCGCAATCAAAACGAAGTTATTGAAGTTAAATGCAAAACTGGCAATCAACAGCGGCAGCAGCGGGCGGATTAATTGCGGCAGCGTGATCTGGAATAGATTATCTATCGGCGTCGCGCCGTCCATTGCCGAGGCTTCATATAAATCCCGTGGAATCGCCTGCAGCATTCCCATGCAAAGCAACATCATGTAAGGATAACCAAGCCAGGTATTGACGATGAGCAACATGGTCCTGGCCAAACCGGCATCGCTGAACCAGTCGGGTCGAATCCCGAACAATCCCTCCAACACCAGGTTTATTTCACCAAAGTTTTGATTAAACAATCCTTTAAAAACCAGAATAGAAATAAAGGCGGGTACGGCGTATGGCAGGATTAACATCATTCGATAAAAGCCCTTGCCTTTAATCAGTTCCCACTGCAGCAAGTTTGCCAGAAGCAGTCCTAGGGCCAGAGTGAAAAGCACTGTAAGCCCGGCGAAACTGACGGTCCAAATAAATATCTGGATAAAGGGTTCCCGAATACTGGGATCGGTGACGACTTTCAGATAGTTATCCCAACCAATATTTACCGTCCAACCGGGTGAAAGTTCTTTACCTGACTCATCTTCATAAAACCCGGTATCATGATTGGGCGTATAAAGTTTACCTTCCTGATTGTTATAGATTGAGCCGTCTTCCTGTTGGGTATACAACGGCGACATAGCGCCAAATTGACGTAACCCCGCCAAGGAAAGATTGGTATCGCCAGTGGTGAGGATCACACCTCGAAGCTTATCCTTCAGACGAACGATATCCCGTATTTTTAAGGGTTCTGAGATAGGAATCGATTTTGCCGGCAAGACCTGCAGCGGTTCCTTACCCTGGATTTCGAACTCAAAAGGCGGGGTTTCCAGCAGCTCGCCGTTAGGCAGCTCCAGTTGGATGATATACTCCGGATTCTGGTGATAGATCTTAAAATCAATCAGCTCCGGGCCCGTAAGATATTCACGTGACAACAGTTGGTTGGTGACGCGTTCGAACGACAGCAGATTGCTTGCACTGTAGTTCGTGAATCCTATCCCTATCGTGTAAATCAAAGGAAATATGACAAATATAACCATGCCGCCGATAGCGGGAAAAATGTACCTGTGTGCATAGGCTCGCCTACTGCCGAAAATGTAAACCGCTGATCCCAGCACCACCAAGAAGAGTGCAGCAAAAGCGTATTGATTTTGAGCATATAGAGCAATTACAAGGTAAAAAGCGAACAGGGTAGTCACACCCAGGGCCGCCCACTTGATAATATTCTTACTCATAGTTCTTCAGCTTTGTAAATAAGAGGTTGGGAGACCAATTTATATAGTCTGAATTGGTCAATCTTACAAATTGTAAGTTAGCAAAACGTGGATATTAGCTTAGCAGTCCACACTCAAATCAATTTTTTTTATGGTATTAGTTTGACGAGCTAGGAACGATCGGAGCATTTGGGTAAAGCGCAGTTTTGCCGCAATGCCTGGCGCTTCCATGCGCCGCTCATGACTTCCTTGAAATTCTTTATTTGGCTTAGCGCGTGATACGCTTAGCAGCCATGTTCAAAGCACCTTCTACCGGCTGACGGCCGGAAGTGATGTTTTGCAATGCAGGCCCCATAGAAGACCAGAAAGCGCCCATTTCAGGAATATTAGGCATTGGGTAACCAAGTTCTGCGTTCTTGAAAGTCGCCGCTATATTTGGGTTGGTAGACAATTCAGCCATGAACTCTTTGTTCGCAACAGCGCCCAAAGGAACGTCCTTATCCACCATTTTCAAGCCCTTGATAGAAAGCATGTAGTTTTCGATAAATTCTACAGCAAGTTCTTTGTTAGGGCTGGCGGTGTTAATCGTGGCGGCCAATACGCCGACGAAAGGCTTGCCAGGATTACCGGTGATGGAAGGAATAGTGGTCACACCGAAATTGATACCGCTTTTCACCAGGTTAGACCAAGCCCAAGGGCCATTGATCATCATGGCGATTTCGCCTTTGTTGAACTTGGAGTCCATGACACCGTAGTCGGCGCCCTTCGGCATAATTCCCTTATCGATCATTTCTTTCAACAGGTTTGCAGCTTTCATAGAACCGGCGTTGTTAACACCAGTGTCTTTTACATCGTAGCCGCCGGAAGTCTTCTTGAAAGGATAGCCGCCGTTAGAGGCGAACAAAGGCCAGGTGAAGTAGGTGTTGTTGTAGTCCCAAAGAATCGCCTTTTTACCGTCAGCAGCCAGTTTTTTGTCCAAGGCTTCGATTTCTTCGAATGACTTCGGTGCTTCAGGAACCAGGTCCTTGTTGTAAATCAGGCCAACCGCTTCCACGGCCATGGGGTATCCATAGATATTGCCATTCCAAGTAACCGCATCCCAAGTAAACTCCGCGTTCGCTTCTTTGATTTTCTTGGATGGAGTTAATGGAGCTATCAAACCAGACTTGGCCCACTCACCGAAACGGTCGTGTGCCCAAATGAAAATGTCAGGACCGTTACCGGTTGCAGCAGCTTGTTGGAACTTGTCCGTTACACTGTCGGGGTGGGCAACAGAGACAGGAATGCCGGAATCTTTAGTGAACCAGTCACCAACTTCCTGCAGGCCGTTGTAGCCTTTATCGCCGTTTATCCAAACAACCAGTTTACCTTCTTCGATATCTGCCTGTGCGGTAGAAACCATACCTGCAGCAACGACTGAAGCGGCCAGAGTACTAGTGAGCTTTTTCCAAGCTTTCATGTGATTACCTCTCTTGAGAGTTATTTTTGTTGTCCACACGCCATGTGGGGGCATTTTTGTGGTAAACGATAGTCCTTCATCAGGGCCATAACCACATCCTCCCTATTTTTAATCGCCAAGGCGTAAAGGGGGGGAGTAGACACCCCCCCAAAATTTCCGCCTACTCAACTTTAGACTATTCTGTTTGTATACCTCTAATATCAAGCGTGCAATACGGGGTAACCATAATGCTTTTAATTCGCTCTGCCTGTCTGACTCTCTTCACTCTAGGGGTGCTTGCCGGTTGTTCAACGCCAACGGCCCAACCCCCGAAGCAGACCTCGGCAGTCGCTTCCACCAACTACCAATGCAGCCCGGACTACTCAACACAAACCATTGATGTCAGTGAAGTTTATCAGGACGGCGAGTGGGTGCGCGATTTTTACTCCGGGGCGCGCCAGAAGGTCGTCTCGGGGAAAGTGGATTTCACGCCCGCCCCCGGTAGCGAGGGGCTGATTCTAATCGAGGAAGACAATTTTTCTAAACAAAATTTCATGTGGGATAACGCCACGGTCTACTTTGCAATCACTGACCGGTTCGCCAACGGGCGCACCGACAACGATAGGAGCTACGGTAGAAAACCTGATGGAGCGCAAGAAATCGGCACATTTCACGGAGGAGATTTAGCCGGTCTAACCAGCAAACTCGACTACATCGCCGCCCTCGGCGTCAATGCCATCTGGATTTCACCACCCTTCGAGCAGATGCATGGCTGGGTAGGCGGCGGTATTCGCGGTGATTTTCGTCACTATGGCTACCACGGTTATTACATTCAGGACTTCACCCGGCTCGATGCCAATATGGGCACCGAGCGGGAACTGCGCGAGTTTGTGGATGCGGCCCATGCCCGTGGAATCCGGGTATTGCTGGATGTCGTGATGAATCATCCGGGCTACTCGACTCTGCAGGATATGCAAACATTTGACTATGGCGCTATCAAAACGACAAGATTATCCGCCATGCCTGAAAATTGGGGGGAATGGACACCTCCGGCCGGGAAAAACTTCCACGGTTACCATGACAATATTGCCTACCAAGCACCTAGATGGTCCAACTGGTGGGGTAAAAACTGGGTCCGCGCCGGCGTCGGCGATTACGATAAGGCACCGGATGTCGCAGTCGACCCGATACGAGGCTCTCTCGCTTTCTTACCCGACTTTAAAACGGAGTCGCCACAACCGGTCGATTTACCGGTATTCTTGCGAGACAAGAAGGACACCGGGGCGAAACAGCTAGCGGATGCATCAGTTCGGGACTACTTGGTCACCTGGCTTACCCGCTGGGTTCGCGAATTCGGAATAGACGGATTCCGCGTCGACACGGTGAAACACGTTGAAGGCGACTCCTGGCGGCAACTGAAAGCCAGCGCCACACGGGATCTTGAAGAATATCGAATTGCCAATTTCGAAAAACCGCAGTTTACCGAGCCATTCTGGATGGTTGGGGAAATTTTTCCTCATAAAGTCGAAAAAACCAAGCATTTCGATCAGGGATTTGATGCGGTCATCAATTTCGATTTTCAACGCAGATATGCAAAACGTGGCGCCGACTGCCTGGCAAATATTGACGCCACATTTAGTGACTATGCGGCCAAACTCAATACCGATCCGGAATTCAATGTGATGACTTACATCTCTTCACATGACACCCAGCTGTTTAGCACATCGGCAAAAACTGCCGATGTGCAAAAAAGGGTTGCAGCGCCTTTGTTGCTGACCCCCGGAGCAGTGCAAATTTTTTACGGCGATGAATCCATGCGGATGCATGGTCCTTCCGGCTCCGACAAGATGCAAGGTACCCGCTCCGCGATGAACTGGGAAGATATAGACGCCGGCAAGGTCGACAACATTCTCAATCATTGGCGTAAAATCGGCACCTTCCGCAACCGCCATCCGGCTATTGGCGCGGGTGAACATAAAATGCTATCCGCAGCACCCTATACTTTCAGCCGTGTGAAAGGCGCAGACCGGGTAGTTATCGTCTCCAGTGAAAAACCAGATTAACTTTCTATCAAAGTAGCCGGGAGCCTCTGGTCAGGCTCCGGTCCCCTATCTCACGATAGTTTTCTTACCTGATAGCTTTCTTGTTGGCTCAGACCCTCCGATGCACACGCTTAGGTCCGTCAGCTATCAAACTATTGCCGGATATAAAAAACAATTCATCATTTTCCGTTGCGATATCAGCTAAAATCTAGCCACGCAGTGTTAGGCCAATAAGAAGAATCGGTTAATCGAGTGGCCAAAACCCTGCTGCATGGCCAGTCTGTCGTGCACCTATTCATTTCACGAGGGGTATATTTATGGGTTTAACAGAGAAGACACCAACCCGACTGACGCAAGTGTCGCTATTCTTTTCCGCCGCCAATTTTATCGTTAGTGGCATAAACCTTTCTTCGGTAATACTTTTTTTGGTTTTCACAATTTCCGTGTACTCCACCACCAAAATTTTTATTGCCTTGAATGATATTCAACACTCCACTCACGCGGATATGAGCGACCTGATGCTGCATATGCTGATTGCTGCCATCCTGTTCATCGGCATTGCCACCTTTGCATACTCCTACCTTTTCGGTATCTTCTACGCCTTTGTCGCGGTGGTTTATTTTATTTCTCCTTATGACAGGGCTTGGCTGGCTGGCCGTTCGCGGCTGATCATTTACGATAACAAGGTCGAATACAAAGAGGTATAACGCTCCTTTGCGGTCTTTGCGAGCATTGAAAGTCGCTTACGTGGCCGCAATACCATGGTTTGTCGGCTGCGCCAGCTTTGAGAAAGACCCCAGCGATTGGCTGGGGCATGACAAGATCGCACACTTCACGGCTTCAGCCGCTCTAGCTGCAGCAGGCTATGACCAGGCAGTCAAAAATGGCAAAAGCGAATGCGAGGCTGTCCAGTTTGGCCTGGCCTTTTCAATTGCCATAGGCGCCGGCAAAGAGGCCAAGGACTTTTGGATCAGCCATAGCTATTGGAGCAGCAAAGATATGGTTGCGGACATTCTCGGCGCCCTTACAGGCGCCATTCTAGCTTCGGACTGCTAAACCTCTTGATTCGTCACCGCCTCAGCGGCTCCCAATAATCCGGTAAACTTCTCCTTAACCACGAAGGCGGGAATCGCTTCCATATAGCCCTGCATCCGGCCTTTTGCATCAAACTGTTGACGAAACTCACTGGCAACAAAAAAATCGATAAAGCGCGGAATAATCCCACCGCACACATATACACCGCCGAGCGCTCCTATTGTCAACGCTGCGTTGCCGCAGACCTGACCAAACACTTTGCAGAATAAACGCATGGTTTCGAGACTCAGCTCGTCCTGGTCTTCAAAAGCGGCATGAGTAATACCGGCAGGCGAGCCGAACTTCACTTCCTGGCCATTGATCGCCGCCAGGGCTCTGTAAGTATTCACCAGCCCCTCACCGCAAAGCAAACGTTCGACAGAAACGCGTTTATACTTCGCGAGAAGGTATTGTAACACCTTGATTTCAAGCTCGTTGGTCGGGGCGAAGTCCACGTGCCCCCCCTCTGTGGACATGGGAATCCAGGCATTGGCCGATTTCACCAAGCCGGAGACACCCAGGCCGGTACCTGGACCGATGACAAGCCGCGGACGATGGGGGTCGCCTTCGCCACCTCCCACCCGGACCAGTTGATCCGCCGCAATATGCGGAACTCCCAACGCCATAGCAGTGAAATCATTTATGCACTTAAATACTTCCAGGCCCAGGGACTTTTTTACGGCGGTTTTAGAAAATACCCAATGGTTGTTAGTCATTTTAATTGTGTCCGTATGCACCGGACAGGCAAAGGCAATACTCGCCTCTTTAACACCTTGCAGATCATGCCGGCTGACATAGTCGGCAAAGGCGCCATCAAGATTCGGGTAATCGCTACAAGGTAATACTTCGATATCTTGTAGTTCGGTAGAACCAGGCTTCACTGTGGCAAATCTGGCGTTCGTTCCGCCAATATCACCTACAATGGCCAAATTTTTCTTAGACATCCTCAACGCTCCATAAAAGATGTACTTTATAAGTATACCTGCCGCGCGGACGATCGCCACCCGGCGCGGTTTCCACCTCCGCTGTCGGCGACAAACCAGCATCATCGGCAGTTTTCTCGGGTTAGATAGACAAACTCACTTACACATCAATATCGATCTGCCAGCCCAACATTGTGGTAAGTTTACTAAATGTTGATCACAAAATCACCGCTAGCGCTTTAATCCTGAGCGATAATTATGCAGTCTTACTACACAACTGACAAACAAATGCAGGATTCACCGCGACCTTTATCGTATACTGTCGACAAAGGATCAACTATCCAAATAATAAACGGACCAGCCTTCACCGCCATTGGCGGACTCTCGCTCCCGGAGTAACACAGATATGCAGCGACGCACCAAAATTGTGGCCACCTTAGGACCATCCACCCGCTACGAGCGCCTTGTCGAAGCGATGATATTGGCCGGCATGGATGTGGTGCGACTCAACTTTTCACATGGCACCGATGCCGAACACCTGGCTGCCACCAAGACAGTACGACGCTTAGAGGAGAAATACCAACGCCACATCGCAATTCTTGCCGACCTGCAAGGCCCTAAGCTCAGGATATCCCGTTTTGTTGACGGCGACATCCAACTGCACTCGGGACAACGATTCATACTCGACGCATCCCTCGACAAAGAGGCGGGCGACATTGACAGAGTGGGGATTGACTACGAACAACTGGTTCATGAGGTTTCACCTGGCGACACCCTCCTCCTTGATGACGGAAAAATCGAACTGCAGGTAGAAGACGTTATCGGCAATGAAATCGGGTGCCGGGTATTGATTGGCGGCAAGCTGGCAAATAATAGAAGCTTGAATAAAAAGGGCGGCGGGCTCTCGGCCAAAGCCCTCACAGACAAGGATAAGCGTGACATTCGCACTGCCGCCAGCCTGGGCGTGGACTATGTCGCCGTATCCTTTCCGCGAACGGCCAAAGACATGCACGAGGCCCGAGAAGTCACCCGGGGATGCGGCTCAAAAGCCGGCATAATCGCCAAAATAGAACGCGCGGAATTAGCCCAGAACTATAAAACCCTAGATGAGGTAATTCTGGCGTCGGATGCAGTAATGGTGGCCCGCGGCGACCTTTCGGTAGAGATTGGCGACGCAGAACTGGTCGGCGTTCAGAAACATATTATTTCGCGCTCCCGCTCTTTAAACCGGGTCGTTATTACCGCCACGCAAATGATGGAATCCATGATTGACAGCCCGATGCCTACCCGTGCGGAAGTGTCGGACGTTGCCAATGCGGTATTCGATTATACAGACGCGGTTATGTTATCCGCAGAAACCGCGATAGGCGCATATCCGCTAGAGACAATTAAAGCAATGGCGCGCGTTTGCATGGGGGCTGAAAAGCATCCGGCGACGCAAACCTCCATGCATAGAATCCATGAAGCCATGCGGCGTATTGACGAGGCAATTGCCTTTTCCGCCATGTACGCAGCAAACCATTTAGAAGGTATTAAAGCGGTTATCTGCATGTCGGAAACCGGTGCAACGCCATTGCTCATGTCCCGCATTGAATCTCATCTGCCAATATTTGCCCTTTCCAAGCACCCCGAAACCCAACGCAAGGTGGCACTCTATCGAGGCGTTCAAACCATTCCTTTTAACTCTGACGACTATCCTTCCAGCGAGGTAAATCAAAGGGCAGTCGATGAACTACTGAGTAGAGGCATAGTCTCAGAAGGCGATTTGGTCATTATCACCCGAGGCGATTTAGCAAATGCTAGGGGAGGCACTAACTCGTTAAAAATAGTTCAAGCAGGGGAAGTCGTCAGACTATGACAGTTATCACTCATTCTAACCGACTCAGCAAGATCAGGCATTATCAAGTTGAACAAGAACTAGCTTGATACACCCAAGCCTTTCAAACTGGTGGCAGCAGTATGCCTTATCATTTCCCAGTCTTCAGACGCAACTGCGTCTTTGGGGGTCAACCAGGAGCCGCCGACCGCCCGGACATTGGGACATGCCAGGTATGCTGAAGCATTTTGCCGGGTAATCCCCCCCGTAGGACAGAACCGGACGTCAGGAAATGGCGCGTAAAATGCCTTAAGCGCCGCCACTCCGCCTGCAACCTCCGCTGGAAAGAACTTAAAATTCCGATACCCAAGCCGATAGCCCTCCATCATTTCGGTTAAAGAAGCAACTCCCGGTAAAAAAGGAACGGAGGCATTCAGGCCATTAGCCAAAAGCTCCGTCGTAGCACCCGGCGAAATAACGAACTGGGCACCCGCGTCTACCGCCGCCGCGAACTGATCCTTCGAAATGACGGTGCCAGCCCCCACCCAACAATCCGGAAGCGCTTCTCGAACATCCTTTATCGCTTGTAACGCATGGGGAGTTCTTAAAGTGATCTCCAACACTTTAAGACCTCCAGCGACAAGAGCACTGCACAAAGGCAAAGCATGCTGAGGTTTATCTATCGTAATTACAGGAATAAGGGGACTGCTTTGCAAAACCCGATCTGTTAGTTCCAATAATGAAGATGTTTGCATGACCGTTCGTACTCCTACCAACCCGTGAAGGTTTTTCTATTTATAACGCCGCGACTGGTGTTTTCCACCAATGCTTGGCTGATAAGATACTCAAGTAAACCCTGATTAGATCTTTAAGAAAACCTCTAAGAGACATTACGGGGATTGAATCCAATTCCATAGGAAGGGGACCTGCCGCCTGATACTACTGCCAAAACACACGTCCTTTCAACTAAGGTCTGCGCCATCCAATCGCCAATTGGTTCAGCTAGCGCCATGGCAAACGCACGACAGTTTTTCCTTCCATAATGCAACTCTCGTTGTAACAGCTTTCGGATCAATTCGTATATAAGATCAGACTGTTAGCAACATCGGTTCTATACATGACCCAAGGCGCTTTGCCATAGATCAATTTTAATATTTTGTTACAATTAAGCAGGTTGTAATGTTTACCTAAATTGGCTATAAATGTAGTTAATTCACTACAAGGCAGCTGGTGTAAATGGTTAGTTTCCACGATAAAGATGTACTTCGTGGTCAAAAGATAGCCGAGACAACCTCAACTTGGCGTCAATCAACTATAAAAAAGATAATGCAATGACGGAAACCAATCCCGGCAATCTGCTGGAATCTATACAGACACGCCTGGAAGAGTTAAATAAATCGGAACGCAAGGTAGCTGAAGTTATTCTTCGGGACCCTAAAGCCGCTACCCGATACAGTATTGCCGCCCTGGCACGCGCTTCCAGTGTCAGTGAGCCTACAGTTAACCGTTTCTGCCGTAATTTTGCCGCCTCCGGCTTCCCGGATTTTAAGATACGCTTGGCGCAAAGTTTGGCAAGCGGCACGCCTTATGTCAGTCAAAACGTCGAAGCGGATGACAGCGTTCAGGAATTTACCGACAAAATATTCCTCAGCACCATCGCCAGTCTTGATCGCTCGCGCCAGTCAATCGATCCGAATGCCGTAACGGCGGCGATAGATATTCTGATTCAGGCCAAGCAAATCTGCTTTTTCGGAATGGGCGGGTCGGCCCCTGTGGCGCTAGATGCCCAACATAAATTTTTCAGATTCAATATTCCGGTGACCACCTACGACGATTTTTTAATGCAACGGATGGTCGCCGCAGCTACAGGTACAGGAGATGCCGTTGTCGCCATTTCCTACACCGGAAGGACCAGGGAAATCGTTGAAGTGGCAAAAATCGCACGGAGTTGCGGTGCCTCCGTGATCGGCATTACCAAGCCTGATTCACCTCTCGCGCGCGAATGTACGGTAGCGCTTGAGGTAACGACACCGGAGGATACGGAAGTTTATATGCCAATGACTTCACGCATCATTCAACTGACCATCATAGATGTACTGGCCACCGGCGTCACCTTGAAACGTGGCACCGATTTTCACGGCCATCTGAAGAGAATTAAAGACTCATTGAAAGCAACCAGATATCCATCGGAGGTTTAAGTTTTCCATTGATCCAAATGGATCGAAAATAAAGACATAAAAACAATACCCTATTTGCAGGCGGGGGCAATGAGTACTACACTTTCTACGCCCCTACTCCCCCTAATTCCTCCCCCCCTAAAAGAAGGTCGACGGAGGATGCAAACCCAAGGGCCATACAAGAATATAGGGTAAAAGAAAATAAGTAGTTTCATAAGGCATAGAAAAGAACCAACTCGTCGGTGTTGTGAAACCGGTAAAACGTACAATCGACATCGACATTGGTTTTGTTAATTAACAACAAGAGCAGGAAAAAAACGATGAAAAACAACAAACGTGTGTTTGCAATTGCTCCACTGGCGACGGCCGTGGCAGCATCTCTGTTTACGCTAAGTGCGTCAGCTGTTGAATTCCACGGCTACTTCCGTAGCGGCGTTGGTGTCAGTGATAACGGTAGTCAGCAGTGTGCCAACAATCAACACTGGGGCCGTCTTGGTAACGAGTGCGAAACCTATGCTGAAGTTGATTTCCAGCAAGAGCTGTACAACAGAGACGGCAAAACCATGAAGGTGGAAACCATGTGGGCCATGGTTACTGACCAAAACGGTGACTGGGAACCCATGGGTGACGGCGGCGACAATTCTGCCCAAGGCACAATCTCTCTGCGTCAGTTCAACATCCAAGCTAAAGGCTACATCGGTGATGCAACCCTTTGGGCCGGTAAGCGCTTCTATCAACGTCATGATATTCACCATATTGACTTATTCTACTGGGATACCTCAGGTCCCGGCGCAGGTATTGAAGGATTGAGCGCTGGCGTTGGTAAACTCTCTCTGGCTTGGATTCGTGCGGATGGAGACGGAGACAGCAACAGCAACGCTAACAATATTGACGTTCGCTATGCCGGTATCCCTTTAGGCAGCAGCAGCCTGGAAGTTGGTCTTCTGTACCGCATTGAAAATCTGACCGATGCTGAAGACGATGCCGGGCAGGCAGATGACGCCAGCACAATGTTGACCGCCGAACTGACTACACCAATAATGGGTGGTTTCAATAAGTTGGTCGGTCAATTTGGTGACGAAGGTTACGCTTGGGCTATGCGCTACAATGGCGGCGGCCAGTGGGTTGGTAGCGTAGGCGCTGGCAATACTGGTTTCCGTGTTATCAACCATGGTGTAATCAAGCCGGGTGGCGGTGCTTTTGAACTCGGCTATGCAGCATACTATGGCATGACCGAAGATGGTGATAATGATGACCGCGAAATCCTGAGTGTGACTGCACGCCCAATGGTTAAGCTTACGGACACTACTCGCGCAATCTTCGAAGTCGGTTATTTCCAAGGTGACCATGGCTCATTCGGTGACGTCGGCGGTACTAAGCTAACAGCAGCTTACGCTTGGTCAGCAGGCCCCGGCTACTGGGCGCGTCCGGAAATTCGTGTATTCGCAAGCGTGATGACTGACGACGAAAACGATACTGCATTCCGCGGTGAAGACAGTGTATTTAACTTCGGCGTTCAGGCAGAAGCTTGGTGGTAAGATATTGCCAATACGTGTAAGTTAGCACATGATAAAACCCCCGTTTGATACGGGGGTTTTTTTTATGGTTCTGGAGAATATATATCAATGAAAAGTTGGTGGTACCTAGCCGTTAGCTTAATAAGCTTTACACTGGTCGGCTGCGAATCGGGATCTATTGTTCCGGGAGAATCACCTCCCACTGTTCTTATGTCCAATACAACACCCATCCCAAAGGAGGCCAACAAATTACTATCGCTATCCACACCATGTTGTAAAAGCTTCGCAGACTTACCCTACCGTGAGCTCAAGTTGGAATCGTCATTTGAATCGGTAATGGATGGCAGCTACCCAACCTTTAATTTTGATTCCGGCAAAAGTTTCTTTGTCGCCCTCCAATTACCAAAGTCAAATCGGCCATTATCCGTAGAAATACAAAGCGTAGCAGCCGAAGATAGAGTTTTTGCTCCGACGGTAGTCGTTCTGGATTCCAATTTCCAACCGACCCGCACATTCAATAGCGATTACTTCAAATATAAAACTGCAAGCATGTTTAGACCCGAACGGCTGGAAGGATACTTAGATGGAGTCGCGGGCTTTAAAGATGAGACCTACATCGTTATTTATTCCACATCCGACTCGTTAGTGCAAAGTACGCAAATGATCCACCCGGCAAAGCAATTTGCCAAAGGAAGAAACCTTGCTATACCGGATATTCCTGACCCGTTCGCCAAACACTCTCCATTGGGAGTACTAGCCGTCTATGTCACCCCAACCAGCATCGACAACAGAGAGGAAAAGGCTCCTCAGCAGTTTTCCAAGGAAAAAGAAGTCGCTGCAGACATCTACATAAACGAGCAAATTAGGCGGGCTGTTGCCGAGGGCCGAATAGAGGAAGCAATGCATTTAGTGGAAGATGCCGAAGCCAACGGTTCGACCACAGCAAGGAAAACTTTTATCGATGCGGTGAAAAAACAGTAGTGTAGATTAAGACGGCTCATATAGTTGGGCCGTCATGTGTCTATTTGCCACTTCTTTCCAAATGCCGCGCTATCAAACTCCCCAGAGACCGATATTACCGAGTTGAACACGGCCTGGCTGCGCAATCACAAACATCGCTAGCGCTGCCAGATCCTCAGTTTGCAGCCAACCATCTTTAATCTGGCCCGCATCCTTGGGAGTTGGAACCTGAACCAATCCAGGACAAAGGCTGTGGACTTTTATTCCAAACTCTTTAACCTCTTCTTGTAACGCCAAGCCAAATCCCAACACCGCAAATTTCGCTGCACAATAGGGTGCTGCATTGGCATAACCGTTTATCGCGGCTTGAGAAGCGATATTCAGAATAAAGCCTTTTCGCTGTTCTTGCATGAACGGTAGAACAGCCTGACTCATTAGAAACGTGCCTTTGGTACAGGTATCCAAAACCAAATCCCAGTTCTCTTCCGGACAATCAATTACCCTATCCTGCACACCTAAACCAGCGTTATTGACCAAGACATCCAAGCTGCCAAATCGTTCGAGGGTAGCGCTGGCTGCACCCGCTGCCTGCTGCTTATCGCGTACATCGAGAGACACCGCCGACGCAACCCCAGGTCCAAGCGCATTCAGTTCATGTACTTGTTCCTCCAGCAATTCCGATCGGCGTGAGGCAAGCATTACATTCATACCCGCCTCGACCATGGACCGACTTATCGCCAGACCGATTCCACTACCGCCACCTGTTACCAGTGCTACCTGACCGGCTAGATTTTTCATTTACGAGAACCCTCTTTAGCTGTTAGAAAGTAAGGACAATTTTCCCGATCAAGAATCTTTGCGCAATATTTCGGCTATACTTTGCTCGCACTTTGGTACGAATCCCACTTGAAGAGGTGATGTAGTTGAAACTTGGTGAAACCCTTCAGAACAATGAACAACCCGCATCGACGGATACCATTTCCTCCGGATTTGCCCACCGGCTACGTGAACTAATCGGCGCTAAGTCTACAAGCGCTTTCGCACGCCAGGTAGGCATGAGCGAAGGCATGATACGCAAATATCTCAATGGTTCCGAACCCAGCCTGGCAAAGGCCAATCAAATTGCGATGCGGGCCAATTGCTCTCTCGAATGGTTGGCAACCGGATGCGGCTATCTATATCGAAAAGCAGAGGTTGTAGATGCGGAAGCCTTACGCGTAGCTATTGAATTGATTCTTGATGAACAGCAGCAACAGGCTTTTTCCGACCAGGAAAAACAATGGCATCAAGTCATTTCCACCTATCAGTTTCTCCGCACCATAAAGCGCCCGGACGGTTATTTTGACAAAGCCCTGGCAAAACAGTTTCTCGTTTCCAAGGCCGATGAAATTTAGCCCAGCATAATTCGCCATATTCCTGGCACGGGATCGCCCGACTGTTGTGATTGACTATTCAGCATTCACTCTCTGCAGATAGGGAGAAATATCTGCAGCCGTCGATCAACTATGCCGGATACTAATTTATGTCGGATAATATAGCGCCCTCCAAAAAGAGCTTCCTGCAAAACCCACTCGCCAAACTAGGCTTGATACTAATTCTCGTTTTACTGTTGCAAATTCCGATTTTTAAAATTGACAGTCTCGTTTGGGAACGCAGCCAACGATTTCAGTCGGTAATCACGGAAATTGCAGACAAATGGGGTGGAGAACAAGCGCTACATGCCCCTGTGCTGGTGATACCTGTGGATACGCAGGTAAAGGCCAGCGCCAATGATTACGATTTGGGGCACAGGAAAACTGAATTTCTCATCATCGCACCAAGCGCGTTGAACACTGATCTCCAGCTAAAGAGTGAAACGCGTTACCGGGGAATCTATGAGGTCCCGCTATATCATTCCGATGTAAAAATATCCGGAAACTTTGATCTCGAAACGGCTCTAAACTCGCTGAAGGAAAACCAGGAACTTCGTTTGGCCGAGGCCTTTCTCAGCATTGGAATTGGTGACATTCGCGCTATTCAGAGTGGCTTGGAACTAAACTTCGATGAGCAGGAACTTAAATTTTTTCCGGGCAGCCGGTTCAAACAACTGGACGGAATCCACGCGAGGCCGGATCTTTCAAGCGCTAAGGGCTACAAACACAATTTTAATTTGAAGCTACGACTCCACGGCAGTCAGGGAATATTTGTTTCCCAACTCGGTGAGGACTCGCACACCAGTATCGCCGGAGACTGGACAAATCCAAGTTTTCAAGGCGAATGGCTACCGTCAAACCGCGAAATTACCGAAGACGGTTTCACCGCCGCCTGGCAGGTGCCCTTTTTGGCTAAGGGTCAACCGGCGTTCTGGACGGCCAGAGAACTGCGCCGTCAAGCGCTTGATACCCCTTGGATCGGAGTAACCTTGCCCGCCGCCACAGGCCAGTATCAGGCGATTGAACGCAGCGTAAAATATTCACTGCTGTTTTTGGCTTGCACCTTCGTGTCATTATGGTTAGTAGAACTAACCACCGGGCTTCGGATTCACCCCATTCAGTACTTGTTCACGGGCGCAACGCTTTGTCTATTTTATCTTTTGTTCCTATCCTTTGCGGAGCACTTGGGAACACTGAGGGCATACGGGGTAGCATCGTTAGCAGTAGTATGCCAGCTCAGTTGGTACTGCCATCAGTTTCTCCCATCAAGGCGCCTAACTCTTGCTGTTACCGGCTTATTGACAACGCTCTACGGATACCTGTTATCGCTACTGTACGAGCAGGACTATGCCCTGTTGTTCGGCACCTTGGGGTTATTCTTCTTATTGGCTCTCGGCATGTTCCTGACCCGAAAAATCGACTGGTATCAGGTATCGCCCATCACCGCCAGCTTCATTGGCAAACCGGCTCCCCAACCTCCTCAACCCGGATAGTCCGGGGGTGAGCGAGACCTGCTTGGCTCTATGGACAGAGCCTTTTTTCAAAGGATATGGTTGATACTATTTGCATATTTTCTGGCGAATTCTAAGCTTCAAGGAACATGTAGTTATTGTAGAGTCCTTAAACTATGTCAAATGGTGACCTGCTGTTTGCTGAGGAATCCACGGAGGAACCCAAAAAAGCAACTCCTATCTCGAAACGTTTCTGGCGTATTCTCATTGTTGATGATGAAGAGGAAGTCCATCTTGTCACCAAGCTGGTACTGAAACACCTCGAGTTCGATGGCGCGCAATTGCAGCTCTTACACGCCTATTCCGGCCTACAAGCGCAAGAAATATTGGAAAAGGAATCGGACATTGCGTTAGCCCTGGTCGACGTCGTCATGGAGTCAGACGATGCAGGCTTGCAGTTGATCCGTTGGATCCGAGAGGAGCAATGCAATAACCAAATTCGCCTGGTGCTAAGGACGGGACAACCCGGACAAGCACCGGAGCAATCCGTGATCACCGATTACGATATAAACGACTACAAGGATAAGACAGAACTTACCAATACCAAACTACGCACGTTGATTTTCGCCACCCTGCGCTCCTATCGCGATATCATTGCCATAGATCGCAGCCGGGCCGGACTGGAACGGGTGATTAATGCCACCTCGACTATTTACAAAAGTCATTCGTTAAGCGCATTTGCTTCAGCAGTCCTGGACCAGATAGAACTCTTGCTATACGGCAATAAAGAAACCCTGCACGCCAAACCCAAAGTACTCAACGCGGCACACCTTGACCCTTCGGCGACCGAAGTGGAATTCGACGTTATTGCGGCAACCGGAGATCTTTTCAAGTATTGCAACGGCGCGCACGGACAATCGCTACCAGAAGACATTGAACAAGGCTTTCGCCAGGCGTTATCCGAGAAACGCAGCTTTCATTCGGGCAGTTCCTACATCGGCTATTTCTCCAGTTCACGTGGCGGAGAGCACCTTATGTATGTCAATCCAGGAGATATTATCGACCCCTTGGAGCGGCATTTGCTCGATGTTTATTCCGTCAATGTCGGCATTGCGCACGATAATTTGAAGCTTAGAGACGATATTCAAGAAACACAGCGGGAACTGGTTTACATTCTTGGCGAGGCGGTGGAAGAGCGTTCGAAAGAAACCGGCGCACATGTTCAGAGAGTCGCGCTCATATCTGAATTACTTGCCACAAAATATGGCCTGCCGGAAGAAGATGTTGAACTGGCAAAACTCGCCGCGCCCTTGCACGATGTGGGAAAGATAGCCATTCCCGACAAAATCCTGCATAAACCCGGTAAACTCGACAGCGACGAATGGGAGGTAATGAAGACCCATGCTGAAATCGGCCATCAAATGCTGAGCAAATCAAACAAAAGGATTTTACAGAAAGCGGCAATTATCGCTCAACAACATCACGAAAACTGGGATGGCAGCGGTTATCCCATGAGTCTTAAAGGTGAACAGATAGATATTATGGGCCGGATCGCCGCCGTTGCCGATGTATTTGACGCCCTTGGCAGCGTACGATGCTATAAGCCCGCCTACGACAGCGATGAAGTGCTCAGGACAATGCAATCTTTGTCCGGCAGTAAATTCGAGCCGAAACTGGTGCAGATACTACTCGACAACAAGGACCAGTTTCTTCGCTTCAGAACCCTGCATCCGGACCCCGACTAGCGAGATGTAGGCAGGCTTACTTATAACCCGGTCCGAAACGTTCAGACATCCGCTGCTTGATCGAATTGGAGAAACTTTTTCCGCTCGTTGATTTCGGTGAGAAGATACTCAATAACGCAATCATGCGTACCCGGAAACTCCTCACCTATCCGCATGAGATAACTTTCGGCCAGCGAATAGTTGGCCTCCCGCCTGCGCATGGTTGCGACCGCAACATGATAGAGCGCATGGGAACGCACCCTGTTGCTTTGATTTTGATCCCAGTATATTTCCATGAGCATATCAATGGCTTTATCAAGCCCATAGGGAGGACGGGAACGCGCATATTCGACAATCTCCGGACTCAATTGATATTCGTTCCGGGGACAATCAGTGGCAGCTAAATCCTTTTGATACCTGGTATAGCCCTTTTCCATGGCATGGATAAAAGCGTGTTTGCTTTCAGCATAATTTACGATACCGATATCGATCATTGTGGTTGCGGTTCCCGGCACACAACCTCCAAGGAAAACCAAACATCCGATAACGACCGCATGGCCTAAACGCATTGTATTCTTCACTGGTAAAGTCCGATTGAAAATTTTGCCGCTACTTTAACAGGTCGGCTCAACAATTCTTCTGTACCGACTCACATTTCCATCAATTAGACCCAATGCCGGTGTCTATTCCGGCTGCCCGGCAATGGCTTCAAAACGAGGAGAAAAGATTGACCGGTTATACTCGCCTGGATACATTCGTTGCAGTCATTGGAAAAAAAATAGCGGTGTTGATTGGATACGGTTGGGTTCAGAATCAAACTGAGATAGTCTTAATCCATTGCCCTATTTGACCGCCAACCGACCATGTCCAGTTGTCAGCTCACCCGGCTTTGCCTTGCTGCTTATCTACTAACCCTGCTCAGTGCTTGCGCCGGGGTTAGCCCGGCACCGGTTCAATTAGCCGACGGTCTTGCAGTCGCCAGCCCGCAGTCCCAAGCGATTGACGGTAAACGTTTGGCGAGCGCCCACAATAATATCTGGGAGCCGCGGAGCTCTACGATCACTCCTAATATCCGAAAGATGAAGGATTATGTCGGCATCGACAGCATGCTTGTCGCCCGCAACAACAAACTGATATTCGAGAAATATTACAACGGCTTCGGGATTGACCGGCCCCATTATGTCGCCTCATTGGGAAAGAGCTTGTTTTCGGCATTACTGGGCGTGGTGATCGATAAGGGCCTCATTGCGGGAACGGAGCAAAGTATCTATGAACTGATGCCCTATCAGGACATTGCCCATTGGAATGCCGATAAACAGGCCATCCAAGTGAAGCATTTGCTTACCATGTCGACCGGCTGGCAGTGCGGAAGTATTCTAGACTATGACACTCACTGCGGCGCGCTAATGGAACAACAGCAAGATCCGTTCAAATGGATACTGGATTTACCCATGGCAGCAACTCCGGGCAGCCAGTTTAACTATAACGATGCAACGCCCAAATTCATCGCAGCCAGCATGGCTTTGGCAACCCGCCAGGCTCCGGCGGAGCTTTACCGCAAACATTTTGTAGACCCCATGCAGATGCAAAACAACCTGTTCGAGAACCAGGCGCTGACCAGCCGGGAAATGCTGAAATTCGGCCTGTTGTTTTTGAATGGCGGCAGATGGCAGGAGCAACAAATACTCTCGCCCGACTGGGTAAGTCAGTCTACGTCTATCCAGTTTGAATTTCCCGGCGGAAGACGGATTAAGGGCTATGGCTACTACTGGTGGATCGGCGAGTTTCAGTTCGATAACCGGACCGTGGATGGCTTCTATGCAGCCGGTAACGGAGGCCAATATATCATGGTGATTCCGCAATTCAAGTTGGTGTCCGTTTTTACCGGAAGCGCCTACAACGCAACGAACTACATGCAGCAGGCATTTGAAATCATGGAACGTTTCATTCTTCCCGCAGTGCAATAAGTAACAGGTTTGTTGCTGTTTTTTTGCACATCATTTGATAGACTTTTGCTGCAAGCGAGTAGAGAACGGAATCTGAAAGCAGAGAACGTACCCTTTCGTATTAATCTGTTCACTTAGTAAAGGACCAAAACTATGTCTGATGTTTATGCCCCCCCTCAAAGCCAACTGGAAGAACTGGAAAAGTTTGAATTAGCCAGCCGGGGATCCCGCTTAGGCGCTGCTATCATCGATGGCATCATCAATATGCTCACCGTGATTCCTTTGATGATGGCTCTCGGCATGTGGGAAATGGTCATCGGAGGAGAAGAACCCGGCCTGATGTTTACTGTCGGTGTCGGCCTGGCATCATTTGTCTTATTTGCATTGATTCACGGTTACTTTCTGGCAACCGGCGGCCAGACCATCGGGAAAAAAATCCTGGGAATTCGCATGGTTGACATGCAGGATCAAATTCTCCCGGTACCCAGTATTCTCGGTAAACGCTACCTGCCGATTACCTTGGTCAGCATGATCCCACTGATCGGCCAGATACTGCCGATGATCGATATCTTATTCATTTTCCGCAAAGACCGGCGCTGTATTCACGACCTCATCGCCGGAACCAAAGTGGTGCTTGCCTAACTTGAAATATTTCGCCAGATAGGTAGCAACACCATGCTGGTCGCAAGCAGAAGTTTTCTGAAATGCGGCCAGCTTGCTTTTGAGTTCGTCCTGACCATTCTCCATCACAATGGGCATTGTTACCATTTCCAGCATTTCAAGATCGTTCATGCCGTCTCCAAATGCCATCGTATTTAGCTTGCCAAAAGCCGCAGAGGAATCTTCCGTTAGTTTAATAAGCTTTGCCAAACCCGTAGCCTTATTGACCATCGCCGGCATGACTTCCAATGTATTCGGCAGGGAAAAAGTAACATGGACGGGCTGCTTAACCTCACTTTTGATGCGCCGGTGTAGTGTTTGCAACCTATCTGGCTCGCCGACAAAAAACAATTTTAAAACATCTGTCAGCCGGCGGGGACAAAACTCGACTATTTCGTAGCCATATCCTGAAATCTCGTGCAACCGGCGTAGCTTTTCATTCGGTTCTTCAACGAGCCAGCCGTCAGCGGTATAGATATTTCGATGCACCCGAAAACCTTGTGAAACATCCAATAGGCACTCAAGTGTCGGTTCTGGCAAAACCTGCTTATCGAGCAACTGTCCGGAAGCATCATGCACCATCGCGCCATTCGATGTAATCATGGCCACCGATCTGTCCAGGGGAGCGAGTAAAGGTTCAGCGTCCCGTATATGACGGCCTGTGGCAACAGCAAAGGTTATTCCGCTATCCACCACTCTGCGTAAGCACTCAATGGATTGTTGACTCAATTGGTGATCGGAGCCGAGCAGAGTGCCGTCTAAATCCGACACCACAAGATGACGAGTTACGGGGTCCTGCGAGACCAAATTTACTTGTCGATATTCCATGGCAGTTCCTTAAATGGTGATTTCAATCCGGTTTTCTTCCGGGTCCAACACGCAGCTTTCGTAATAGCCATCCCCTGTCCAGCGCGGCTCACCGACTATTCTGAAGCCGCCCTGCCGGAGTTTCTCCGTGAGTTCGTTGACAACCTCTTCGCTACCGACAGAAATCGCCAGATGCGCCAAGCCTAACTTGGGCAGCGTTGAAAAAGCCGACTTTGGCGGAATTTTCTTCATTGTCATTAACTCCAAACGACAACCGCTTTCCGATTCCAGAAAGTAGGATGCAAACTCCTTTTCTGCATTAACATATTTTTTGCCCGGCTTCATTTGGAAATACTGGCTGTAAAACTGCCGCATCACTTCCAGTTCATAGGTCCAGATTGCTACATGTTCGATTCTCATGAGACCACTCCATTCGCGGTGCAACACCAATTGCTTGTCACAGTGACGAGTATCAAGCACACTTAAAAACAAGTAAAACTAATTTTTTCTATATTAAAAAATAAATTTATTTATGCAGCATCTTCTTCCCCACTTACCCTATTTCACCGAAGTAGCCAGAACAAAGAGCTTTACCAAGGCTGCCGAGGAACTCAATATTACCCAGGCAGCAGTGAGCTATCAGGTCAAGCAGTTAGAAGAGAAAGTCGGCGTCCAGCTGATACTCAGGCAATCCGGAAGCCAGCTCAAACTTACCGCTGCCGGGGAGAACCTGGCCAAAGAGTATGCCTATTGCGCAAAGCGCTTAACGCAAGCCTTGCGGCAACTGCATCACAACGAAAATCATGGTGAGATCCGCATTTCTGCGCCCGTGGATTTTGGCAGCCTCCTGATGCCAAAAGTGATCTCTTGGCTCATGCAGCATTTTCCCGGACTCTGGATTGATTTACATACCAGCGATCAAATCGTCGACCTGCACCGTTCACGCTGGGAGTTGGCCGTCAGAGTCAATAGTCAACTGCAAGTCAGGCACTCAAGACCACTTCTGCAAAGCAGGATTAAACTAGTCGCGAGCCCAAATTACCTGAAACGAACCGGAAACCTACAAAACCTCGGGCAGTTGGAACAGCACGTCGCACTTATCCGGCAAGGCTCGAAAATGCGCAGTTGGACCCGTTTGCTAGAGATTGACAATCTTTCTCCGGATGTGTTGCGCTCCCGCCTGGTGCTTGGGAACTCCTTTGCCCTCCGCCAGGCGGCGCTGGTGGATCTGGGCATCGCTATCCTCCCGGCGTTTATTGTTCACGACGACTTGCTTTCCGGACAGCTAGTTTCCCTGCTACCCCGGAAAACCGACGAAATGCCCGCCGCCAGTTTCTTTCTCGCCTCCATCGACACCCCGCAATCCGACAGTTACGAAACTTGCCTAAGAGATGCTTTTCGAGCAGTTTATGGCGAAATAATCGAGGGCTGAGCTACACTTCTGAATACGACCGCAACGGAGCGTCCAGGTGTTTGGTGGCATAAAAACCAGCTACAACGTTTTAAAAAAAACGACAGCCGTCGTTTTGGCAGGCGGTAGAGGTTCCGGGCTTAAGGAGCTTACCGAAAAAACAGCAAAACCGGCTGTGCCTATCGCCGGAAACTACCGCATTATTGACTTCGTCCTGTCTAACTGTGTCAATTCCGGCATCCGCAGTATCGGCGTCATTACCCAATATATGTCTGACACCTTGATTCGGCATATACAAATGGGCTGGGGGCGTACAACTTCCGACAGTAGTGGCGGGGTAATCGTCATACCCGCCCAGCAACGGACCGGCGACAGTTGGTTTCGAGGCACCGCGGATGCAATCTATCAAAACATGGATCTGGTGAATCCGGAACGCACCGACCGGCTTTTAATCCTTTCCGGAGATCAAGTCTATAAAATGGATTATTCCGGTCTGATTGCCCAGCACATTGAGCAAAAAGCCGACCTGACCATCGCCTGTACCCAACAACCGGTGGCCGGCAGCCCCAAGTATGGAGCATTTCAAATCAAGCCGGATCACCGGCTGACGTCTGTTCCCAATGACCCGCACCAAGCAGCCTCTAACGAAACGCCGCATAATCGCGTCTACTCCATGGGGATTCACCTGTTTAATATCGACTGTCTGCAGCAAGAACTGCAAAGAGCAATCAGCAGCGGTGCTTATGAACATAACCTGGAAACAGACGTTATTCCCGGGGTAATCCAACGTCATAAAGTCTACGGCCACATTTTTGACAAAGAAGACCAGGTTGGCAAAACCCCCTATTGGCGACCCGCCAGTAATATTGACCAGTATTACGCCATTAACATGGATTTGATAGCCACCGTTCCCGACCTGGATCTCTACGACCGGAACTGGCCTATTCGGACCTTTCAATGGCAACGTGCCGGGGCCAAAATTCTGCATTCTCACGATACGCCAAGCGGCTGCGTTACCCGCTCGCTGCTGTCTGGTGGCGTTGTAGTGCGTTCGGCAACAATTGACCATTCGGTGTTAAGTGTCGATGTCCAGGTTGGCGAGTACAGTACGGTAAAGGACTCGGTAATCCTACCGGGGGCGAACATTGGCAAACGCTGCACGATTAACAACGCGATCATCGGTGAAGAGTGCCATGTCCCGGACGGCATGAAAATTGGCGTAAATCCCACGTTTGAAGGAAGCTTCTTTACAAGGTCGGAAGGGGGGATATTGCTGGTCACAAAATCCATGCTTAAACGCTTTTAAGCTCAGTTGACACTTGAGGTTGCATTGCATCTACAGGAAACACCACGCCTACGGTTCCGGCAAATCAATCAGCAGGATGCCGAATTTATTTTTTCTTTATACAGCTCTCCCGCATTTCGCCAGTTTGTCGCAGACAAAGGTTTCACTTCTGCAGAAGACGCCAGGCAGTTTATCCGGGATACGCTTATGGCAATGTACCGACAGCATTCACTCGGATTGCATTTGGTGGAACGCAAGGATGACCGGCAAGCCATTGGCATCTGCGGCCTCATTCGGCGTCAAGGCTTAAAGGATGTCGATCTGGGATTCGGCTACCTGCCGGAGTTCGAGAGCAAAGGTTACGGCGAGGAAGCGGCCCGCGCAGCCCTGGCAGTCGCGGCAGCCGATCTGCAACTGCCAAGAGTCGTCGCAATCACGCTGTCCAACAACAACCGCAGTATCAAACTTTTAAGGAAACTGGGATTTCACTACGAACGGGTTCATGAAGTGCTCGACAAGGGCGTGACAGTGGACTTGTGGTCCGTTAGCCTCAATCAGCAACCATAAGAGAATGAGTACTATCTATTTAATTAGAAAGTATTATCCTTTCCATTCCACGATGGGCGTAGAATGATTTCAATAATCGGCAACCGGTATATTTCCCAGACGTTTCAGTATGATAACGAATTAAGATGCTTGTAATGGAATTCTATCAGCAGATCCAATCGACTATCCTTTACAGGTGGTTTCGCTGCTGGCTGCTAACAACAGGATTTCTCGCTGTTCTTCCGTCTTTTGCCACAGCAGAAAACCAGGTAAAGGTGGCCGTTGACGACTATGCACCCTGGAAGATCGTCGAGCATGGCGTACTTACAGGCGGCATCGATATCATGCTTACCGACTATATTTTCGACCAGCTAGGAATGGACACCTTATACGAGGTATTTCCCTGGAAAAGATGCCTGCATAATATGGAACGCGGTACCAGCGATTTTATCAGCGGCGTTCTTCGGACACCGGAACGCGAAGCCTACCTTCACTTTATCCAACCCGCTTATAAAACGAAATCGGTAAAGGTATTTTATGTCAAGAAAGGCCACGGCGCGGAGTTTTCCGAACTGGCGCACTTTCGCCAGCAACTGGTCGGTTATTTACGTGGCGCAAAATATTTTAAGGAGTTCGACAACGACCATTTCATTAACAAGCAGGAGTTGGACTCAGATGCCCAGGCGCTGAAACTGGTTGCAGCCGACCGTCTGGATGCCGCAATCCTGACCATGGAAAACGGCGAGTTTCTACTCTCGCGGCATCCGGAACTCCGAGAACAGATTGAACTTGCCGAATACAGCTATGAAAAATCCATCAACGTGTATTTCGCCATCTCCAAGAAGTCCTGGTTGCTGGACCACAAGGATGCCGTACAGCAAGTTGTTCAAGAAGCCGTGGAATCTAAACATGTTGAGAAGCTGATTAGCGGTTTTTTCGCTAAAAGACCGTAGGTATGATGCCTGCGTGAATAGTTGTCGCCTGAAAGTTGAAGACCCTCTCTTTCGCTAAACCACGATTCAGAGAGGGACCGTTAATGTTGGCGCCAAAGGCTCTCGATCCGGAAAATTAATCCTAGAGTACGTATTGAACGCCGATGGTTAAAGCCGTTATCGTCTCTTCTGTTTCTACCTTCCAACCGGCAAAATTACCGCTGTTATCTTCATCGGCAGACATATCATATTTCTGATAGCGTAAATCAGCATAGCACCTGAATTTATCATTGACCGGATATGTCCAGGTAAAACCCAAGCTAAATCCGTCGGAATCCCCTTCAAATTTAAACGGATCGCTAAAGTTGTCGCTATACTCGCCATCCATGAAGGCATAGGCCAGACTAGCCGACATAAATCCCGCATTTCCTACCCCCCAGCCGTAACTGGCGCCCAGGAAAAAGCCACTCTCTTCATAGGTCTGCTCATAGTTCGGTTCCAAATCCGCCAAACTGACATCCACTGACGGGAAGGTCGCATTGCCACCGCCTTTCGGATCAATGGTGGTCTCACCACTGATATAGCCGGCAAAAACATTCACGGAATCCCACACGTTGTAGCCCAGGGTGAATGTGAAATCGGAACGTTCGATTTCCGCATCGTCTACGGCATAGGGTGCTGTGGATTCAGTCTCCGAACTCCCCAAGGTTTGATCCGCTTTCAACTTAGCAAAAAACTTATCGTAGACTAGGGTAACCGCACCTGTAACACTGAATAATCCTTCACTGAAATCACCGGAAGCATTGGCGCTATCAGGAATATTGATATTTTGATCAAAGGACAAGTTCTTATACTGCAACCCGATATCCGGGACAAAGGTAATGCCAGAGTCCTCAGCCAGAGCAGTGCCGGTTAGCATTCCGGCTCCAATTAAGCCCGCCAACAGTTTAGTTTTCATATAGATCCCCTGTTCTTGAAGTTCGATTGCTTGGAGCGATTGAAAGCTGGACGCTCTTACTTCACTGCAGCATTATCCAACAGATGCTTTGGGCAATATCTTAATGTTTAGTGATTACAGTTATAAGTAAAGCACATAAGCTGGGGTATGATTAGAATCCGCCACCAAAATTCTTGCTGGTAGACTTCTTCGATTTTTTCGCTTCTTCAATTTTTTCTTTCGCGGAACTTAAGGCGGGGGTTTGCCAATTGAACTTTGCAGTGTCCTTGATAAATTTTTCCGCTTCATCCACTTCCTCGTCCTTCAGCAGGATATCGATCGTGTTGGCGTACTTGGAATCCAGTTTTGCCAATGCCGTGGTCACTTGCTGACTGCCGGGCGAAATTTGCCGCGCCTGGTCAATTTTTTCGTAAGCCATCACAAGGATTCTTCGGGCCTTATCGTTGTTACCGAACAGCCCCGGTTTCTTATAAGGCTGCTGAATCAGGGTTTCTGCCTCGCTGAGATATTCCTGCAGCTGACGTTGCTGGCGCTGGGCATTATCAAAGTCCCGTCGCAGGCTACTCAAGTCGACACCGGACCCACGCCGGGCTAGTTGCTGCAACCGTTTTTCCGCATTGGTCAAATCGCCTTTGGCAATTTCCTGTCTGACTAGCTGGGCTTCCAGTTCAGCCACTTTCTTGAGCCCGCGTTTGGCGACAGAGTTACGGGAATCCAGGGCCAGTACATCCCCGTAAATAGCATAAAGTTGATTAATATTCTTCGCGTCCGGCTTGCCGCCGGACAGCCGGTTCGCTTTGCCGAGCAAGCTCTTAACTTGCTGTTGACGCTCTTGTGCCTGTTTCTGTAGTGCGAGCTTTCGCTGTTCTTCCTGACGTTGTTTTTCCTGCTGCGCGGCCAACTGTTTTTGCTGTTGTTCTTGTTGTTTTTGCTGTGCCAACGCCTGGCGTTTTTCCTCTTCCTGCTGCTTCCGCGCGGCTATACGCTCCTGTTCTTTCTCCCAGGCGGATCTGGCATTGCCTAGTTTCGCCTTAAGCTGCGTCGCACTGTTTCCGGTGGCGACCGGCGCATAGGTTTGCAACAGTTCTTCGGCTTTATCGAATAATTGTGAAGAGATGGCCAATTCTATCGTGTCTTTGTAAAACTCTTGTATTTGCACCAACCCCATGAGGGCCTTTTTGTTATTCGGCGATAGCAGCAATACTTTTTTGTAATAGTCATGGGCGTTATCGTTGGCTGGCTCTACCAAACGGCTCTTCTCAAACGCGTCCGCAGCTTTGGCCAAGAGTTTTTCGACCTCTTCATTGCGCTGGGTTTCTTTCAAGAGATTATTGAGACTTTCCACCTCTGCCATCCCAGAGGTATATTGCTTGGCTAAATCAATATAGCCGTAGGCGTCCTCGAACTGCTTGCCGTTTATCGCGGTGCGGGCAAGCTCAATGTATTTCTGGCCAATCGCCTCTATGCCTTGGCGGGCTTTCAGGTTGTTGGGATCAAGATTGATTACCTGCTCATAAAAATGCAATGCATTATCGCCTGTCGGCGTCGTCAGGCGCCCGGCAGCGAAAGCGCGGCGGCCCTCATCGAGCAAGCGGTTGATGCGAAACTCCTGTTCGATTCGGGCGATATCTCTGCCGGCCCGAACCACCGGCACTTTGGAGGCGATAATGGAATCGGCTCTGGCCAATACGCTTCTGGCGGGCGCAAATTTTCCTTCTTTTGCCAGCGCCAAAGCATTGTCTATCAGCGCCTTTCCAACTTTCTCCTTGCCTTGCACCGCTTCAATATTGGTGGGTTCCGACTGAATCACCCGGTTAAAGATTTCCAAGGCATTTTGACCCGGCGGCTCCACCAATTTGCCTTCAGACAGATAGCTGTTCGCCTGGGCGATAAGCTTGTTGATGCGTTCTTTTTCTGCCCGAATCAGTTCCTGCCTGCGCTGTTCCGCCTCAAGCGCCGCTGCTTTTTCCTTGTTCTTGGCTTCCAGCATTTGCCGGGCGAACCGGTCTTCAGCGCTCTTGATGTCATCCAGCACCGTTTGCACGTCTGCATGATCGGGTACGATTTGGGAGGCTGCCGCAACATAGGCCCGGGCCACCGAATATTCACCCTTGGTTAGATTATCTTTGGCTTGTTGCAGGATATTGTCGGCAATATTATTAATGCCGTGCAAAGCGTCGGCGCTATCCGGATTCTCCACCAGCACCTGCTGATAATACTCATAAGCATTGTCCCCCAACGGAGAGGTCAGTTTGCCGGCCTTGAAAGCGTCTGTCGCCGCCGCCAGCAACGCAGCTATCCGGCGCTGTTTTTCGTCCTCCAGAGCAGCCGATTGCTGTCTCTGGCTCATGGTTTCATAGAGCGAAGCAAACCGGTCATTGCGCTCCTGAGCTTGGATATAGAAGGATATCTGCGATGCGCGGCCAATATATTCGGTGGCCTTGGCAAGATCTCCACCATGAATGGAAGTTTCCACTTCATCCAGATAGATATCGAAAATTTTACTGATTTGCTCCCTGGCGTCAGGATGGTCCGGCACCAATGCCAGCAGCGTGGTCAGGTAAAACTGCGCATTATCCTGGGGCGGCGAATGTAACTGCCCTTTGTCGAAGGCGGCTTGCGCCTGGGTCAACAGCTCGGTGGATTTTTCCTTGAACAAGCCCGGCGGTGCCGAACTTTTGATTGTCGGCAGCTGATTTCCCGCAGTTTGAGGCTGGACTTCAGGAACATGGACATAGGCAAAATACATCCAGGCGATAGCGGTAACGGCAACGGCTAAAATAGCCACAGACGCCAGCATCCAAATACCCCGGCCGGGTGCATGATGCACGGTTTCATTAACCACAGTGGACTGGCTGGTGGCATGTTGTGTCGCCCGCTGCCCGGTGGTGCGCCGCCGGGTTTTACCGGGAGCGGTTTTGCCATTGGCGGTGGCGCCTTTGCTTCGCTGCCTATTTTGACTCGATCCTTGTCCAGGCAATCCATAAATCACGGTTTGGGTTAAATCATCCGGAACTTGGTCTTGCAGATAGGAAAGTTCCTGGGCAAAAATTTCCCCGTTGGCAAACCTGTCGTCCGGATCCTTCGCCAGCGCCGAATCCATAAAAATCTGGAACTCATCCAAATTGCGCGGCAAATCCGGGGGGTCTTCGGTAATGTGCTTGAGGCCGATGGTGAAAGGAGATTCGCCCTGAAACGGCGTCTCCCCGGTCAGAATTTCGAACAAAATGACGCCCAGGCTGTACAAGTCCGAACGCGGATCGACACCTATGCCCTTGGCCTGCTCGGGGCTCATGTAACGCGGCGTGCCGAGCACACTGCCGGTAACCGTCATCTTGGTTTCGGAGTCCATTTGCCGGGCAATGCCAAAGTCTCCGATCAGCGGGCTGCCGTCCTCTCTGAACAGGATATTTTCAGGTTTTATGTCACGGTGCACCAAGCCCTTACTGGCAGCGTAGTTCAATCCCTTGGCGATGGCGATGACAATGGTCAGTCCATCTGCCAGCCGCAATCCGGCTTTCATCTTGCCTCTCAGGTCACCGCCCGGCAGATATTCCATTGCCATGCAGTAGTAACCATTCAATTGCGCAACATCGTAAATCGGGACGATACAGGTATGGGACATTTGTGCAGCCAGCCGGGCTTCCCGCAGGAATCGCTTGGCGAAGCTATCGTCTTCCAACAAACTGGAAGACATGACCTTGAGCGCGACATTTCTGCCGAAACTCTCCTGCACGGCAAGGTATACACTGGCCATACCGCCAGCGCCAAGTCGCTTGACAATGGTATAACCTGGAATATCCGGAAAGTTTTCAGACGATGTGGTACTCATCAATCCTCAAAGAATGGTTCAGGGTCTTTGCGCATTACTTGGATACAATACTAACACGTGATACATAATGTGCCGGTGGATTATCAAAAATATTGAAAATCCCGCGATAAAAATCAATCATTTGCTCATGCTTCGGCTAAATTCAGCGCCGCTTGGTTAAAGAGCAACCGGATAAAGGTAGAATACGCCGGGCAAATCACCAATCGATGAATCCAAAATTGGTCAGAACAATGGGTAGCGAACCGAAGATTTTTACCGAAAGTCCCGATGGCAGAATTTTTGAAAACGCCAATTGGCAAACCCGCTCGAATTCCCGCTGCGTCTTGATCAGACGCCCCTTAACACCTCCTGAGCAGAATTTGCTGCGGCAACTGCTCGATGACGGGAACTCCGAAGAGGAAGCATATCACGCGCTTAATCGTTTTCGGGCCGAACAAGAGGAAAGGCACCCGCACTACTTCGGCATCACATTGGATGAACTCACCGCCGACCAGCTCTGCGTGATTGCCAGGCAAATTCTGGGTAGCGAGGCGCAAGACATGACCTCGCTTAGCAAGATGACGCATGTCGATTTATTAACGCTCACTAAAATCCTGGTGCGGCGGTACGGAATCGAGCTTAGAATCAATTGAGAAAGCACCCCTAAGTCTTTCAATGTAACCAACTAAATTTATTGGGCTTTTAGTCGATAAAAACTCTTCAACCACCAGCCCGAACCAATAGTTTCTCGCTATCTTTGTAGCCGGGTATAACGCTTGACCCTGGCCGTCAACTGCTCTATTTTTTAGGTATATTCCCCCAGGTATTCGGCGGCTGATTATCCCCTTGCCGAAAAAGCCCATGAGGTTTCTCTTATGGATAAAAAAATCTTCACGTGCATTTTGGCTCTAAGCGTTGCGCTTTGGTCCAGCTTTGCATCCTCCTTGAATAATCTGACCACCCAGGAAGAAGTCCAGTTACTTTACATTGGCCTGCTTGGCCGGGCGGCTGACGCAGCCGGACTGGCCTACTGGGAAAATGAAATTAACAATGGCCGGATTACTTTAGATCAGCTCCGGACAAATTTGGTCAATGAGCAGCCGGAGTACCAGCAAAATTATGGTCAGTTATCCAACTACGATCTCATAGTTGCTATCTACCGGGGGCTGTTTAACCGGGAACCGGACAAGCGCGGTCTCCTGTATTGGGAAAATGAGCTCAATCAAGGCAAGGTTTCTCCGGACCAACTGGTCGTTGCCTATATCAACGGCGCCCAAACTGACGACCAGGGCATGTTGACCAAGAAACTCCTGGCGGCGGAATGCTACTCTCAGAACGAAGGATTCTACAGCCCTAACCTAGTGACCAAAATCATTGCCGATCTTGATAATACGGCGGCTTATAGCCAATGCCCACCGTCGGTAGATGCCGGGTTCGATATCTCCGCAGTATCCGGCGGCACGGTGACCTTGAACGGCAACGGCACCGATCTGGAAAGTGGCGTTTCCTACACCTGGACGCAAATCAGCGGGCCGAGCGTCATTATCAATAATCCAAATGCAGCGCAAACGAGCTTCGTGGCTCCCACACTGACAGCCGGCGCCACGGAAAAAGTCATTTTTCAACTGTCGGTTATCGATGACGCGGGGGCCAGCAGTGTCGATACCGTATCGGTAGACATCGGCGCTCCTGTGGCGACCCTTACCATTTCGCCGGCGATTATCTTTGAAGACGAAAGCGCTACCTTGACCTGGAACGCATCCGGTGTCGACTCCTGCGCAAGCAGCGGCGATTGGAGCGGCACCCGCGCCCTCACCGGCACTCAAGCCGTGAGCCCCGGTGCCGGCAATTATACCTACACCCTGATTTGCCAGAACAGTTCCGGCACGGTGAGCTCTACGGCGAACCTGTCAGTCCTGCCGAGGAAGACCACCACTTCGGATGAAGGCAAAGTTGAAGTCGCGGTTTCGCCCGAAACCATTAACGAAGGCGAGAGCGCCACCATCAGTTGGGTGACCTCCGATGTAAATTCTTGTATTGCCAGCGGTGCCTGGAATGGCTCACTGGAGAATTCCGGCAGCCAGACCGTCACGCCGACAGCCGGAAACTATGATTACACGGTGACCTGTCAAGGGACTTCAGGAGCAATCGAGTCCACTGCTTCCCTGCTGGTCAATACCGTCGCCTTCGTCGATCTTAAAGTGACGCCGACCAGCATCACCGACGGCGAGAGCGCCGAGATATCCTGGACCAGTTCCGGCGTCACCTCCTGTCTTGCCAGCGGAGCCTGGTCAGGCAATATCAACGGCACCGGGACCACAACTGTGTCGCCACCTGCCGGTACCTATGAGTATCAAATCATTTGCCAGTCAAACAGCGGCAGTCTCTCCGATATTTCGACCTTGGAAGTGGCGGTGGATGTTGACGTGGACAGCATTGAAACTCTAGTACCCGGTCAAAGCCTAAGCGGTCAACTGGGTGCAGACGGCGATAACGACCGCTATGCCATTATCCTCGAAGCAGGCACCACTTATCTATTCGAAATGAAAGGCGTCGCCAGCGGCGTCGGTACGGTGGAAGATACCGTGCTCGCGTTGTTCGATGCCGATGGTAACGAAGTCGCTTTCAACGATGACGGCGGCCTCGACCTGGAAAGCCGGATTGTGTTCACTCCGGACAGCAACGGAACCTATTACTTACTGGCTTCAGCCTATAGCGCTGATGAACTCGGCAGTTATGAAGTTAGCGTTGAACTGGCTGAAAACGCAGAGCTGGTCGCGTTAGAGCTAAGTTCGCAATTCATCATCGAAGGCCAGTCGGCAACTCTCAGTTGGAACGCCGGCAATCTTTCGAATTGCCAGGCCTACGGGGCATGGGATGGCCCGCAAGCCAACACCGGCAGCCTGGTCCTAAGTCCCTCGGTGGGAGAACATTTTTATCTTCTCGAATGTGAAAGTTCCACGGACGTTCTCAGTTCCAGCGTCTGGCTGGTGGTGGATCTGGACCTTAACGCGGGTAACATCGGCAACCTGGAAGCGGGTACGACCAACGATGGCAGCCTGGATAGCCTGGGTGAGTCCGACCGCTACGCCGTCTACCTTGAAGCGGGAGTCAAATATGCCATCAACTTACGCGGCGCGCCCAGCGGCTGGGGCACCTTGGCTGACCCGTTACTGCATCTGTTCAACGAATCCGGCTGGTATTTAGCCTCGGATGACGATGGAGGCGTCGGCGAAGACAGCTTCATTGAGTTTGTTCCGGACACATCGGGCATTTACTACCTGGCCGCCGAGTCTTTTGAGAATGCGGGAACCGGCACCTATCACATACAAATCGAACAAAAGGATATTGATATCGAAGTCAGTAATTATTATCCCGATGCCTTCGACCAAATTACCCTATCCTGGTCTTCTTTCGGCGCCAGCAACTGCGAAGCTTGGGGTGGCTGGAGCGGTACGATTGCCAGCAGTGGCTCTGCCACGGTAACGGCCCTGCCGGGTATTCGGGAATACGGCGTCACCTGTCTCAACGAAAACTCCCAGTTCGTCAGCAATTCTGTTGAACTTTATGTCCCGTTTGACACCCATCGGGGAACTGAACTGACGGTAGGCGTACAGGAATCCGGCAACGTTACAGCAGGCAACAGCACAGACTACTTCGTCGAGCTGACCGCCGGGCAGCTCTATGTCTTTGAAATGAAAGGCAGCGGTAGCGGTAGCGGGACCCTATCCAGCCCCTACCTGCAACTGTTTGACATCGATGGGTTGCCGCTGAACTATGCCGGCGGAGATCATCTGGATAGCTACATGGAGTATACGCCAACCCAATCGGGCACCTTCTATCTCTCCGCCCAGTCCTATCTGCCCGATGAAGGGGGAACGTTCGAAATCCGGGTGAGCGAGCCTGCGGGCTTGACCATTTCCCTCGCCGATTCGTTCTTTGTCGAAGGCGAAAGCACTCAGCTCACCTGGAGTTCGGGTATATACAGCTCCTGCTATGTCTACGGCCCGTATCTGTATTCCGAAGAGACTTCCGGCTCGATATCCGTATCACCGCCTGCCGGCTATCATACCTACGCTATTGAATGCGATGACGGCAAAAACACCGACTATGCCGATGCAACGCTTTGGGTGGACTTGAATATCGGCAACGTGACTCAACAGATCGAGCCCGGGACCAGTACTAGCGGTAACCTGGCGGTTGAAGGCGAGGCGGATCGCTACTACGTCTATCTCGAAACAGGATTCACCTACGTTATCGAACTACTCGGTGCTCCGAGCGGGCTGGGCAGCCTGGAAGATCCCCTGCTGCAGCTGTTTGACACTAACGGCTGGTACTTGGATTCGGACGATGACAGCGGCAACGATACGGAAAGCAGAATTACCGTGACGCCAGGCGTTTCAGGTAATTACTTCATATCCGCAGAATCCTTCGGTCTCTCCGAATCCGGCACCTATACCCTGAAAGTCACTAAGTCAGATAGCGTGGACCTCTATGCACTCTACATAGTCAACCGCATGGATGCCTGTTCCGAACCTTATAATACACATACGGTGTACGCCTATATCGATTTTGCCGCTGAACCGGTGGCGGCCATTGCGCCGGGCACCCGAGTTGTCACCTATTTGCCGGAAGGCGACTATGACATTGACTATGAAACCGTGGATGGCTTCACGGACGCCTTCTCATTTACCATGAATGCGGAGTCCGATGGGCAATGGCAAGGCTGGGGATGTGAATGGGATTCCTTTAATCTGGAGGATTATCCTCTCGTAGACTAAAAATTTTAACTACAGGGCACCGCAGGTTCTTGCAAAATTACTCGGCTTTCTGCCATAGGGTGCGCCATGCGCACCGTTTTCCCGTTCTTAAGATCGATAGGGTGCGCATGGCGCACCCTACGGATACATCCAGGGGATGTTATGAAGTACCTCACCGGAAATTAGTTTCGTTGCCCTGCATTTTTACCGCTCTTTTTCAGACCTCTCTTCTTTTAAGTACCTGCATAACCTCAAGACAAGCGTTGAAGTTGTGGTAATCGCATTTCGCGCCGGCCTCGCTTTTACGATTGCTGGTCTTTGCATTGTCTGCAGTCAGCAACCGATACCAGGCGCCATGCTCGTGATCAACAAAATTCTGCCAGCAGTAGTCAGCAAGCTTTGCATACCAGTCCCAGTAGGCGGCCTTGCCGGTCACTTCAGCTAACATTGCCGCGGCTGCCATGGACTCTGCCTGGACCCAAAAATATTTCTCGTCATCGCAAATGCTGCCATCCGGCGCAAAGCCATAATAAATACCACCGCGTTCCGTATCCCAGGCAGTATCCAAGGCTGCATCGAATAAGTTTTCGGCAAACCCCACCCACTTGGCATTCGGCGCAAATCGGTTGAGAATCAACAACAACTTGGTCCATTCAGTCTGATGTCCCGGCTGATATCCCCAGGGCCGATATAGGTTCTTCGGATCATCGCGGTTGAACTCCCAGTCCGGCTGCAGTTCTTCCGAATAATGCTCCCATATCAAGCGTTTTCCTTGATCTGTCAATGTGCCCACCACGGTATCGGCAAGCTGTTCCGCCTTTTCCAGAAATACCGTGTCCTCGGTGGTTTCGAATGCATACAGCATGGCCTCACAGGCATGCATGTTGGCATTCTGGCCACGATAGGGACTCATGGTCTCCCAATCCGGAGATATTTCATCGCCGTAGAGTCGCTGATCGGCAATCCAGAACTCGTTTTCCAGCAAGTCAAAAGTTTGCATTAACCGTTGGTACGCATGCTTGGTTCCAGCTTTATATGCGGCGGAGCAGGCCAAAATCACAAATGCGTAGCCATAGCAATATTGATTGACTTCCCTGGCCAATCCATCTTCCAAGGTCCAAATAAAACCGGCATCATCGTCGCGTAGATGCTGGCTAAAGATTGCCTCGAAGCCGTGCTCCGCCCATTCCAGCATCCAGGGCTCGCCATAATGAAAATGACCCTGATAGAAATTAAATGCCATCCGGCAGCTGCTGACCAGATGTTTATTGCCGGTGGCAAATGCTTCGCCGTTATCATAAAAATTCTGATAAAAGCCGCCTTTAGGGTCCAGGGCTTGAGGGTAATAGAATTTCAGCGTTTGTAATGCGTGGTCACGCACTGCTTGATAGGAGTTAAGCATTCGACCTCCCTAGAAAAGGCATTTTAGGGCAGACTGGAGAAAAAAAGGGGCCATATTGAGCAGATAAACTGCTGCGGCCCCAAGACACACACTAGACTTACACGATACGGGCTTCAGTGTCCTTATCGAAGAACACGGCCTTGGAGAGATCCATAATCACTTCGAGAGGATCACCAGTCTTCACCTTATAGTCGGGATCGACCCGGCAATTTACTTCGATGCCATTGAGATTCATATGCACCAAGGTATCAGGACCGGTCGGCTCGACAACGCCGGCTTTCGACTTAAGGACGATAGAATCCTCCGGATTGCCGTCGGCACTGACATTACTGATCCGCTCCGGCCGTACGCCCAGAATGACTTGCTTGCCCTCATATTTACCCAGGACGTTGCCTCGGTCACCTAACGGCAGGCTAAAAGTCGTGCCTTCCAAGGTGGTGAGTTTTGCGACCAGCATACCGCCTTCTTTTTGCACAGGGGTCGGAACAAAGTTCATCGACGGCGATCCCATGAAGCCGGCTACGAATATATTGTTCGGTTCATCGTAAATTTCCTGCGGCGAGCCGAACTGTTGCAGAATACCGTCTTTCATCACGGCAATCCGATCCGCCAAGGTCATGGCTTCGATCTGGTCATGGGTTACATAAACGATGGTGGTTCCCAGGTTCTGGTGCAACTTTTTAATTTCGGTCCGCATTTCCACCCGCAACTTGGCGTCCAGGTTACTCAGCGGCTCGTCAAACAGGTAAATTGCAGGTTTCCGGGCCAAGGCTCTGCCCATGGCAACGCGCTGCCGCTGACCGCCGGAAAGCTGCGAGGGCTTGCGGTCCAGCAGGTGTTCGATCTGCAGAAGCTTGGCGACTCGATCAACCTCTGTGTTTATTTCCTCTTTGGGAATCTTGCGAATCTCCAGTCCGAAGGAAATATTTTGCCGAACATTCATGCTCGGATACAACGCATAACTCTGGAATACCATGGCGATGTCGCGGTCCTTGGGCGACTTGCGCGAGACATCCTGGCCTCCGATGCGAATCACGCCATCGGTAATATCCTCTAAACCTGCGATGCTGTTGAGCAAGGTGGACTTGCCGCAACCGGACGGGCCAACCAGAATCAAAAATTCACCATCGTCGATACTGATATTGATATCCTTCAAAACCTCAGTCTTGCCGCCAAAAACTTTTCTGACGTGTTCGATATCTAAAGCAGCCATTGTTTTTTCCTCAAATTCTTTTATTTACAGGAGAATCGCGAAAGCCGACTCTCCGAAATTCAATTGATCCTGAAACCTAACCTTTCACCGAACCGGCAGTCAGACCTCTAACGAAATACTTACCTGCCAATACATAAACCAGGAGGGTCGGCAATCCCGCAATAATGGCGGCGGCCATATGTACGTTATATTCTTTTACACCCGTCGAGGTATTAACCAGGTTGTTAAGGGCAACGGTAATCGGCTGCGTCTCGCCGCTTCCATAGACCACGCCGAACAGGAAGTCGTTCCAAATTTGGGTGGTCTGCCAAATAATGGTAACGACGATGATCGGTCCGGAAATCGGCAGCAGAATCCGCCAAAAGATGGTAAAGAATCCGGCGCCATCCAAATGGGCAGCTTTCACCAGTTCATCCGGAATATTCACATAAAAGTTCCGGAAGAACAGAGTGGTAAATGCCATTCCATAAACCACATGGACCATTACCAGGCCTGCCGTCGTATTGGCCAACCCAAGCCAGCCCAGCGTCTGCGCCATTGGCAGCAGCACTACCTGGAAAGGAATGAAACAGCCGAACAGCAGGAAACCGAAGAATATTTCACTGCCTCGGAAGCGCCACTTGGTTAAAACGTAACCGTTCAATGCGCCTATTGCCGTGGAGATCAATACTGCGGGAACGACAATCGCCACCGAGTTCCAGAAGTAACCCTCCACACCCTCGCACTTGACGCCGGTACAGGCGGAAGACCAGGCTTTGACCCAGGCATCGACCACCCACTCGGTCGGCAGTGAAATCAGGTTGCCCGCCCGAATATCGTCCATGGTCTTGAACGAGGTAAACACCATGACGATCAGAGGCAACAGGTAGAAAAGCACCGCAAATAACAGAATAAAATGGATGATTCCGCGGTTGAGATAGTAGCGCCAATCACGCTGCGCCATATGCGTATTAACCATTCTTCGTACCTCTCAACTCTGAATACAGATAGGGAATCAGCAACGCCAGTACACCGCCTAGCATCAGCATCGCGCTTGCGGAACCTAAACCGATTTGGCTGCGGGTAAAGGAATGCACATACATAAAGGTAGCCGGCAGGTCGGTCTGATATCCCGGACCTCCTCCGGTCATCGCCATGACCAGGTCGAAACTCTTAATCGCGATATGCGATAAAATGATGAATGCGCTGAAGAACACAGGTCGTAACGCCGGCACGATAATGCGCCAATAAATTCGTGGAATGGAAGCGCCATCTATTTGCGCAGCTTGAATGATTGAGCTATCGATACCCCGCAAACCCGCCAGGAACATTGCCATGACGAATCCGGAAGATTGCCAAACGGCGGCAATTACCAGGGTATATACGGCCATGTCCGGATCGACAATCCAATCAAATTCAAAGTTCTCGAATCCCATATCCCGAACCAGTTTTTCTAAACCTAAGCCAGGATTCAACATCCATTTCCAGGCGGTACCTGTGACGATGAACGATAGTGACATTGGGTAGAGATAAATGGTTCTGATAGCACCCTCTTGACGGATTTTCTGGTCAAGTAAAATGGCAAGGGTTACCCCAATTGCCAAACAAATCAGAATGAAGAGTCCGCCAAACAGAATCAGGTTTACAACCGCCACTCCCCAACGGTCATTATCCATTAACAACTCATATTGTTTAAATCCAACAAAATCATAACTCGGCAGGAATCTTGAGTTAGTCATCGAAAGTACGGCATTCCAAAGAATGTAGCCGTAGATGAACACCAACATTGCAATAAATGTGGGTGCCACAACCAGCTTTGGAATGAAGTGTTCAAGTCTCTGCATCAGACTCGGCGACGATGAAGTCGCATTTTCCGGACGTGCAGCGTCCATTGTCATTGCCCTCACGGTGGCCACTACCAATAAGTTTTTAAGTGTAGATTATTTCAGCAAAGCTGGGAGAGTGGACCCCAATTTGGTGTTCTCCAAAAGGAGTCCACTTCAGGCGGTTTACATTGCCGCTTTTACTGCCTGCGCCAGTTTGTTAACAGCGTCTTTGGCAGACAGGTTGTCGTCGTTGAAGAAGTTAGTTACAACATCATAAATCGCACCTTGGATGTATGATGTAGTGGACAGACCGTGAGCCATACTTGGCACGAGATCACCAGTGGCAGCAGAACCATTAAATGCATCCATAGAAGCATGTGCACAGGAGTCGAATTTGTCGCGCGCCATGCCTAAACGAGCAGGAATAGACCCCTTATTCAGGTTAAACACTTCCTGGAACTCAGGCCCCATAATAGTAGATGCCAAAGCATTTTGCGCTTTCACATTGTCACTATTGTTGAGCTTGAACATAGCAAAGCTATCAATGTTGAACGTGAACTGACCGGAAGTACCTGGAGCTGCAAGACACATAAAGTCTACACCAGGCTTCTTACCGGCTGCTGTGAATTCACCTTTCGCCCAGTCGCCCATCACCTGCATTGCGGCTTTGCCGTTAATTACCATGCTGGTGGCAATGTTCCAATCACGACCGGCTGAATCCTTGTCAATATACTTCTTCAAGCGCTTGAATGTTTCAAAGACCTTAACCATCTGATCGCTCTTCAGCGTATTCATGTCATGAGTAACAAAGGCTTTGTTATAGAAATCACTTCCACCCATGCCAAGGGCAACAGCTTCAAACAAGGTCGCATCCTGCCATGCCTGACCACCGTGCGCTAAAGGAATGAAGCCTGCTTTCTGAATAGCATCGGCTGCCGGAAAGAAATTATCCCAAGTTGTTGGGATTTCAACACCAGCTTTCTTGAATACTTCCGGATTAGCCCAAAGCCAATTTACGCGATGAACATTAACAGGCACGGCGACATATTTACCGCCAGACTTCATTACGTTGGAAACTACGCCTGGAAGCAAGTTGTCCCAGTTGGCCTTCTTGGCAACACCGTCCAGATTGGTCAAAAGACCAAGATTTGCCCATTCCTGAATATCAAGACCTTTGATCTGGGCTGCAGCAGGAGGATTACCCGATACCGCACGTGACTTCAGTACGGTCATGGCGCTTTCACCGCCACCACCGGCAACTGCAAAGTCTTTCCAACTGTGACCTTGCTTTTCCAAGAGATCTTTCAACACTGCAACTGACTTGGCTTCACCACCGGAAGTCCACCAGTGAAGTACTTCTACTTCACCTGCCTGGACACTGGCAGTTGCAGCAACGCTGGAAAGGAGGATAGGTGCGAATAACTTTTTGAATTTCATGATCAAACCTTCGTTTATTGTTGTTCAACAGGTTTGCCTTCCGAGAGATACGGCGAAGCAAAACTTCGTCCTGGATGGCTGATAGTAAGTATAGGGAGGGGTAGCTGCAAACAGGGTAAGATAGCGCAACCTAATGTAACAAAACCTTAAACATATTGCTTACCTTTTAAGCAAATGCAACCAGGTTGAAAAACTTATCAAGATGTAGGAACAGAAAGACATTTAACTTAGTATTCAAACAGTTAACAACCCTTTATCGATCACACTCAAACTTTACAATTCTTAAAAGCATGCGACTTATGGGGTAGTGGTTACCACTTATCTGCAAGGTTATGCAACATTTCCCGCCAATCAATGCTGCATTATCGAAACATATAGCCGATAAATTGGAGCATTAGGCTTCCTTCTGCGCCATGGCGATCATCTGATTCTGTTGTCTCGGCAACGATATTTCGACCTCAAATCCCCCTTCAAGGTGGTTACGAACATTAATAATCCCGCCATGACCGTGAATTATATTCCGTACTATGCTTAATCCGAGGCCTGAACCCCCGGTATTGCGATTGCGGGATTTTTCCAGACGCACGTAAGGCTCGAAGATTTTTTCCTGATCTTTGGCAGAAACTCCAGGACCATGGTCCCTGACGCGAATAATTACATTGGACCCTTCTTCGTACAGGTTCACTTCAGCGGTTTTTCCATAAAACACGGCATTGTCGACGATATTGGTAAAGGCCCGTTTCAGGGCAAAGGGTTTGCCCCAAAATGGCTTTACCGGATGGCCGTGCAAGGTGACGCACAGGTCTTTCAGGTTCGCCCCGTCACAGATCTCTTTTAACAGGCTTTCCATGTCAATGTTCATCGGATTTTCGTGAATGGCGGTATCCTTCACACATTGCAGAGCGCCGTGAACCATAGTTTCCAAATCCTGCAAATCCTGCACAAATTTTTCCCGTTGGCGTTCGTCATCTAACATTTCAGCACGCAAACGCAAGCGGGTAATGGGCGTCTTCAAATCATGGGAGATTGCAGAAAATAGCGTTTCGCGGTCCTCTATATAGCGTTTCAAACGTTTTTGCATCGCGTTAAAGGTCCGCGCAGCCGCCTTAAGTTCGGTACTGCCTTTTTCCGGCAGCGGTGGTCGGTCAATATCTTTGCCCAAATCTTCCGCGGCTTTGGAAAGCAGTTTGATTGGCCTAGTCAGCCAGCGCACCACAAACAACGAACAAAGAATCACCAGAATAACCGTAAAGCCCATAAACCATATCCGGTCTTTCGGTAGATAGTCGCTATCCAACAGACCATCAGGCGTCGGCATCAACGTAGCCAGATACAACCATTCATCTTCCTCCAGACCTACCTGCACAACCAATATGGGAGTTTTATACGGGTCCATGAGCAAACTATGATGTCCCCACCCCGGTGGGAGATCGAGGAGCCGGATATCGTTGTTAAACACCCGCAGTGATTGCGCCAGAGAAAACTCGGAATGCAACTCGATATCGGTGCCAAGTTCACTGTAAATGACCTGATTCACCTCATTCAGAACGGCCCGTTTCAGCTCGGTGTCCGGGGTCGGTTCGATGTCGATATGCTCGCTGTTAAAGGTAACGAAAAAGCGCGACCCGCCCATGCGCCGCAACTGGTCGAGGACAATATGGCGGAACTCCAGAGGCAAGGACTTGAAAAAGCGAACCGTCGAGCTAATGCTGAAGGCAATTTGATTCGCCATGCCCTCGACATTTTCGTAATGGCGGGATTTTAACTGCGTCACCCATATAAGACTGGACAACGCCTGGGCCGTGATGACCGCTGCCAGGAGCAAAACAATCAAGCGCGAAAGCAGTGATTTTGGTACGAATCGCCGAAGAGAGTCGACTGTGGATTCCAACATTAGGCTCTCGCCAATCTATCTGAACGGGTCGCGGATTTATCCCGCCATTTCACTGTCCTGGGTTTCGACGGGGACAGTCAACACATAGCCAGCGCCCCGGACCGTTTTTATCAAGCGCGGATGCTTGGCATCGTCACCCAGCCGACTGCGCAGCCGGCTCATATGCACATCGATACTCCGGTCATAGGGATTACATTCACGGCCGTGCAAGGCATCGGAAATTTCATCTCTGCTCAAGACATTATTGCCCTTTTGCAAAAACAACATCAGTAGAGTGTAATCGGCGCCGCTTAAGTGGGATTCCTGACCATCGGCAAACCGAAGCATCCGGGTCATGGTGTCCAAGGTAATGTCGCCGAACCGGTAGAACTTGTTCTGCTGCGCGGATTTATTACTGGCGGGTTCCTGCACCCGGCGCAAAATGGCTTTAATCCGCGCGAGTAGTTCTCGCGGATTGAAGGGTTTAGCAAGATAATCATCCGCCCCCATCTCCAAACCGACAATGCGATCTGTTTCATCCGCACTGGCGGTCAGCATTATCACCGGGATGTCAGACTCCTTACGCAGTTGCTGGCACACGGAAAAACCGTCTTCGCCCGGCATCATAATATCCAGAACGACTAAATCGGGTTCAATATCTTCCATGACCTTAAAAAATTCTTCGCCGTCTTCCGCACCGGTAACGGTAAACCCGTTCTTGGAAAGATAGTCGCTCAGGAGAGATCGGATCTCAAAATCGTCATCGACAACGACAATATGCTTGTTCTTCTGGGTCATTGTATCATTCGTAATAGTTCAGCCACCCAGGATAGTAGCATATTCCCGCAACAAAGGAGGAATTTGTCGGTTTTCCAGCCAAATCAGCTATCCGAACCCTGTTGATACAAGTACCAGAAACGATCCGGATCAAATCCTTGCATCTTCCGATTATTGACTATCAGAAAGGGTGTGCCCCTGCCCCCTAGCTTCAGAAAATAGTCGAGGGCCGCGTCACTTTTATCGATAAAAAATTCTGCGTAGGCAATATTGTGTTTCTCCAGGTAAACCTTGGTCACTGCGCAGTTTGGGCAGTAGGTTTGGCTGAACATCACCACTTTTTCCACTGCTTGGCTGATGCCGGAAATGCCTAGCAAAAGTGATACGAGGAACAGGCGTAAAGTAGTCGTCATTGTGTGAAACTCTCGCAATTACAGGTTTAGTCAGGCAAACTGTCACAGTTGGTCGATTGATATGACATCCGTGCTCACCTGAAGTTCCCGACATTTTTAACTTTTACCTATGGTTGAATATTTACCTGAATTCTTCGCTGTCGCCTTGGCCCATCTGTTGGCCGTCGCCAGTCCCGGACCTGATTTCGCCGTGGTCGTTCGCCAAAGCCTGTGCCGGGACAAACTGGCATCGATTTGGACCAGTGTCGGCATCGGCGTCGGTATAATGGTGCATGTTTGCTACTCCCTGCTCGGTCTGGGTTTCATAATCTCGCAATCGGTAGTGGCTTTCAATATTCTCAAATGGTTGGGTGCATTGTATCTGCTCTGGATCGGCTGGCAATGCCTGCGCGCGAAACCGGCTGCCATATCGGAGCCGGAGGACCCAGCCGTGGTCCCACCCAATACTTCTTACTGGCAGGCATTTCGGTTGGGCTTTCTGACCAACGTCCTGAATCCCAAGGCCACCCTGTTTTTTGTAGCGTTGTTCTCGGTCATCGTTGCGCCGGAAACGCCCAAGGCCGTGCAATTGCTCTATGGCGGCTGGATGGTTTTCGCCACAACGGCTTGGTTTGTCGGTCTCAGTCTTTTGCTGTCGCACCCCATCGTAAAACAGTCTATTCAGAAAAGCGCACATTGGATAGAACGGGCCATGGGCGTGATTCTGGTGGGCTTAGCGGCAAGACTGTTTGCCACGACCCACCAGTAACCTTAGCTTCGATTGGCAGTTTCAGCCGCCAATTTTTGCATCAAGACTTCGGTCTCTTCCCAGCCGATACAGCCGTCCGTTAAAGACACGCCATATCGCAGCGGCTTTCCTGGAACATACTTCTGCTGTCCGGAATGGATGTTACTCTCGATCATCACGCCCATGATGTCGCCGGAACCCTTGCGCATTTGGCCGATCAAATCATCCAAGACCTTGCTTTGCTTCCGATAATCCTTGTTGCTGTTACCATGGCTGCAATCCACCATCAACCGGGCAGGCAACTGATTTGCCCGGAGTTCTGCGGCATAGGATCGCACATATTCAGCCTCGTAATTCGGTCTCTTGCCGCCCCTCAAAACAAGATGGGTGGAAGGATTTCCCGGTGTTTGTCGAAGGTGTGGCCGGCCACAAAGCGAAACTGTCGGGTAATTATGCGCCGCTTGCGCAGATTGCATGGCCTGAAGCGCCACCGTTACGCCGCCATCCGTGCCATTTTTGAAGCCAACCGCACAATCCAGACCGCTTGCCATCTCACGGTGCAGTTGACTTTCCGTGGTGCGGGCGCCAATCGCTGCCCAGCCGATTAGATCTTGAACATAATCCGTCACCACCGGGCTTAATGCTTCCGTGGCCAGCGGCAGCCCAAGGCGCACCAACTCCAGCATCATACGGCGGGTTTGTTCGAGCCCGGCGGCCATATCGTTGCTGCCATCTAGCTGCGGATCATAAACAAGCCCTTTCCAGCCCACCGTGGTTCGAGGTTTTTCCACATACGCCCGCATCACCAGCCGCAGCTCATTTTCAACCTGTTTTTGTAATGCAGCCAAACGCTGCCCATAGTCGATGGCGCTATTTACATCATGGATGGAGCAGGGACCGATCACGACCAATAGGCGAGAATCCACACCGGCAAGAATGTCTTTGATCTGCCGCCGGTGATTGTCAATCTGCTCAACCACTGCCGGCGACAGCGAATATCTTGCAGCAAGCTCACTTACTGTAGGAAGAGGGTTCAGGGATAGTGCAGCAGGGCGCGCTTGACTTGCCGGCGGCATCAGATTGAGCACGCAAGAAGGCTCACTTAAAGCGGCTTCAGAAACGATGTTTGCAACTTGATTCATTTTTTTACTCCCAAAAATATTTATTAGTTAACGCAGTAAAATCAAAAGTGAATGGATAAAAAGCTGTGCTGATAAATGGCGCCAGGTTCTAAAAAGCGAACGGGTCCACCAGCGTTTTTGGGAGAACGATTTTCCAACGGCGTTGAGACAGCATGCGTCTAACCGCCGTCTCGAACAATTGATTGGGTCCATAAAAAAAGCCCCTCGGGTTTTGGCCTTCGGAGCTTTTTCCTCGGAAGGCCGTTGTTAAACGAACCTTCCTGTTGTTGCCTGACGTTAATCGCTAATTCGAGATTGTCAGACGCCCATGGCTGGCCCGTTTGGAGCGGCTAAAATAAAAGCCCCAAAAATGACTAAACGACCAGCTGTTAAATATGGTTGCTTTCGATCCAAGGTAACCACATACCAAAGCACTCAACCTGCCCTGGGTCGAAAAAGTATAAGAATGTCCGGTTACCTTCGCGATATTCATGAACCCGAGTCTAACCCTATTCAGCAGAATCAAGCAATACTATTTTCAGACCTGGTTCAAATTTCATCCGGTACAGCAAAAAGCCGCCAACGGAGCATAATAAATGCGCAGGGAATCTTGGTTGCCCATTTACCTGGTAACAATTACAATCAGTCATCTTTCGCGAATGGATGCCACCGCTTATGAAAACCCTCATTTGTTTTATCAGCCTTTTTATTCTCAGCTTTTCCGCCACCGCCAATGAACTTCCGCACAGACATAGTTTCGATGTCTCCGGCTATGGCAAGACTGTGTTGGATTCAAAAGCCGCCGCGGAATACTCGTTGAAGAAAAGAGGCTGGATGATTGCCACGGAAACCGACACGACTTATGAAGCAAAGCTCAATAAACGGGATATCCGTGCTCGTATCGTCATCAACATGAAAACCCCGGTCGTCGAGATTCTCTCTTATACCCAGCGGGAAGATACCGAGCAAATCCCGTTTAAACCCGCCCAGCAACGCACAGTACTGCGCCCTTATTATCCAAGAGGCTGGATAAGCAATATAGAGCGAGACATGAAGCACTATTTGGCCAACCAGCCTGCCATTGATGCCGAATCAGTAGCGCTGAGCAAGAACGCCGAATCCCCCGAGTTCCGCCTCAAGCGATTGCACTCGCTGCTGGAAAAGCAACTCATCAGCGAGCAGGAATACCGGGACAAGCGCCAAGAGATACTGCAGGCGCTTTAATCCCATCGGCGTCTGCTTTACGCGATCGCCGGGTTTTTCAGGGATCAAGTCATCCGGCACATAGTCTTTGGCTTTTGCTGCAGTTTTTTTAATTACTGGTGCTTAATCACCATGCGTTTGATAACAGGGTGTATGACAAGATCTTTAAGTCATCACCTTTGTTTTTTCTATAAATAGCTGTCACTTTCTCATCAGATTGGCAATTTACGTATGTAGAACCAATATCCGCCCATCACTAGAAGACTAACCCAATTTCCAAATCCGCCTGTCTCGCCAAGTTGTCATTGTCGTCACGAAGCTTTTGGTCTGAGAACCACCCAGCCAGTCCCAGATGCAGGTTACCTAACTGATACCGAAATCCCGCATAAAGGTTGTGTATATCTTCGCTCTGGCGTCCGTCTTCCAAGCGGCCATTGTCTGCGAGCTTTTCTACGCCGAGAGTGATGCCCAGTTCATCGGTTAGCTGAAGATCGACGCCCAGGTTGAATTCTTTGATATCGATTTGCTTGCCATAGTCTTCTTCGTGATTTTCCCGCAGATAGCCGGCATTGAAAAAGGGCATTAGCCAGTCTTGGAAATAATAGGCAAGCGAGAAACCATAGGCAGTTTCAGATTTCCAGGTGCGGTTTTTTTCGCCATCTTCGTTTCGGTTTTGCCCGTTGTCCCGGTAGTCACGATGCTCTGCTTCCATGGCCATCACCAATGCATCAAGTTCCAACTCCACTACCAGGTTCAAGCCACTGATATCGCCAAAATTGTCTTCTTCCTCAAAGGAAATATCGCCTTCCGTCACCGAGTAAGCGGCGGCTAACGAGAGTTCTTCGGTAGGCGCATAGCCGAATCCCCAATAGGTTTGTTCCCCTTCCCGGTTGCCATAGTCGCCGGTGATATCTTCGCCCAGTTCCGTCATGAACTCGTTGCCCTGGTCGATTCCGCCGACCTCCAGACGCCCGGCAAACAAGGAGAGGTTTTCATAGCCCAAACGAATGTAGGCTTCAGTAATATCGGTACCCTTGTCGTTTGCTTCCCATTCGACAGATGCTTCGGCCGCCCAACCGGCAGTTTCGGGCAACGCTAGCCGAAGCATCGGGTACACCACATAATCGGTCCGGGATTGATTGCGGCCTTCGCCTTCGTCTTCCGCCCATAGGTATTGGTAGGCGCCATAGATTTCCAACCCGACACAAAACGCCGGTCGGTTCTCGGGTACCAGTTCAATATCGGCGCAGACGGTGGCGTCATCATCACCAGTTGCATAATCATGAATGGGAACCTCCTCTCCATGACTATTCGTCACACCTGAACCAAGCGCCAGAAACATCCAAAAGCGCAGCAAATATCGCGAAATAACTAATGAATGCATCACTATTTCCCCTAGGCCAGTTTCGAATGGAACATGTTTTAAGTTGTCGGTAATAAAACAGTGAATATCGTTTGCTTGTTAATCACGCTTTGGAGCGTGATGTCGCCTCCATGGGCGCGGGCAACTGCCCGTGAAAAGCTTAAGCCGAGGCCACAGCCGTCTTGCGAGCGGCTGTGATCACAACGATAGAAGCGCTCGAAAACACGAGGTAGATCCGCCTCCGGAATACCGATTCCGGTATCTTTTACGCGAATGACGATGCCATCATCCTGCCTGTTAAGATCGATGGAAACCAATCCGCCTTCCGGAGTGTATTTGAGTGCGTTATCGATGAGGTTAGCCAGCATCCGCTGCAGGTTATGCTTATTGCCGAAAACGACCAGGTCGCGGTTAATGGCAACCTGTAATTGAATACCCTTTTCTTCGGCCAGCGGCGCGAATAAATCGCAGGCTTCCTCGGCCAACATTGAAATATTAATTGACTCTTTATGTTCGTTACCCACACCGGCCTCCGCCTCCGCAACATCCAAAGTCATGTTGATCATCTGCAAAAGCCGATCGCACTCCTCAAGGGTATCGGTGACGGCAGAGCGGTAATCTTCTATATTTCCCGCATTTGAAATGGTGACTTCAGAGATGGCACGAATCCGCGCCAAGGGACTGCGTAGATCGTGGGCAATGTTGTCGGTCATTTCCCGCATCTCTGCGATCAGGCTTCGGATCCGCTCAGCCATTGCATTGAAAGTCTCTGCCAGTTCGGCAATTTCGTCGCCGCTGGATGCCACCGCCGCGCGGCGGTCGAGCTTGCCGTTTTTGATATCGACGGCAGCGGAGCTGACTTCCTTAATGCCGGCACTGGCGCGTTTAGCCATCAGCCAGCAAATACAAGACGCCAGTGGGATTACCACGCAAAAAATTATTATCGAGGCTATTTGTATCACCGCCATTACTTCATCTTTTTCTTCCATGGTTTCACCCAGTTGCAAATAAATTCCCGGGCCAATTTCGCCAAATACCACAAGCGAAATATGCTCCAGGGCCGGGTGATCCACGACCTCGATTAGCGGTTCGTCGTCGCTTTGTTTATCGAGTAGCGTATTGACGGGTTGCAGGAAACTCCATGACTCCAAATCCGAAGCCAGTAACATTTCACCTTTGTCGTTAAACAGACGCAGGAAAAAACTGTTCGGCTCATTGCCTTTCATTTCACTTTCCAGGTCCTCTATGACTTTACCAAAGCCCTGCTCCCGATAGAGTTCCTGCAGTTCCTCGATATCCTCTTCCAGTTCCTCCTCCATTCGCGCATCCAATATCGAGCCAATTGCCAGGATAACGCCGAGCATCGATGCCAGCAGAAGCACCAGAAAGGTCATTCCGTACCAAAGCGTCAGGCGCGTGGAAAAACTCCGCACCGGGTTAATCCTGTTGCTTAAGAACATAACCAAGTCCTCTCACCGTATGGATTAATGGAGTATCAAATCCCTTGTCCACTTTTTCCCGCAACTTGCTTATCCTTGCCTCGACTACATTGGTGCCTGGATCAAAGTGATAGTCCCATACACGTTCCATAATCATGGTTTTGGAAACCACATGCCCTTGATTTCGTAGCAAATATTCCAACAACATAAACTCTTTGGGCTGCAAGTCGACTTTCTTTCCTCCACGGCTCACGGTGCGAGCAAGCAAATCGATGGTCAGATCCCGGTAGTTCATTGTGGTCGGTTCAACGACATTGCTTGAGCGTCGTAAAAGTGCCTTTACCCGCGCCAGTAACTCACTAAAGGAAAACGGTTTGGTTAGATAATCGTCTCCGCCATGGGTTAACCCGCTTACCCGTTCTTCTACCGAACGCTTGGCACTCAGTATTAAGATCGGAAGATTAATGCCCTTGTCCCGAACCAAATCAATAATCGACAAGCCGTCCAGTTTCGGCAGCATCAGATCCACAATGGCCAGATCGTAGTCGCCGCTTAGCGCCAGGCTTATACCGGTTAGCCCTTCGTCGGCATGGTCCACTATAAATCCCGCTTCTTTAAGTCCCTTTTTGATCAGGTCGGCAATTACCAGGTCATCTTCAATTACAAGTATTTTCATCTCAGTCAGCCACGCTCTGCTCGCACCCATTGGCATCAAGCAGTGTTCGTCAATCCCCCACCGTCATTCTTAGCTCTGCATGATCTTCAATATAGCTGACGCATTCACTAAGCGGCATCGGCTTGGCAAAATAATAACCCTGCCCCCAATCGGCTCCGAGGCGTGTCAGCAACAACGCCTGGCCGATACTTTCTATGCCTTCGACGATCGAGCGGAGATTCAGGTCTCGTGCGACGTTCAGCAAATGCTGAACGATCAGTAAGTCACGACGGTTGCTTTGAATCCGTTGCACGAAGCTGCGATCGACTTTTATCCCGTCCACCTCAATTTCCCGTAAGTGATTCAACCCTGAAAACCCGTGCAGAAATCATCTAACACCAACGCTATACCCGCCATACGCAACTGCTTCGCCCTGTCGATAACCCGCTCCATTTCCACTACTCGGCTTGATTCGGTCAATTCAACTGTCAATTTATTGCGCGGCATTCGATAATGGCTTGTGCGATCCAGGAGAAAGGGTAGGAATCCGGGATCGGCAAGTAGCGCATAACTGCAATTTACGCTGACTTCTTCAATGCCTAGCTCCTCAAACGGAGTTACCGACATGTCTCGAATCACCCGATCCATCACAAACCGGTCGAGATCCTTCATCATGCCAAACTCTTCGAACCAGGGAAGGAACTGGTTTGGCGTCAGAATATCACTGCCATTGTTGCAACGTACTAACGCTTCAAGACCTCTTACATGGTGGGTTTTTAAGTCCACCTGGGGCTGATAATAAACTTCCAGTTGTTCGTGTAGGAGCATACCTCTCAGCAGTAAACGCGACTCTTGACCTAGCATTCGTACCTTCCTCCCAACGTGAAGAACAACAGTTATACTCGGTGCCAAATTGATATCCTCAGCATAACCGTCGAACTTCACCCTAAGCTGATGGCAAGATTATCAAACGGTAATCTAGATCACGCTTCGCTAGATTTAGCCGCGGCCAAAACGACAAAACCCCGCACAGGGCGGGGTCATGAATCACTGGCCGATTATTATTCAATAGCGAAGCAGCTTTCAGTGGCGGTTTGATTGCCATTTTCCGCCTGAACCAAAATTTCGTACTTGAACTCGTCTCCCAGCGCCGTAAAAAGCTCGGGCACGCTAAAGGATGTGACATATGCCGGCAGGTCTACATGGTAGACGAGCAACTCCGGCTCTTCTCTTTCCACGACCAATTGGTACTGACGTACCGACACCGGCCCCGCTTTGCCGAGCTCGGGGTGAGACGTCGTCACCGCTTGCCAGCTAATGATTACCGGTTCAGCGACTAACGGGACCTCTTCATCGCAATCTTCCGCGAACTCCACGCCCGAAACTTCGATACCTTCGGCCGGAGCCGGCAGTATATGCGAGAGCTCCGCTTCGGTTTCCAACTCGAAGCCATCCAACGTCTTGCCCTCGATTTCATATATTCCTTCCGGAAAGCGCTGGAAGAAGGTTTCCGGCTCAAGTTCGTCAAATCCCGGTTCGGCACTTTCGAAAAACAGTTCCGTAAGCCCTTGCTTGCGCAAGCGCCCCTTCACTTTTACATTGAGCAGCGTTTTCTCGCTGGGACTTTCGATGCTGAGTTTTTTCCACGGCTCACCGTCAATCAGCGCATGGATGCCCAGGTCACCGTCGGTGTCATTCAACTCAAAGTAGATCCGGGCTTCGTCAAAAGGAATTTCATAATCATCGTCATCTGCTATTGCCGGTGTACCGGATAAGGTCAGCGCCGTGATCATAGCAAAACGGATAGTCGATTCCGCAAGTTTAGTACAGCGCCTGGAGGTGAATTTATCGCCTGTCATATTGATCTCCTTAATAACTGTGTTGAGACGTCGGCCTGTGCCATCGAAATGTGTTATCAACAATGTACAGACCGGCTTTCCATCAGGATGCCAATTCGGCAACTCGCTAAATACCTCGCATCTTGATGCTTTCAGCATAAAGTCACGACTTCATCGCAAGCTCATCGAAACCTTATCATTTGGCAACCTATGAACAGTTTCCAATCCCGGTAGTTTTAAGGAATCGTTAAAATGGTTCCCCTGAAACTTGAGTTTCAGGGGAATTACAGGCACATTAAGAACAGATGAATATTGACGCTTGGGGGACGCATGCGATTGGACTACAGTACCCAATTTACTGACAACCCGGAATTCTCCGCGCTGATTAACGGCTCAGGGCGAAGAATTGAATTTCATATTGCCCAAGCGGAACGCTATTATTATATGGTCGCCTTGTCCGGCCGCTCAGGCAAACCTGCGGTGAGACAAAAGCTGCTAGGCCCCTTCTTCAGCCTTGAGCAGGCGTCGGGAACCGTGCGGGCCATCGGCAACTCCCTTGTCCATACCGGTTATGAAAGACTGATCGGAAGTAAACCCCAGTGGACTTTTCAGGTTCTTGGAGAACTAAAGCGGCTGAAAAAAGAAAAGCGGAAGTTTCAGGGTGATTATGCGTTTAATCCAAACGATGTTTACTTCGATTAATAACTATATTGCATATTCCCGACTTTTCTCCCTTTATCTCCACACTTTACCCGCTTGTCCATCCGCAACGAAGTCTGCCTACTATACCTCCCTGCATAGCGGGCGTGTCTTGATATTTGCCAGGCGTTTTCCAGGTCAACCGGCCACCTGGGTTTGCGATTGGGTCGTCGCATCCTCGCCAAAATAGGCTACCGACAACTCGCTATGGATATTCGCAAATCCCACCTGCAAATGGTCCATGGAGTTTTGTAGCTCTTCCTGTTTTAACTTGCGATACTCCATGTGATCGAGCTGCCGCTTAACCCGGTGCACGGCCAACAGGGTTCTTTCGTTATTGGGTAAAGCATCCAAGCCGGACTCCACTTCATTCAAGCAGTAAGCGACCGCCCTGGGAAACACTTTCGACTGGAGCAGGAAGCGCAGCACATCTTCCCGTTTGATCGCCAACTGCATTTCGCGACGGTACATTTGGTAGCCGGTCAAGGATTTCAGCACGCTCATCCACTGCAAATTATCATAGGTCGCGGCACTGGTGGTGGCATCCGGTATCAGATTTGCCGACCGGGTGTCGATAATACGAGTCGTCATATCCGCTCTTTCAAGCAAGCGCCCGAGCTTCAGGAAGGTGTAACCGGCATCGTGGTTCATCGTCCCGGAAAGCGTCCCGGTGATGGTCTGACACTGGGTGATGATTTCCTGCAGAAACGGATAACGGCCCCGCTTGGTCAGCGCCTGCTGGGCTTGATCCTTCGAATACAGATAAGTGGTATTGATGGTTTCCCAGATCTCCCTTGGAATCACATCCCGAATAGTCCGGGCGTTTTCCCTGGCAAAAGCCATGCTTGACATGATCGAGACCTGATTCTTTTTATCGCTGATCAGAAACTTCAGCACCGAGCGCTCGTTGAACTCCTCCGCATAGCCTTCGGCGCCGGTGATGGCGACCAGTTGCCCCCAAATCGGCGACAGGCCTTTAGGTAAGTCCAAGGCGAGATTGGCATTAACGTTGATCAGTCTGGCCAAGTCTTCGGCACGTTCCAGATAACGAGCCATCCAATATATATTTCCAGCCACTCTCGATAACATCTCAGGCCTCCTCGTCAATAATCCAGGTATCTTTAGAACCACCGCCCTGAGAGCTGTTTACCACCAAGGATCCTTTCACCAAAGCAACACGGGTGAGCCCTCCCATCGTGACATGAATCTGATCGCTGGAGAGTATAAAGGGGCGCATATCCACATGCCGAGGCTCGGCATTGCCGTCAAACAACGTCGGCACGGTACTGAGGTTCAGCGTCGGCTGGGCAATGTAATTACGGGGATCTTCCCGGATCAGCTTGGCAAAGGTGTCGCGTTCCTTTTTCGTCGAGCGCGGTCCGATCAACATGCCATAACCACCGGACTCATTCGCCGGTTTGATCACCAGTTCCTCCATATGCTCGAGCACATACTGCAGGTCCTTTTCCCGCATGCACATATAGGTCGGCACATTGGGCAAAATTATTTCTTCGCTCAGATAATATTTGATCATATCCGGCACATGACCGTATACCACCTTATCGTCCGCCACTCCGGCGCCCGGCGCATTCGCCAGGGCCACATTGCCTTTCAACCAGGCCCGCATGATACCCGGCACACCCAGTACTGAATCGGGATGGAAGACTTCGGGATCGAGGAACAAATCATCGATGCGCCGGTAAATTACATCGACTCGATCCAATCCATAAATGGTTTTCATGTAGACGCAGTCGTCTTCGCCAACCACCAGATCCGATCCTTCAACCAGTTCGCAACCCATCTGCTGGGCGAGATACGAATGTTCAAAATAGGCGGAGTTATAGATCCCCGGAGTCAGGACCACGACCTGGGGATACTCTGCCGGCCTCGGCGACAAGGCCGCCAGGGTGTCAAAAAGCTGAGAGGCATAATCGTCCACCGGCATAATGCTGAAATCGCCAAATAAGTCGGCAAATACCCTTTTCATGACCTGCCGGTTTTCCAGCATGTAGGAAACCCCCGAGGGCACCCGTAAATTGTCTTCCAATACATAAATCTGGCCATCGTCATGGCGGACCAGATCCGACCCGCAGATATGCGCCCACACGCCCAGCGGAGGGCTGATACCCATGCATTGTTTGCGGAAGTTTTTGGATTTCGTCAGTAGTTCGCCGGGAAACACCTTGTCCTTGACGATTTTTTGCTCATGGTAAATATCGTCAATAAACATGTTCAGGGCTCTAACCCGCTGCTTCAGACCGGCAGCCACGATATCCCATTCACTCTTACTGGTGACCCGAGGAATGATGTCAAAAGGCCATTGCCGGTCAATCGATCCGCCTTCATGGTCATAGACGGTAAAGGTGATCCCCATTTCCTTGATACTCAGCTCCGCCGCATTCTTGAGCTTATCAAGCTCCTCCGTCTCAAGGGTTTCAAAGTGTTTTGCCAGTTTTGCCGCCACCTTGCGTGGCTTACCCTTTTGATCGATCAGTTCGTCATAGAACTCGGGGTAATTATACTTTTTCCATTCAATGGCCATAGGAAGTTTCCTCGGGGTTGATGCGCTGCATGGTGACAGCGACCTCCGGTTGTTGTTGTGCGGCGCCGTAGCAGACGCCTTTCAGTGGCGGAACGTCGCTGTAATCGCGTCCCATCGCGACAATCACATGATCATTTTCGACCCATATCTTGTTAGTCGGATCGACATGCACCCAGCCGTAGCCGGTTACGAATACCGCGACCCAAGCATGGGATGCGTCGGCGCCAAGACGCTTTTCCTCGCCCTCCGGCGGATAAGTCATGACATAGCCGCTCACGTAGGCGGCAATTAGTCCGACATTACGTAGGCCGGCGACGGCCAGATGGGAAAAGTCCTGGCAGACGCCCTTGCGCATTTCCCAGAACTCTTCCAACGTGGTTTCAATTTGGGTCGCGCCGGATTTGTACTCAAAGTCATCATGGATCCGGGTCGCGAACTCCAGAAGCGCTTCTGCCAATGGACGGCCCGGCGTAAAACTTATTTCCGTGTATGCGCGGATTTCAGGATGCACCGAAATCATCGGGCTGGGATAGGCAAACGGGCAAAACTCGGCCTTTTGGGCATGATCCCGTAGCGCCGTAAACCGCATTTGCTCCCATGGCAGAGAGCAGGCTTTGTTCAGCGGCTTGGGCTGACGCACTATGACGCTCTTACTAACCACCTTCAGCTCGGAGTGCGGGCTATGCACCTCGAAATAATGCATGCGGTTGCCGAAACTGTCGGTTTGGGTATGTTGAAACTGGGGGTGCGGCGTGATCAGCAGATGATGTTCGAGTACCTGCTGTTCGATTCTGGCCAGGGGCGCCATCCAGGCAGTGTTATAGGCCAACGATGCCGGCCCCGGATATTGGTATAGCGTTTCATGAATTACCCGCAAATAGCTAGCTGATTCTTCAGTGCATGTAGTGAGTAATGGGTTGGGCGTGTTTGAAATATCTGTGCTCAATATCAAATCCCAGTTGATTCAATGTGCTTCGTAGGCTTTGCAAAAAATCCGCCAGTTGTTGTTTGGTCTTGGCGAGACTGGACCAGTCACCGGCGTCGGCCAGGCGTAACGGCGTGATCGCGGACAGGGCGCGTTTCTGCATCGGCAACAAACCCTGATGCGGATTAGGGTTGAGAAACTTCAGCAAAGGTTCCAGTTCCTCAACCGTCGCGACTAACGACCGCCGGTTGGTCGATTCCAAAATCAAATAATGCCAGACGGTATAGAAAGACATGTCCGTACCGAAGCGGCGGCGGTGACTATTCAGACAATCGTTAGACTCCAGAAGTACTTCCCGCAAACCTGCCTCATTGCTGGCCTTGAACTCCTGGCAGGCTTTAAAAATACTGAACGACAGGTTCTGCGCCCGCTCCAGCCGCCTTCCCAACTGGCTCCAAAGCCCGCCATGATTAATCGCAAGGCTTTCCTGACTGGCCCCCCAAAAGGCCAGAAGGGCGGTTACAAAAGGCTGAATAAACTGATCCAGAGCCAGCCCCTGGGAGCGGTTTTTTTCGGCATAATCCAGCAGGTCTTCCAGTTCTTCGACGGCCCGCCAACAATCGCCGGACCACAGATCGCGAACAGTATAGGCGGTGTTGATGGCGGCGTGGAGATTGTACGCAACGCTGCCCACCTGCCGGGGATCCAATATAAACTGCCGCAGGACGTCGAACCGCGGGAGTTTGTCTTTATTCAGGAAACAGTAAATTTCGATCAGGGGTTTGAGTCCGACCAGCACATCCCGGTCTGCTTCGTCGTGATAGTCCTGATAATTCTCTAACTGCCGGAGGTAGGCCCTGAGCAACCGCAACATCGATTCGCAGCGCTCCAGATAGCGCGCCATCCAAAATAGATTCTCCGCAGCGCGGCTGGTCAGAATCGCCGACGTGCGCCGCCGCTGGCCACTCGGGCTTAGCCGCAAAGCATCCCGTACCGACCCTGACTCGCGGATAAGCCAGGTGTCTTTGCTGACCCCGCCTTTCTGGCTCGACACAACAAAGGTGTTCGCATCGGGAGACACTCGGGTCAGGCCGCCAGGCATCACGTCATAGTCACGGCCGTTGCCGGCAGTGAACGCCCGAATTACCAAATGACGCGGGTGGAGCTGATTATTGACCATGGTAGGGATGGTCGAGAAACTGAGTACCTGTTGGCCGACAAACAGCCAGGGCGATGCGTTTATGCGTTCGATTAAAGCCTTTTTCTGTTTCCCGCTGAGCCGATTGCCAAAGATGACAGACTCGCGCCGGTCAACGGTTTTGATCGCCAAATCGTCAAGGTTTTCGATGACGTACTGCTTTTCCTTCGGCTGACCGCACCACCAGGTAGCGACCTCCGGCAGCTTGAGCTCCTCACCCAAAAAGTGTTTGGCGAGCCCCGGCAAAAAGGGTAACAAGCCGGGGGATTCGAGGAATCCGGAACCCAACGGATTGGCCATGCCCACTTTTCCGAGAATTTGCGCCTGCGCCAAGCCGGGTACGCCGAGCACAGAATCGGCACGGAAGTTAAGCGGGTCGCAATAGCTGTCGTCGACCCGGCGAATGATCACATCCACCGGTTGTAAATCGTCTACCGTTTTCAGATAAACCTTACCCCGCCTGACGCTGAGGTCTTCGCCGGTGACCAGGGTGATGCCCAGTTGCGCGGCGAGATAGGTATGTTCGAAGTAAACCTCATTTACCGTGCCGGGCGACAGCAGGGCAATGGTCGGTTCCCGTTGCGTGTCCGGCGCCAGTGCCGCCAGATGGCGTTTCAAATGGAAAAAAAACTGGGCAAGCGGAGCCACAGGATAATCCACCGACGCCTGCCCGAGAACCCGTTTGCTGACCATCCGGGCTTCAAGGATATAGCCGGCCCCGGAGGGCCCTTGAGTGCGGTCGCTCAAGACCCACCATTGGCCGTCCGGTCCGCGCCCGAGATCGGCGGCATAGAGCGTCAACGGCGAAGGTATGCCACCGACCATCGAATGTAGGAAACCGGGATTTTCCATAATCACTTCCGGCGGCAGCAAGCCTTCTTTCAGACAGGTTTGGCGGCCCAGCATATCATTGAGAATCAGGGAAAACAGTTGCGCGCGCTGTTGCAGTCCGGCTTCGATGGGCAGCCAATCCTGTTCGGTAAACAGCATTGGCAACGGGTCCAGCAACCATGGGCGTCGAATCCCTTCCGGGTCGCTATAGACGTTATAGTTAACCCCCTGCTCTTTCAGCCGGCGCCGGGTTTCCCGGTCAAGGTTTTCCAACTCATCCTGCGAAACCCGGCCGAGAAAATCCGCTATTCGCCGCCAATGGGGCCGCACAGCGCCCTGTTCGTCCAGCATTTCGTCATAGGCGGTGGTTAGGGGCGCATAGGGGATCCCGTCGAAACCCAGATCCGGCTGGGTTTTTTCTTTGTTGGGATACACCACTTTCGCCAGGGGGCTGTCAGACGACCTACTCATGCGGCTAATCGTATCTTAAGTCCAGGGTTGTCGGATAGCTCGGATTGGCCGCCGTCGGTTCCGGCCCACCGGACTTGCGCGCCTCAGGGTTTCGGTAGAAACGCCCGCCCCCGTCAATGATCGGCTGCGCGATAATCTGGCCATGCTGGTGGCCAATATCTTCAAAGCGTCCCACCCGTCGCGATTCCGCTTCCAGGGCGTTGACCGGGAAGGTTTCATAGCTGCGGCCTCCCGGATGCATGACATGGTAGGTACAACCGCCCAGGCTACGGACGTGCCAAGTATCGAACAGATCGAACACCAGGGGTGAATGCACGCCGATGGTCGGATGCAATGCCGACCAGGGTTGCCAAGCCCGATAACGCACTCCGGCAACGTAACAGCCCTGCTCTTCCGTAGGCACCAGCGGAATGCGCTTGCCGTTGCAGAGCAAGGCATAACGTTCCGGTGCGGTATTCCGTATCTTTACCTGCAAGCGCTCCATACTGGAATCGACATAGCGGGCAGTACCGCCCGCCGTTGCTTCTTCGCCCAGGACAAACCAGGGTTCCAACGCGTGATGCAGTTCCAGTTGCATGCCTTCCAACTCGAACTTACCGATCCTGGGGCAACGGAATTCCAAAAACGCATCAAACCAGTGCTTCTTGAAGGGCAGTCCGTGATCGTTCAGATACTCGAGAACTTCCGAAAAATCCTGCCACAGAAAATGCGGCAGCATGAAGCGGTCATGCAGTGCCGTTCCCCAATTGACCAGCTTTTTATCGTAAGGCTTGTCCCAAAACAGGGCGACAACTGCCCGGAGCAGCAGCATCTGCACCAAACTCATGCGTGCATGAGGCGGCATTTCAAAAGCCCGGAATTCCAGAATTCCCAACCTTCCGCTGCTGGAGTCCGGGGAATAGAGTTTGTCGATGCAAAACTCGCTGCGGTGGGTATTGCCGGTCAAATCAGTCAGCAAATGGCGCAGTAATCGATCTACCAGCCAGGGTTGCGTCGAATCACCTTTCGGCATTTGCGCAAACGCGATTTCCAACTCATACAATCTTTCCACCCGAGCTTCATCGACCCTGGGTGCCTGGCTGGTCGGTCCGATGAACATCCCGCCAAACAGATAAGAAAGGCTGGGATGATGTTGCCAAAAGGTTATCAGGCTGCGCAACAGGCTGGGACGGCGCAATAACGGGCTATCGGCGGCAGTGGCGCCGCCGAGGGTTACATGATTCCCGCCGCCGGTTCCCGTGTGCCGCCCGTCCACCATAAACTTCTCGGTACCGAGCCGGCTTTCACGAGCATCCGCGTAGAGCGATTCGGTAATGTTTTTCAACTCCTGCCAATCGCGGGCGGGCTGGATGTTCACTTCTATCACTCCGGGATCCGGCGTGACCACCAGTTTTTGTAAACGCGGATCACTGGGCGGCGGATAACCCTCAATCCGCACCGGGCGGTCAATTTTTTGCGACGCGGCAGCCACCGCATCGAGAACGGTGACGTACTCTTCCAGGGTACTGACAGGTGGCATAAAGACGTTTAAATAGCCTTCCCGTACCTCCGTACAGATGGCTGTATGTATTTGCATGCCGGTAAGCGGCTTCGCTTCCGCCTTCTTAATCGGCTGCAACTCTTGGGACAAAGGCGCAAAGGGATCCCTCTCGTGCAACTCAAAGGCGTCGTTAAGTTGGTGCTCCGATAAACTGCCTAGCGGCAGCCGCAGCCCAATCGGCGAATTTCCCTCAACCAGGTACAAGGCGCCCTGGCGAAAACTCCACAGGCAAGTTTGCCAGGTTTGGGTTATCTGGTTAAGGGCGATAGGCAGGCAATAGCCCGTCGCCTTATTCAATCCTTGCTTGAGTACCTGAGCCAGCGTCCGCTTGGCGAGCGATTCATGATCGTCATCCAACTCCGCATCGATCGGTAAATGGCCATTTTGCCAAAGGGTAAAAAACGGGTCTTCATAACAAGGCTGGATTGCCTTATCCGACAGTCCCATAATTCGACAAAACTCGACGATGAGGGCGCGGGCGTCTTCAGGCTTGGCATTATGATCGAGGATGTCAGGAGATCCCCGCCACAACGGCTCGCCGTCCTTACGCCAATAAATCGCATATTGCCAGCGCGGTAAAGGCTCACCCGGATACCATTTGCCTTGGCCGAAATGCAGAAACCCATTGTTGGCAAAACGGCGCTTCAGCCGTTGCGCCAACTCAAACGCCAAGCGGCGCTTTTCGGCACCGTCGGCGGCGGTATTCCACTGCTCCGATTCCATGTCGTCGATGGAAACGAAGGTGGGTTCCCCGCCCATGGTCAGGCGCACATCGTTACGTACCAGTATTTCGTCGATATGTTGCCCGAGCGCATCGATATCTTCCCAATCGTGTTCCGCGAAGGGTTTAGTGACCCTGGGGTCTTCCTTGAGCCGGATGACTTCGTTGGAATAGCTGAACTCCACTTCGCAAGGATCGACCAATCCGTTGATCGGCGCGGCGTCAGAGGGTTCAGGCGTACAACTCAGCGGGATATGGCCCTCGGCGGCAAACAGCCCGGAAGTAGGGTCCAGTCCCAACCAACCGGCACCAGGAACATAGACTTCGCACCAGGCGTGCAGATCGGTGAAATCGATTTCCGGTCCGCTCGGTCCATCAAGCGACTTCTGATCCGGTGCAAGCTGGACCAAGTAGCCCGATACAAAACGCGCCGCCAATCCCATATGCCGAAATAGCTGGACGATCAGCCAGGCGGAATCCCGGCAGGAACCGCGGCCAATTTTCAAGGTTTCCTCCGGGGTTTGAACGCCCGGTTCCATGCGGATGTTGTACTTGATATCCTGCCAGACTTTTTGATTGACGCTCACCAAAAAGTCATTGATCGGTTCCGGGCTGAGATCGAACTCCCCGAAATAGTCATCGAACCGTTTGCCGCACTCCACTGTTTCCAGAAAGGGGGCAAGCTGGGTTTTGAGGCTGTCCGCATAGTTAAAAGGATACTTTTCCGCATATTCCTCGACAAAGAAATCAAACGGATTGTAGGCAGTGAGGTCTGCAACTAAATCCACGTCCACTGACAGTTCCGCACACTTCTCGGGAAAAACCAAGCGCGCGATATAGTTTGAGAACGGATCCTGCAGCCAATTGATAAAATGGTTCTCGGGATGGATTTTCAGACTATAGGAAACGATCGGCGTACGGCTGTGTGGCGCGGGACGTAACCGCACGGTGTGCGGCGAAAGGTTTACCAGGCGGTCAAACTTGTAACTCGTACGATGCCGCAGGCCAACAATAATACTCATTCGTTTTTTCCTGTAGAGTCGGAAGTATGTTTCCAGTCGCTATGGCGCAAAAGATCACCCCTCGCCATATCGGATTATAGATGAAGCATTCATTATAAGATTGCGAAACGCAGTCAACCGGGTCCTATTGCGCCGTTTGATTAACCAGGTTTGCATAGAGTGTCTATGCTTAAACAAAAAAGATGCCATATTTGCTTATACGGGAAAGCAATGAACAGCCTAACCATTTTACGCAAAGCAAATCCATTGCAGTCAGGGGCACTACGTGTTTCAAGCCGTTAACTATCGGCCTCTGACTTCTTCTCCCATTCGAATTGCGGCAACTGATGAAAAGACTCGTTTAAGCCTTCAAGCCACTTTTTACGCATAGAGGCATAATATGGCGACTGCAGCTTCAGGTGCATTTCATGCGCTGGTGTCAATGCATTCTTTTCATAGATCAACAAATCAAAGGGGGGCGCCACCGAGAGATTGGACCGCATGGTTGAATCCAATGATACCAAGGCGCAACGGGCCGCATCCTCCAGGCTGGTATTGTGCTGGATGACCCGATCCAATATCGGTTTGCCGTATTTGGTTTCGCCTATCTGCAGAAAAGGCGTGTAAGGTGAGCTTTGAATATAGTTGCCTTCCGGATATACCAGAAAGATTTCATGGGGCCTTCCCGCATATTGCCCGGCAAGAATCAGCGTACAGTCAAAGTTGGCACCCTGTTCCAGCCCCTCTGAATAGTATTTTTTTTCAGAGACACTGACACTGCCCAGATACCGTGCCGCCGAACTCATATCCTTGCATTTGGCAAAACCGCCCAGCTCGTCTCCCTCGAGATCGTCGTAAAGCCGGCGGATAACCGCTTGGGTCGTAGCTAAATTACCGGAGGTCAATAGGGTCAGATAGGCTTTTCCCGGTACTGTAAAAGTATACATCTTCGGATAGGTATTGATGTTGTCGACACCGGCATTGGTTCGGGAATCCGAAGCCGCAACAAAGCCGGCATCAACGGAGATCGCTAAACAGTATGTCATAAACGGGATACTCAACAGACAAAACGGACGCGATAGACGTCCGGTTTCAAAAAACTGGGCGTACTATGACGCGCCGATGCTCATCGCGCAATAGCGATTTCGTTTGCTCTAGGGAATGTCCAATGCCAACTGCAATTTGCCGGCGGCGACGCTGCTGTATCCCAGGCGACTGGATACCGAGAGCAGCATACAGGGACTGGTGACGACCTGCGCCGCGGCAAGGCCGGGCGCCGGTTTGATGAACTCTACCGGCAAGGTCAACACACCGGCCTCCGGAATCGCTTCCGCCTCCTTGAGAAGCAATTGATAACCCGCAGTGGGTTGCTCCCCCCATGCCAGTAAAATCGCCCGGCCATCAGCGGGCGGCGGCGGAATTTCCAGCGCTTTGCCGTCCAACGACAGGCGCTTCTGACTCTCACTGAAACTATATAATTTCTCAAGAGAATCGATTGCCCGCAATGCCGGCGTTTTAATGCCGCATTGTTGCGATTGATAAAGCGTCTTAACTTGCAATCCGCTCGTCGTGGCACATCCGGACAACCCCACAAGACTGCAAATGAAAACCGCCATGCCTACCCGGAGCCAGGGGCCTGAGTTTTCCAACTTCGAACTAAACACTTGCCGATTCATTGAAAATTTTCCTTCGTTAATTGCCAAGTTGCTTGGTAACCGGCAATCGTGGAATACCGATGGAACTCACACCACCACCTTCATCTACGTTACTGGCACCGACGGAACTGAATCCGGCAATGATATCCGCCACAAAGTCGACGTTTGCGCGATCCTCGCCATTGATTTCCAAGTACACAAAATCCCCGATATTGGGATATTTGCCACAGCCTTCGCCGGCGTTACATATAAAGCCATCGTTATCGATATCCGTGCCGGCATAAAGGATATATTGGCCGGAGGCGACGTTGGTGAACGCGTAGTTAATGCCGCCATTGCCGTCGGCACTTCCTTGAACCTGTTGAATAACCTGTTCGGCAATCGGATCGTAAACCAGGAAAAACAGCTCAGCCAAGCTGCCGTTGGTAGAGAGTTGGCCGACTGTCATGGAGACCCGCACGGAGATGCTGGTGGCGCCATCGAAATTGAAGACCAAATCCGCCAGGTAAAAACCATCGCTTAACCCGTTGCGATTGACCGAGATCTGGTAGCTGCCCAAACCCGCACCATCCGTGGAAAACGCCGTGGCCGATAGCCAATTGGAACTAGCGGTAATGCTCGCAACAGCCGGCTGTCCCCCTCCCTGGTTACTGATTGTCAGCGTGGTGGACGCAGACGCACCGAGGGAAATCGTGCTCGGCGAAGCGACGATAGAAGCAGGCAACTCAGGGGTGCCACCACCGGCTGCCAAGGCTTGCGCCGCCTGGACGGCTTTGAGCGCGTCCGCGATACCGAAGCCATAGGTATTGTCACGCCCGGCAGTCCCTGCATCATTGGTCAACGAGCCGTTCTGCAACAGACTATCGAAAGTAGCCGGGTCCAGATCTGCATAGACGGATTTCATCAAGGCTGCCAGGCCCGCCACATGTGGGGAAGCCATCGAAGTTCCCTGATAGAAGCCCAGCGTCGGCTTCCGATCGCCACTGGAATCATCCACCAGTGCGCTAAGCACGCCGTCAGGCTGACCGTCCCCGGTCAAATCAGCCGAGGTATTGCCACCCGGCGCGGCGATATCGATCCTGGCGCCGAAATTCGAGTAAGGCGCACGGTTGCCCTGAGCATCAAGGGCGCTCACGGAAATAACACCATCATACGACGCAGGATAGGAAAGCTGGGAGGTATTTTCGTTACCGGCAGCTGCGATGATAATCACCCCGGAGTTATAGACTTCCTGATACAGGTTTGCTTCTGCGGTGGACGAGCCGAAACCACCCAGGCTCAAGTTAAGAATATCCGCACGCTGGTTGGGTACGGTACCGCTGTCGTTCTGCAGCCCTGCCGAATAGCGCACGCCTTGCATAATATCGTAGGAGGTTCCGCCGAACCGGCCCAGCACCCTGATCGGCATGATTCTGACACCCCAGGCAACACCGGCCATACCGATTTCATTATTGGATTCAGCCGCCACCGTTCCTGCCACATGAGTACCATGCCAGGAACTACTGCCAACGCTGGTGCCATCCCCCGGATCGTCGGCATTGCTATCGATGCCACCGCCATCCTGGGCGTTAGCCGAATCGGAGATAAAATCAAATCCCTGCACCAGTTGTGCATCCAGCTCGGGATGCGCCAGGACCACGCCGGTATCGATCACCGCGACAATAACGTTGGAGGATCCCGTGGTGATATCCCAAGCCTGGGGCAGATTCATCGCCGGATAATGCCATTGCAGGTCATAATATTGGTCGTTGGGTATCGCAGACGCCTGCCGCCAATAGTTGGGCTCGGCATATTCCACCCCTGGAGTAAGACTGAGTTCTTTGATTTTTCGCAAGGTCTGCACTTTTTCATAACTCGCCGGATTGAGCACGGCGAGCTCTTCATCGGCTGCCGAACGGGTCATCGACGTCGCATACAACTGTGAAGTATCGACAAAGCTGGCCAAGATTGCCCGGCTATTATCGGTGTGCATGAACTCCACCGTGGGATTTGCTGATGCCACGGAAAGCGGTAAAGTCGTAGGTGAAAGTTTAACAATCGCCTGATTGGGCACAAAGTCGGCAATACCGCTGCTTGAAATACCCTGAGATTGCGAATTTGCCAGCAGTCGCAGAACATATTTCGAAGCGCCTCTAAAGGCAAATACGTTGACGTAGTATTGTCCTGTTGCCGGAACCTGCAGGAGCTCAAATTCGGTAGTCGATAGGGAGCCATCAATGATATTGCCGCCGCTGTCATACAAGTAAAGATCCAAATCCCCTTCAAAGGCGCCATCGACTTCAAATTGATCGTAATCCACTACCTGCATCTGAATCACCTGACCCGCCTGTAGCTCAACCTTGAAATAGTCATCCAAATCATTGGCAACCGCAAACCGGTCGCCGGAGTTCAGGGTAGGGGTTCGGGTGGCAAAGCCCTGTATCGTTACCAGGTTATCGATCACCTGAGCATTCGCAATTGTTGAATTATCGGCGAAAGGCGTGAATGGATCGTTGGTGTCGGAATCGAACAGGGTATTGGAGGCAAAGTTCACTGTTCCCGACACGGACGCAGTTGCGGCCGCGGTATCGTTACAGATAACGCTTACCAGCGTGGGCGTGCTAGTGCCGATGGTTCCCGAGCCGTTCGAAATGCTGCAGTCTTGTCCGGAGGGTTCCTGTAAAACAGCAACACTATAGCTGGTGCCGGTGGGCAACGGTGTGGTAAAGTTAAAAGTAGCAGCCGATGTAGTCACCTGTTGATCGCCCGCGCTGGAATCGAGGGCGAGGGTTACGCTGCCGGATGCACCCTGGAGCGTGCCTGTGAGAAAGAAGCTATCTCCCCCGCCACCATTGTCATCCTCGTCGGAACCGCCTCCGCAAGCTGCCAAGAATACGGAAACAAGAAGGGTCAGAATTGCTAGTCTGTTTCGCATGGGGTGTCCTCTAAATGGGAAGAGTCATAGTCCGTTACCTATCTGACAGTTGATCGATTCCTGGAATCTCTCTTATATCCAGTATAACGCGCCAGCACCTATCGGTTGACATCCACTAACGGTGTCTAAAAAGCATAAACCACTTTTCAATAAAAGTTTATGACAATTCCGCCAGCCGCGGCATGAGAATGCTAGACTGCCAGGTAATTTATACCCGGGAGGAAACCAATAAGCGTAATGCATATCACCAAAGAAGCCGTCCTGCATGTTCCCAAAAGCCAAATGTCTTATGTCTATGACCGCACAACTTTACATATGCGGGTCCGTTCAAAAAAGGCGGAAGTCGAACAGGCGACGTTACGCATCGGCGATCCTTTTCTCTGGGCTGAAGGTGGTTTGGACGGCGGGAATCTTGGCGGCGCTAACGCCAGCGGCTGGATTGGCGCGAAAAATCTGCCGATGCGGCTGGAATATTCGGATGAGCTATTTGATTATTGGTTTGCGGAAGTTGAGCCACAAAACAAACGCTCCCGCTATATGTTTATCCTGGAAAATGCCAAGGAAAAAATTATTTATGGCGAACGCCGCGTAGTGACGCTGGGCGGTACCCAAGACCACGCGGCGCTGCAGGAAATCGGAAACTGTTTCTGCTTCCCTTACCTGCATAATATCGATGTGCCGGATGCCCCCGCTTGGGCCAATAACATGATCTGGTACCAAATTTATCCGGATCGGTTCAACAACGGCGATCCGTCATTAAACCCGAAGGACGTGCTTCCCTGGGGTTCGATGGAGATCAACTCATCCTATGTATATACCGGTGGCGATATCCCCGGTATTCTCGCCAAGCTCGACTATCTGCAGGACCTGGGTATAACCGGCCTGTATTTCTGCCCGGTATTCACGGCGCCGACGAATCATCGCTACGACACAGTCGACTACTTTACCGTCGACCCCATCCTGGGCACCAACGCGCAATTCCGGGAGTTAGTCGATGCGGCCCATGCCCGCGGCATGAAAGTCATGATGGATGCGGTGTTCAACCATATTGGCGTGGGTTCCGAGCAGTGGCAGGATGTGGTCCGAAACGGCGCAGACTCCAAGTATTCGGATTGGTTCTATATCAAAGAGTTTCCCGTCTGGCCCAGAGAGCACAGCCAACTGGATGGCCGGTATCTGAACTACGAGACCTTCGGTTTCGTGACCGATATGCCAAAATTGAATACCGAAAATCCTCAATGCCGAAGCTTTCTGCTGGAGGTGGCCCGGTTTTGGATTGAAGACATGGATTGCGACGCCTGGCGGCTGGATGTCGCCAATGAAGTAGACCATGTATTTTGGCGCGACTTTAAGAAAGTTGTCAGAAAAGCCAAAAAAGATTCCTATATTCTCGGCGAGATTTGGCACGATGCCATGCCCTGGCTGCGCGGGGAACAGTTCGATGCGGTGATGAACTATCCCCTTACCGACGCCATCATGAACTTCTTTATCTTTCAGCGTACCACTGCCGAAGAATTCAAGTTCGCGGTTAATCGCGCCAACGGCGCGTATCCCCGCAATATTACGGAAATGTCCTTTAACCTATTGGAATCTCACGACACATCCCGGGTAATGGGGATCGCAGAAGGGGATATGCTGAAAGTTAAAATGGCTTATGCCTACATGTTTACCAATTCCGGCTCCCCCTGCATCTATCAGGGCGGGGAATATGGCCTGGACGGCATCCGTGGCAACGGCCTGGAACACAACAGGGAATGCATGCCTTGGGATAATCCTGAACGACAGAATATCGACCTTTGGCAGTTTATTAAGAAACTGATTCGGGTCCGCAAGGACCACCTGGATTTCACCAAAACCGACGTCACCTGGGTATATGCCGAAGGGCATATGATCGCCTACGCAAAAGGCGATACCCTGATGGTGTTCAACAAAGGACCGGAGGCTGAACTCAGGGTTTCGGACGAATGGATCGGCCAGCATACCGAACTGCTTACGGACACCGCCCTTGAGCTTAACGAAATCAACCTTATTCCGGCCCATTCCATTATGTTTTTGCAATCCTGGTGCGCTTATTAGGCCTCTTATATAGAAACGCCGGCATAAATCCGGCGTCGGGAATGCAAATTACCGCTGCTTTTTTCCAACGGCTTGGCTTGTCCTTACCGAAGTAGAGCCAGGCCTTCCTGGGCGGTAATGGACTCGCGTTGCTGGGCAACGCCAACCATCGGGCATGTAAGTTTGCCACGGGCGACATTCAGACCTTCAAGCAGGTGCGGGTTATCTGCCAGCGCCTTTTGCGGCCCCTTGTCCGCCAACTGCACGATGTAGGGAAGCGTGGCGTTATTCAGTGCCAATGTCGAAGTTCGTGCGACCGCTCCCGGCATATTGGCAACGCAGTAATGTACCACACCGTCCACGACGTAGGTCGGTTCAGCATGGGTAGTTGGTTTTGCCGTTTCAAAACAGCCGCCTTGATCAATGGCCACATCCACCACCGCCGCGCCTTGCCGCATCCTGCTAACCAGTTCTGCGCTGACCAGTTTCGGTGCCGCAGCGCCGGGGATCAGCACGCTGCCGACCACAAGGTCCGCTTCCAATACCGCCGCCTCAATGGTCTTGGCCGTTGAAAACAGGGTTTGCACCCGATTACCGAATATCGCGTCGAAGTGGCGCAATACGTCTTGAGAACGATCGAGGACAACCACCTGTGCGCCCATACCCACAGCCATTTGGGTGGCATTGAAACCAACCACCCCACCGCCGATCACCACAACCTTGGCCGCCGGAACGCCAGGCACCCCGCCAAGCAACAAGCCACGACCGCCGTGGGAGATTTCAAGGCAATGCGCTCCGGCCTGAATGCTCATGCGGCCGGCCACCTCGGACATGGGTGCCAATAGCGGCAAACGGCCATTGGCGTCGGTCACGGTTTCATAGGCGATACAGGTTGCGCCGCTTTCCATTAATTCCACGGTTTGGGGTACATCCGGCGCTAGGTGCAAGTAGGTGAACAGGGTCTGCTCCGGCCTTAGCAAAGCGCGCTCCTCTGCTTGCGGTTCCTTGACTTTGACAACCAGCCCCGCGTTGGCGAAGACCTCTTCCGCGCTCTCTACAATGGTTGCGCCTGCAGTACGATAGTGTTCATCGGTAAAATCGATTGCAGTCCCTGCCTGGGTTTGCACCATAACCTGGTGGCCGTGCACAACCAGCTCATGCACCGCTTCCGGCGCCATACCAACACGGTACTCATGGTTTTTGATCTCTTTGGGTATACCAATTATCATGGGGCAGTTCTCCTAAAATCTTGTGGATCGGATATTTGTAAGTTTATCAGACATCTGTCAGTTCGCTTGCGGGTACCAAGTGAAGCTGTTGCCCTGTCGCACGGCGTCGGCAGCCAATAGAACAGGATGTCATTGGCGCTCATTTTTACTTCGAGCCAATTGCATTGCATCACCTTATCTACATGGCCTGAAAGTAGAAAAGGCTATTCCTTTTTTCCTTGTGGGAGGAATTCGTGCGAATTATCTACTGCAAGCTGTTTTGCTTGCTGATGTTTTTTTGGACAAGCGGCACTATAGCAGAAACGCCGGAAATTACAGCTGGCATTTCGGTTCCGTTGATTGCCGTGGAACATTTTCCATGGACGGAATCAATAAAAGCGCAACAAAGCCCTTTTATCGAACTGGTAAAGGCCGCATTCGCACAGCAAGGCATCGCGGCAACCGTCACCTACATGCCACGCAAACATGGTCAGCGCGCGCTGGCAAAAGGCACCCATTTTGCCATTTTTCCGAGGTTGCACGAGAATCCCGGCCGACATCCGGAGAATTTTAGCGATGCGGTGGTCACCACCCGCGACAAGCTCTACTACAACACGGCTTATCTGAACATACCGGCCGCCGCCGAATCACTCAAAGAATTACAGCAATACCACGTCGTCGGCCTGCATGGTGCTACTTCGCATAAACTACTGCAACAGGCAGGATTAAAGGTGGACTTCGTCGGTTCGGAGCTGCAGCAGCTTCAGCAAATCGCTGCCGGCAGGTTTGATCTGGCGCCGATCAACAGCGCTCTTGCAGAAAAGCTGATATTGAATCATTTCAGACAAAATAACGCCTTGTTTGCAACCTTAAAGAGAAGCCTCCGGCAAACCTCCTTACACCTGCAAATTTCAGCAACCTACGAAGGCCATGAAAGACTGTTGGAGCAGTTCAATAATGGCCTGCGGGTTATTAAAGAGAACGGCGTTCTTAAACAGATACTTCATCGCTATCGGATCATCGCCAACAAGGAGGATCCCCCCGCGCTTCTTTTCGAATAACCAAAAGTCTGCCGGAGCTATGGCTGGTGGCGAATGGCCGGACTAACTTGCGGAAATTTTCAACAACCTGACTTAGCCATAGATTTTTGCGGCCATTTCCACATCCCAATAAGTCGCTTCGATTTTATGGCCGTCTAAATCACGGACGAAACAGCCATAGTATGGCTCGCCATAATGGGGTCGCGGCCCAGGCTCGCCATCATCCGTGGCACCGGCTGCCATGGCCGCCTGATAAAAGGCATCCACCGCAGCTTTGCTGGTGGCGATGAAACCAATGTGGAATCCATTGCCGACCGTGGCCGGCCGGCCGTCGATGGGTGTTTGCACCCAGAATTCCGGGTAAGCGCGGCCATAGCACACGGCGCCAGGATGTTCCATGAAGCGTTTGATATCGAGCACGGCCAGCACTTTGTCATAAAAGGCCGTTGCTGCATCGAAATTATTTGTCCCAACGGAAAGATGAGAAACGATGTTTTCCGGGAGATCGGATTTGGGCATTTCTGTCGTTGCCATTTCTTGTCAACCTCATTGTCAGTGGATTTGATGGAAACAGGATTGCAGTATAGTTCCCCACTCCTGACAACATAGTGTCAGGAGGGTGTATGAATCCATGAGGTCTAGAGCGCTTCCTTCACATCCGGCAGCAGTGGAAGCTGGCTGGCGAGTTGCCGGGTAATTGCATCATGTAAGGGATAGATGGACTGGGCAATTCTTACGCCTTGTTCCATGTTCAGATGATAAACCGCTTTTGCGCCCGAGTTTTCGAAAACATGGCTGGCTTGATCGAACAACAACCCATAGCCTCTTAACTTCTTGAACAACATGGGCGCCATCACGGCATAAACATGATCGTGAAACAGTTGACGAGCCAGCGCAATGGCAGCCAGATAAAGCCCCATGGTAATTTTTGGAAAATCCCGGTGTGGTCCGGTTGCCAGGCTAAAGGTATCAGGCGGCCCGAGTGATTGATTCAACGGCAGCCGATCAACTTCCCGCTGATGAAAATCGTCCGGCACGGCCAGCTTGGATATCTCGCTATATTCGCCCAGCTTCAGCGATGTTAACGCTTGCCTATTGGCCCAACTGCGCTGAATCTCCTCGCCGTGAATAGGCAGCCGCTGACTGCCAAGTTCCGGGGTGATTAAACGAATGGAACCGGCATAACGGCCGGTCTGGTTATGCTGAAGCAAAATGTGGTGAGCGTAGGCGTCATAGCCGTCGATGGCCATACCATGCTTTTTCGCGGGCTCTAATCCCAGATCTTCGCAATAAACGTAATGACGAATGGAATAGGCTATTCGTTTTAAGTCGTCGCTGTTGGCATAAACCACTGTGAAATGCTTGGTGAAGTCTTCAAACAAACTTTGTCCGAGACCTTTGTTATCAGCGCCATCGAATTTTTCATAGACCATGGGGGCTATCCTGGAACGTCTTTAGCTTTTCCAGAATAGGACTCCCCACTACGCTAACCCATCGTTTCAGGACAAAAGGTTTGTTTCCCGGATAAATGGAAAGATTTTGACTCAATTTGCGGGTTGATTCACAGCACCGGGATGGGCCGCCCAAAAGACGGTTCCAGCGCTGGAGGAATTCTCAAGGCTTTGCCGAGTGTAGTGTGCTATCTATATAGGACACTACACTAGATATGTAACGGCAGTCGAAAGCGTTGGTGAACCCGCATTGCCAAAAGCGTGTTCCAAAGACTGGGACGACGCCCCGGTTCCATAATCAGATGCCGTTCACCCGGATGTTGGGCTGCAGTTAGCCAACGGCCATCTTTACTCCGCTTACTCAATACGACTTGCCACGCATCCTCCATGCGCTCGTCCCAGTCACAGCCGGCCCGCTGGAAATAGTCCAATGCCCGCAGAATGTTATACTTCCATCTCGCAGGGTAGGTGAATTGCAATAGGCTTTTGTGGATTATCTCGCCGGTCCGATCCGATTTATACAAACGGTGCCGTAACAGAAACTCCCGCCCTCTTCGGGCACTCGCCAGCAGATCTTCCAGCCGGTAGCTGTAACCTTGCCGCCGATACTCTTCAATGCCTTCCAACATGGACAATGTGGAATGCACTGAACTGTGGCGTGCCCCGGACCGGTTTAACCGGCAATTGTAGCCGCCATCAGCCAACTCCTGGCTCAGGGAAAAATCAACCAGGGATTTGAGTTCCTGCTGGGGATGACGAAAGTAACAGGCATAATTGAGAAACATTCCGGCCACACAGAGATCGCTGGCATGAATAGTCTTTGCCGGGCCTAACCCGCCGTCCGGAAGTTTTTCCGTGGCCAGGATATGTGCAATGGCGGCTTTGGCCTGCGGATTATCCTGCGGTATTTGTAGTTCTTTAAGATCCAGTAGGGAATAGTGGGTGCTGGTCCACTTCGGCTGGTAGAAGCCTTTTCCCCAACTGCTATCCGGGTGCTGTTTCGAGAGAATGGCTTGGCCCCAGCCCTCCATTGAGATTAACGCCTGCAGCCCTGGATCGTCTTGACCTAGCAAATCGCGTTTTGTTTGATAAGCAATACTGGGATCGCCACTCATCAACCAATTGACAATATGGTCTCTATCCATTTCAAAATCCAAACCTATAGCGGATAACATGATTGTAACGCAAGTAACTACTTTACCGGCCACGCACTTTAAAAGTGCGTTCTAGTTGGCAAATGGGAATGCTTGGGCAATTCGCGTATTTTAAAGGCAATCAGACACTATTTTAAAAGCAGACTAGAAAAACACTACCCATGACAGACCAAAAATACACCCACAGAAAAGATTACGCGCTTTATTATCCGATTACGACCCGGTGGATGGACAACGACTTGTATGGCCATGTGAATAACGTCACTTACTACTCCTACTTCGATACCGCAGTTAACCGCTATTTGATCGAAGAAGGAGGTCTTGATATCCATAAGGCTGAAATTGTCGGCTACGTCGTCAATTCAAACTGCCACTACCGGTCGCCGATCGCCTATCCCGATGCCATTGAAGCCGGCCTGCGGGTCAACCGGCTAGGCAACAGCTCCGTGACTTACGGGGTGGGAATTTTTCGGCAAGATGAACAAGATGCTTGTGCCCATGGCGACTTTATTCACGTTTTTGTGGACCGCAAGGCTAACAACGCGGTATCAATTCCTTCACAACTTCGCCAGGCATTGGAAAGGCTGGTGTTGGACTAAAGGTTTTGGATACACCAAATCTCGTAAACTAGGTTTCATAAACAATTTCCAAGGTTTCGTGCGCCCAAAGCCCCGCTTCGTTGAAGGCCGAAAACAGATTCCGATAATCGGCTAAGTCCAGGGCGTTGACGGCATCCCAGCTTCCTTTTTCGATATCCGTGACCAACTTCAGGGTGTTTCCCGCAGGCCCTTTAAACTCCATGATTGCCAGACGGATTTCATCGGATAGGTTGATTTGTTCAAAAACCGACTCACGTTTGGTTTTCAACAGCAAATCCACTCCCGAGAGCAATCCGGTCATAAAAAAGTTCTCCGGATTATTGAGTCTTTTGAGGCTTGCATAGAGCTCACAGGTTCTTGCTCTTGTTAACAGAATCCGTACGAGTTCAAGTTCAATATCTTTGGAAGAGGTAAACAGAATGAGCAAAGTCCACTTTTTCAGTTGGGCAAGTCCCAGATACACCAATGCTTCTTTGATATTTTCGATTTTCCGGTGCAAGCGGCAGGCGGGGCTGTTCAGAATTCGCAGTAATTGATACACCAACCGCGGTTCATTGGAAACACTGCGGCTTAACTCCTCAATTGAAGCATCTTCTGACTGCACCAGAGAAAGCACCTGCATCAGTCCCTGATAACTGGGGGCCACTGCAGTGCCGTAGACTTGATCGGGTTGGGCAAGAAAATAGCCTTGAAACAGATCAAAACCGGCTTCCATGCAACGTTTAAAAACATCCTGGCTTTCAACTTTTTCCGCGACCAGTTGAAAGTCAAAGTTCTGTAGCCGATCCAGTTTACCCAGTGTTTCTTCGAGGGGATATTCGAGTAATTCGACCTTCACGAAGTCCACGAGTGGCAACAGGATATCAAACTTGGATTCGAACAAATAATCGTCCAGGGCAAATCTGAATCCCTTCTTTCGCCAGGCAACCATTGCCTGCCTCACATCATCGTCGACGTCAGTTTCCTCCAGCAGCTCCATCACTACCGCTTCCGGCTCAATGGGGAAAAACGCCTCGGACAATAAAAATTCACGGGTGATGTTAATAAATAAAGGCTGGTTGAACGCGGCAAATTGTCCGGAAATACTGGTGCAGAGATTTACCACTACCTGGCTCGTCGCTTTGTCGCCACCTACCGCGCCTACCGCCTGCTGGCGTTGATTTCGGAACAGCAATTCGAAGCCGTAGAGTTTTCTATTGCGGTCAAAAATAGGTTGCCGCGCCATTAGGATGTCTTGCATTTTAGTAAATGCTCTCTACTCGTTTTAGCCGTGTCTGCGGTAATCCTGGTAAGTTATTTTCGATTGAATCGTCCGTCTTATAATCAGGATAGCGCAATCTTCAACTACCTGAGGAAAATATGCTGTTTCGATACGGCAAACTTAATGCCCCGGTCCGATATCAATCTCCCGCATTTGTTCCTGTATCAACTTTCTGCAACATTCGATAGATAGGAAAATCCACCCAAAACTCACTTCCCACGCCTTCGGCGGACCGAAAGCCAATTTCACCATGCATCAGCGACACCAGGTGCTGGCTTAGCACTAGGCCAATTCCCGTGCCCTCAATGGTGACATCGCCGGCTAACCGGGAAAATGGCTGGAAAAGTTTCTCCTGTAACTCTTTCTTAATACCGATACCGGTGTCCTCGATGGTAATCCGTAGGATTTTTGCAGGTTCAGCGCCAGCCAGCTCGGATTCACCGACCATTTCCATAAACCGCAAGTGGGCGTTGACCATGCCGCCCTTACGGTTGTATTTCACGGCGTTACTCAGCAGGTTAATCAATACCTGCACCATGCGGGTACGGTCGACCCGGATCATATAGTCCGTTTCATCCGTGGGTGGATTCACTATCACCTGGTTATCTGCCGCCAAGCTTCTGACATAAGGCAACGCCTCGTTCAGCATGGAAAGAACGGAAACCGGAGCAAGACTGATCGTTAGCTTGCCGTTTTCAATCTTCGACAAATCCAGAATATCGTTGATCAAACTTAGCAAATGTTCGCCGGCAATACTGATCTCGGCGATATTGGCCTGTTGCTCCGGATCCAGTCCTTCGGCTTCCATTCTTAAAAGCTCCGAATAGCCCATGATGGCATTCAGCGGCGTCCGAAGTTCATGACTGATATTGGAAAGAAAACGGCTTTTCGCCTGGTTATTGGCTTCCGCTTCCTGCCGGTGGTAATCCGCTTCTCTGGTGGCTTTTTCAGCCCTCACAACCATTAAAAACAGCGAGAAGAATCCCACCAACACAGTAAGTATCAGCACGCCAAATAGAGTTTTGGCAATCAGAAAGGTTCTTGCCAAATGCTGTCGTTCTTGAGACTTGCGCTCCACCAGCTCCTGGTTGGCCGTTAAGGTCAAGGCATGGGCTTTTTTTCTTAAATCCATCAGTTCACTGATGAGCCTTGTTCTGGCCACCGCGTCTCCTGCCTCAGCTTTACTGACAAGAGGCTCAAGCGATTCGGATATCTTTATGATTTCGTCTACGGCAACAGAGGTTTCAGGCAGCGTGCGGACCACTTGATGCAGCTCGCCGGCCTTAAACATATCGGTCCGGCTCAGCAATACGTCGTATTTTAACGACAGACTAAAAACCGGTTTCTGTGATAAATCGGTCTGCATCGTGGCCAGGTGGAGTTTGAATACTTCAACTTCGATTTGGTGAACCGACCAATTGACATCCTCTTTAGCGATGCGGACAGGCAGTGTCGAATCGCGCAGAGCATTGACGGTATAAATCACGCTGGCTGCCAACAACAACAGAACGGAAATCAAGGCAACGCCAAGCAGAACGCGCATTTTGCTCATCATCCTGAAAGGCTAGTCCTCAAAAATCAGCCGGTGAAGCTGCCAAATGCAACGTTGAAAATGCACTTCCGTTCGAAGACTGGGTGTCTGATCGAAGGGATACATAACAAAGATCGGCCCTTTTTCCCTAACAGTGAGCGCCCGGCCGTCAATTCTGGTGGCGAGAATGACATCATGCAGGCGAAAATCACTGACCGGGATGCTGATCATATAGTCATTCAATGCGATGGCCTTCACGGTAGCGCCTTCCGCGCCCAACCATTTAATCAGGTCCCGGACCAGCGGGCCTTCAAAAGTACGTTCGCCGTCATACCATGGGGTAGTGGTCAGGATTTTGTGCTGTTTTAGCGCATCTAGCGCCTCCAGATCCAACCATGCCGCAGTTCCCTGATTGGTTCTCGCCAGACGTCCTTCGACTTTAAGAATCGTTGCCCCTTTGGGAACCTCCAGCGCAGTGCTCTGGATAGAAAAAAAACACAACAGACAGGCGGCCAACAGGCGAATCCCAAGCATCAGATTGCGATCAAAAACCTTTTCATAACCGTTTTGCATTGGTAGTGGATACACAACTTGTTCCTGTCGTATTGTAATAGCGACAACAAAGACTACATTCAATGATAGCCAAGAAATACTGCCGTTGATCAACTTACCTTACGGCAAGCTTTATGGACAAACAACATTTCTGACTAACCATGCTATAAGTAGATTATTGGTCAAGCGAATTATGGAACAGAAACCGATAGCTGTTTGGGATCCCGCACTCCGTGTCTTTCATTGGGCTTTTGCCATTACCGTGCTTGGTTCACTGGTGACCGGCTATTGGGGAGGGAACTTCATGGTGCAGCACCGTTGGTTTGGTATTACGCTGGTAGGACTATTGACGTTTCGGCTGGTTTGGGGATTTATCGGCCCGGAAACCGCCAGGTTCAGCAGTTTCCTCGCAGGTCCCAAGACCGCAATCCGGTATTTGCAGGGCCATTGGCAGGGAGTCGGCCACAATCCTCTGGGTGGCTATTCGATCCTGGCGATGTTGCTGCTATTCGGCTTTCAAGTGACCAGCGGCCTGTTCAGCAACGACGATATCGCGTTTGAAGGTCCACTATTCGCTATCCTGGATAAAGACACAAGCGACTGGATCACCGGATGGCATACTTCGACATTTGAGCTGATGATAGGGCTAATTCTCCTGCACCTGAGCGCCATCCTCTATTACAGTGTCATCCAGCGTCAAACCTTGATCAAACCCATGTTTACCGGTCGATTAAAATTAACCGAAAACGTCACCCCGCCAAACATGCAAACCAAACCCTGGGCATTAACGGTTGCCCTGGGTATTGCCGCCTTAGTCACCTGGCTGGCGGCAGGAGGGACGCTTCCGCCACCAACGCCGCCAGCACCCACACCGGATTGGTAAGCAAGTAGCTGGAAAAATCACTTCCTTTTAGCGCGGAATTTATCGTGACATCCTTTACAACTGCGGCCCAATTCGCCAAATGCCGCTTTAATCGCATCCCGGTCACCGGATTTGGCTACATCTGCCAAGGCATTGGCCTTGGCATTAAAGGTTTTGGCAACTTCTGCCACTTCTGCCGGATTCTCAAAAAATTCGGACTTTAACCGTGTCTTATGAAAGCCAACTCCACTATCGCTACCGGCTGGGAATAACGCGCCCAAACCGGAATTGGCGATTGCTGCAATCACGTTGGCCGACGCCTCTACCTGTGCTTGATTGTAGGGCACGCTGCCATCAATTACCTGCGCCTTCAGTTTTCCCATGTTCCACGAAATAAATGAGTAGGCGGCCTGTCGGTATTTAATCGCATCGCTATTCTTCAATTCGCCAAAAGCCTGGCCAACGAGCGCAAAGATAAGAAAAACCGCTAGCACGATTATTTTAGTTTGCTGCATGAATGATCCCCTCTGATTTTTTATCTCGGTACTTGGTGTGATTCCCAATCAACATAGCACGCATCGCAAAGTTTTTTCCATCCTGAAAAGTTTAAGACCGACTTGTTTCCCGCGGTTGCATAACGCACTATGACGGGCCGAGGTAACGACATGGGGTTGTTGCTGTCTCCGCCAAATATCTTACATTCCAATGAACGCTGCTGAACCGAAACAAACCAGTTTTCAGGCGCTCCTGCGTCTTCTACGCTATGCTCGCGCCTATAGGCCGAAAATAATCCTGGCAACGCTTTGCTCTGTCATTAACAAATTGTTTGATGTCGCTCCGGAGATACTCATCGGCGTCGCTATCGATGTCGTAGTCAACCAGGAGCAAAGTTTTGTCGCGACTCTTGGATTCGACACGCCTAAGTCGCAAATTATGGTGCTGTCGATACTGACCTTCTTTATCTGGGTTGGCGAATCGCTGTTTGAATATTTTTATAAACTCTTGTGGCGTAACCTGGCGCAACGGATTCAGGCAGACCTCCGACAAGACGCCTACGATCATATTCAGCGTCAGGATATGTCCTTCTTTGAGTCCCGCAGTTCCGGACAGTTGGTGTCCATCCTGAATGACGACGTCAATCAACTAGAACGATTTTTGGACGGTGGCGCCAATGACATTATTCAGGTGCTGGTAGCCGTTGTAGCGGTAGGATCGGTTTTCTTTATCCTCTCGCCGTTTATTGCCATGCTGGCCTTTACCCCGATTCCGCTGATCATTTGGGGCGCATTCTTCTTTCAGCGGCGGGCCACACCCCTTTATGCCGCGGTCCGCGACAAGGTGGGAGTGCTCGCCTCACGCTTATCCAACAACCTGGGCGGTATCGCCACCATTAAGTCCTTTACCGCCGAAAGCCGGGAGTCTGCGGTTTTACGCCAAGCCAGCGAAGACTATGTGCAGGCGAATCGTAGGGCTATTGCCATCAGCTCGGCCTTTATCCCGGTGATCCGCATGGCCATTCTGGCGGGATTTTTGTGCACCTTTACCGTCGGTGGCTATCTCGCGCTTTCCGGCGAACTCAATGTCGGCGCATACGGCGTACTGGTATTTCTAACCCAACGGTTGCTTTGGCCACTCACTTCCTTGGCAGACGTAATTGATCTTTACGAACGAGCCATGGCCAGCACCCGACGAATCCTCGGTCTGCTGGAAACGCCCATAGAGGTACACGATAAAGGCACGAAAAGCTTTCCAAAGCCGTTAAGGGGCGAACTTCATATTAATTCCCTGCATTTCAACTACCAAGGAACAAATGCCGGCATCGAAGACATCTCGGTACACCTACCGGCAGGTCATACCCTCGCCCTGGTCGGCGCTACCGGATCGGGAAAATCCACTTTAATAAAACTGCTGTTGCGCTTTTATTCACCCAAATCCGGTTCCATTACCATCGATGGAATCGACATCACCGATGTTCCTTTACAAGAACTTCGCCAACAGATCGGATTGGTCAGCCAGGAGGTCTTTCTCTTTGAGGGAACGGTTTTGGATAACATCGCCTATGGCAACCCGCAGGCCAGCGAGCAAGAAATTATCACAGCCGCAAAAACCGCAGAAGCCTGGGAATTTATCGAACGCCTGCCACAAGGATTGCAAACCCTGGTTGGCGAACGTGGTATCAAACTTTCGGGCGGCCAACGCCAGCGCCTCTCTTTAGCACGGGCTTTGTTAAAAAATCCTCCGATCCTCATCCTGGACGAAGCCACCAGCGCCGTCGACAACGAAACCGAAGCCGCAATCCAGCGCTCTTTGGCAAAGATATCCCACAACCGCACAGTGATCGTCATTGCCCATCGCTTATCAACTATTGTGCATGCCGATCAAATTCTGGTGATGGAACATGGCCGACTGGTGGAACAGGGAAATCACGGGGAGTTGGTGAGTAAACGGGGTCTTTATTGGTCGCAATGGCAGGTGCAAACCGGGGGTGAGGGGTAGTTTTTTTTACCGGTATTTGGCTACAACGCCAACTCTTGTGACGGAAGCTTTACTGGCAGCATATGAGGCAATTTTTGCTGTATCTTTCTATTTCTCAACTATCACATTCCATTTAAAAAGCAGAAATCTGTAGCAGGAGACCAAGCTTCGGGGAAGTATCATGCATCCAGATTGGGACTAGTGATTAGTTAATGGTTTGGAATTGGCCTAAAGCAAGTGTTACGATTTTATCATTCCAATGACTGCTGTGGAGATAAACTAGAATCTCCCATTACTGAATTTGATTTCAGTTGGTATTGCACCAGATATTAGTTAAAAGTATTATTGTTATCATCTGTTGATAATGATCTTCTCTATGTCAAAAGACCCTGGATTAGATGTTCTTCTGGAACTTAACGGAACTGAATACACTGAAGAAAATGGGTATTGGTATCGAATCGAAGCTTGGATAGTGGAGCCGACAAAAGAACGGCCTCATGGAATTAGATATAACTTGACGCTACATAACAATTTTAATAAGCGAATTTTAGGTTTTGATAACGCCCATGCTGTTAAGCCAAAGAAAAAATCTCGATTCAGTGGGCGAATTGTCGAATTTGACCATGTTCACAATCATCCGCTCGATAAAGGTACACCGTATTCGTTTAGCAATGCCGAGCAATTATTGAAAGACTTTTTTAATAGGGTTAACCAAGTTCTCGATGAACTCAAGAGGTAGGTACTATGGGCACTTTGAAGGTAGGAATTATGCCTCGTGATCAGTTTCAGGCTAGAACACTTGCAATAGCTGCAGGTCATTATAAGCCAAAAAAAGGAGAGCCGAAAATTTGGTTTAACTCAATCAAGTCTCTAGCCGAGGTATTAAGTGAAAATAATATAAGGCTAATAAAGATTATTGATGAAAGGAAACCCGAAACTTTAAAAGAACTATCAGAGCTATCTGGCCGTGCAGTGAGCAACCTGAGCCGGACTCTCAAGACTCTTGAAAGGTATGGAATCGTAGAGCTTGTCAGGCAGCAGCGCGCTCTAAAGCCAGTGGCAAAAGCCACTTCTTTTGATATTCACTATGCGGCATAGAAAGCGGCTAAATTTTGTGGTTTTTGAGCGCCACTTAGAAAGCCTTTACCAAGACTGGTATCTGACTGTAGTGATATGCCCACTGCATTGCTATATTTAATAGATCTTCTCTAAATCTCCGAAGTCACACCTGAAAAAGCTGATTCAAGGAGGTTAAAACTTCATTTATCTACATATATAAAAGATATCTGGGGAACGAAGGTATACGATTGTAATTCATAATAGTAATTATAAATCAGTAGAAGAATGTAAAAACGCTATTGATAGATACTTTCTAGCCCCAATTTCTCACCACTAGAATAGAAAAAGGCCTTGCTTTATGGCATAACTGTTTTGCGATCAACAAGTTACTATCCATAAGAGGCAAGGCCTTATGCAAACAGAGTGTAACGCAACTC
>JANQMN010000058.1 GCA_028280065.1 Hahella sp.
GCAATCGCAACAACGTAGATGGCCCTTTAGCGGCTCGCCCTCCGGGTGGCCCTCAGATTCACCACAATGGTGTTGCATTTCTTGGCAAGGTAGGCGACATTCCCGGCGAAATGCGCCTTATTGTGGCAAATCTGAGGACCACTTAATGGGCTATCTATATGGGACACTACACTAGGTTTAAGAGTAGCCGAATCCGTATTCTTGTGGGTGTTTAGTAGTCATTCCTGGGGATTGTTTAGCTTTATGTACTCACGAACCGATTTCCGGCAACGCCCGCAGTCACTGCCGAGGCCGGTTTGACACCGTAGCTTCTGTAAGTTGCAGCAACCCTGCTGTAGTGCCTGGCGGATGTCTTTCTCGCTGATACCTTTACAAATACAGAGATACATGACTGTTTGGCCTTCCTTGAAGATCCTAAAGGATTTCTACTGCAGACCTGACCACAGAATCGGACCCGGTCGCCGTATTAACTAGTGATGGCCAGTCATCTTCAAGGATTTCGATATTGCGGACTGCGCAAAAGCGTCGTTCTTTTTCGGTCGGATTAAGGATTAGCGCCCAACCGGCGGGTTCGCCTGCGCCGTAGACGATATCGCTTACCACCATCCTTTCGGTATCTCTTAAGAATCGCATTCCAAGCAGCAGATATTTTTTACCTTTACGGTAGTTTTTAAGAAATGCAGGAATGGCAAAGCCACCCATGAGTTCGGTGATATAGTCGACATAGTCAGCGTCCGCCGCAATATAGCTCGGTTCCGGTACCGGCGTTCCCATCGGCTTGAACAATACCGGCAGGTGAGACTCGACTTCCTCCAACCTAATAGGGTCGTACTTGGTTCCGTTATATCGGTACAATTTATACCGATAATCGGTTCCGGCGATTCGCGCAGTGCCTACCACTAGAATATGGTGAGTATCCTGATAACTTTCCTGCAACTGCACATCGCGGTTGATATCGATCACATAAGCAGGCTTCATTTCCGCCAGCCAGTTGTGTAGTTTTGAGCGTTGCCACTTCTTATCCCGGTAGGTTTCTGTCAGAAATCTTTCAACATAACTCCGGCCTTTTTTCAACTCCATGTTCATCGCGGCACGAGGGAACTCGTACATCAACCGTGGTGCCATAGGCTGGCCGTTATTCATTGCCAATATCAGACTGTCACTGTCGGCAGGCAACCGCTCGTCACCGGTGATAGCTTTTACTTCCTGTAAGACGCCGGGACCCAAATAGGGAACGACGGAGCCATTCTTTATGCCATCGGTGATGGTTTTTAAGCAGTTATCGTTTGTCATCTATATCTCCAAGTCCAAGCTATACAGCACACAAGCCTGTGTCTGCAATATCCCTTCCATTGATCAGGTGTGTATAACTCTTTGTTTCGTCTAGTTATCTTGCACTTCAATGGTGACGAAAGATAAGCGAAGGAGCGATTCGGACATGACAATGTCGGTTTTGGGACAAGTGTTTAGTGTTTCAGAGTGGTGAACTACCCAGCCTGTACCGGGGTGAATCCAGGCAGCATTTCTCTCATGCCATTTATAAAGACATCCATGGATGGGAAGGAACTCCCGTAAAAAACCATTGTGGGTATGTTGTCATTCCAACAGAGGCTTCGGTGGCTTTGTTGTATAAGTGACGTACAGAGAAACCCGGATAGGTCCAATAAAGTATTTTAAAAACAATGGAATAGGATGTTGTTGTTAATGTGGTACAGAGTTCGCACCAGAGTCGTTGCAAAGCAGAAATGAGCATTCGTTCAACTGTGAATCCGTCTACAGCACTATAGCCAGCTGCGCTATAGAGCTCGTCAAACAGGAGAAAATTATCATGGCAATGCGTCAATGTGCGATTTATGGAAAAGGTGGTATCGGTAAGTCTACGACCACACAAAACCTGGTGGCGGCTCTCGCCGAAGCAGGTAAAAAAGTAATGATTGTGGGGTGTGACCCAAAGGCTGACTCCACCCGTTTGATTCTGCACTCCAAAGCGCAGAACACCATCATGGAGATGGCTGCTGAAGCCGGAACGGTTGAAGATCTGGAACTGGAAGATGTGCTGAAAACCGGATATGGCGACATCAAGTGCGTCGAATCCGGTGGCCCTGAGCCCGGCGTCGGTTGTGCAGGCCGTGGTGTTATCACGGCGATCAACTTCCTCGAAGAAGAAGGCGCTTACGAAGATGATTTGGATTTCGTCTTCTATGACGTACTCGGCGACGTGGTATGCGGTGGATTCGCCATGCCGATCCGGGAAAACAAGGCCCAGGAAATCTATATCGTCGTTTCCGGTGAAATGATGGCCATGTACGCCGCCAACAACATTTCCAAGGGTATCGTGAAATATGCCAATTCCGGCGGCGTCCGTCTGGCGGGATTGATTTGTAACAGCCGAAATACCGACCGTGAAGATGAATTAATCGAAGCGTTGGCGGCCAAAATCGGTACCCAAATGATCCACTTTATTCCTCGTGACAATGTGGTTCAGCGCGCCGAAATCCGCCGCATGACGGTCATCGAGTACGATCCTTCCGCCAATCAGGCCGATGAATACCGAGCGCTGGCGCAGAAAATCATCGCCAACGAAAAACTCGTGATTCCAGAGCCTTGCACCATGGATGAGCTTGAAGAACTGTTGATGGACTTCGGCATCATGGAAGAAGAAGACGAGAGCATTATCGGGCAGACAGCAGCGACAGAATCCGCCTAAGTCACCCACTTCTGGCTCGGTCGGGCATGGGGCGGATTAGCCTCTGCCTGCAACTCAACACTTATGAGGAGACAGACAATGGCTGTCATGACACGTGAAGAAACAGAAGCGCTTATTCAGGAAGTGCTGGAAGTCTATCCGGAGAAAGCGCAAAAGGATCGGGCAAAACACCTGACATCGAATGATCCTTCGCTGGAACAATCGAAGAAATGTATCACCTCCAACAAAAAGTCGTTACCAGGGGTAATGACGATTCGTGGTTGTGCCTACGCCGGTTCCAAAGGGGTTGTATGGGGTCCGATTAAGGACATGATTCATATCTCCCATGGCCCGGTAGGCTGTGGCCAGTATTCCCGGGCAGGACGCCGTAACTATTACATTGGCTCGACGGGTGTGAACACCTATGTGACGATGAACTTTACCTCCGATTTCCAGGAAAAGGATATCGTGTTCGGTGGTGACAAAAAGCTGGACAAGCTGATTGATGAGGTGGAGACCCTGTTTCCGCTGAACAAAGGCATCACCATACAGTCGGAATGTCCCATTGGTCTGATTGGAGACGATATCGAAGCCGTCTCCAAAAAGAAAAATAAGGAAATTGGCAAAACCGTTGTGCCGGTGCGCTGCGAAGGATTTCGCGGTGTATCTCAGTCGTTAGGACACCACATTGCCAATGACGCGGTCAGAGATTGGGCATTGGATGCGCGGGACGATGACGATACGTTTGCGCAAACGGCCTATGACGTCGCGATCATCGGTGACTACAACATTGGTGGCGATGCCTGGTCCTCAAGGATCCTACTGGAAGAAATGGGCTTGCGGGTGGTTGCCCAGTGGTCCGGCGATGGTTCCATATCGGAAATCGAGCTGACACCCAAGGTTAAACTGAATCTGGTGCATTGCTACCGGTCGATGAACTATATCTCTCGCCACATGGAAGAGAAGTACAACATTCCCTGGATTGAATACAATTTCTTTGGACCGACCAAGACCATTGAATCGCTACGCAAAATTGCTGCTCAGTTTGACGAGTCCATCCAGAAAAAATGCGAGGAAGTCATCGCCAAATATGAGCCGGAGTGGCAGGCAGTCGTGGATAAGTATCGTCCGCGTCTGGAAGGCAAGCGGGTCATGCTATATGTTGGCGGTCTGCGTCCTCGTCACGTCATTGGTGCGTATGAAGACCTTGGCATGGAAGTTGTGGGAACCGGTTATGAGTTCGGACACAACGATGACTACGACCGCACTCTCAAGGAAATGGGCGATTCCACGCTGCTATACGACGATGTGACCGGCTATGAGTTTGAAGAGTTCGTGAAGCGCGTTAAGCCGGATCTGATCGGTTCCGGGATCAAGGAAAAATATATCTTCCAGAAGATGGGCGTACCCTTCCGGCAGATGCACTCTTGGGATTATTCAGGCCCCTACCATGGCTTTGACGGTTTTGCGATCTTTGCCAAAGACATGGATATGACGCTGAACAACCCTTGCTGGAAAAAGTTGAAAGCCCCCTGGGTGGCGAACGACGCTGAAGAAACCGTCGCTGCGGAAGCATAACCACAAGCGAAGTAGGGCGCTTGATTTTGTCAGCGCCTTACTGAACCAGAACCACATCTGGCGGACCCAGGTCCGCTAACACTTACACCTGATCCAGTGTCCACGGATTTGTGGCATGGAAGGAGAGAGTTAAATGAGCCAGCATGTTGAAGACATCAAACCGAGTTATCCTCTATTTCGCGATGAGGATTACAAAGATTCTTTGAAGGCCAAGCGGGATGCATTTGAAGAAGCGCATTCGCAGGAAAAAATTGAAGAAGTATTTCAGTGGACCACTTCGGAAGAATACAAAGAGCTGAACTTTAAACGGGAAGCCTTGACGATTAACCCAGCGAAAGCTTGTCAGCCGTTAGGAGCCGTACTCTGTTCCCTGGGCTTCGAAAAGACCATGCCTTATGTCCATGGCAGCCAGGGTTGTGTTGCCTATTTCCGAACCTATTTCAACCGCCACTTTAAAGAGCCTGTTGCATGCGTATCGGATTCCATGACCGAAGACGCAGCCGTTTTTGGTGGCCAGCAGAATATGAAAGACGGCTTGGAAAACTGCAAGGCTATCTATAAGCCTGACATGATTGCCGTTTCGACCACCTGTATGGCGGAAGTCATCGGTGACGACCTGAATGCCTTCATCGGCAACTCCAAGAAAGAAGGGCATATTCCGGAAGACTATCCCACGCCATTTGCCCACACACCAAGTTTTGTGGGTAGCCATGTCACCGGCTGGGATAACATGTTTGAGGGGATTGCGCGCTACTTTACTCTGAACAACATGGAAGACAAGGAAGTCGGCAGCAATGGCAAAATCAATATCGTGCCTGGCTTTGAAACCTACCTCGGCAATTACCGGGTAATGAAGCGGATGATGAACGAGATGGGTGTGGATTACTCACTCTTGTCCGATCCGGAGGAAGTGCTGGATACCCCTGCCGACGGTGAGTTTCGTCTATATTCAGGCGGCACCACCCAGGATGAAATCAAGGATGCGCCCAATGCGCTGGATACATTCCTGCTGACGCCTTGGCAGCTGACCAAGACCAAGAAGTTTGTAAAGAATACTTGGAAGCAGGAAGCCACCGCGATCAATATCCCAATGGGATTGGATTGGACCGACGAGTTTCTGATGGAAGTCAGCAGGGTGACCGGCAAGCCCATTCCCGCATCCTTGGCCAAAGAGCGTGGACGTCTGGTCGATATGATGACCGACTCCCACACCTGGCTGCATGGTAAGAAGTTTGCCCTGTGGGGTGATCCGGATTTCGTGATGGGACTCTCGAAGTTTCTGATGGAACTCGGTGCGGAACCGACCCATATACTTTGCAACAACGGCAACAAGCGCTGGCGCAAGGCCATGGATAAGATGCTGGCTGAAAGCCCTTATGGCGCTAACAGTGAAGTCCATATCGGTAAGGATCTTTGGCATATGCGGTCGCTGGTATTTACCAACAAGCCAGATTTTATGATCGGTAACTCCTACGGCAAGTTCATCCAGCGGGATACTTTGCACAAAGGCAAGGAGTTTGAAGTACCCTTGATTCGTATCGGTTTCCCGATCTTCGATCGCCACCACTTGCACCGTCAAACCACGCTTGGTTACGAAGGCGCCATGCAGATTCTGACAACCCTGGTGAACTCGGTTCTGGAGCGGTTGGACGATGAAACACGCGGTATGCAGACCACTGACTATAACTACGATTTGGTGCGTTAATTCGCAGGGTTATTAGTTGAGTATGTGAGGACTTTCCCTGGTAGTTCCTGAACTGGAAATCCATCAGGGAAAGTTCATTTAAATTGAGGTTCTTGCAAAATTACTTGGTGCGGTAGGGTGCGCCATGCGCACCATTTTCCCGATCTTAAGATTGACATGGTGTGCATGGCGCATCCTACGGATACATCCTGTGGAGTTATGCAAGTTCCTCAATTGTCTGAATTAGCCCTCAATTGTCTGAATTAGAAAGGTATCGTTATGCCAAACGTTATGATTCGTCGCAATGACGAAGGAAAGCTCACTCTGTACGTGGCGAAAAAGGATCTGGAAGACGTCATCGTGCACATGGAAAAGGATGGGGCCGATGGTTGGGGTGGAAATGTCGAGCTCGCTGACGGTTCGAGTTATTACCTCGACCCGCTGGATTCCGAACCCAAACTCCCCATCACGCTCCGCGCCCGCCGAGGCCAAAGCTGATCAGCCAGAAAATGAGGTAGTCTATGGAACATTCATCGCCCGTTCGTAGTCACGCGCCAGAACAAGCCGGTATTGCCCCTGATATCGCGTTGAGTATTGCTCTGGCTGCCCGAACCTTACCTGAGGTGGAAATTCGGGATTTGCTATCCGGGATTATCTCCTTGGTCGGCGAACCCCTGACCAAGGCAAAGTTGACTAAATTGAAAGTCAGCAAACTGAAGCAATTAGGTTGTCTTGAAGAGGTTGATGTTTCTTACCTAAAAGAAGCGCTGGCCATTTTGAAAGGCAGGGGAATTGAGCAGTCCAGCGAACCTTTGCCCCAAATTGAAAAGTGGCAGGGAGACCTGGAGCAAGGTTCTATCTTTGTGGCTTGCGCTTCGAATACCAGTGATCAAATCGATGGGCATTTTGGTTCCTGCACCAGATTCCTGATCTATCGCTTGTCCAGTGCCGAGAAACGTCTGGTCGATATTCGCGTACCCGGCCCGGTTGATGAAGGTGAAGATAAAAATGCCCTGCGGGCTGCACTCTTGAAAGATTGTCAGGTACTTTATACCGTCTCTATTGGCGGTCCTGCAGCGGCAAAGGTCGTTCGTGCGGGATTACATCCGGTTAAGTTGCCTGCTGGCGGTAGCGCCCCAGAAATTCTCTTGCGACTGCAATCGACTATCGCCAATTCGCCGCCACCCTGGTTGGCGAAGGCGATGGGATTCGCGCCAGAGGACCGCGTGCGCTTTCGGGAAGGGGCAACGGCATGATCGAACCGAGTCTACTGCAGCGGGTTGTTGACCTGGCAAATGCCAATGGGCTCAATGACGCACTTATCACGGAACTCCGCCAGGAATTCACAGGTGTGCATTTTACCCTGTGCATGGAGGATGATATGGACAGTGCCCGACCGGTGCGGGAAGAAAAGGAATTTAATCTCTACCTGGTGGATTCATCCAATCACTGTTCAAAGCTGACGAATGATCCGGAGCGGGCTTCCGGTGTTGTGCTAGCCGAGATCATGGAAGATGACTAAGGTTTTCGAACCTGATGATTTAACGCCGATTGCCGATTGCCGACATTGTTCGCATCGGCAGCGGCTGCTGTTATCTGGAAAGTGTGCGCCCGGTGATGCCTGTGTGGTGGCAGAAAGTGGGCGTCAGATAGACCGGTTTTTTCGGCGCAATCCGGAGCTCTCCGTTCAGTATCTGAGGGATCGTTTTTGGGAACGCAGGGCCATCGCGGTTCGATACGCACCAGTGCCGGATCTAGGTAGTTTGATTCACGACCCGGACGAAGCGGTGCGCCGCGCCGTTGCTTACCGCCTTCCCCGAGAGGAACTACTCGCCATGGTGGACGACCCGGACAGAGAGGTCAGAATCACTGTCGCAGACCGGCTACCGCTTGCTCTTTTAGAGCAGTTGGCGAATGACCCGGATTACCTGGTGAGAGCCTACGTCGCTCAGAGACTACCGCCGGGGCGACTGTTTCGACTGATCCGTGATCCCGACCGCCAAGTGCGTAAACTGGTTGCTAACCGTCTGCCTGAGATTAGTCTTGGGTTAATGATCGATGATCCCGAACCCGAGATTCGCCGGGTTGTCGCTGCCCGATGCCAAGAGGATGATTTGCTTCAGTTGTTTCAGGACGAGGATTGGACAGTGCGCCTGGCCGTGGCTGAACGCACGCCACTTTCAGAATTGCATAGGCTGAGAAAAGATCCCGATCTTGAGGTGAGAAAACGAGTAGAAGAACGCTTGGAGGAGTTCAATATTGATGATTCAGACTAGACTCGCAAAGTAGGCTCGGCTCTGAACACTTCTTCGTACTCGATAGATGAACATCTGCCGCCTTCTAAACCAGAAGCAACACTCCCGCGAACGGCCAGGTTATCCATTAACCGTTGCAATCTACCCGTAGTAATTCTTGGTAGCCTTACCTTTCAGCAAAATCCAACACCATTAACCATCGACGGGGTTTATGAGTTGCATAGCCAGCTTTTTCTGGCGCTGGATGCGCTTTCAACAACCCTGGAACGCGCGACCAATTTTCATGATTACATGTGCTCCTGCTTCTTGCTGGACAATCCCGAAGAAGCGGGTTTCGATCCTGTCAGTTCTGGAAAACAGCGCCACAAATTGGACTATTTGCGCCTGTTACGAGGCTGGATGTTTGATGCGGACAGCCAGGAAGGCGCCGTTATGAAAGGCTGGGTGGAATCTCGGTTCGGGTTGGTTACGCGAAATCACTCCGGCCCGACTATCGAGCCGGATTCTGAAGCCTTTCTCCGATTCACTCAAGCGAGGGTCAGTGGACTATACAACACCAACGGTCTGGAAGCGCAGTTGGATTTGCTCTTCGCTTATTGTCAATATGAGCTAACGAGACGCAAGTTGGGGAGCATGCATCTCACCTTGTACCGGGGAGTCAATCGGCTGAACCAACATGAGGTTCTTTGGCGAAACGCTGATAAAGAGTTGGTGTTATTGCTGAATAATCTGAACTCGTTTACTGACGACCTGGAGTATGCCGGTACTTTTGGCGATTATATTTTGAGAGTCAGTGTTCCACTGACAAAATTGCTGTTTTTTCCCGGATTGCTTCCAGGTGTGTTGCGAGGGGAGGGCGAGTATTTGGTGCTTGGTGGTGTTTATCGGGTGAGTTGGTCGACATTGTAGTTGTGGTTTCTTGGGGTGGTTTGTTGCTTTAGCGGTCGTTGAAGATAGCAATACTGTAATTCAGGTTCCGATAGATAGCAGACCGTTACTTCATATTTGTAGACGCCTCGCGCACGCTGTTTTGTCTATTCCCTGAAGGGGAAATGGCATATAGCCGGTGGTTTCAACCACCGGAACAGGTAACCCCAACTCAAGCCCTGAAAGGGCGTCGTAAGGCAGTCAGCTTTAACACCGCCCCTTCAGGACTAAATTATTAGGTTCATTCTACCGGTGGTTGAAACCACCGGCTAAAATACACAACCCCTATCGGGGTTTAACTCCATCTAATTTCAGATTCTTCTTCAGAACCGGTTTAGGCCAAACCAAGACATTCAAACTATCCATGTGTCACAGAGTATTCAATCATACCTGTCTTGTCGCATTTCTTACATTGTTCGATTTCAATAAAAATTTTTAAAAACAATACTCTAGAAGTTATCTCGCCTGTGGCTTAGCCCTTGCAGACTGTCATGTATGTAAAGTTAAAAGTTGATCCGACAAACCTTGGTTTTACGAACCTGCGGCAGGGAGAAATTCTGAAATGAAAGCGAAAGACATTGCTGAATTAATGGATGAGCCTGCCTGCGAGCATAACAAAAAAGCCAAGTCCGGCTGTGCCAAACCTAAGCCCGGTTCTACTGCCGGTGGCTGCGCTTTTGATGGTGCGCAGATCGCTTTGCTGCCCATTGCAGATGTGGCGCATATAGTTCATGGGCCGATCGCTTGCGCTGGCAGCTCATGGGATAACCGGGGAACACGAAGCAGTGGTGCTGATCTCTATCGGATTGGCCTGACCACTGATCTGACCGAGCAGGATGTGATCATGGGGCGTGGCGAAAGACGTCTCTTTCACAGCATCAAACAAGCTATCGATACCTATCGTCCACCTGCGGTATTTGTATATAACACCTGTGTACCCGCGTTAATCGGCGATGATATTGATGCCGTCTGCAAGGCTGCCACAGAACGTTGGGAGGTGCCTGTCATACCGATTGATTCAGCAGGTTTTTATGGCACTAAGAATCTTGGTAACCGGATTGCCGGTGACTCGATGATCAAGCATGTGGTGGGTACCCGTGAACCCGATTCTATACCGGAGAATCTGCAGCGGCATGGTGTCAGAGTTCATGATGTAAACCTGATTGGTGAATACAACATCGCCGGAGAATTCTGGTACGTCCAATCCCTGTTTGACGAACTGGGCATTCGGATCCTCTGCACACTCTCCGGGGATGCGCGCTTTGCCGAAGTGCAAACCATGCATCGGGCCGAGTTAAACATGATGGTGTGTTCCAAAGCGATGATAAACGTCGCCCGCAAACTGGAAACAACCTTCGGAACCCCTTGGTTTGAAGGTAGTTTTTACGGCATCACCGATACCTCGGAAGCATTGCGAAATTTCGCCTTATGCCTGGATGATCCGGATTTAATGAAAAGAACCGAAGCATTGATAGAGCGTGAAGAATCGAACATTCGCGCGCGTTTGGAAGAATGGCGACCAAGACTGGAGGGTAAACGGGTCCTGCTCTACACCGGAGGGGTAAAGTCTTGGTCCGTCATCTCCGCTCTTCAGGATTTGGGGATGAAAGTGGTGGCAACGGGTACCAAAAAATCCACGGAAGAAGATAAGGCCCGTATTCGAGAGCTTATGGGTGAAGAGACCAAAATGATTGACGATGGGAATCCCCGGGAGTTGCTGAGAATCGTAGAAGAATACCGGGCGGACATCCTGATTGCAGGCGGTCGCAATATGTACACTGCATTGAAGGCGAGGGTGCCTTTCTTGGATATCAACCAGGAGAGGGAATTTGGTTACGCCGGTTATGAAGGGATGTTGGAACTTGTCCGTCAGCTAACGCTCACGTTGGACAGCCCTGTTTGGCAAGCCGCTAAATCAATCCCGCCATGGGAAACCGCCGAGAAGCCGGGAGGTATGGCATTGATATCAAGTCTGACTGACAAATTGCCAACCAATAATGAAGCTGACGCTTCGACAAGGGGTATCACCAACAGCGGGATAGGAGACTGATCATGGCTGAACTTCTAAAACGCAAAAAGGCTCTGTCCGTTAGCCCCCTTAAAGCCAGTCAAACCATGGGAGCCGCGCTGGCATTTCTAGGATTTGCCCGCAGCATGCCGCTGATGCATGGGTCGCAGGGATGCACGGCGTTTGCAAAGGTTTTTTTTGTGCGGCATTTTCGTGAACCAATTCCCTTGCAAACGACTGCCATGGATCAGGTAAGTTCCGTGATGGGGGCTGACGAGAATGTCGTGGAAGCGCTAAGAGTAATTTCAGGAAAAAGCTCTCCGGCTTTAATTGGACTGGTGACTACCGGGCTGGCAGAAACCCAAGGTTGTGACATCCAAAGATCGGTCAAGCAGTTCCGGCAGGAAAATCCGGATTTTCAAAAGACAGAAATCGTTGCTGTTAACTCCCCTGACTTTAGCGGTTGTTTTGAAAGCGGTTATGCCCTGGCCCTGCAAGCAATTATCGAAACCCTGGTGCCGCGAACGGCGGGTAGCCAATCTGGCAAAAGTAGAGCCAGCTTGCGACCCAAACAAGTCAATGTGCTCTGCCATGCCAATCTGACGCCAGGAGATTTGGAGTTCATCGTAGACTCCATCGAAAGCTTTGGCCTAAGGCCAATGTTGATTCCGGACTTGTCCGCTTCGTTGGATGGACATCTATCGGATGAACGATTCAACCCGCTGACCACCGGTGGCCTGGGGATCGACGATCTCAAAACGGCTGGTGAAAGTGCCGCCACGCTGGTCATTGGGGAAAGTATCGCCGATGCGGCAAATTCTCTCTTTGAACGCACAGAAGTTCCCGAGACGCGTTTCCAGCAATTGATGACCATGGAGTCCATAGATCGTTGGTTACAGCGGCTTTCAGAAATAAGTCAGCGACCGGTTCCCAGACGCTGGCGAAAACAACGGCAGCAGTTGCAGGATGCGATGCTCGATACGCATTTCATGATTGGGGCGAGCCGCTACAGTTTTGCCGGTGATCCTGATTTGTTGATCGGCTTTGAGGCCATGTTGTCCAGCATGGGATCAGAGTTGGTTGCCGCAGTGATTCCGGCAAGATCCAAATCTCTCGATTCGCTGTCGTTATCGTCCGTTCAAATTGGTGATCTGGAGGATTTGGAAGAACTTTCAGCCCTGCATCGGTCGCAACTTATCATCGGCAACTCTCATGCAGTGGATTCCGCGGAGCGTTTACAAGTGCCAATCCTGCGAGCTGGATTCCCGCAGTACGACTATCTAGGTGGATTTCAGCGCTGCTGGTCCGGCTATCGCGGTATCCAGCAGTCCCTGTTCGAGTTGGCAAACTTGTTCGTCGCGCATCATCAAGAGATTCCGGCTTATCGCTCGATCTATAAGCAAGAACAGTATCAGCGAGATGGCTCGTCACCTGCGTTGACAATCGGAAGAGGTCATTAAAGATGTCAAACCTGACCAGAAAACTGGAAGTATTGCATGAGGATTTGGACGGTTCGCTAATGAAAGTTGCCTTTGCAACAACGGATAGGAAAACGGTCGATCAGCATTTTGGCGCCGCCAAGTCTTTTTCGATTTATGCGGTTAATCAAGAGCAAAAGCACCTTCTCAATATTTGCGAATTTGGCGATCTCAAGCAAGACGGCAACGAAGACAAACTCGCTATCAAGATCGAGCTGTTGGAGGATTGCATTGCCGTCTACTGCCGGGCGTGTGGCGCCTCGGCTGTCAAGCAACTGATCGCGCGCGGAGTGCAACCGGTAAAGGTGTCGGAAGGGGCTGAAATTGACGAACTTATCGAAGAACTTCAGATGGAGTTGAAGGATGGACCGTCTTCCTGGTTGGCGAAAGCGGTCACCCGAATCAAGGGAGCAGGCAGCTCCCGCTTTGAAAACTATGAATTGGAAGGCTGGGAAGAATAAACCTGCCGCTCCGTTGAATGATAAAGAATAGATAGAGTATCTGATGATGGAAGCTACCGCTGAATCCCCGATTGAATTAATGGACCTTCCCTTCATTCGGCAAATGGTTGTGCAACTGCGAGCGCTTGACAGCTATGGCACTTATGACACCTGGTCCGACGACAAGGTCTTGGAACCGCTGATTCTGACCAAAGAACGCAAGCGTGAAATACCGGTGATTGGTGATCCGGATGAAATTGTGGTGTCACGTGTTAAGGCTTACTACAACGCACTATCGACCAGTATCGAAAAACAAGTTGGTATGATGGCCGTACCTTTCGTCAATCTCACTCACGAAGGATTCGGCAGGGCCATTGTGACTGTCGGAAAGCTGGTTGTTATTGATAAAACCTTGCGCGATGTGCATCGCTTTGGATTCGCCTCTGTACAAAAACTCCACGACGAAAGCAGCAAACTGATTAAAAACGCAGTCGCCATCATCGAACAGTTTCCGGAAGCGGCACGCAGCTAGTGTGATTTGTAAATGACTTGATTCAAAGAAGGTGGAAGATGACTGAAGAAGAACTCAAAAAAATGCAGAAAGATGTTCGGAAGAAGAAGCGAATTGCCACGGAAATGGCCTCCGAAGTGCATGATCTTGTGGAAGACCGACTCTGGTCGGACTACGACAAACTCGTCGAGTTGAGTCAGAAAACCGCCGCTGCCTGTGTCGCCTGGGCGGAGGCGTCGAAGGCTTTGGAACAGGTGGAAGCCTGAATAGGGTAGTAAATGTCAGAAAATCCTACCGATAGGAGGAAGAGATGCCAGAACCAGTAACTGAGCCAATGGTTGCCTATACCCGTGGAGGAACCGAATGGACCCCGCAATTCGTCACTGCATTGAATCAGGCGACCTGTATTGGGTGTGGTCGATGTTATAAAGTTTGCCCACGCGATGTCTTTGCATTGGTGGAAAGAAGTGAATCGGAAGATATCGACGAAGACGATGATTTTTATGACGACGACGATGAAATGATGGTGATGAGTATCGCCGATCCGATGGACTGCATCGGGTGTATGTCTTGTTCACGAGTTTGTCCGAAGAATTGCCATACCCATGCCGCTGCTGCCTGATAAGTATCTTGTCTGTTCACGGATACAGACTGATAACGCCACCGGTGGAGGAAGGTGATTCACGGCTCTTATGCAGTGAGTGACATTTTCCAAGCAGCTTGACAAGATAGCGAATGTTAAGGATTAAATCTCTTATGACAGCGATGAGTAGTCCAACTGAATCCAAGAAATCACAGCTGAATTTACGGATCAATCAGGACAAGCATCTTCTTCAGCAAGTGATTAGGCTTTTACAAGTCGAACTTAGGAAATTTCCCAAAATGTCAGCCGCCAGTGCATTATTATGCCCGGAAAAAGCGGCTTTTCATTTGGAAGTAGACCCATTTGATTCTTCTGAAACATTAACGGCCACTTGGAAAAATGTCAGTGGCGGAAAACTGGGTGAAGTAAGAATCCACGAAACAGGGAATATCTATGCCGAGACCGATGTTCTCCTGCATCACCCCGAAAATGCAAAATGGTTTGTCGAATCGGTGCTTGTTTGGGGCCGCAAAGAACGGTTGAAGACCGATCTCCGACTTATCGAGGCAATATGAGACGCTTTCCAGTAACTCATTCCAGTTTGCACCATTGAGCGAAGACAACTGTCTGCCACCAGTTCGCAAGAATCATTGCCTATCATTAGTCCCATTCTACTTTCCAACGCGCTTACATTTACCCGCACAGCGGGGCCAGTTTAAGACTTCTGAGAGTGCAGCGGCCTGATTAGCAAAAAGTATTTACATTCCGAGGAGCAGCTCTCCGCGGCCAGGGAGTCAACTTATGGTGGCCGGCTCTGCAGAATGTGCCGGATCCCGGCAGCGGCTTCCAATTTGCGTAAGCGGTAGGGACAACTAACCTTAGTGGGTAAGCGCAGCTATCAAATCCTAAGCACCTGATCAGGGGAGAAGTTCCAATGCTACGACGGACGAAGATTGTCACCACACTGGGTCCCGCAACCGACGAAGGCGATCACCTCGCTGGAATCATTCGCGCCGGAGCCAACGTTGTTCGACTGAATTTCTCCCATGGAACGGTGGATGAGCATATCCGCCGTGCCGATAAAGTTAGGGAGCTTGCAAGGAAGCTGGATAAAACAATCGCGATTCTTGGTGATCTTCAAGGACCAAAAATTCGGATTTCTACGTTCAAGGACAAGAAGATCCAGCTCAGTGTCGGTGATATCTTCAATCTCGACACAGCCTTAGGTCCCGGTGAAGGAGATGAAAAGGTGGTCGGTCTGGATTACAAGGATTTGATTAACGACGTTCAGCAGGGGGACGTGTTGCTTCTTGACGACGGACGCGTGCAGCTTATCGTGATCGAAGTGGATGGCGCCAAGATTGTCACTAAAACATTGATTGGCGGAGTGCTGTCGAACAACAAGGGAATCAACAAACAGGGTGGCGGGTTGTCTGCCGCTGCGTTAACGGAAAAAGATAAGGAAGACATTAAAACAGCGGCCAGAATCGGCGTCGATTACCTGGCCGTGTCATTTCCCCGAAATGGCGCGGATATGCAGCATGCGCGAATGCTTGCGACCGGGGCTAATCTTGGGGCCAAGCTGATCGCGAAGGTTGAGCGCGCAGAGACCGTGGCGACGCTTGAGGCGATGGATGATATTATTCTGGCGTCCGACGGCATTATGGTGGCAAGGGGAGACTTGGGCGTTGAAATTGGCGACCCGCAGTTAGTCGGTGTACAGAAGCGGTTGATTCAGCGCGCCCGAAAACTGGAACGTGTGGTGATTACCGCCACCCAGATGATGGAATCGATGATTCATGCTCCCATGCCCACCCGGGCGGAAGTCATGGATGTCGCCAATGCCGTTATCGACGGCACGGATGCGGTCATGTTATCCGGCGAAACCGCGGCCGGGAATTATCCGGTGGAAACGGTGCTGGCCATGTCGAACGTCTGTAGCGGCGCTGAGCAGCAGTCTAATCTTAACTTGATGAACAACCGCATCAGCAACGAATTCAGGACCATCTCGGAAGGCATTTCCAAAGCGACCATGTTCACGGCAAATCATATGCCGGGCATGAAAGCCATCATCGCGCTGACGGAAACCGGCAGCACACCCCTGCAAATGTCGCGGATCCTATCTGAGTTGCCGATTTTCGCGATGTCGCGGAATGCCGATGCACTTAACCGCGTCGCCTTGTACCGGGGCGTTTATCCGGTTCGATTTGAATATACCGATGAAGACATAATTAAAGTCGCCCATGCGGCGATGGATCAATTGAGCGAAGCGGGACATTTAGAGAAGGGCGATCTGGTTATGCTTACGCATGGCGATACCCTTGACCTCTCCGGGCATACTAATACCTGTAAGATCCTTGTGGTTTCATAGCGTGTATCGATAATTGCAGGTAGTGTCTGTGGTCATGGATGACAAGCATTGGTAATCAAGACGCAACGAGCCAGAGCTGATCTTCGGCCGATTCGTGAATATATCGCCGAAGAGACGCATGCACTAATTAATTAATGCCAAACAAGTTGCCAAGGCGATCACCGAGAAAGTCAAAACCCTGGAGGAATTACCCCTCATAGGTAAGGTCGTGGCGGAGCAGAACGTACCTTATCTACGAGAAGTAAATGTTTATTCAAGTCCCTATTCCCCAAATCCCTCCGGATTTTGACTTTGCCAGCGCCAGCTATCGGCCATCATTTCATCCAGGCCTTTTTCGGCCTTCCAATTTAACTCCGCTTCCGCAAATGCAGGGTCGGCGTAGCAGCAGGCAATGTCTCCGGGTCTTCTAGGCGTAATTTGGTATGGAATTTCCTTGCTGGAAGCCTTTTCGAAAGCTTTTACCATTTGCAAAACGGAATAGCCTTGTCCGGTGCCAAGGTTGTACGCAACACAACCTTGTTGGGTTCCCAGGCGGTCCAAGGCTTTTAAATGGCCGATGGCCAGATCCACGACATGCAGATAGTCTCTAACGCCGGTGCCGTCGGGAGTGTCGTAGTCATCTCCGAAGACGGAGAGAAACTCCCTCTTGCCGATGGCTACCTGGGTGATATAAGGCACCAGATTATTCGGAATACCGGAAGGCTGTTCGCCAATGCGGCCGCTCGGATGTGCGCCGGCCGGATTGAAATACCTTAGCAGGGCGATTTGCCAGCGGTTATCGGAACTTGCTAGATCGCGGCAGATATCCTCAACCATGAGTTTGGTACGGCCGTATGGATTGGTGACCTTAAGCGGGAAGTTTTCCAAAATCGGGACGGTATGCGGATCACCGTAGACGGTGGCCGACGAACTGAACACAAATTTACATACCCCGGCGCGTTGCATTGCCTGGAGCAGGTTTACCGAGCCCCAAACATTATTTTCATAATAATCCAGCGGAATTTGGGTGCTTTCGCCGACCGCCTTTAATCCGGCGAAATGCACTACCGAGTCAATCTGCCGTTGAGAGAAAAGCTTATCCAGCAACTCGGTATCGCGAATGTCGCCTTCCACAAAATCGAGATGCTTGCCGGTTATTTCCTGTACTCTTCGGAGCGGTTCTTCCGAGCTGTTGGCCAGATTATCCAAGACCAAAACGTCTTGCCCGGTTTGCAATAGCTCCAAACATGTGTGGCTGCCAATATAACCCGCGCCACCGGTTACTAATACGGTCATCGATATTCTCCTTGCTAGCTTGATTCGGTTGATAGTGTAATAAGTAATGCGCTTTCCGGGTCCATCACGGGAAGTTGAATGCCTCCCTGTTGCAGCCAGCCAGCGCTGGTAACTGTAGGTTCTTCTAACCAACTTGGCACATGCTTCATTGTCGTGGTTACATACTTATCTTGTAAACAGACGTTGATTCGATAATTGGCATCTTCATTAAGTCCGCAAAGTCGTAGTTTTGCTGGAACCCCGTACCGTGGCATGGCGGTTTGAAAGACACCTAATACAGCGTGCCGTTGATCCTCGGATACTACCAGCCAGCTGGTGATTCCGGGGTCTTCAGGTGCTTCGAGCCGATACCAGGTACCTTGATGCAATGTCGGTCGTAGCTGTTTGTGGAGATCGATCATTGCTTTAATGGATTCGCTATCCTCCGCCGATAATTTCACCGGATCCAGTTCCAGCCCGAAATGCCCGAACAGGGCGACTGCCGCGCGAAACTCCACGCTATGTCTGCGTCGGGTGGTATGGGATTCCGGAGCGCCCAAATGCGCACCCATCAGTTCCGGCGGAAAAAATATGGAATAGCCGTTTTGGATGCGAACCCGTTCCAATGCGTCGTTGCAATCGGATGTCCAAAAGCGTTGGGTATACTGCAATATTCCCATGTCGATCCGGCCACCGCCGGAGGCGCAGGATTCGATTTCAACGCTTGGATGCCGTTCGCAAAGCTCTGCCAACAATCGATACAGTGCCTTGGTTTGGCCATGTACCGCAGCCTTGCCTTGGTGGCCGGCCTGGATAAACTCCCGGTTCATATCCCATTTTACGTAGTCAATGTCGTGCGCTGATAACAGGTTATCCAGCCGTTCGAATATGTAGTCATAGGCTTCCGGGTTTTGTAGATCCAAAATCTCCTGATAGCGGCCAAGTGGAGGATGATAACCATCGAGTTTTAAAACCCAGTCGGGGTGCTGCCTGCACAGCTTTGAATCCGGACTGATCATCTCCGGCTCGACCCAGATGCCGAACTGTAAACCCTGTGCTTTAACATGTTGGATTATTGGCGTAAGACCTTCAGGATATTTTTTTTCGTCCACAAACCAATCGCCTAAGGCTGTTTTCTCTCCATTGCGCCCGACAAACCAGCCGTCATCAATCACAAAACGTTCACAGCCGAGTGCCTGGGTGTGAGATGCCATTTTTTTGATGTAGTCGGGATTATGGTCGAAGTAAATACCTTCCCAGGTGTTGAGGAGGATTGGCCGGACTTTGGTTCCAGGCCACTGAACAACCTGCTCGCGGATGTAACGATGGAAGTTATGGGTGATTTCCTGTACCCCTTTGGCACTATAAGTTCCGTACAGCGTCGGCGAATGATAGGTATCGCCGCTCGCGAGACATATTTCGCCAGGCAATAGCAGCTCTCCGGTCTGGATAAATCGCTGGCCGCTACTGGCAACCTCGATCCGGCAATGGTGGTTGCCGCTCCAGGCCAGGTGCATCCCATAAACTTCGCCGGCGGTTTCGTTGAGACCCGAGGTTCCAACCAGCCAGTTGGGCGACTTCTGGTGTGAGGTTCTGCCTGTGCGGTTTTCCAGCAACAGTGCGCCATGCATTAACTCATGCTTATGCGGTATCCATTCCTGGCACCAGCGCCCTCCGTAACTGTGGCATTCGGTCATGTAGCCCGGTAAAGGTAAGCTGTAGTCAAAACGCTGTAATTGGTAATCTGCCGATATCGCTTTATTGCCTGTGTTTGTCAACGATTGTTGAAAGGAAACAAGGTCTGTTGCCTTGTCCATAGAGATGCTATAGCGGGTCTGTAACCCGGCTTCTAAATCGCCACATAGAATTTCTATCTGACTGTCGTCCTGTCTGCTGGACTTAACGTGAAATACCGGCGCCCAGTCTCGGCCGTCGCGATGGCCTTCGATACCAGGGGAAAGAAGCAATCCTCTGCCGGATTCTGCTGGAAGGCTGAAAGGAACTGCTTGATCTAGAGTGCCCTGTGGGACGGGTGCATCCGTCGCCGCGGAATAGCCTTTCCAGTTCTTTAATAAAGATCCCCAGTAAATGATCTGAGGGACAGAATTGACAACTGATACTAATAAGGTCGTTTTGTTACCATGCAGAGCGAAGATATCAGGCATAAAAGGCCAACTCCGAAAATAGGTTACTAATCAATTTTCTTTTTTTCCGTTGCGGCAGTTCCACTGTGACAATTCCATTGTGGCAACTCCATTGTGGCAAAAAAAAACCCAGACGCAATTGCCTGGGTTTAAGCTTCACGTCATAGGAGACTATCTAAAAACGCGTTTTCGAGCTTTTTCCAAACGCTCAAGAATCTTGTCTAAACGATCCGGGTGCACCATGAACTCCTGGAAGCCTTTCATCCCTTCTTTGGCCATGGCAGGGTCGGTATCCCGATCGTAGAACTGTGCAGTGCCATCCGCGCCGGCAAGCATGGCTACGCCCTTGTTCAGGAAGTAGTTATCCGGAGCGTTGGCCTTCTTGTTGGGTGGAATCTGCAATAAAGCGGCATTAATAGCGGACTGGTTTTCCGCGCGCGCCATAAAGGCCAGGAATTTACGGGCATCTTCTTTGTTTTTCGCTCTGGATGGAATGTGCAGCGTGTCCATGGGCGCATCTTCAGACATGCCCGCATCCGGATTGATTTGCGGGAACTGGAAGAAGCCGAGTTTACCGTCAAGTTCTGCTGGGAAGTTGGGCGTAATGAAATTACCGATCAAATACATCGCGGCTTGGCCGTTGTATAGGAAAGGCTGCGCTTCCTGCCAGCTATAGGAAGAGTGGTTTTCCAGGAAATAACCCGGTCTGACCAGTTCGCCAAACTTTTCGAAAGTCGCCTTAACGCGGGCGTCTGTGTATGGCACTTTGCCGTCCATCAAATCAATATGGAAATCCAGGCCGTTGGTCCGCATGTTCAGGTAGTCGAACCAGCCCGCGGCGGTCCAGAGATATTTGGTGCCGATGGCAACCGGTGCAATGCCCGCGGCTTTCAGCTTGGCGCACACGTCAAGAAACTCTTGCCAAGTCTTTGGTTCGCCGGCGCCGACTTTCTCGAACAGATCCCTGCGATAGTAGATGCCCCACTGATAGTAAGTGTAGGGAACGCCCCATTGCTTGCCGTCCACCGTCATCGCCGGTTTAGCAGTGGCAAAATCAGCTTTCATGTTGTTGGCTTCCCAGATATCGCTGACATCTTCGAACAGTTTCTTGTCGACAAAGGCCTTCATGCGGTTGCCGGCATACCAGAAGACGACGTCGGGCGGCGAAGTGACCAGCCAGTTACGGATGGTGGTCTTATACGCCTCATGGTCATAGAGGTTGTACTTGACCGAAATATCGGGATATTCCGCCTCAAACTTTTTCACAATCTCCGCAAACGCCGCTTTCGGGGCTGGATCGGAGGCATCTGAATTGATGACTAGTGTGCCGGCCTGGCTAAACCCCACCATCGACATGGAAAGGGCCAGTGACGCCGTTATTTTCTTGATCGTGTTCATACGCTAAACCTTTGAAGTTTCTTATTGTGACTTCATCGTTCCCTTCCAATTTAACCAGGATGGTCCGTTATCCTAGTGTAGATCAATAAATGATCAACAAAAACCTTTTAACCCTTGGTTGCGCCGAGGGTGAGACCCGCAATAAAGTGCCGCTGCATGGTAAAAAACAGGAACACCGGGGGCAGTGCCGCGACAACCGCGCCTGCCGATATCAATTGCCAGGATGCCAGCCATTGCCCTTTCAACGCACTCAGACCGGCGGTTACGGGCCTGACTTCATCGCTCTGGACCAATACCAACGCCCAGAAGAAATCGTTCCAGATAAAAGTAAATACCAATACTGCCAGCGCCGCGAGAGCAGGCCGGACCAATGGCACTACGATATACCAGAAGATCTTGAATTCTGAGACACCTTCCACCCGGGCCGCTTCAATCAGTTCCGACGGCAGCCCGACGATGAAGTTACGCATGAACAGGGTGCAGAATCCCGATTGGAAGGCGACATGAAAAGCAATTAACGCCCAGTGCGTATCGTAGATGCCAAACTGGATGGTTAAGTCCCTTACCGGAATCATCAGAATTTGGAAGGGGACGAAGTTACCGCCGACAAACATGGCAAATAACCAGATATTGGCTTTGAACTTATACTTGGCCAAACCAAAACCGGCTAAAGTCGATAGCGCTACGGCGCCTGCAACGGCCGGCAGCGTAATTAGCAGACTATTCCACATGTATTGCGCCATTGGCGTGGCCGTAAATACAGTAGAGTAGTTCTCGACCAGATGCCATTCGGACGGCCAGCCCCAATAATTACCGGCATTGATGTCGGCCAGTGATCTGACCGATGTTGCCATGACGGCCATTAACGGCAGTAGCCACAGGATGATTGTGATCGGTAAGGCTATCCGGTAGCTGATACCGATACCAGGAGACGCTTTTTGAATCGGTTGCGGAAACATTATTTTTCACTCCTGATCATGCGCCATAGGAAGTATGCAATGTAAACGTCCATGATGAGGAACAGGATGACTGCCACGGACGCGCCATATCCCATGCGATAGTTGAATATAGACTCTTCGTACATCATATAGGCCAATACCGAAGAACTGCCCCATGGTCCGCCTGCGGTCATCGTGGCGACCAGGTCAAAGCTCCTAAGCGCGCCGATCACGGTGACGACAATAGCAATAAAGGTCGCGGGTTTTAGTTGTGGTAAGACGATATACCACAACATCTTGAACCCCCTGGAACCATCGAGCCGGGCTGCTTCGAGTTGTTCGGGATCGAGGTTATTGAGGCCGGTCAGATAGAGAATCATGCAATAGGCGATTTGTGGCCAAAGCCCGGCGGCGACGATTCCGTAGGTGACATAATCCTCGTTGGATAAGATGGCGATGGGATCGCCTCCGAACCAGGTGATAACGCTGTTCAGGACACCGAAGTTAGGATCGTAGAACCAGGAAAACACCAGGCCGACGACCACTTGGGAGATGACAAACGGGAAGAAGAACAATGCCTTGACCGCCCGAATGCCGACTACCTGCTGGTTTAGGAAGAGGGCAATGGCCAAGCCTATCGGCGGCGCCAGCATGAACAAGACCAGCCAAATCACGTTGTTGGTCAGTGCTGTCCAAAAAGAGTCGGAAGAAAAAAGCGTTACGTAGTTGTCGAAACCTACCCAGGTTTTTTCTCCAATCCCATCCCACTGGAAAAAGGACAGCCAGATACTGTCAAGAATCGGATACACCACATAGATGGTAAAAATGACTAGCGCTGGAAACATGAATACCCAAGGCGCAACGTTTTTGCTTACTCGAAAGCCGTGGGTACCTGTTTCTGCGTTAGCTTGCGACATATTATTATTCACGGTCCACCAACCCATTCGTTAGCTGCAGTCAAATGCGTGTTGTCGAGATCTTCATTTTTAAACTGACTAAATCAGTATAGGCCGATCTAAAGATTATGTTGATCTGACAGGTAACAACAATAAAACAAAAAAAAGTTGGTGTAAACGTTTCCACAAACTTTTTTTTCATGTAAAGTACACCAAAATGATTTAGATCCAGCAAAGCAATCTATTCTGAAAAGAGAAAGTTGGCTGGCAAAGTTGGTAACAGGTAAAAATTAGCAGATAGCAATTAGCAAATAAGAACAGGGGCACATGATGGCGGCGATTAAATATACGAACGTAGTGAAACGCTTCGGCAGTCTCCAGACAATCCATGGTGTTGATCTGGATATTCAAGATGGAGAGTTTGTGGTGTTTGTCGGACCCTCCGGCTGCGGTAAGTCCACGCTGCTCAGGTTATTGGCCGGTTTGGAAGACATAACCGAGGGCGAAATTTATATTGAGGACCGTTGCGTCAACAAGGTGGATCCCGCCCAGCGTGGTGTCGCAATGGTGTTCCAATCCTATGCCTTGTATCCCCATATGACCGTTGCGGAAAATATGGGGTTCGGCCTGAAAATGAACGGCGCTCCCAAGGAAGAAATTGAAAAAAGAGTGCAATACGCCGCAAAAACCCTGCAATTGGAAGCATTATTGGATCGTAAGCCAAAAGATATGTCAGGCGGGCAGCGTCAGCGGGTTGCCATCGGTCGCGCCATTGTCCGCGATCCCAAGGTTTTCCTGTTCGATGAGCCGCTTTCCAACCTGGACGCTGAGTTACGGGTGGAAATGCGCTTGCAACTATCAAAACTGCATGAAGATCTGGCTACCACCATGATCTACGTGACTCACGATCAGGTCGAAGCAATGACTCTCGCAGACAAAATTGTGGTTCTGCGTAGCGGTAATGTTGAGCAGGTGGGGCATCCTATGGACCTTTATTACAATCCTGCCAATCTGTTTGTTGCCGGATTTATCGGTTCGCCGAAAATGAACTTCGTCCCTGTAAAACTGCAGGAGCAGAATGGTGACCAGGCAGTGATACGTCTGCCTGACGGTCAAACCTTAAATCTGGAAGTGAAACCGGAAAAAATACAAAGCGAAACGCTGACTCTGGGAATTCGTCCGGAACATCTTCACTTGGAGAAGGATTCTGATTTCACTATTACATTTAACAGCCAAATGTTTGAACGGCTTGGCCACAGTACCTTCCTGTTTGGCGAATACGGTGGTGTGGAAGGCATCAAAGTGCAGTTACGCGGCGATCCGAGTATGACGCGAAAAGGACAAGTACCTTTGGGAGTTGAGGTGAAGGACTGCCATCTGTTTGACGAATCAGGAATTTCCGTCAGACCGGACTTGAAGATTAATGAGCAAACTCACGGTTAATTTTTAATTCTTTTGTCTTCAACCTTGCGGGTTATCCAAACGTCTTGGGTAACCCTTTTTTAGTTTTTCTTCCAGGAAGCCCACTGAGCGCGAAAAGATTTGCACCCTGTTGCTAAGCATTAGGAGGCTACAATTGTTGCGAACGGCGTTATAGTCTCAGTTTATGGTTCATGACCCTCTCAACGCAACACTAGCGCTCAATTTGTCCTAAGAGGCACTTGCAAAAATCCACTTCGCACACCCCGGCTGCGTTAAAAATGCACCGGTCGCCGGCGTTGTCAAATGCTCGTTTACTTCGTGTAAACTCTGCGAGGCGGCCTCCGCTTTTCCATGCATTTTTGCCTTGCCAGGAAGCCCGAATTAGAGTTTTGCAAGTACCTCCTAAGTAAGCGACATTCGAGTAAGAGATGTATAAGAACTTCAGGTACGGAGGGGAGTTTTATAGGTCTTATTGACTCAGCTAAGATCTTTAGGATTATATATAGTTTCGCCGTTAGTGCCACGACGACTCCCCATTCGCCGATATTCTGCGTGTAGCGCCAGATACGGGCAGATTTCGCGGTATCTGGCAAATCGCCGCGAACCTCACAAAACCTCGCCGGCACCGGCATAAGCCTGGGTTGTGTAGACGGTTTCCCGCAGTCCGGTCTTTGCTTCATAGTTGTCGGTTAACTGACGGATTGTTTCGTTTTGCATTTCTTTCGGTAGCAAAGCGACGACGCAACCACCGAAGCCTCCGCCGGTCATGCGCACGCCGCCCTGGTCGCCGATCACTCCGCTAACAATCTGTACGATCTCGTCTATGGGAGGGACTGTAATTTCGAAGTCATGCTGCATCGAGTAGTGGGACTCCGCCATTAGTGTCGACAGTGCTTTCGAGTTTCCTTCCTGTAGCGCCTGTGCGGCTGCTAATGTTCTTGCGTTTTCGGAAATCACATGACGCGCGCGTTTCGCCGTCACCGGGTCCAAACCTTTTTGCTTGGCTTCGAAGGTCTCCAGATCGAGATCGCGTAGGGCGTTGACGCCGAACCATTCCGCTGCTTTTTCACATTGCTGGCGCCGGGTGTTGTATTCACTATCTACCAACCCGCGCTTGACGTTGGAGTTGATGATCATCACGGAAAGGTGGCTTGGCATGGAGATTAGCCTGGTTTCCAGGGACCGGCAGTCAAGCATCAATGCGTTGCCTGCAGCTCCACAGGCGCTTGCCATCTGATCCATAATGCCGCACTTGCAGCCGACAAAGTCGTTTTCCGCCTGCTGACCGATTCGAGCGATTGTGGCAGGTTCAACGCCACAGTTATTGAGATCGTTTAGCGTTGTTCCGATTGCCACTTCAAGCGCTGCAGAAGAGCTTAAACCAGCACCTTGGGGTACATTACCTGCAATCGCCATGTCTGCACCGAGAAGATCCCTCTTCCCTCCGAAATTCCGGCAATGCTGGAGAAAAAACATTGCCACGCCTCGCACATAGTTGCTCCACATCTGTGTTGGATGGGATGGGATATCGGGTGAAATCTCAAACTCATCAAGTTCTGCATCCAGATCGGCGGCAACTACCCGAATTTTGTTGTCCGTACGAGGAATGACAGCGACCAGTGTTTGATATTCAATGGCGCAAGGTAGAACAAATCCGTCATTGTAATCCGTGTGCTCCCCGATGAGATTCACCCGACCCGGCGCTTGAAAATACCGGGTTGGGGACTGTCCGAATTGCTTAGTAAAGGTGTCCGTTACCCGTTGTTTTAGCTCCCGTTGTGAGATCGTTTCCATCTAATGTTTTCCTCAGGCTGGCTAAATCTAATGCTTATCGCTCGGCGGATGCCGGAGTTATCAAGCAATTATCTGGATTTGTAGTGGACTTCACTTAATGCCTGCAGCCTTTCAGCCGCCTGCTCGGGCGTGAGGTCTCGCTGTGGTTCAGCCATCATTTCGTAACCCACCATGAATTTCTTTACGGTTGCCGAGCGCAACAAAGGTGGATAGAAATGCGCGTGTAACTGCCAGCATTCGGTTTCCTGTACCGAGTTGGGGGCGGCGTGCCAGCCCATGGAGTAGGGGAACGAGCATTCAAACAGGTTGTCGTAGCGAATGGTCAGTTTGCGAAGTGCATCTGCCAGACTCACCCGTTGTGGACCGATAAGATCCGTCATCCGGCTGATCTTGAACTTGGGTAACAGCAAACTTTCAAATGGCCATGCCGCCCAATAGGGAACCACGGCGATCCAGTCGTCGTTTTCGGCGATGGTACGAATGCCGGCATCAGACTCTTTAAGGGCATAGTCCAGCAACATGGCGGATTGATATTTTGCATAGTAGTCTTTTTGCCGTTCATGCTCCTTGGCGATCTCGTTCGGCAGATAACTATTGGCCCAGATCTGACCGTGGGGGTGAGGATTCGAACAGCCCATCACAGCCCCTTTGTTTTCGAATACCTGGACCCAGGCATATTGCTCAGAGAGTTCCGCTACCTGGGTGCACCAGGTGTCGACAACACCGCGAATAGCGCTGACATCCAATTCCGGCAAGGATTTACTGTGATCGGGTGAAAAGCAAATTACCCGACTGGTGCCTCTTACCGGCTGATAGGTCAGTAGCGGGTCGACTTCCTGGCCGGTTGCCGGAACATCAGCCCCCGGAGCGTCGGCTCCCGGTTGGCCGGCCCCCGGAGTATCCGGCATTAGCGCGGCGAAATCATTGGTGAAGACAAAGGTTTGCTCGTAAGCAGGGTTTGCTTCCCCGGTAACGCGCTTGTTTCCTGGGCAAAGGTAGCAATTTGGGTCATACTCCGGCCTGTCGTCCGCAGGCAACCGCTCAACTTGACCCTGCCACGGGCGCTTTGCACGATGGGGAGACACCAATACCCACTCGCCAGTGAGTGGATTTTGACGTCGGTGGGGATGGTCTTCGGGAATAAAATTTGTCATATCGCCACCTGAATTGCTTGTTTTCTTCAAAATAATTCAATTTTGCTTAGTGTAAACGTTTCCATTCGCGCTGTCATTTGCTAAATTAAGCATATTCACGAAATTTTCCGTTTCTTTGACTAAATGGCCACGATAAAAGATATAGCTAAAGTCGCCGGAGTATCGATTGCTACCGTCTCTCGGGTGATTAATCAATCGCCCAAGGCGAGCGAGGCATCGAAGAAAGCCGTTCAAGCTGCCATGGAGGTGCTTGATTATCGGCCAAACGCCAATGCCAGGGCTTTGGTCAGCCAAACCACCGATACCATGGGCATTGTGGTCGGCGATGCTTCTGAGCCATTTTTCGGAGCCATGCTTAAAGGGGTGGAAGGCATTGCAAGAGCCTCGCATAAGCATCTTCTAATCAGTAGTGGCGGGCACAGCGAAGAGTCTGAGAAAGAGGCAATCGAGCTTTTAATAAGCAAGCGTTGTGACTCTTTCGTGGTGCACAGTAAAGCCCTAGACGATTTGGCCCTGGAAGCCTATGCGGCGAAATACCGGGGAATGGTGTTTATTAACCGTTTTTTGGAGAATGTCGAAGAGCGTTGCATATATCTCGACAACACTTTGGGTGCCTATTTGGCAACGAAACACTTACTGGATCTCGGACATACTCGAATTGCCTACATCAATAGCAGTTACGCAATTCCCGACGCCATTGAGCGCTATCGTGGCTATGAGCGCGCATTACTGGAAAGAGGCTTGGAAGTCGATCCCACGATTCAGGAAACAGGCGCGCCCAACGAGACCGGCGGGGAAGAGGCTTGTTCCCATTTGTTGGCAAAGGGTGCGTCGTTTACCGCGATAGTAATGTACAACGATGCCATGTCCGCCGGAGTTCTCTCTTTGTTGGCGGATAACGGTATCAATATTCCCCGTGAAGTCTCCGTGATGGGATTTGACGATGTGATTTTTGCGAAGTATTTACGGCCAAAGTTGACAACCATGCGCTATCCCATCGAAATGATGTCCATGCAGGCAGCGCGGTTGGCCCTGGATCTGTCCGAAGGCACCAGTTTCGCCAAGTCCTATCCTTCCGTGTTTACCCCGGTTCTGGTCGTACGCAACTCCGTTGGCCCGGTACCGGTAATTTCATCAAACTAGCTGGCTGAACTGCAATGGGAGGGCAGGTGGATAACTCGGTACGTTTACACGAACAGCACGCGGTTCAGGGCGTGACATTTGATGAGTTCGTGGTGTCCAACGGCAAGGGCTGTGAACTTCATGTGCTGACTTATGGCGCGGCAATTCACAGGCTTTTCATACCGCTTGCCGAGGGAAGTCCGCGGCAGATTCTCATGCAGGCAGAGATCTCCGGCTATTTTCAGCAGGATGCCTTTATGGGAGCGACGGTCGGTCGTTATGCAAACCGGATTCGAAATGGGATATTCGAGATCGATGGCGAACGGTTTCAATTAGATCGAAATAATGGCAAGCACTGTCTTCACGGCGGCCCCCGAGGGTTTGATAAGCAGGTTTGGGACTCCGCGCTGACAGATGTTGACGGCAGGCAGGCATTGCAGTTGAGTTTGCTGTCCCCGGACGGCGATCAGGGGTTCCCTGGAAACTGCAATGTCCAGGCGGTGTTTTTCTGGAACCGGCAGGATGATCTGGAAATACGCATGACTGCCGCCGTCGATCAACCCTGCCCAGTGGCCCTGACGAGTCATGGTTACTTTAATCTCAATGGAGTCGCAAGTGATTCAAGGGAACACTTTTTACAGTTAAGCGCTGATCGTTACCTACCGGTGGATGCTACCGGTGCTCCTTCAAATGGACTATGCAATGTTGAGGGAACCAGTTTCGATTTCCGCAAACTGGGAAAAATCACCGACCGGCTAAACCTGGATGGGGCGGTGAGCGAAAATGGTTATGACCATGGTTTTCTACTGCAGAAATCCGTACCAGGTATGACTCAACCTGCTGCGATTTTAATCTCCCCGGATAAGCGGCTTGGCATGGAGCTGTATTCGAACCAACCTGCAATCCAGTTCTACACCGCCCGGTTTTATGCCGGTCAGCCTGCGCCGCACGGTAAACGTTATAGCGCATACGATGCCCTCTGTTTAGAGCCGGGCTGTTTGGCGGATACCCCAAACCGGTCGGAGTTTGGCGACTGTATAGTGCGGCCAGGGCAAACCTATGAAAATAGGATGATTCTGCGATTTAGGCCTGGTAGCCACCAATAACGCTGGCTGGTTGATTAGAGGTTAAACCACGACATAATCCTGTAAACGGGCATTCACAGGTTATCAACCGGGCTCTTAGTTCCAGCCCTTCGATTACCAATAACATGGGTATACACTTCGGTGGGCCCGCCATCGTTGTGGCCAAGAAGTTTCTGAACCGTTCGAATATCTGCCCCGGATTTCAGCAGTTCTGTCGGAATGAATGTCTTAAAGAATGCGCAGTAACTTGTTTAGTAAATAAGCATTTAGTGCTCCGAAATACTTTCTGCATAGACCGGAAATCTGTGGTAAATTTAAGCTATATAGCTAATTTGATTTGGTAACAATTAATGGAAATACGAGAGCTTACAGATTCTGAGCGCATATTGTTGGCAGAAGAGCTTTGGGATAGCGTCGTAAAAAATAATGCCGAAATAGAGCTAACGGAACCACAAAAAATGGAGTTGAGTAAGCGCTTGGCAGCTTTTGGAAATGACGGTAATTTAGGCTCCGATTGGGACTCCGTTAAGGAAAGAATAGTTACCAAAAAATGAAATATGAACTCAAAATCGGGTAACCGTGGGTCTCTAAACCTCAGTCCCAACACTACCCCTGCATGCCTACGCGGCCCGGCGAATCCGCACAGGGCGGTTCATTTAATTTACCCGTTAGGATAATGTACCTTGATCCATCCATCTCTCAATGAAAGTAAACCTTCCGGTTTCAGGTAGTCGTTGGATAACGCCTGTTGAATCCCAGGTGTCTTAGAACTGCGCCATGGACCTTTGCCAAATTGTCAGGTCTTGTCTAAAGCATTTTCTCAATTATTTGATCAGATCTGATTTTCTACAATTGAAGATGTTAACAACAAGGGACTGTCGTAATAACGCAATGGCGAACATCCCGTCGGGATGTTCGCATAACCGATAAAGGCTAGTTTGCAACCTTGTACTGACCAACTGCTGGGGTTGTTCTCTCAAACTTCTTGCCGGTTGCCATTTCGACGCATTTGTATGCTCCGTCGTAGATACCGATACTCTTGTTCTTCACGATACAGTCGCAGAACAGTTCAAGTAGATCATCTTCTTCGGTCATCAAATCAATGGCCTGCAGGGTTTGCGGTATGGTTCTGACTTCCACCGTACCGTCACCAAGTTCCGCACCGCGAATGGCTCCCCACATCTCATGTCCGCCAACCCGCTCATTGAAGATCTTAGGAATCGGATAGAAGGCCAGTTCACTCGGTTTGGTAATCATGATATCCGTGACCCGCATGATGTAGTTGGTTGCGTATACGGCATGGAAAATATTGTCATGCAACAGGATATGCAGGCCACTAGTCGGTTTTTCGCGAATTTCGTCGACAAAAGCCTTGGTATCTTCCCAAGTGAAATGGGTTTTGATCAGATCGCGGTGCGCTGAAAGTTCACCCTGCAGCCAATCCCAGTTATCCTTGTGGTCGCCCAGGTTAACGAATAGCGTGACTTTATCTTTCTTAATCAAGTCGATACAGTGATTAATAACTGCGAGGAACAACTCTTTTTGCGCGCCCGCGCCGCCCATGGTGATCATTAATCGCCTGGGTTCTTTATTCTTCATGCGGCGCAATCGCGCTTCGCAATCGATCTCTATGTTTTCTACCAGTTCATGGTCAACATGGTGGCCGGTGTAGGTGATGGCATCCGATGGTGTCGGCTTCATGATCTTGTCATTTTCATCAAATCCGCGCATTGCCCTGAAACCATAATAACCGGAGGGAGACTGGACGCCGTGTTTAGCACCTTCGGTTAGCTGGAACGCCATGGGCCAGTTGTCGAACATCATATCGACGACATTGGTCATGCCTCCGGATACCGCACCCATGCAGTTCCACATATGGGCTGTAAGAATCGGCATATCCGAGGGAAGTGCCTGATGCAAGTTACCGAATAACTCGCTCATCTTATAGTCTTTGACGTTGGTCTTCATAAAGCGCCATGGCCAACCGACAATCCAGTTATTGAGCAGTGTCGAAAGCCCAGGTAATGTCGGATCTCCAGTGGTGACCGGCTCCCAGACGTATTTATTAAACAGGCTGCTGCGCTGGGAAATTCTGGAAAACTTGCTGTACCAGGTATTACAGTAATTTATGACATCGGTAGTGATACCCGGAATTGCCAAAAGGTCCAGCCAGTAGGGGGTAAATCCCATTGCGCGGGCGCAGGAAACGCCGGCCATCGCGATTCGGTAATGACCGAAACCCATTCGGATAGTGCTGCAGATAATCGCATTTTCCTTGCTGATCGGTTCGCCTTGGTCATGACGGACGATATTCTTCAAGCCGAATATGGGTCCCAAGTATTCATTGTCTTCCAGGCTTAACGAATATTTCTCATTCGGATCATAGTTAAACTTATCCTTAAACATCTGCTGCCATTTGATGGCTTTTGCCGAATGAGACTTAGAAAGTTTGTTGCCATACAGTTCTAACTGGCCATTTTTCATTTCCATGGGGAGCTCCTGGAAAATAGTACCTGCCACAACTAATGTGACCGGTAACCGGGTTGTCAATTTTGGATTCGCGCCTGTTCAAACTGTATTAGAGTGTATATGACACTTTGGGTTATTCAAATTTCCAACGAAATTTCCATAAAGTGCTGCTGTTGCTCTGTATGTTTGACCCGAATCCACCACAAATCGCGTTATTAACACCGTCTATTGACATCCGGGCATATAATAAAAATTAGATGCAACTAGATGCTGTTTGATATAGTGTAAACGTTTACACCGTGTATTCTAGAATAAATTTATGAACATTGGTATCTTTTCAGACTGTTTTCTTCCAACAAAAAACGGCGTAACCACTTCGATTTGCCATCTCAAGCGCGGATTGGAGAAAAAAGGCCACAAAGTTGTGGTTGTTTCCGTAGCCTCTCCTGGCGAACTTTCTGCCGATACTTCTGTTTACAGGTGTCGATCTCTGCCATTATTGCCGGAGATTGAACTACGATTGGGCTTACCGACGCTGAAATTCGTCGAGGGAATAATTGAAAGAGAGCAGCTTGATATCCTCCACACCCACACTGAGTTTATCGTAGGCTGGGTGGCCAGAAGGGCGGCCAGGAAAAAAGGCATTCCTCTGGTACATACGAGCCATACCCTGTTTGAAGAATATCGCCACTATGTATTTTTAGGCCGGTTTATTCCCAGGCGGTTTATTCGCTGGCTGCTGAGGATTTACTTTGCGGGATGCCGCGCCATCGTGAGTCCATCGAAGAAATCCCAGAACTATATTCGGTCTTTTGTGCAAAATGACCCCACTATGTTGATAGGCAACGGAGTATCTGCCGAGTTATTCAAACCCGGTCTACTGAACTCCAGGGAAAGGGATGCGCTCCGTCGGCGACTGGGAATCAATGTCAGCGATAAGGTCATCCTATTTGTCGGCAGAATTGCCGAAGAGAAGCGGATTGACGAGCTTTTTGAGTCTTTGTTGCCTCTCTTGGAGCAGGATCAGGGGGTCACTGCACTGTTTGTGGGTGGCGGTCCTAATCTTAAACGGATGCAGGAGCGAGCCGGTGCCGGCAAGCTTGAACGAAAAGCGATTTTTCCCGGCTATGTGGAATGGGAAAGGATGCCTCCTATCTATGGTATTGCGGACTTGTTTGTCACGGCGTCACTCAGCGAAATTCACCCGATGACTGTTTTGGAAGCCATCATGTGCGGGCTACCGGTTGTAGCGCGTCGCGATGACAGCCTCTCAGGAGTGGTTGAGAGTGGTGTGAACGGTTATCTTGTCGATTCTGATGACGAAATAAGAGACAAAGCGATGCAAATAATGTCGGACGCTCAGCTCGGTCTGGAGTTTTCGGCAAACTCCTTACAAATTGCACGACGTTACACCGAAGACATTCATGTCAATAAGTGTGAAGCGCTTTACAAAGAGGTTTTGAATCGAGAGGGCGACTAAATTCGGACATTGCCAGTGCAGAATTTTCCGGCCGAATCAAGCGCCTGCGGGCTAGAACAGGTTACCCGATCACAGAACCGATCACTAGCATCGGATCCAGCACTCCGATAACGTGCCATACAATTAGCGTAAACAGGATTAGTATTTGACTGACAATGGGCAGTACGATCCCCTCTCTGTGCCCATCCAAATAACAGCGTTTTCTAGCCCAGGCCAGATTGATAACGAGGGCAATGACTGCCAGTAGTTGCCAATGAACTGCGCCTAGCCAAATATGATCGATTATCTTTCCGACCGTTAGCAGCGACAAGAATGTGTATTGATCGGGCGGGATCAACACCGAAATAATTCCGATACCCAGCCATACGAGGTAGACGTATCCCAGCGTGAGTAGGACAAGAAAGCCGCTGAGAATATATGTGATGGTGCGGTCTGAAAACATAATTAAACTCCTAAGGCGCTGGATTGCCAAAAGCGATTACCCTGTTTCGTCCTTGTTCTTTTGCTTGATATAAGGCGGCATCCGCTTCCGTGTAAAGCTGTTCGAAGCTGGTGTTGCATCCCTCTGTCGTCAGCCCGACGGATACTGAAAGGGCTACTTCCTGATCGTTGTACAGGAGCGGATATCGGGCGATTTCGGCTCGTATCCGATCGGTGATTTCCAAAGCGGTCTGTTGGCTTGTATTGCTAAGAAAGATGGCGAACTCCTCGCCTCCGATTCGACCGAAGATGTCGTAGTTTCTCAATGTCTTTTTGACTAAATCCGCGACATGCTTCAGTGCTGCGTCACCTGCTTGGTGACCGAACCGATCGTTGACTCTTTTGAAGAAATCCATGTCCAGCAAGGCCAAGGTCATCGATGCACCGCTGCGGCGACATCTATTGAGTTCGCTTTCTACCGATTCGACAAAGCCGCGACGATTGGCAACTCGGGTGAGTTCATCCGTGAGAGCGAGTTGGCTTAGGGTTTCGACGGTCGTTTCCAGGTTGCGCTCTAGAACTTTCTGCTTTGTAATGTCCTTTATTTGAACTAATAACTCGCCACTGGCGCCAGTTTGTTCCGAGAAAAGAAACCACCGGCCATCGATAAAATCGACCTCGAATAGCCTGAATGGCCGGGAACGCCTTACGGTCTTCGCGTACGCGATAAACTCGTCAACATTATCGCTATCAATTTTGACGCCACGATGCTGTTCATGGCCGGTTCTGACCATATGTTCAAAGGTCTCGCCCAGAAACTCGTCTCTTGAATTGTAGTAATAAAGTTCTGCATAAGCCGGATTGCAGTAGATCAGTACGTCATCGGCATCAAAAAGGCCATACCCATCTTTACTGGGCTCGATGAATTCGGTCACGATGTTTGTACAGAGCGTAGGTTCCAGTTCCACTGCTAAGATCCTGATATCTTGAGATTCCGGAACTCGTAATCCGGAAGTCGTCAAGCAAGGACCATTGAAGCGGTACTTCGGATCAAGAGTGCTTCAATTATAGCACTCAAGCACAATCTTCTTCCCGGATCAGCGTTGACCCATCAGGGGCCGGGATGCTGCAATTAAAGCAAGTTTTAAATTCACTTCATTAGTTGGTCAACTTCGTGCGTCTGATCAGGATCTAAAGGACCGAAAGACATTGCTTCAGCGGATTCCAAAATCTGTTCTGGTGTGCGAAAGCCGGGAATCGGAATCGTGATGTCACTTTTACCCCACAACCAGGCCAGTGCCCCTTGAACCGTGGAGCGACCCTGACTGGTCAGAATTTCTCGAATAGCGGTGAATTTTTCCAAAAGTTCAGGTGCCGGAGTTCCATTTCTGAAGTAACGCATCCAGTCAGGGCTAATTCGCCTAATGTCACTCGGACTAAGCTGATTGGCATCGGTGTACTTGCCGCTGAGCAAGCCCATCGCCAATGGGCCTCGAACTACGCCGGCCATCTTATTCTGTTCGCAGAATCCCAGCATTGGGCTGGGGGTCAAAACGTTGAATTCAAATTGATAGCCAATGCAGTTAGGGTATTTGGAAAAAACCGTCGCGCGGTCCGGGAAGTCCGTGCTCCAGCCATATTTGCGAATTTTCCCTGCCCGGCTCAGTGCTTCCAGGGTGACGGCCACCTCATCCGCTTGATCTTCAGGATAATCATTGAGGTGAAACCAAAGGATATCGATATGGTCGGTGCGTAACCGCTTGAGTGAAGACTCTACTGCCTGTCTGATATATTCAGGCGAAGCATCCTGCCCGGTGCATTGTTTCGATTCTTCATCGAAGGTAAAACCGAACTTGGATGCCAAAATTACCTGATCTCGCCTGCCTTCGAGCGCTTTGCCAATGACGCGTTCGCTATGTCCGGCTCCGTATAAATCGGCAGTATCGAGAAAATTAATTCTTGCCTCAAGGCCGGCATGTATTGCCCTTATGGAAACCGCATCATCTACCTCACCCCAACCCAGAGGGTCGTCTCCAGCCCAAAAGGGTCCGCCAATTGCCCAACAACCCATACCCATCGGGCTCACTTGCCAATCGCCTAACTTTCTGGTTTGCATTATAGTTAACTCCGAATACTTGAATCTCTTTTGAATCGGCTCACCTTGATGCCCTGAATGATTTATCGAGCAATTACTTGTCAATTAGTGTATCCGTGCTCATATTGTTTATAAACCTGTCTACTACTAACAGTTTGTTTGCATATATAAACAATGAATCTTAAAGCGATTCACTCTCTCGTTGCCGTTGCGAAGCATGGAGGATTTTCTCCAGCGGCGGAGGCGCTAGGCTGCTCCAAGGCTTTTCTTAGTCAGCAGATAAGGATTCTGGAAAATCAATATCAGATCCAACTGCTTCATCGGACAACCCGCAAAGTGCGCCTGACTTCCGCTGGTGAAACCTTTGTGACGCAATGCAAGTTTGCCTTCGACCAATTAGAGCAGGCTGAGTTTGCTCTGCTGGAAGAAAAAAGCACCCTGAGCGGCAAAATCCGAATAGCTTCCTTGGGTGGTATTTTTGGCGAGGAATACGTTGCTCCGTCTATCATAAAGTTCATGGCGTTGTATCCAGGCGTGGAAGTCGACCTGGATTTCAGTTCACAGCAAGTCGATCTTCTGCAAGGCGCTTACGATATTGCGATTCGATTTGGAAAATTGCCGGATTCTACACTGGTGGCACGCGAGCTAATCCGCTATCGACCCACGTTGATCGCCAGTCCCGAGTACCTGGCGCGATATGGGAAACCTATTCATCCGAACGACCTGGACAGGCATCGTCTGATAACGGGAACCGTTAAACAATGGCCGTTTCGCTGCCAAGATGAATCCATTATTTATACGCCCCAAGGCCGGTTTCACTGCGGCAATGGGTATGTAATGCGTCAGGCGGCGATCAATGGCTTAGGTATAGCTCATTTGCCGTCACTCTATGTTGATGTTCCGATCGCAAAGGGCGACTTGGTGGTGTTGATGCCGGAATGGCTGGAGCCGGTTAAACCCTGCAATATCCTTTTTCCGCCCGGACGATATCGACTTCGGCGAGTGCAATTGCTGGTTGATTTTCTTGTGGAAAATATCCGCAAACAACATCAAGGCGAAACTAACGGTAATGTCTGATTACCAGCGTCTTTTACTGGATGGGTATGAATTTTGACTAAATATAAATACTCAGGCGATTTCTAGGTAATTACCGTAACGTCGAATTGACATTGAGGTTTTTAGGTTTATTGCTCTAAAATTTCTGCGTAATTTGAATTTAAGATTTGATACGAGAGGGGAAAAACAGAGCTTAAAGAGATTCAGCAAGTCAAATCAAAACAAAAATCAAGCTGTTCTTAATTTAAGGCGATGTCTTGGATTACTAAATTGATTGGAGTATAGATATGATCGCTGATATACCCACCGCAATAGCAATACTGCTACTCACCTTGGCTGTCGGAAGTTTGCGTTATCAAGCCCGGCTATCCGGCCTACGCAAGCATTTGGCAACTTCCGGAAAACTCCTGATAGAGCACGAATCTGTTGCCGACAAAGTATCGAAGCGGCTGGAAAACAGCCTGACGCTGATGATGCTGAAAGGAAATGTCGCCGGATTCCTGACGCTTTTTGATTTTAGGACCAGCGTTGACATCTTGGGTGATAGTTTTCAACCGGAAGTAGATCAACCAAAATTTGAAAATGGCATGGAAGAGTTCTTCAAGCAGTCGCACTTGAATTTTATCTAATGTCGGTTGCGGGAATGCTTGGTTTCAGGGAAGGGAATAGTCAGGATTAGCCGGTAAAGCACAGCCTGTCGCGAGTCTAACGAACTCCGGCTTTAACGGCTGAATTATTCTGACTATCCTAAATGGCGCGGCTCTATCGCCTTGCCCCCTGGATATCGCGAATATCCCTGATTGCCACAACCTCTAATTGCCCCGCCTGTTTTATCGATAAGTACCGCACAGGTACGACTTTCCTATTTGCATAATTTAAATCTTTACAATGTAAATATCGATCTGTAGCATATTTACGATGTAAAGATTGATGACCTCCTTCAACCAAACAGCGCAAACCGGAGAAAAGCATGCATGACTTTGACGCAATCGTGATTGGCGCGGGTAACGGCGGTTTGACCGCTGCAGTTGCCCTGCAGCGTGGCGGGGCTAAGACCCTGCTACTCGAAAGGCATAACATTCCCGGAGGGTGTGCTACTTCCTTTGTCCGGGGGGATTTTGAATTTGAAGTCGCGTTACATCAGCTAAGCGGTTTAGGTACGGAAGCAAAGCCCTTCATTATGCGGAAAGTCTTCCAGGATCTGGGAGTGATGGACAAGGTCGAATTCGTCCAGGAAGCGGAACTTTATCGGATGGTGGTGCTCGATGATTTTGATGTAACCCTCCCGGCAAGCTGGAATGGGATTAAGAAAACTCTGGCTGAGATTGCACCTGACGAATCGGAAGCTATTGAGAGGTTTATGACCCTATGCGAAAAAATCTCCATCGAAAGCTTTGTCGGGGTGCCCGAGGCGCGAAAAAATGGCAATGAAATAATGTTGAAAAATGGTTGCCCGCATTTTATCCAATATGGTCTGAAAGATGCCAAATCGGTGCTGGATGAATACTTTGAGAGTGAACAACTCAAAACGGTTTTGGCAGCTTATTGGTGCTATTTAGGATTGCCGCCATCGCAATTCGCGTTTTCGGATTTGGCTATCATGCTTTACTGTTACGCAGCCTTTAAACCCTGGCATATCAAGGGCGGTTCCCAAGCGCTTTCCAATGCACTATTGGAGTCGTTCCTCGAAGCAGGAGGGGAGGTGCGCTTTAACTGTGCCGTCGAGAAAATCATTACTGAACCCGCCGGGGAAAAGCGCCGGATCGCTGGTGTTCGCACAGAATACGGCGAGGAATACAGTTGCGTTTCTGTGGTGTCAAATGCCAGCTCGATCATAACTTACTGCGACTTGCTGGATTCACCTACCTTACCAAAAGAAGTTGCAGAAGACTTTAAATCCAGAGAAGTTGGCACCTCGGCATTTTGTATCTATCTCGGACTGGATTGCACACCGGCGGAATTGGGAATCAGGAACGCATCGACATTTATTTCCACCACCCAGGATGAAGAATTGATGCATGCAACCATGGGCACCATGAATCCTCCGGTGGCGACAATGCTGACCTGTTATAACGTCGACGATCCTGATTTTGCACCGCCGGGTAAAACCCAGGTTTCCTTGCTTTGCCTGCAGTATGGAAAAGTCTGGGAAGGAGTCAATCCCAAGGACTACACGCAAAGGAAATACGAGTTCGCCGGACACCTGTTTGATCAAGCCGAGCGGGTATTCCCCGGCTTAAGGGATCATATCGAAGAAGTCGAAGTGGCAACACCACTTACCATGATGCGCTATCTGAACACTCCCGAAGGTGCAATTTATGGGTTTCAGCAAAATCCGGAAGACTCCAAACTGTATCGCGACCGATATGACAGCGTCTCCGGGTTGCATCTAGCCGGAAGCTGGAACGGAATGGGCGGCTTTCAACCTACCTATATGCTCGGCGCGTCTACTGCCAGACGTGCGCTTAAAGAAATCTCAACCGCGAAGCAATTGATGCAAGCACAATCAACCAAATTGGAGGCCGCCCATGTCTAATTCGTTTACCCAACCTGCAGGTAAAAAGAATATCCTGAAATTGGTTGCTGGCTATGAGGAGGGTGTGGCCCGGAAAAATGGACGGCATGCCACGGGGACGGATAAGTCAGAATACAAAGGCAAGGTATCCGCGGAAATTGCCAAGCTGCACCCCAAGCGACTCCACTTAAAATTGATTCAGATCTTTGAAGACACTGCCTCGACGAAGACCTTTCGGTTTGTTGGTCAAAAAGGAAATTTGCCGCCGTTTCAAGCGGGCCAGTACATCAACCTGTTTGTGAACATTAATGGTGTGGAAACGGCCCGGCCTTATGCAATTTCATCTTGTCCGACCCAACGGGATTATTACGATCTGACAGTGAAGATCGTTAAGAATGGCTTTGTCTCGGGATATATGCTTCGAGAGTTTCAGGTCGGAATGGACTTCACGGCTACCAGTCCGATGGGGACTTTCTGCCACAATCCGTTGTTTCATGGCAATGATTTAGTTTTTCTCGCAGGCGGTTCCGGAGGAGCCCCGGCAAGAAGCATGATCCTGAGCGCACTAAATCAGCACCCCTCCATCCACTACCATCTTATCTATGGAAATAGTTACGAAGACGATGTGATCTTTCAACGGGAATTCCGGGAACTTGCTAATAAGTTCGATCAGTTTACATTAACCGAGGTAATCTCCCGCCCGACAGAAAACTATCAAGGACTCGCTGGCCATCTGAGTAAGGATCTCATCCAGCAACAGATTGGAGATATCAGGGGTAAAACATTTTATGTTTGCGGACCAACACCCTTCAACGAGTTCTGCCGCGCGCAGTTAAAAGCGCTCGGTGTTGAAGACAAGCGGATTCGCATCGAATGTAATGGTCCTCCGAAAAATGTTTCCGAACTGGAAGATTGGCCGAATAAACTGGAAGTAGCACAAGAAGTCACGGTTACCGTGCGTGGCAAAAAACAATTCAAAGCGAAAGTAGGCGAGCCCCTATTAAATAGTATGGAGCGTAATGGATTAACAATGGAGAACGCCTGCCGTTCCGGTGAATGCAGTCTGTGCCGCTGTAAAGTGGTGGAAGGAGCCGTGTTTAATCCACCCGAGGCAAAACTCCGCAAATCGGACAAGGAGTTTGGCTGGGTGCATGCTTGTGTTGCTTTTCCAACCGAAGACATTGAAATAATGTATTGAGTTATATGACTTAGTGAGGCATCTGCATTGAAGCGTTGGCTAGGAATGACTTTATTGTCATTCCTTTGGGTACGGCCAGGTGGCCATCAATGATTAGCGCAGCCATGCCGTGTACGAGTGACCAAGCGCCCTGGGCTCGTATTCTGCGCATGGAGTTGTCGTCGATAAACTTGCCGAACTCCGCTTCAAGCATGTCAAAGGGGCGTTTGCTGGACTCCTTTACTTCATTCGACAAGTGTGCCGCTTTTTCTGCTTTTTCCGGGCCGGTAAACTGCGTTTGTGAGAGCATCAGCCGGTATAAGGGGGCATTCGCCAGGGCAAATTCTATATAGGCTGTTCCGTAGGCGAGTATGCGTTGTGGTGGGGAAAGGTCTTCGCCAACTTCTTTCATCCGGTCTGCCATTGCATTGTATCCCGCAGCCGCAATCGATTGGAAAAGCTCGCTTTTGTTTTTGAAGTGGGCATAGGGCGCCATGTGGCTTACGCCCACTTCCGCCGCAATCGTTCTTAACGATAAGGCTTCAATGCCTTTTTCTTTCAATATCTTCTCTGCGGCAGCGATTAGGGCAGCCTTGAGGTCACCATGATGGTAGTTGGATTGAGTCAAACTTTTCTCTAAGTAAGTTGGAAGATTTAAAAGGCGTATTTTAAGTAAAATATACACCGCCATGCGACCGTAAAAATCTTTCCTACAGGCAATCGGAACAGAAGCTCGTTTGCGATTCTATGCGTTTTTTCGCGTTGTGAAAATTCACAGATGCAGATGATTGTCTTAAGCTTTAACGAAGAAACAAGCCTTATGGCTGCCTGATATGAAAATTATCAAATCTTGCCTGACCGCGTTTGCATTATTCCTTTTTGGCCTTGCTGTATCGACACACATCCATGCCAACTTGTGCGAAAGAGGCGTCACCCTTGGCTGGGAGGAATGGAAACCCTACCAGTATCAGAATGCCGACGGGTCCTTGGCCGGGCTGGATATCGAGTTGGTGCGAGCTGTCTTTTCCCATATGAAGTGCCATTTGGTGTTTGAAGAAATTCCCTGGAAACGGCATTTAAACCTGCTGGAAAAAGGCTTTGTAGGATTGGCTGCCGGCGCTTCATTTATCGAAGAACGCGCCAAGTATGCCTGGTTTTCCGAACCTGTTCGAAATGAAACAGTGCATTTGTTAGTTCGCCAGACAAATGCGGATAAGTTCGAGATAACGAATCTTGCCGATTTGGAGGCGTTAAAGTTTCGGCTGGGAGTTACTATCGGTTATTACTATGGCGAGGATTTTAAAAAGGTAATGACAAGGCCGGTTTTTAGTAAGAACGTTATTGAAGTCACCAGCAGTAAACAGCTTTATAAGATGCTATTGAAGGATCGGGTTGACGGGATTCTGGCTGATCCGGTAAGTGCCTATGCCGAGCTTCGAAAAACCAATCAAACGGGCGAAGTAAGAAATATTCTGACCGTTTTCGAAAACCCGGTTTATGTGATGTTCAGTAAAAAATCCATACGTCCGGAATTTGTCGAACTATTTAATCGAAGCCTCCATCATCTAAAATCGTCAGGGGAGTTTGATCGGATACTGGACCGCTATTTACGGCCTTCTGACCAAGTAACCCGGTAAAATCAAAGACACGGGAACTGAGAGTCCCAACCCTCTTACTGTGGCGCGTTAAGGGCCGACCCTACCACCTGCATTTATCAGATTTCCTCGAATACGTAAGGCAGAACCAGCTCCTTACCTGTTCGCATTTTTACAATTTCTGAAGCTACTAAGGCCGTATTCTTTCTTCATCTTGTGAACAACCAGGGGAAAAGCAGATGAAACAAAGAATGACTTTCTCTACCGGTCTAATCGGTTTGATCGGTCTGACGCTTAGTGGGCTGTCAGTCGCGGAATCCAACATTCAGGCAGGATTGGTGGCCGCTGTAAATAATAGTTTCTACAAAGGCGTGGAGAATGAACAAAATGTACTGCCTTTGTTAATAGCCGAATATGACCGTTTTTATCTGAAGGGGACTGAAGTTGGATATAAATTTTTTCAGCAGGATAAGGTGCAGAGTTTAGCGCTTGAGTTGCGCCGCACTTTTGACGGCTACACCAATGACGACAGCGATGAACTGGGAGGCATGGCTGACCGTGATGCGGCTTGGGAGGCCGGATTTGTCTATGAAGCAAGTGTCTTGGGTGGCCAAGCGAGAGCCAAGTTAATGCAGGATGTATCGAGTAGTCACGACGGCTTTTCAGGCCGACTCGATTATGAGCGTGCTGTCTGGGTAGCGGATTCCTATGCAGTCAGTTTGTACACAGGTTCAGAGTACTGGAGTAGTAAGAAAACTGATTATTACTTCGGTGTGAATCCTGACGAGTCCACCGCTACGCGGGCGGAATATGTGGCGGGTGACAATTTTGAGATTTTTGTAGGAGCGAATGCCCATAAGCGTGTCGATGAAAGTATCAGTTTATCCTTCAGCGCCGAGTATCTTTGGGCCTCAGATGCGATTAACGACAGTCCGGTGACGGCCAGGCGAGGTCAATGGTCAGCCCATGCTGCTGTTTTTTACCAATTTTGAGATTAGAAACCACCAGTCGAAGTGCGAAACGAGATTACTTTGTCGAATTTAGAGAGTGCAGAAGATGAATAGCGAGTTTAACTATCAAGGGAAACGCTATTTCCTGGCGGTATTTTGCGGCACATTTATATGTTGGAGCATCGGGGGTGTCCTTAGCTTTAATCATCAGTGGGAAGATTACTATATTTTGCCCATGTTGCTGGGGCTAATGATGCCGGCCATTCTTGCCTCGGGATTTATCTGGCGACAGCCGGGCTCCGGAATGAAGCAGGACTTTGTTAACCGGCTAGTGAGTTTACGTCGAATTCAACCCAAAGCCTTTTTTCTCACCTTGGCGACAATGCCTTTGTCCGTAATCACGGCAATTTTCCTATCACTGATGTTTGGTGGATCAGCAGAGCAGTTTCATTTTTCCGAGCATTTTTCCTTCAGCACCGGTTTTGTGCCGGTATTGGGGCTACTGTTTCTCGCAGCGGTTTTTGAAGAACTGGGCTGGCGGGGATATGGCTTTGAGAGTCTTGAGAAGGGACGGAGTTTTCTAAAGGCATCTATCGTTTTCGGAGTGATCTGGTCTTTGTGGCATTTGCCGCTTCTTTGGGTAAATCACTCCTATCAGTACGAAATTTATCGGCAAAGCGCTTGGTATGCAGTTAATTTCTATATCAGTACAGCGGTATTGGGCGTGATTGTCAGTTGGGTTTGTCACATCAACCAGCGGAGTATTCTTGCGGCGATACTATTTCACTTAGTCGTTAATCTTTCCCAAGAAATGCTGAGCATGACTCAACAAACAAAATGCATCCAAACTATCGTCCTAGTCGGGTTTACCTTGGTGATTGTTGGTCATCAGTGGCCGGTATTTGCAAATCTTAATACCCAGGTAAATAGCAAACGGTTAAATCGTAGAGTTTTAACATAAGCCGAAAGTTTGATTTGCCGGTCATAGTAACTTCCGAGCTACAAGCAACGAAGTGATCCTCAACAGCCGGTCAGATGTTAGGGGGGCGAATGGATGGTTTTTGGCTCTTAATAGTAAGCATATTAGGGTTCCTCCTTTTTACTCTCTTTTGCTGGTGCCTATTCTTGGTCATTTAATAAGAAATCTGTGACAACTCCGGCTAAATGGGATTAGTATGCTTATTTACCAGTACCATAAATATTGGCTCTGAAGATCAAAGTTAGTTTTCAGGTACTGCCCTGGCGTCATTCCAGTATAAAGTTTGAAATCTTTAATAAAGTGCGCTTGATCGAAGTAGCCACTGCGGTATGCAAGCTCGGTGAGGCTGATCGGCTGGCGTGTTGACATCGTCTGCCATAGTTCCCGGTGGGCGCGATGAAACCTGAGATTACTTTGAATCTGTTTGAAGGACATTCCATACACTTCAGAGTAGCGTTTTTGCAGCCACCGTCCGCTTTTGTTGAAGCTTTTTGCCTGTTGAGTCAGGCTCTCATGCATTTTTGGAAGAGGGGGCGTGAATCCTTTGGTTTTTGTCCAGTATAAGTTGCGCTTGTCTGCAAGTTGGAAATCCACGACCTCTAATTGGCGATGTTTGATCTGATTGCGCAGGTGCGCTAGAAAATAGCTTTCCACGATCTGTATCAGGCGCTTTCCGCTATTAGCTGCTTCCATCTCCTCCAACATTAGGCTTGTTGTCGCTTGGCCAAGCAAGTCCGCGAGTTGAAGGTCTTCGCCATCTAGCTCCTTTGCGGAGTAGTTGAATAGCTCGTAGATGGCCATCGGGAAAAGGTCGACCTTTAGGTTTTTTATAGGTCTGCTCGGTTTCTCGCTTGCAATCTGATAGATGTCGAACCAGTCTCCTAAACCTTGTTTGATGTAGGTGCGTTTTTCGATCACAACGTTTTGGTTTTCTTGACTTGCAGTCGGCCCATTCCACGAGGCTTTTTTAATTCTCTTGCCAAAGCCGTGATCCTGTCCCCGAATTTCACTCAAGCCTCCGTGGAATTCAAAATAGATCTGCGTCATCACAGTGGGGTAGGCTCGGGTAATCAGCTTGGCGTTTTGCTCTTTCAGACAACCAATTGAATAGGTATAACCTGAAATGTAGCGCTTCAGAAGTGGGTGTTGGGGTTTTGTCGTACCAAAATCAGCCCACGACCGATGTTCATTTTGCTCAGCCAACATTTCTAGAGGATCGTTCTTTCTGAGAGCAGGCATGATTCAATTCGCTACTCGTTTGCTTGCCGGTGTCTGCTGTATACACATTGACAACAGTAGAAGAAAGAACCGGAAAAAGACACGCCCGGCATGAAGTTTTTAGCCGCTACCCATTTGACATTTGCCCTTTCTCAGTAAGAATTACTCGCCAAACCACAGATATTGAACTACATAACCCCGTTTCACTTCATGGGACATTCTATCGATCTTTTTGCCGCCATCCTGCTGCTCGGCGCTGCCCAGGGTTTCTTTTTAGCGTTGGCAATACTGAACTCGAAGTCGGGAAGTGTCATTGCCCATCGTTGGCTGGCATTTGTGACAACCGTATTTTCTGTAGAACTAGGCTATGAGTTTCTTGAGCTATCCGGCTATCTTGTCAAGATTCCCGACCTGCAGTATTTCTATCAGAGCATTGATCTGCTATATGGCCCATTAATTTACTTGTATGTGGTCAATCTGACTTCTCCCCAAAACAAATCTGTCGAGCACGCCTGGCGCCATTTTCTGCCATTTTTAATCAGCCTACTGATGTTAGCTCCCTATTGGATGCTGGATGCTGATCAGAAATTAGCACTTTTAGAGGGAGAAATTACTGATCAAGACGCCTGGTTGGTGGTTATCCACATCATCCAGATACTTATCGTCATGATCTCTGTTCTGCAGATTTTTCTTTATCTTGGTACGGCTATTTATTGCCTGATAAGGCATAACAAAAGTATTAAAACGGAGTTTTCTGATATTGAACGAATTAGTTTACGTTGGCTCAGAAACCTGCTCTTGGGTTTGGGGGCACTCTATCTCCTTTACCTTATTGAACTATTTGTAGGTCCCCTGCTGGGAGTGGGGGAGTTTTTGGGCGACTCGGTCGACATTCTTACCGTAATACTGATCTACTCCATGGGCTATCTCGGTCTTCGGCAACCATTAATCTTTGCATCCCAAAGGGCATCTGATCAGGAAAGTAGTGGCAAGGGTCCTGTCTTTTCAAATTCTTCGACGCCATCTGTCGAGAAAAGCCACCAGGCCGAACTGTCTTCGAATAGCCAGGATGAGAATGAACCCGGTGAGGAATCTGCTGAACCTTCAGAGCAAACGAAAAAATATAAAAAATCAGCTCTCGATAGCAAACTTGGACAAGCGCTGAAAACCGAGTTGGAAGCGCATATGAAAAACGCAAGTCCTTTTCTGGATAACAAGCTTACTTTGACCCGACTCGCTGACCAGATGGGGATTTCCTCCAATTACCTCTCTCAGGTGATTAATGAGCAGGCAGGCAAGAATTTTTTTGATTATGTAAACGGTTACCGGGTGGAGGTTGCAAAGCAGCATTTGCTCGATCCTAATAAGCAAACTTTAGGCATTCTCGGGATTGCCCACGAATCTGGCTTCAATTCAAAAACTGCTTTTTACACGGCGTTTAAGAAACATACGGGCATGACTCCTAGTCAATACAAAAAAGAGGCGGTTTTAGCGCCAAATTAGTTCTTTCTTACAGGCACGGACGCCGGAATCCCTTTGCTACCGCATACTTCGGGCAAATCAACCAATGAGGTAGCAATCATGCAAAAGAATTTAAGTACACTTCAAGATCTACTGGGCGCCCTGTTTCTAATCGTTCTCTTAGTAATCACGGTTTCAGGCTGTTCCAACAATTCGGTATCCGAACTTCCGGATGATGCTGAAGTTCCTGCCACAGGTGTTGCCGGCGATGGCAATCTTGATGGAATTATGGAGTTTATTCGAGCCGAGCATGGGCTTCCCGCCCTGGCTGCTATTACCGTCCATGATGGCGAGATAGTGGAAAAAAGCGCTATGGGTGAACGGGCAAAAAATACGGGAGTCTCAGTCTCCGTCGATGATCTTTGGCACATCGGTTCCGTCACTAAATCAATGACATCCATACTCGCCGCTATGCTAGTGGAGAATCACAGCGCCGTGCGGTGGGATATCACCATCGCCGAGGTATTTCCGGACCTAATCGGCTCTATGCGGCCGGAATATGAAGATGTCCGATTGGACGAGCTGCTTTCGCACACTTCCGGACTACCTCATTCATCGACGGCGGTACCAGGTTATGACGATTATTTCTTCGATACCCGTGATATTCGCCTGCAGCGGGAGGAATACACTGCAAATGCGTTGCTGATGGAATCCTCAACTGAACGCGGCGAATATATTTACAACAATGTCGGATATGTAGTGGCTGGCGCCATGTTGGAACGTTTGACGGGAGAGTCCTGGGAAAACCTATTAAGAAATCACTTATTCGACGCGGCAAACATGACCAACTCCGGCTTTGGCGCACCGGACACATTAGGGCAACTTACCCAGCCGGTCGGGCATACAATTTCAGCCTCCGGTTGGGAGGCGGTTGATCCCACGGTTGAGGCTGTTGCCGATAGTCCCGCTGTTATCGGTCCAGCCGGTACCGTACATAGCACGCTAGATGATATGGCAGCCTATATGTCGGTTCACCTGAAGGCACTCCGCAATGAACAGGTTGCCGGTTTTCCAACGAATGAGACAATGCGCAAACTCTACACCTCGATGTCGGACAACAACTATGGACTTGGCTGGAACCTCGGCAATCAGCTTATCCACCACAATGGTAGTAACACCATATGGTACTGCTGGGTAACTATCAATGCAGAGCGCAACACCGCCTTGTTTGTTGTGACTAATGCTGCTGATTTGGAGTTAGGGAGTGATAGCCATGCTTCCCAAGGGATAACTGAAGCCTTAACCCAACTGGGAATGCGCGCAGACGCCGCTTTCTACAACGAGTAGCAGCCAGTTGCAGCGACTAAGCCATCGGTCTTTGGTTAAGGGCCGATGGGAGGATATTTGGATGGACAAGTTTTGGCTTCTGATAGCAAATATTTTTGGCGTTTTAGTGTTTAGCCTCATTTGTTGGTGGTTACTCAAAGTTCTTTAGCTAAGCTGGCTTTTAGCCAGCTTTTCTGGATAGTTTTCCCATATACCCATCATATCGACCAGATGCAATAAGGTTGGTTGGATCAACTGAGGTTTTGATACTACGCATTAGGTCTCTTACGGCTGATTCACGAAAAGTCTTTTCCGAGAATTATTACTATGGACCTACTGACGCTGCGCAAAATCATACAAGTTGGCGAGCGATCAGAGCTACCTTTATCTCGCTAAAACATACGCTGATATATGTCTGCCCATGCGTACATCAGGGTTTAATTCAACAATAAACTGCTGGGCTTTAAGGCACGGCCATCGCTAGTACCGCTGCAAATTTCCAATGCTGCCCTATACTTGTTCCGGATTAATAAAAACTGCGATACAGGGGGTGTTCGCTATATTGAATGACCCCGTCACTGTGTCTTAAAAGACACGACTTAGAAGATTCGGTTGGCAGGGAAAAACAGTTATGAATGATTCAAACACAAAGTGGCCGGCAGTAACGCCGGATAAGCTATGGGCAGAACCGGATAACAACGGGGCTGTCATTGCCGAAGCCATTTGCAATGCCAAATATTCCGTCGATATCCCGATGTGGGAAATCGGCGGTCCGCAGATGATGGCGAACCTTAAAACGGCCAAGGCGAATGGGGTGGCTATTCGCATCATGTTTAACGGGCAGTTCTTTGCCGGAGGCGATCCGGCGAATCCTCGATATAACCAGGTCTATCAGGTTATAAGAGAGCTGAAAGGCGCTGCCGGAAACGGGTCACTGCAGTTCCACTGGGCTTCAAATAACTTCAGCATTACCCATCAAAAAACCATCATTATCGATGCGTTTAAAAACGGCGAGCCTAATACTGAAGGTGCCAAGGCACTGGTATTAACGCTCAATGCGGTTCCTTATGCCTGGATGGTGTCGAACAGTGGGGACAGCAAGGGGAAAGTCAGCCCCTTGCCCTGGGCCTTTTGGGGAGAAGAGCATCCCGATGCCGGTTTTAAATTAAGGGATTTTGGCGCGCAAATTAGCGACCCCGAGTTAGTCGCGAAAATCGCCGCTGTGTTTGAATCGGATTTTGGCTGTGCTCCTGCAAATGTCACGAATGATCTCAAGGATTCAACCGACGGTTTGGTATGGAGCAACGGCACTACCGGCTTACTGGATTACTACCCCAATGGTGGCGTTTATCCCAGTTTCGAATATGCGAATTTGAAATGCGCCACCGTTGAAGGGAATGCCCGTCAGGTCCACTACGATCTGATTGACCAAGCCAAAAAGACGCTGATTATTTACAACGAAGAGTTTGACGATGATGGCATCTTAAATAAGTTGCTTGCGGCATTAAAAAGAGGCGTGGAAATTCGCTTTATTTTGACCGGCAATGTTTGGATTGATAATAACGACAACAACAGTTGGCAATATGAGTCTGCCGGTACTTATTCTACCTTTACCCAAGCGGGCGGCCAGTTAAGACTGTTCCCCGCGACCAACGATTTTATGTACATCCATGCCAAGGTGCTCGTTGCCGACGGCGGCACACCGGATGCGTTGGCCTTTATGGGTTCGGAAAATTTCTCGGGTAATTCGTTGGACTTTAACCGGGAATTGGGCATTCAGTTGCAGGGGCAGAAAGACACTGACCTGTTTGTCGACACATTTAACAAAGATTGGGCCACCCCAGGATTAGTCGATTGGCCGAAAGAGGGCGCGATACCCTGTCCCGAGCCTTGGGGGGCTGATTTACCTGTATTTAACCCTACACCCTTTAACACTGTCCCCATGCGTGAAGGGGAAATCTTAGTACCGGAGGAGACACTTGTGACAACATCAGCATGGAAAAACGATGCGCCGACAGGCGAGTGGAATTCTTCAGACAACTGGGTTGTCGGAGAAGTACCGCAGAATACCGCCATTTTCGGCAAGTCGACGCAAAACGACATTAGTTTCTTGGCGAGTGACAATGCCAACGTTGAGAAGATTGAGTTTGAAACCGACGCACCGGCCTATACCTTTCACTTCGGTGCTTCCAGCGCACCGTTGCTTACCCTTACCGGTGCCGGAGTGGCGAATAACTCCCGCAATCATCAGCACTTTGTGGTGGCTTGTTCGACTAGCGGTTACAAGCAATCGCAACTCAATTTCACTAACAAGGCCTCGGGAGGCGGTAGAGATGTATATTATACGGCCGGACCTGCGACGGAGTCTGATTATGGCGGAGGCGTGATTCGGTTTTGCGATGAATCAAGCGCCGGAACCGCGACCTACACCGCGTGGACGGGTGCCGGAATCCCACCGGCGCAAGGCAGTACCGTTGGCGGGGAAATCAGTTTCAGCGACTACAGCAGCGCCGCGGGTGCGACCTTTATTATCTACGGTTCCTTAGGTACCGATGGCGATACCTTTGGCAACGTTGTATTCCATAATGATTCGACGGCTGCTAACGCGATATTTACCAACCAGGGCGGAACAGTGCCCGGTGGTGACGGGGGCAATACCCAGTTCTATGACAGCAGTACCGCCAGTAATGGACGGTTCTACAACTATGGCGGCACTAACTATGGTGAAGTCAACGGTAAACACCAAGGGGCCAACGGCGGAGATGTTGCCTTCGATACCATCGCCACAGGTGGCACGGGTTACTACTTCAATTATGCGGCCACCGTCGACAATGCCAATGGCGGGGTGACGAGCTTTAACAACAACTGGCCGAATGTGCCACCGCAAGATGTCAAGCCGGGGCAACCCACCGGAACCTCTGCCGAATCCGGCCATTATTTTAATTTTGGCGCGCAAAAAAGTGCACAATGCGGTGGCGGGCATGTTTCCTTCAGCTCGGTTTACGGTTCCCCCACGGCGGAAAATGCCACGATTACAAATTACGGCAGTGAAGTGGAAGATTCCAAAAGATCCAGTGCCGGGCATACCTATATCTCTAGTACGTACAAATCTGACTATGAATACTTCCCCACGGCGGCGAATGCGGTAATTAACAACTTTCCCGGAAAAGCGTCAGGCGCACCGGGAGGCTACACGGAATTTGCCGTGTTCGATGTGCCCGAAGGCAAACCCTGCCGCACAGACAATATTCCCAGGGCAGGAAACTGCACCATCTATAATCATGGCGCTACGATCAAAGGCGCCTATGGTGGCAACACCACATTCGCCAATACCACAAGAGCGGACAGCGCACTGTTGGTTGCATATGGCGGAACGAATGAGGGAGAGGGCGGTGAAATAACCTTCAAAGATGCATCCAGGGGAGATTCGGCTACCATCAAACTCTATGGCAATGCCAGACTGGAATTGAGCGGACACGACGGAGAACTCACCATCGGTTCCCTTGAGACCACTGAAGGCGCAGTTGTCATGCAGCTCGGCGACAACGTCACCAGTTTAAATGTCTCTGACAAGTTGACGCTAAACTCGGAGTATTTGTGGTTCGATTTTTACGGCAATGTTGTGGCGGGGACCGCCTACACCGTGCTGACGGCGCAGAACCTTGGCGACTATAAAGAGTGGCAGTTCAAGAGCGGCGACGTGGATAATCTGACGCCTAGTTTTGCCATTCAAGGTGAGCAGTTGCAGGTTACTTTTAGCAGTGAATAAGTAGTGGGTCTCTCGGTTAAACCAGAGCCAGTTCATCGTGCACCAATGGGTCATTTGGTGCACGACACTTTTCCATACTCCAGGATAGAAACAGCTAAACGTGCAGAATCACCGGGTTTTTGCAGAAGCGTGAAGCCTGTTTATCTTGAGTGTGATTAACGCCTAACTGACGATACTGGTGAAGTTGCGATCAATACCACCCATGAACAGGAATCATCCATTCTGGTGTTTCACCTGTTACAGAGCAGTGTCGTGTACGTGAATACATTGATGTTCGAAGAGGTGCTGTCCGCTTAATGCTGGCATGACCGGTTTAGGCAGGAAGACTATCGCGCTCTGACGCCTCTCATCAATGGCAATATCCACCCTTACGGGATGTTTGAACTGAACATGGATGAACGGATACCTTTTGATCAGCGGATGGTTGCGTAATCAAGTTTTCAAGCCTACTTTGAACACTATATGCCTTGCGTAAAGTGTTCTATTCCAATCTGCTTCATTTTGCTTCCGCAAAATAAACTACTTCATGTTCTATTTTGTCGCAAAACTGTGCCATAATTAGCGCAGATTTGTATTAAGAATTTAGCAGAATGTCTGAAAGTATAAAAATAACAACGAAAGATATCTGTGTAGCCTTGAATATTGGCCGTCATCAATTACGGTCATGGACTGATTCTCTGGCTCCATATTCTCATCGAGAAACTAAAGAGCGGTCAGCAAGTCGTTATGATTTTGGCGACTTGCTATTCTTTGCCGTTGTCCAGCACCTACATGGAGCTTTGGGTATTGGTATACCCTTCATCGCCGGTTTCTCAGAATCTCTTTATAAATTTATTAGGCAGCCCCAAGACATGCATTCAACTTCTCTCATATTTGTTAATGTGAAGAATCGAAGATGTACCAGGGTCGTTAACGAAGACATTACACAGGAAGGGATTGTTGTGGATCTTCAACCAGCTCAAGCGAAAGTATACAAGTTTCTTGGCATATCATCTCAACAGCAAATCCAGTTGCAATTAGGTTTGCTGAAAGTGAATTAATATGATTTCGGCGAAATGGTTAAAATCATTACGATTAGAAGATCGTAAAACGCCTGAATTCATTCAATCAGGAGACGATTTCAGCGGACTTCCCCACGCATCTGTAATTCGCAAATCTTTCGACGAATTAGGTTTGGCGGCAATACATTGTATTTCCAGCGTCCCTAGCATTGCGTTTCTCGTACAAAAATCTCATGATCAAGAGGAAATTGATAAAGTACATAAAGCCCTTTGGAACCAAGGGTTGGCAACACTTTTATTCGTAATTACGAACGACACGTTACGAGCCTATTCTCTTTCTCAACTCCCAATATCAGAGCAAACACCAATAGAAAGGTTGGTAAAGGTTTTTAGTTTACTAAACGATGCTCTGGAATTAAAAGACTTAGTTCTGGGAATAGAGTCAGGCAGGTTCATAAGCGAACATCAGGATAAATTCGATACCAAATATCGGGTTGACCAAGTCCTTTTATCAAACCTCGAAGCTACGGTTCAACGTTTGGTAGGCTGTGGCTTACAGTTAGAGTCAGCCCAAGCTTTACTAATGCAAATCATGTTTATTGCTTACCTTGAAGATAAAGGGGTAATAAACGCCGACTATTATTATGCAGGCACTGGCAATTCAAATATAGATACTCTTATCTCCCTTCTAAGGGATGGATGCGTCAGTAAGTTCAATAAACTCTTTAAGCTTTTAAAAGAACATTTTAATGGTGATTTGTTTGTTGCTCCGTGCTCCTTTGATGTAAACGGTGACGCAGAAAAAATTACAGACAAGCACATCGAAATCCTTTCCGAGTTCCGTGAAGGAAATATTGATCTACGCTCAGGGCAATTTCAGTTTTGGCCCTACGACTTTAAATATATCCCCATAGATTTAATAAGTGCGGTTTATGACAGATTCCTCGGTTTTGACCCGCAAGCGAAGCGTGAATCCGGTGCTTTCTACACGCCTATGTTTTTAGCAGATCTCACAGCAGAACAAGCATGGTCGGAATTATCTATCGGTCAGAAACTGAACGGGAAATTTGTTGATCCATCCTGCGGCTCAGGAATTTTCCTTGTTCGCCTGTTTGAAAGAGCTATTGATGAATGGCGTACTCAACACAATAACCAACGCCCCACATGGCCTGCCCTGAAAGCAATTTTGAAGCGAATTAACGGGTTTGACATTAAAAAAGAAGCTATTCATGTAGCTGCATTCTCTCTTTACATTGCATTATTGGAAAATACTCGTCCGGCAGAATTACTAGCCTTAATGAAGAAAGGGCGACTATTACCAAGACTGTATGGTGAAACCCTCAAAGCCGTGGATTTCTTTGATATTGATACCGAAAGCAATCAGTACGATCTGGTCATTGGAAACCCTCCTTGGGTTAGCCGGCGAGGAGAACAAAAAACAGCGGAAAGATGGTGTAAAGAGCATGGGTTCGAAATGCCTGCGAAAGAATTGGCTTGGGGGTTTGTATGGAAAGCTCTATCTAATGCAAGCAAGAATGGCGTTGTTGCTTTGCTTTTAAAGGCCACTAGCCTGCTGACAAATCATAGCCCCACTTTTATTAAAACTCGTCGACAGTGGATGCAAAACGCGAGGATAAAGCGAGTAATCAATTTTGCAGATATCTGTTTTCAACTGTTTGAAAACGGGGACGCACCTACGGCATTGGCAATATACAAACCAACTACCAGAAAAGATCAGAATTATAGCTTTGATTACTGGGTTCCAAAAACTGATCTAAATTTGAAAACCAAGAGATTGTTGTCACTCAGTAGTGCGGATCAATGCAAGTTACCAATAGATTTGGCAATAAATGATCAGCTTCTTATGAAACGGCGCATGTGGATGCAATCGCCTGACGAAAAGCTATTTCGATACTTAACCGGTTTACCGAAGTTGGGACGAAGATTGATCACTTATCAGCAGTCAAGAAAAGCAGGTGCAGAAACGGCAGGAAAATGGATCATTGGACAAGGATTTCAGCCTGTTCAAGAAGATCGGCTAGGAGATGGTAACTATACAGTCACGAACTCTAAAATAATTACCCGTATCCCGCACTTACCGACCAGTTTGTTTCAGCCGTTCGTTATGCCAAAAATTGAAGAAAAGGCATGGCATAGTAACCTAGTGCGCAGAAGAGGGTTTGAAGTTGGCTTTCAGGCTCCTCATGTGTTAATTCCCCAAGGAATCGAACGTGATATTGGGCGTATTAGAGCCAGCTATAGCGAACAAGATGTTAGTTTTAGAGACTCCATTCAATCTATCAGATTTTCCCGGGAGGATGAGGAAGAAGTAAAGTTTCTGGTTCTACTGCTAAACAGCTCTTTTGTCGCTTGGTTTTTGTTTCATCAAAGTTCTAACACCGGGATGGAGCGTGATAAGGTTCATCAAGAGCAATTGCTTGAAATTCCCTTCCCGCTACCAAACGAGTTAAATGATAATAAACAGTCAATGGAAGCCTTTTCAAAAGCAGTAGAATTGGTGAATGGACTGCTAGATAAGAAGGATGATCTACTTATCGAAGAAGCCTCCTGGCTATATTCGAAAATTGACAAAATCATCTATGACTACTTTGGACTCAACGAGTCAGATATTTTTCTAATTGAGGATGCTCTTAATCATATTATTCCAAGCATGCAGCCAAGGGCTAACTCAAAGAAAACGCCAAGTTTGTGGATAGATACTACAGAAAATGATTGGTCTATTTATGCCGAGTCCTTATCCTATTCGCTGGAAAACTGGATTGCCCCCCCATACAGAGCAATATCCACCTTGGAGGGTGCTTCAAAGGATTTGGCCGTTCTAGCAGTTCGTCTCGTTGACGATAAAAAATCACCTGCATATTTAAGTAATCAAGATCAAGATATTGATAAAGCTCTTGCCAAAATATGGCATTCACTACCAAAAAATTTACCGGGAAATTTTCAACTCATTCCCGATCTGCGAATTTTTATAGACGATGTCCTCTATATAGTGAAACCGCGAAAAAAACGATTTTGGCTAAGATCAACAGCTTTCGCTGATGCCGATGCTATTGCATCAGATTTGTTGAGTCAGCAGAAATAGGAAGACAACATGACAATTGGAAAGTCTAGCCTGTGGCTCAAAAGCATTAAGGATGTCGACAAAGAGTTGATGAAGTGTGTAGAAAAAATATGGCCTATCGTGGTTTCCAGACTTTCCTCGACTGATCTCGAAGATAGAATTTCCGAGCGCCTTGTCGACGTTCTCAGAAAAGAAAGGGATGTCTGGAATTTGGGTTTTCTTGATATTCAATTCAAGCTCAGAGAAGAAGATAAGCAAGGAGATTTTACGACCAAGGGGATTATCGACATCGTGTTATTTCTTGATAACAGCTATCAGAAATACATCGCATACGAAGCAAAGCGCCTTAATACAGTAAATAGTGATGGAAAACGAACTGGGTCGCAAGCAGGAAAATATATCGAAGAAGGGGTGGTCCGATATGTGACGGCACAATATGCAGAGAAATTACCTTATGGCTGTATGATTGGCTATGTAATGGATGGTGATTGCCAGTTTGCTAGCGAAAAAATCGTTTCTGCACTGCTTGATGCAAAAAGAAAGGAACTTGTTCGCTTAAAGCCTAACGCTATTGTTGTGAGGACAGATTCATATACATGGTTTGAAACAACTCATAAACGCTGCGGAACGGACAAGTACATTAATATTCGGCATAGATTGTTTTCATTGACTTGAATAAACCATACAGCTTCAATTCAAAGATTGAAAGTTCACATAGGGCGCTTTTGTAAAGAGCTAGACAAATAGGGCTCCGGATTTAGGAGTGAATGGCTCTAATCGATTGATTTCGCTCCTTTTAAGAACCTGGATTAATCTCGTTCCAAGCGCGTTCCGTGCGTTTTAACCGTACCTTATTGGCAACATTTAGCAGGTTGCGGTCTCGTTGCCAGGCTGCTTTGATTACCTCATCCACCTTGTGCCACTGCTGTTCCATCTGGTCAAGTAACTGCCTGGTCTCAGTCCATAAGCCGGAAATAATGAGATGGTTTAACGGCGAGGTGGCAGATTCTTTGGCAAGCTGTTGGATGTTGTAGAGCTTGGTTAGTAATCGTTCTTGAAAAGCGGTCTCCCAGTCAAACCGTCTGCTTAGAGAGAGTAAGTAGGCGAGTAAGGCAGCCAGCACATGCAGGTCTTCGTGCCAGCGGAACGGTTTAACAAAGTCGGTGAAGCCGTCACCGGTAATAACCTCGGTTGAAGATACCGAAACTTCATTTAATGTCACTCTGCCATGTTTGGCTTCCGACACAAAAGGAAGATCCGGTAACAGGTCGATCTGAACGCCTTGGCGGTTTACCGGAACGGCGACCACTTTAATCTGGTTTTGGTTGTCTGTTTGTCCATGGGAACAGGAAACATAAAGATAGTCCACGATATCGGCGAAACTGACAAAATCTTTTTGTCCATGCACGGTGGACGTAGATTCGTTAATCGTATCTATCTTGGTTTGAATGGCGGCCGGGTGGGAACTGCCTTTTTCCGTTGTGCAAAGCGCTGCCAGGCTGTTGCCATCCGGAGATCCGAACAAGGTCTGAAGGGCATGTTGATATCCCGCCAGAAATGCCCAGGCTACGCCGGGGGCGTGATAGCCACAATAGATGGATTGGTCGATAAGATCTTGGTATATATGCTTTTTGTCCATTTGCAGTGACCACCATTGTGCAAGCGGCGGTGCGTCTGCGTGATCAGTCCTTTCACCTAGAATATCCTCTAGAACACGTGGCATTATCTAAAATCCTCGTTCTGCATTAGGCCGGGTTAACATGAGCGTTCCGGACCACGAGTATCGCTTAATATCGATTGTTTAGCACAGTATTAATTCGGCGTCGCTGGCGTTTTTATCGATCATAATGCAAACCGTCGAGCCAATTGAATGAATAATCCTGGATGAAGTTCCGATCTCTCTCGCCTGTCTGATGGTGACAATCATTTGAACGCGGCTAGACACTCAGCCACCTGCGCAGCCGTTAGTATTTCGTTAAATAGTTCCCTATCCTGATTCAGGAAATCAGCCTTCTTTGAAGCATGCTTACCTTCAAATCCGAAAAATGCGCTCAATCGATCGCAAGTTGCAGGTATAAGGAAAGGCAGCTCCCGCACTAGAAAGTCGGGCACAACACCCGAGATACAAGGCATACTCTGTGATATGTTTTCTAGGTTTCGGAGGAACTATATGGGATACCTATATCTTGCAATTGCCATTGTCGCTGAAGTCATTGCAACGGGGGCGCTAAAAGCATCGGAAGAATTTACCAAGCTCCTGCCCAGTGTCGTTGTCGTCATCGGTTATGGAGTCGCTTTTTATTTTTTGTCACTTGTTCTAAAGACAATTCCGGTTGGCGTCGCTTACGCCATATGGTCGGGCTTGGGTATTGTATTGATCACCATTGTCGGTTTGATCGTTTTTGACCAAAAACTGGATCTCGCGGCAGTCATCGGGATGTTGCTGATTATTAGCGGGGTGGTTGTTATGAATGTGTTTTCAAAATCTGTTAGTCACTGAGAACTGACTAATAGGTACTCTAATCAATTCGCTGACTTCCATGTCAGCGTTGCACCAACCTTCTTTCCTTTTACTCCGGATTAATAAGGCAGATTCACCGGCCCCAGAAAACGGCTAAGCGCTGAAGCCTCGACTGTCTGCTGCTTAGGTGTGGTGATTGTAAACTCCACGTCGGTATGGTTGCTCTTAATGTCATCTGGATTCATTGTTAACGTCACGGGAAGTGTCAGTAACTCGCCGGGACCAATTCGGAATTGGGAACTCCGGTCCTTTAACGCGGCGCTGGACCAAGTGCCATTGAAATCACCGAGGTTCAGCGCCAAGTAGCGTTCGGATTCCTGCTTGTTGGCAATTTTCAGGGTGTAGTAGTTTTCCACAAAACCCATGGAATTTAGTTGATATAAACCGCCTCTGTCTCTGCTGACTGAAAATTCGATCATTGGACGTTGCATCATCATCCAGCTGAAACAAACGAGCGATAGCGCCAAGACCAAGGCGTAACCTTTGGCTCTGGCATCAAACTTCTTCTCCGGGCGTCCCTTCTCAAACTCGGTTTCGGAGGCATAACGTATGAGCCCCGGTGCATAGTCCATCTTTTCCATTATGCTGTCGCAGGCGTCGATGCATAGGGCGCAGCCTATACACTCGTATTGCAGTCCGTCCCGTATGTCTATGCCCGTAGGGCACACCTGAACACACATTTGACAATCGACGCAGTCACCGAGCTGCTTGTCTTGGGATCTTGCCGGTTGCAGATTTACAGGTTCTGCTTTTTTAGCGCTGATGCGGGAACGGTTACCTCTGGGTTCTCCCCGCGATTGGTCATACCCGACAATCTGGGTGTTTTTATTGAACATTACTGATTGGAACCGGGCATAGGGGCACATATAGATGCAAACCTGTTCCCTGAGCCAGCCGGCATTTGCGTAGGTGGCCAGGGTGAAAAAACATATCCAGAAAATCGCCCAGCCGCTGGATATTGAACCGGTAAACAGATCCGGCATAAGTTCGCGAATGGGATAGAAGTACCCGACAAAAGTGACTGCGGTCGCCAGGGATATCAGCAGCCAGCTACTGTGCTTGCCAGTTTTACGGAGCAGTTTGTTCATGCCCAGTGGGGCTTTGTCGAGTTTGATCCGCTGCAACCGGCTTCCTTCAAAGCGTTCCTCCAGCCAAATAAACATGAGTGACCAAGCGGTTTGAGGGCAGCTATATCCACACCAAACCCTGCCGAATAATGAGGTAACAAAAAACAATCCGAAGGCGGAGATAATTAATGCCATTGCCAGTAGGGCAAAATCCTGAGGCCAGAAAGTTGCGCCGAACAGATGAAACTTTCTTTCTTGGATATCGAACAGCACGAGCTGCCTGCCGTCTACGGTTATCCAACAGAACGAAAAATACATCAGCAGTAATAAGCTCAGGGTTACTCGGCGGATACGCTGAAAATAGCCGCTGATTTCTCTTACGTAGATCTTTTTCCTGGATTCGTACAGTTCCTTGATTTCCGGTGCATCAGCAGTGCTTTCCGATATATCTACCAATGGGATTTTGGCATTCATAGAAGAGTTTCCTCGATTGATAAACTGTCAAGGTCAGAAGCCACACGCCAGTCAATTACTACAATGGGCGGCTGGAATGCCGGTTTGCTCTTTCCGGCTTCGCATTTAGGGCTCTGAACGCTTTTATCGCCCTTACAGCAATCGATATGCCATTGGTGGTTGACATTGTAGCTTGCTGATTTTTATAGGAAATATTTGGCGGCTTGTCAGAGGAATAGTTTTTTGACGATATTTCGACACGATATATCGCGTTATCACAAATTATTGGTACTAGTTAGAGGTTCTTACAAAACTAATCGGATTGCTGCCGTAGAGTGCGCCATGCTCACCGTTTTCCCGTTTTTAAGATGGATATGGTGCGCATGGGGCATGCGGATACATGCCTGGGAGTTTTGCAAGCCCCCCCCTTAGCTTAAAATTTTTGCTTTCAGCGTTTGATGCCAAGCCGCTGCATTTTTGAACGCAAGGTACTCGGAGGCAAATCCAACTTCTCGGCAGCGCCACCCTTACCGGCAATGGTCCAGTTCACAGCATTCAACACTTTTATAATGTGCTGCTTCTCTGCCTCGCGCATGGTTACTATCCGTTCGGATTGGGGCGGTGGGGAATTGGATAATTCGGGTAAAGAGCTCACTTCCAGGATGGGGGGTTGGCTAACGATTGCTGCTCTTTCCAGCGTATTTTGCAGCTCACGGATATTGCCGGGCCAATCGTATTGAGTTAAGCGCCGCAACGATTCTTGACTGACGTTTTCGAATTTTTTTGCCAGTCTTCGGTTCAGCTGCTGTAAAAAATGTTCTACCAAAAGAGGGATGTCTTCTTTGCGCTGGCCTAGGGGCGTTGCCTGAATTGGAAATACGCTGAGCCGATAGAACAAATCGCTGCGAAAAAGGCCCTGATCTACCCTGTCCCTGATGTTGCGGTTAGTGGCTGCGATGATTCGCACATCGACTTGCAAGGTGCTACTGCTGCCGACCCGTTCAAATTCGCCTTCTTGTAGCACTCGCAGTAGCTTAACTTGAATATCCAGGGGGAGTTCTCCGACTTCGTCGAGAAATATGGTGCCACCGTCAGCTAACTCAAAGCGGCCGACGCGTTTTTGGGTGGCTCCGGTGAAAGCGCCTTTTTCATGACCGAACAGCTCGCTTTCCACCAAATTGGGGGAGATAGCGCCACAGTTCACTTTCACCAGCGGCCGAGCCTTGCGTTGGCTGCCGCTGTGAATCGCGCGGGCAATCAGTTCCTTTCCCGTGCCGCTTTCGCCCTCTATCAGAACCGTTGAGTCGGTAGGGGCGACCTGTTCTATCAGGGTAAGCAGTTGCTTGAACTTCGGGCTGCTGCCGACCATGTGGGCAAAATCGTGCTGAGATTCAATCTCATCCATTAGGTAGCGGTTATCGGCTTGCAGTTTCTCCTTGAGCTCTTCTACTTTTTTTAGCGCTGTCTTTAGCGCACTTTCTGCGTGCTTTCGCTCTGAGATATCCTTGAAAACGATCACGGCACCGACAATTTCAGCGCCACTTTTAATTCCGGTTGCTATGTATTCGACCGGAAAGCTGGTGCCGTCCTTGCGCCAGAAAACTTCGTTGTCGACTTCCCTTTGTCTGCCGTCTCGTATTGTCCGATATACCGGGCAATCGGTAACGGGGTAAGAAGAGCCGTCCGCATGTGAGTGGTGGTGAAAATGATGTACCACTTCGCCAATCAGGTCTTCTTCCGACCAGCCGGTCATGACTTCCGCCGCCGGATTGACAAAGGTTGTTTTCCCTTGCTTATCCAGGCCATAAACTCCCTCACCAATGGAGTTTAAAATAAGCTCATAACGTAGCCGGAGGTTTTCTGCATCGGTAAGGGGTTGTTGAGTCATAATATTGCTTAGCGGCTAGTTGCTGAATGGAGGGAATTGGAGAGCAGGCTGCCTAACATGCTTGGCCAATTGCCTAATCTCTCTCGATGCCTAATTTTTCCATCCGGTAGGTCAAGGTCGAAGGTTTGATGCCAAGCTTGGCGGCAGCGCCATTTGCACCGGCAATCTTACCGTTGCTCATTTTTAGAGCCCGTTGCAGATTCCTTTTCTCGAATAGCTTCATTTGTTCTTCTGTTAAAACCTCTTGATCGGGATTGTCTAAGGATTCAGTTTCCTTGTTCGAATCGACTGCGGCAATCATTTCCGGCATGGCTAAATCCAGTCTGAGCGAATCTCCTCCGCTCAATATGATGGCCCGTTCAATAACATTTTTTAGTTCGCGAATATTCCCCGGCCAAGAATGCATGGAAAGGCGTTCCGCGTGAGATTGACGGATTTTTAACGCCGGTTTACCTAAGTCGTCACAAAGCTTTTTCAACAAATGCTGCGCCAACTCGGGAATATCGCTGGAGCGTTCTCTCAATGGCGGAATATGGATGGGAAATACACTTAAACGATAATACAAGTCTTCGCGAAAGTTGCCTGCCTTGACCTCTTGTAGCAAATCTCGATTGGTTGCCGCGACAACCCGCACATTGACCTTAATGGTTTTTTCGTCGCCAACGGCTTCAAATTCCTGTTCCTGTAACGCCCGTAACAGCTTGCTCTGTAGTTCAAAGGGAATTTCACCGACTTCGTCGAGAAAAATTGTCCCGCCGTTAGCGAGTTGCAGGCGGCCCACCCGGTCTCGATCCGCCCCTGTAAAAGCGCCTTTTTTGTGGCCAAAGAACTCGCTTTCAAATAAATCCTTGGGAATGGAAGCGCAATTGACTTTCACTAGCGGGCTGTTTGAACGGCTGCTCAGGTTGTGAATCGCTCTGGCAAAGACTTCCTTGCCAACCCCAGATTCGCCCGTAATCAATACCGAGGTCGGTGTATCCGCCACTGCTTCGAGTTGTTTCAACGCTCTGGTCAGAGGAGGGCTGGAACCGATAATTTCCTTGAACGAATGTTCAAGCTGAATTTCTTCGCGAAGATAATTTCGCTCAAGTTCCAGTTCTTCTTTCAGCCTTTTGATTTCCTTAAGTTGCGCTTCCCGGACACGTTCTTGTGTAAGGCGTTCGCTAATATCTCTAAAGACAATAACCGCGCCTTCAATGCTACCGTTTTTAATAATTGGCGTACTAATGTATTCGACGGGAACCGATTTTCCTTCGTTGGTCCAGAAGATCTCGTCATTAATTCTATGGGTTTCGCCGTCTTTGAGAGCTCTATAGACAAAGCACTCTTCCCTGGGGTAGTGGCTGCCATCCTTGCGGGTATGGTGATGAATATCGTGGACCGGAGCACCGATGATCTCTTGTGCGTCCCAGCCGAGGATTTGGGTGCTCGCCGCATTGGCGAAAGTGCATGCGCCATTCTTATCCAGGCCGTAAATGCCCTCTCCCGCCGAGGCCAATATCATCTCGAATTCTGACCGAATCCGGGTCAATTCGTTGTCCGAACCCTGCGATTCCTGCAGGCATAGTTCGATACACCAGGGTAAGTCTTCATCCTCCCGCCAAGCGTAAATATCATACGGGTTTTCACAACCCGCTACATATACCGTGAAGTTACGGCAGGCTAGGGGTTCGCCTGTTTCGATCAGGTACAGTAAGTCTGCACGGAACTTTTCCAATGCCGTTTTATTCGAAGTTGGCAATACCTCGGCCAATGAACAGGTATCACGATGCCGATCTTGAATTTCTGAGAGTGTTTGCAGCCAGACGTTGGAAACGGCATAAGGTTCTAGCGAATTGGTTAGCCGAAGGAGCATTAACGGGGATTCGATAATTTCCAGTGCCATTGTTACCCAGACCTCCACTCTCAAGTTTTCGTGAGTATACTCTCAAAAAATTGAGATTCACAAGATTCTGAGACGTCTGAGACTCCATATCGCCATGCTATATAAAGATTTTTCTGTTTGGCACGTTTCTCGCTGTTTTCGAATGAAAAGACAAAACGGCCAGCAACCCAGGATTCGCTGCAGGTGATGAATGATTCAGTTCGAGAATGACACCATGAGGCTAACAGATTTAACTCCGCAACAAGCCAATGAAGTGCTTTGCAAACAAATGGAAGCGACTTGGAATCAATGTGATGAAACCGAAATCCTCAAGCTGTTTGAATCTGATGCCAAATGGAAACATATGAACAGGCACTATACCGGCCTGGATGAAATCAGGGAGTTCTTGGAAACTAGGTCAAGGTACTTTTTGCACTATCAAATACAGGTACTGAGTTGGATATCACAAGGTCCGAAAGTTTCCGCCACGTTGGAAAGCAAGTGGCAAAGTTCCAAAACCGGCCAATGGTATCGCTCATCCGGCATGGCGGTGGCGACGCTTAGTGAAAATCAGCGTCTTAAACGATTGGATACCTTATCCCATGGGAAAATTGTTTATCCGGGCGTTTGCTGATTTGGTTGCCGGTAAGCGTATAAGATACTTATCAATTCTTCTCAACCCAATAATATTTAGAGAGGTCAGTATGTCATTTGGTAACTCTATATTCAGTCCCATGGTTAAGCTGTTAATCGCTAACCTGAAGCGTTTTTTGTCTGTGGCTGTATTGCTATGGCTTCTGATCGGATGTGCTTCTTCTCCAAGCGATGTCAGCTACGTCAGTGACGGTGATTTTGATGCCGCCCGATATTCCACAATTGCAATTGAAAATGCTACCGGATATCGAGGCCCAATTTATTCAATGATCGACGCCGGAATCGAAAAGGTATTTTCTGAAAAGGGTTTCCAAGTAGAACAAGACAAAAAACCCGATTTACTCGTCAGATATGTGTTGCTGATAGAAAGAGGTGAGAAGTTGGTCGAGCGCATAATACCGACGCAGGCGGGCATCTATTCAAGACATACCATGGAGCCGGTTAATGAAGCTAGGTTCTTGGTAAATATAGTGGACCTCGCCAGTGACAAAGTGGTTTGGAAAGCGTCAACGGTGCGCGATATCTCAGGGAAGTCCCATCCTGAATATGGCATGGTGGAACAACGATTAGCAGAGTTTTTTGCGGATTTTCCGGAAAAGTAAAAATTGCCATCTAGCAGGACTTATTGTCATCTGTAGAACCTACCATCTATATAGAGGGCCTTTGTTATGAAGGTTATCAGTGTCTCAATACTTAGCATTCTGTGCCTGAGCGGATGCGTCGGCGTTGTCACAGAAAGCACGCGCATCTCCTATGACGCTGCGGTAAGAAATAGCCATATGGAAGCGGCGCTGGCGGGGGATCGCGAGTCTCAGTTCAACGTCGGTAAGTCATACTGTTGCGCTCCGCGCAACGACGCCGAGGGCTTTTACAACAACCGGAAAGCCACCGAATTCTTGTGCCTTGCCGCGCGTCAAAACCATGCGGAGGCAGCCTACGAAATTGGGAAATTCTACTCCGGCGATGTCGTAAACGGCATTCGCCTGATACGCCGGGCGCTCAATACTGTGCGCGGGGAGGATTTTCGCAATAAGATTGTCGCCTATTACTGGTTTAACCAGGCTAAAGTTCATGGCTATTCCGAAGCCGCCGAAGTAATCGAAAATATAGAAACACAGGACATATCGCGATTCACCGATCCACAATCGACACCTTGCACCTTATCGGAGGTACTAAGACAGCGTGCATCTTTCCGATCTAAGGCAATAGTGAGTACGCTTCATCTGATCAATAATACGACGTTGAAAGATTAAAGATAAGGCGTTCTTTAACTCGTCTGTTTCCCTTTCATTTAAGCAGATAACTTCATCATCAATGGATACTTCCAGGCGATCCACTTCGGGTAGCCGGTCGCATAACACCCGGGCTTCGTCCAACTTCATACGCTTGTTTTACACTCCGCCAATAATTTGTCTGAACTTTTTGACCTTGAGCGAATTATTGCTCTTTCGACTTCAACCCAGAAATACAGCATTAGCATCAACCTGGGGACCCTTGTTGTAAAAGTGCTATAAGGATCATCACCGCAGTTTGATATGATGTTTTTTTCATGGTTGTATTCACTAAGGCCGTGAATGCAAAATTAAGGAAACGCTCTAGGTACTAACACCTAATAAATGGTTATTTTTTGATCGGCGCTGAATAATCTGTCACAGGGCAATCTTGGTCAATTTTTAACAAAGTTAGACATTTCCCGGCGACCAGGGTGTGCCTGTATTCCAATTTTGTCATTAACCAGGGGATAGCACCTGAGATTGCATCTGAGAAAGCGGCGATGAAACACAACAACAGGTGATCGGCAGGATTTCGAATGATTGAGCTAAGACGACCGAAAGACATGGCCCGATTGCGCCGTCTTGCGCTATCCGCACAGGGTTTATTAAATACTCAACCTTTTGGTTTAGGTTTGGCGGGGGCGCGAAAGGCGATTAAACACCTGGGATATGTGCAGATAGATACCATATCCGTGGTTGAGCGTGCGCACCACCACGTTTTTCACGCCAGAGTGCCCAACTATAAGCCGTCCATGACAAATCAGCTGCTGCTCAACGGCGATATCTTTGAATATTGGGCTCACGCGGCAGCATTTTTACCGATGGACGATTTTCGTTATTCCTTACCCTATAAATCCGCGCTTAAAAGCGGCCAAACACATTGGTTCAGGAATCGTGACGAGAAGCTTATGAATGAACTGATGGCACGTGTTCGAACGGAAGGCCCGATAAAATCTCGTGACATAGAATCCGACGCCACCGGCCGGGCAGGGTGGTGGGATTGGAAGCCGGCCAAAAAGGCGCTGGAACAGTTGTACATGGAAGGCGACCTAATGGTCAGTAATCGCGAAGGCTTCGAAAAAACCTATGATTTGACCGAGCGGGTATTGCCATCCGATGTAGATACCAATATGCCGAGCATGGAAGAGTTTGCCGAACACTTGGTCGACCGGCAACTGCATTGCCATGGCTTCGCATCTCTTAAAGGCCTAACCTACCTGCGCCGTAACGCGGAACTCCGGAAGGCAGTGAAATCCGTGGTGAATGAAAAATTGGCACAGGGCGGTTTAGAAGAGGTAAAAATCTATAGCGGTGAGGTGTTTATCATCCAAGCGGGAACTCTTGAACGCCGTCTCCCCCGATTAAGTAGTCGCATGCAGATACTTTCCCCGTTCGATAACGCTGTGATTCAACGTGCCCGGCTCAAATCCCTCTTCCAGTTCGATTTTCAAATAGAATGCTATGTGCCGGCAGCCAACCGCCAATTCGGCTATTTTTGCCTGCCGCTGCTTTACCGCGATAAGTTTGTCGGGCGAATGGATTGTAAAGCGCACAGAAAAAACAGGCACTTCGAGATCAAATACTTGCATTTTGAGCAGCATGAGTTTAATGAGGACGAAATTATCTTTGCTTTTGTTGAAGCACTTGAAAAATTCTGCCTTTTCCAGGATTGCGATACGGTTTCGTTAGCGAAAGTCCATCCGAAATATCTGTCTCAAAGAGAGATATTTCAGAAGGTTACAGCACAGTCAATCGGCACAAATGAGTAACTAAGCATGGGTCTTTCGAAACCGGTTGCGATGTTGCTGATCAAAAGTGAATCGGGATAGCTTTAACCCTCAATTTTTCGAGAGTGTTCTCTCAATAAACTGAGAGTGGCAAAAATTCTGAGACTGTCGCAGTTTTCTATCTTTCTGATATTTATAACTATTTTGGTTTGGCACAGTCTACGCATATACAGTTAGGAGGCTTTTAATAAGGCACCGGCGAAATAGCTTACCGTGAACCAGTAATTGAACTTCAGGAAATAATCATCATGCGATATTTAGTCCTATGCCTGTTTTTTTCGGTTCCCGCATATGCGGAGAATCTTCTGGTGGGATACTTCAACCTTCCGCCATATGCTTTTGACGCAAACGGAGAGCCTAGAGGTGTAGCGATAGAGCACAATAGGAGGTTGTTTAACTCTATTGGCTACAGAGTAACTTTTAAGAAACTGCCCTTTGGCCGGGTATTGCGAGAGCTGAAGAGTTCAAAGCTCGATGCGGCATTAATCTTGGGCCGAACCGAAGAGCGTGAATATGAATACAAATATCCTCAGCGACATTACTTTGAAGAACACAATTCTTTAGTGGTGTTGCAGGATTCGGCGATTCGGGTTCTGAAATTTCCCCAAGACCTGGATAAACTGCGGATCATTTACGCTAAGGGAGGCTACCTAAGTGCCTCGATGCGTGGCTTACCGCTCAAACAGATGGTATTTGGCCACAACTATGTGGAGCAGCTATTAATGATGGTTGCTGCGAAACGGGTTGATGCTGCCTATATACCCACCGGTTGGTCATTTCGTTATTCGGCCGCCAAGTTACACTTGGATGATCGCATCAACATCATTCCAACCCCTGATCCCCCGGAAAAATTCTATCTGGCCTTTAGGAATGACATAGATGAAAATCTAGTCGCCAGTTATGATCAGGCGAATGTCCGACTAATTTCGGAATCCGTCATTGCGGAATATGTCAGACAGGAGATTTAAAGGCAGAGGATTAAGTCATCTTGTTCTCTAACGCATTTTAAAGTTTGAAGCCCTATTGCTAGCAATAAGAAGACTTTTAGCAGTTTTAATCCGAGGCGGAGATACTATCCAGAGTGCGCTTCGGAATATCATCGAATATGTTCGGCCGCATAATTGTAGCGCGCTTCTGCGGAGAAACCAGTTTAATCCGGAGTTCCGTTTCGATCTAAAATTACCGGCCCATCTCCTTCCGCCGCCAACTGATCATTTTCGTTATACAGCGGACATTTTTTCATCGATAAACAGCCACAACCGATGCAGCCGGTCAGATAGTCTCTAAGCCGTTCGAGATAGGCGATACGGGCATCCAACTGGTTGCGCCAGTTCGCTGAAAGCGATTCCCAGTCGTCTTGGGTCGGTGTGCGGTTGTCAGGCAGGTCAGCAAAAGCTTGACGGATCTCTTCCAGTGAAACCCCAAGCTTCTGTGCAGCCTTGATCACGGCAATCCGGCGCAATACATCGGGCGAATAGCGGCGCTGATTACCGGCATTACGATAACTGTGGATAAGTCCTTTCGTCTCATAAAAGTGCAAGGTGCTGACCTTGACTCCCGCACGCTTGGCTATCTTGCCGACGGCCCAATTGGCTGAGGTCATTTCGCCTCCGATTGTTGTGTGGAAATTAGATAGAGAAACTTTATCAAAAAAGGACTTTACCTCAAGTTAACTTTAGGTATTAGCATGTATAGCATACTAACTCAAGGGGATAAAAAGATGCCTTTCAACGCAAGTTATAAAATAGCGAGAATCATAGCTACTACAGGTATATTGCTTTTAGCCGGTACCTTGTTCGCTGCAGAGACCAATGTTCAGGATCGTCAAGGCGTAGCTGAAACCATGCTGGCGATTGTAATTACCGACCGGTCAATCATCAAAGAGCCGGGCAAAGTACGACTTACACCGCAAGAAGTTGCGCTAGAGATTCCTGCGGTTTCCTTTGATATGCCGAAACTCAACATTCAATTGGATTTGGACTTGGAAATGGAGTTAGCCAACTAGGGATTTCATGTCAGGCAGTACTGATTCGGCTGCTTATTGTATTCTCTTGAAGATGGTCAATCAGTGGGGGCTACTCAAGTCAACGGCAAGAACTACATTCACGATAGAAGTTACAGCAGCCAAAATAAAAAACGAATAACGATATTCCTTGATCGGCTTTGAATCTATCACTTATTAAAGAAAGAATACAACTGGCCATTTCATCAAGGCCGGATTTATAAAATTCCTGGTCCAGCTTGAAGTTTCGATTCCTTCCACAGAAAATGTCTATGCTATTTACATTTAAGAGTACATTTCCTATACCGGAAAAAAGAAGAGAGTTAGCTCGCAATACACAAAAAAATTCTGGCAACTCGAACCCCCAGAGATGTTAGAAATAAAAATTGAGGGGAGTTTAAAGGAGTGGCGCAACATGAATTGGTATTTGGAAGTATTGAAGAAGTATGCAGTATTTACAGGTCGGGCTCATCGGACCGAGTACTGGATGTTTTTTCTGTTCAACTTCATCATTGCTATTGTATTAGGTGTTATTGACGGAGTGTTGGGTACGGCAATTCTTGGACTAATCTACAGTCTAGCAGTATTGATTCCCGGGATTGCAGTAGGCGTAAGAAGGCTTCACGATACTAACAGAACCGGATGGTGGCTACTGATTGGTTTGGTTCCACTTATTGGTTTTATTGTACTAATTGTCTTTTTTGTTCAGGATAGTCAGGAAGGTAGTAACGACTATGGTCCTAATCCGAAAAAATCGGGCAGTTTAGGCGACAGATTTTCAAGCTAATAATCTGTTTATTTTGCTTCAACCTTACAGCCTTCCATCCATCATTCATCAAAGTTAGCGCAGCACTATAAATTGGGGTTGGAGTAGGGTTGGAGTAAATTTATGTGCCATGGTAAAAGAGGTCGAACAGCTTTTTAAGGCCAAATGAGTGAACAGTGATTAATATACTTTATTGAAGTTGCAAGAATGGAAAGACTGCGTCAAAGTTGGCCCAATTAAAATTGAAGGAAGGCTGTAGGGAAGGTGGCTTCCTTCGGGGTTTTCCTACAGCCTCGTTATGTGCAAGGCGAATAATTATAAAATTGGGAGAATGCAATGGGCGGTAAAAATGAGCTCAAAGGAACCTGTTTATGTGGTTCGGTAAAGATTTCCTCAAGCACTGAAAATAGTAAGTTGTCAGCGTGCCACTGCGGAATGTGTCGCAACTGGGGCGGCGGACCGTTTTTGGCTCTTAACTGTGGTACGGATGTAACTATCGAGGGGCTGGAATTTATAACCGTTTTTGACTCATCGGCATGGGCCGAACGTGGTTTTTGTTCAAAATGCGGTACACACCTTTTTTACCGTATAAAAGGAGCAAACCAATATGGTATTTTGGCGGGAATATTCAAAGAAAATAACGACTTTGAACTGACCACAGAATATTATATTGATCTTAAACCCGACTATTATGGCTTTTCAAACACAACCAATGCGCTTACAGAGGCTGAAGTCATTGAGATTTTTGCTCCCAAGCCGAAGTAGCACATAACAAGGTCAAGCGCCATCGCACCAACCTTTAATCTCAGTGTTGATTTGCAGTTAAAAGTGACCCGCCTCTATTGGCCTACAGCATCGGCGGCTTCGGTCTCGCGGCAACTTCGGGACCTGTCACTTGTGTCGACATTTCCACGGGTCGCGATTGTTGGCGCAGGTTTACTAAGCGCTCGTTAACATCAGGCTTGCCGGTAGCGAGAAAGAGTGAAGCGTTGGTATACTGCCGCAAATTCAACCTGGGCAAATCCATGATCAATCCGCTATATCGTAAGGATATTGTGTCCATCAGTGACTTGAGCAAGGAAAACTTGGAACTGATTGTTCAGTTGGCTCAGCAGTTTAAGCAACACGGACCTTCTCCTTACTTACAAAATAATGTCATTGCTAGCTGCTTTTTTGAACCGTCTACGCGAACCCGGCTTTCTTTTGAAACGGCTGTTCAGCGTTTAGGAGGAACCCTCATCGGTTTTTCTGATGGGACCAACACCTCGACAAAAAAAGGAGAAACACTGACAGATAGCATTCACATGATCTCCAGTTATGCCGATGCGATTATCATGCGGCACCCCCAGGAGGGATCGGCGAGACTTGCTTCGGAAGTATCGACCGTGCCGGTCATAAATGGCGGTGATGGCGCAAATCAACACCCATCGCAGACCCTTCTCGACTTATTTTCAATCTACGAGTGTCAAGGCGATTTGGAAGGGCTTTCGATCGCTTTCGTTGGCGATTTAAAGTATGGGCGAACCGTACATTCGTTGGTGCAAGCAATGAGTCACTTCAACCCGACTTTTTATTTTATCGCACCGGACATTTTAAGAATGCCATCCTATTTTGAGGAGAGCCTGGAGGAGGCCGGCATAAAGTTTGAGTATCTCGATGCCTTGGCGCCAGCCATTGAGACCGTAGATATTCTCTACATGACACGAGTTCAAAAAGAACGCTTCGATCCGACTGAGTACATGCACATTGCCAGTCAATACGTACTAAATGCAGACATGTTGTCTACGGCGAAACCCAATATGAAAGTGCTCCACCCCTTACCGAGAGTTGACGAGATTCACCCGGATGTGGATCGGACCGCAAACGCTTACTATTTCCAACAGGCTGAAAATGGTGTCTATGCCAGAGAAGCGTTGTTGGCGCTGGTAATGAGCGAAACCGTCAAGGAGCTCCATCATGCGTGAAACCATGGCAGTGGAAGCAATTGAAGTTGGCACTGTGATCGACCACATTCCTGCCGGCCAAGGCTTAAACATATTGGCTCGCATCCAGAAACTGAACTCCAACGCCCGGCTCACGGTTGGCTTAAACCTGCCGTCGAAAACCAGCGGGTTAAAGGACATCATCAAAGTCGAAGGCTGGTTGTTTTCAGAGCAGGATGCGGCTGAAATGGCATTGTACGCACCCAATGCAACGGTCAACATTATTGAAAAATATAAGGTTGTCAAAAAATTCAAAATTGGCATCCCCGAAGAGTTTCTGGGGATTTTTGATTGCCCAAATTCGAATTGTATTTCCAATAAAGAACCGTCACCGACACGATTTCGAGTTAAGGCTAAGCAAAAGGACTTATTCTTACGATGTCATTATTGTGAGCGTACATTTGCTGACACGCTATTTATGCCCAAATCGCGCTAATAAGAGTAATGATAGATGAGTGCGATCGGTGCCAGTAAAACGATACTGAGGAAGCCCATATCAAACAAATCTTTGACGATGCCTTTCTTGGCGCGGCCAATGGGCAGTACGCCAAACGTAAAGAATATAAACAATGCAACAAATACTTCAGGCTGGAAGACCATCACGAGTGAAAATAGTGCGCTCCAAGTCAAGAAAATGGTAATGGCGCGCATCTTTTCTTTGAGCGAGACCCGCCCTTCTTCGTTCTCCCATTTTTTTCTAGACCATCGCGCTAAGGCCATTAAGATAGCACCGACTGCGATGACTATTGCTAGTGCTTTAAGATCTTCCACAGCATCTCGCTTTCTACATGTTCCAAGAAACAGCTTCTCTGATTAAGAACTCAATGGCTGGGAAATGCGCCAGTGCCTTCACCTTTGCCAGGGAGCTTCGGCTTGGTCTTTGCCTGGGTTGGGCAGCCAGTTACTCAAAACCTGCTTCTTCAAGGGCTTAGTTCAGATTGGCGGGATTGTAAAGTCATGATTGCTGGATGTATGTGAGCTAAAGAGGAAGTATGTGTAGGATATGTCTTACAAATGGCATTTGACCCGAAAAAAATTGCCGCATACCCGCATGGATCGGCGTTATTGACTCAGGTTAAGGGAGGCTGGCGCAGGTTAAGGTAGGGTCTCGTGATAATGTATTAATGGGTGATTCTTACTAACGTTTCTTGATGGATCTGCCCGGCTTCTCCACCAACGGCTTGTCAGGCCACCTGTGTTTTGGGTATTTGTTTTTCATGTCCTTTATGACCTCAAAATATGAGGTGTTCCAGAAATTCCCGAGATCGCTGGTTGTCTGAATTGGCCGGTGGGCGGGGGAGAGCAGTTGGAATTTGATGGAAACTTTTCCTTCGGCAATCTTCGGCGATTCGATTTCGCCAAACATTTCCTGGAGTACAACGGAAACTGTCGGCCCATGCTGACTATCGTAGACGATGGGTACTTTTCTGCCCGAGGGAGTTTCGTATAAGGTCGGCGCCTCCCGGTCTAAGCGTTGTTGATCCTGCCATGACAGTGAGCTCGCTAACAATTCCAGCGTATTGACCTTTTTCAGATCGGCAATTGATTTGACTCCCGAAATATAGGGCAACAACCAGACATGTAGATTTTCGATAAGAAAATTCGTTGAAATTGCGGGAAAATCTTCCAATTGAGTACCTAACCATTCCGCTCTTGAAATCCAATCTGCACAGCGATCAGTCCAGTTTAAAACGCCTAACCCGCGCTCCCTCAATACCGCATGGAGGCATTCCCGGAACTTATCGGAAGGTATCTTCGAGATGGTTGCGGATTTTATTGGTATGGCTCCAAACTTAGTTTCCGTGTAACCAGTGATTTCCTCTTTTTTGCTATCGAAATCATATTGTTCGTTTTGAGTAAATCTATCGCCGAGGCGTTCGACTACATCGTCGAAGGAAACGGGGGCGGCTCGGAAAATCCGGGCTTCTCTTTTTTGCGCATCACAATCAGCGACAACCAGCCATTCGCTGTCAAACAAAGGGTCTTCATTCAGCAAAAATGCGCCTTTGCCATTCGCCAGCAAGTAACGGTTGTCGTTTTTTGCCCGTTGTTTAGCCAGCCGATCCGGATAGGCAAAGAGGAGTAATCGACCGCTTAAGTCATGTAGTTGGTCCAGGGAAAATACCGGGATTTTTTGGCCCAGCTGTAATAAGGTTCTCAGTGATCTGACGTGCACGAGCGTACTCTCGACGGATTCACGCTCTATGGGGAAGTCCTTGAGGGCAGCTTTGCGATTGACCTTGTATTCCTGTAACGCCAACAGACGGTCGACAATATCGGTGCCTGTCTGGTGTAGGAATATTTCCCTGGCAGATAACAGAGCCGCCAGCTCGCAGGCAATCCCTTTTTCTGTTTCTCCCTTCGCTTGTAATAAGATTGCCGCCAATCTCGGCGTCAATCCAAGTGCAACTGACTTCCGGCCCAATTCGGTGATCTTAGTTGTCTCATCAATTAGGCCGAGATTAAGCAAGACTTTTTTTGCGGAATCGAAGTGAGACTCCGGAGGAGGGGTTAGCCAGTTTATCCTGGAGTAATCATTTTCGCCCCAAAGAAAAAGCTCAAGCAAGAAACCGGTCAAGTCAGCAGTCCGGATTTCCTCGGTTTGAAAGTCGGTCAGGCCATGTTGTTTGACTTCACTCCAAAGCCTTATGCAAGAGCCCTCCTGTAGTCGGCCTGCCCGGCCTCTTCTTTGCTCGGCCGATGCTTTTGAAATAGTGACTGTCTCCAACCGCGTCATGAAACTGGCCGGATCGTACCGGAGCACTTTTTCCAGTCCACTATCAACAACGCAGGTAACTCCCTCAATGGTTAGACTGGTTTCAGCGATGTTCGTGGCAAAGATAATCCGTCTTCTACCTACAGGATCGGGAGATAGTGCCATTTCCTGTTGCGTTACCGGCAGCCCTCCATGGAGTGGAAGCAATGTAACTCCCGAGTTGTTTCCATATACTTCTCCAGCAGCGGCGATACATCGCCTAATTTCTGCTTGCCCTGGTAGAAAAACAAGCACATCCCCCTTTTCCTGGTCTTTCAATGCGGTCTGAAGGGCACTAATCGTCCTGTGAATCAAGCTGTCTTTGCTGTCCTTAACATAGTTGACTGAAACAGGGTAGGCACGGCCAGGACATTCTATCACTTCGGCATCGCCCAGATACGAAGACACCAGTGCTGTGTCCAGTGTTGCGGACATTACCAGGATTTTCAGGTCTTCCCGTATGGTTTGTTGGACATCGACGGTCAGCATCAAGGACAAGTCGGCATGTATGGAGCGTTCATGGAACTCGTCGAAAATAATCAGGGCGAACTCGGCCAGTTCCGGATCGCTTTGAATTCTTCTGGTGAGAATGCCTTCGGTAACAATTTCCAGGACCGTTGATCCCGAGACTTTTCTATCGTTTTTGATCTGGTAACCAATGCTTTGACCGACTTTTTCTCCCAGCTTTTCCGCCAGATAGTGGGCAATGGATTTGGCCGCCACCCGACGCGGTTCCAGCATTAGAATTTTTTTGCCCTGAAGCCAGTCCGCTTGTAATAAGCTGATGGGTAATGCAGTTGATTTCCCGGCGCCGGGTTCGGCCTGTATTATCAGATTTTTTCCAGTTGCCAGAGAACTGGAAATTTGAGGTAAATAGCCGGAAATTGGTAGCAAATTATTAATTGGCATGTGTTAACGCTTTAATTAATTATCCTGTGATTAATAAGGTATCGCCAATGCCAGCAATGTCAGAGAGGCTGTACAACTGACGGTGCGGACATGGTTAAACAGCGTCCATTTGTGTAGATATTCCGTCCACATAGCGACAAGTTGGGTTTCATCCATTTCAGTTGCTTTCAACTTATTGTTCAGTGGTACATTGCCAAAAACAGTCACCAGCAACATCCCCGCTGTATAAACCGCTGCGCCGCCGCCAATTAATAGAAATGCTGGCCCCTCATAAGCTATAACTGACCAAATGAGCAGTGCAATGTGAGCGATTGATGAGATAAAAAATAACGGAAGAAATGCTGTTTTCACAATCACTTCATTGATCTTGTTCATGGTTTTAGCCCCCTCCTGGGGAGCTAAGGCGGTCAGAGACCGCATGATAACGACAGAGAAAGTAAAATAGATACCAGCCATTAGGCCCGTCATCACAATCAATACGGTAATCATTAGTCTACCTCCTCGACAGTCGTTGTATTCCACACGCCGCTTTCGGCTGTCGACTTCACATAGTCTTCGAATGTGCGCGCCGGACGACCCAAAACCTCTTCGATCGTATTGGTGGTCCACTCGTTTGTACCATCTAGTACGGCAGTAAAAAGCTCTCTGATCAGCCAGGCAATATCCTCGGGCATTCCTGCTGCCGTGGCTGCACTGAGGTAGTCTTCGACGGGTATTGGTTGAAATTGAATGGGCTCTCCGATCGCTTTGCCAATGATTCGAACGCAGTCTTCAAATGATAGGATCTCCGGCCCGGTAATCTCGAATTCGTTGTTTTGCAGTTCATCGCGTGTCAATGCGGCGATAACCACGTCAGCGATGTCGTCGACGTCGATAAAGGGTTCCTTGGCCTTCGGTTCCGGCAGCACCAGTTGGCGAGCAAGAATGCCATCCAGCATAAAACTTTCGCTAAAATTTTGCATGAACCAGCCGGCCCTGACGATATTCCAGTCAAGGCCACTATTGATGACAACCTTCTCAGCCTTCTGTGCGCCTTCTTCACCGCGACCCGAGAGCAATACCATATGCTTGATTCCCGCTTCTTTCGCGACGGCAACCAACTGCTCGATGTCCTTTTCCGCTCGGGGAACGGCCAAATCCGGCTGATAGGTCACATAGACCGAACCCAATCCTTCCAATGCTGCGGCCCAGTCCTGTGGCTTATCCCAATCGAAACCCGGCATGGCTTGTCGGGATAATGCCCTGGGTGTATATCCAAGATGTTCCAATCGTGCCTTTACTCTTCCGCCCGTTTTTCCGGTTGCGCCGATAATTCCGATAGTTGCAGTTTTCATAACAAGCCTCGTTTGGTGTGTGATTGTGTTTACAAGGTCAGCTTATGAGAACGAGGCTTGATGTTTAATGCTCATATTTCTATAGTTCTTTGCAGTTTGTCTAAATCAAAGGGTGGATGGCTATTCAAACGGTAGACAGTTATGAATGCACCTTTTCAACGGGAAATTCCAACTACCGCCGATCCATTGGGTGAGTCGCTTTACTTACTCAGGCTGAACGGGTCGCTTTATTGCCAATCGGAGTTGACCGCTCCCTGGGGAATTACCATGCCTCCCCTGGAAGGGAAAATGATGTTCCACATCGTGATGCAGGGAGAATGCCGGCTTTCCATACCGGGACACCCGAGCATTCATCTCACTCCCGGAACGCTTGCATTGGTGCCACAGGGAGAGGGGCATTCCATTGCCTCCAGTGACGAGATTGTCTGCCGGGACCTATTTGACATCCCCATCACTTCCATCAGCGAACGTTTTGAATTCTTGCGTTATGGTGGCGGAGGAGAGCAAACGCTCCTAACCTGCGGGGTCGTTAGCTTTGACCATGTGGCCGGTGCCAGACTTATCAAGCAGCTTCCCGAGGTGATTAGAATCGCTGGTTCCGAAACCGAGCTGAGTCAGCAATTGCAGGGGACTATTCGGTTTATGGCGGCAGAGGCGGCATCCTTGCGCGCCGGAGGAGAAACGATTATGGCGCATCTGGCCGATATCATTATTATTCAGGCCATCCGATACTGGATCGAGCAGGCGCCGGAAGCGCAACAAGGGTGGATAGGCGCTTTAAAGGATCCAAAACTTGGTAAAGCGCTTGCCGCTATTCACTCCCAGCCGGCGGGAGCCTGGACCGTGGATACCTTGGCGCGAACCGCCGGCATGTCGCGATCGGGCTTTTCTGCGCGATTTACCGAAGTCGTCGGTACGACTGTGAAACAGTATCTCACCGAATGGCGCATGAACCTTGCTCGGGCCAGATTACTGGCATCGCCTGTGCCGCTTGGCGATTTGGCGGAAGAGCTCGGCTATCAATCGGAGGCCGCCTTTTCCCGCGCCTACAAGCGTATCATGGGAGAGTCGCCTATTCGGCACGCTTCCTAAACGCGCGGCGATCCGGATACGACTGACACTGAAACAATAACCTGCTTTCAAAACCTCTTAGGTGACACAATGGATGATTTTCTAGAACCAGAAGCAATCGATGCCTTAAGGCGAAATAGAAAAATTGAGGCGATAAAAATCGTCCGGGAAAAACGAGGTATCGGTCTGAAGGAGGCAAAAGAGTTTGTCGAGTCATTTGAGGGGAAAGTAAAGCCTGATGTCAATCCATCGCAAAATACATTAGGTATTGAAAGGAGCTCGAAAGGCGGGCCTGCCAAAATCATTGCAGTTGTCATCATATTGATTGTTGGAGGCTTTTTGGCTTTTCAGATGCTTAACCCACCAAGTTAGCCAGGTACCGCTCTGTTATAGATAGGATTCAGATCCGTGAAGTTCACTGTGCGCCCCTTTATATCCGTGAGGTTGAGCTATGCCAGAATTCGCAAACCGCAGTGAAGCGATGACACCTTTAGAAGCGTTCGTGTCCGCAGCGTTTGCATTTGCAGTTACCATGCTGGTGATTTCCTTAGATACTATTCCCAATAACTTCGAAGAGTTCATGTTGGCAATTAAGCAAATCCCATCCTTTGCGGCTAGTTTTGCGATTATTACCTGGATTTGGCATACCTACACCGTTTGGAATCGACGCTATGGCCTTGAAGACAGCCTCGCGGTGTTCCTTTCTTGTTCACTTATCTTTTTGGTTTTGATTTATATCTACCCGTTAAAAATCATGATGCAATCGTTATTTGCTTCGCTAAGTGAAGGCTACTTTCCTAGCGCGATGGAATTTGCTGCCTACTGGGAAATCCGATTTATGTTTGGCTTTTACGCAACAGGCTTTTTGTTGCTAAGCATGAATTTTATTGCGTTGTACTGGCATGCCAAGACTAAAAAACAGAAATTGGCGTTGAATGACGCAGAGATTTTTGACACAAATTCTGAGATTTTACAGTGGATTGTAACGGGTTTAGTTTGCTTGCTTGCGCTGGTCTCAGCCATCCTTTTGCCACTGGATTATCTAGCTTTTTCAGGCTATAGCTATTTTCTACTTTTCCCGTTGCTAACCTTTGTTGAGGTTTCACGCAGCAGGTTAAAGAAAAAGCTGGTTGGTAGTCGCTAATGCATCAACTACCCATATGCATGATAGACGCATCTAACCCTGTGCAAGCCAGGAACTCACCTGGGTTGGGTGTAAAAATAGGTTATTCGTAAGACTTAAGGATGTAGGCAATGGTCCCGTCTTCAATCATTGACTCTATAGTTTTATTTAATGTGTCTAGAAGCTTAGGGTATTTTGCAACCGTTAGATTGCCAATTGGCGTAAAGTATTCCGATTCGCTGATTGGTGGTTGCACGGTGCCGAATAGCTTCGGGTCTAATCGAAGTTTGCGTATGGTTTCCCAGCCTACCGCAGTATTGGAGATACTAAAATCGACGCGGCCCCGCGCCAGCATTCTGAACATCTGAGTAACATTGCGAGCAGATGACAGTTTAGCGGAATACTTCTCGATTGCTTCGGGAACAGGTTCTAATAAAGTCGTTCCCAACAATGCCGCAAATGCCTTGTCTTGAAAATCCTTGGGCATTGACCAGGTAAATCCCTCTGGGAAGTTACTTCTTAGGTAAAAGAAGCTTATAGGGTCTTCCAGAATAGCGGTTTTGGTGTATTGGACCGGGCGGCTGGGGTTCTTTAACGCGATGATCATTCCGTCCATCTCCCCCAGACCGACAAGTTGGATGCAACGTTTCCACGGAAATGTTTTAAAGCCAAATTCGATTCCGGACCTGGTGCCGATTTCCTTGACGATATCAACCGCTATGCCACCGGTAACAGTATCGCCTTTGGTGTTCACATATGGTGGCCAGGGGTCTTCGCAGAGCACCAGTTTTTCCGGCAGTTCACTAGCGCCTATGCCGGTTGTCGATAGTAGTCCGATCAGCAGGGTTTTTAAGCGTAAACTAGCCAAACCGTTTATCGCTCGTTTTTATCGATAAGCCTGGGTCGATACCGATCCAGTTTGAGCACTTCTCGTTTCAACGCTTCATGGACCTCCGATTGGTGGGCGGGAATCTGACTTTCTCTTATATCATAGCCGTATGCAGACGGACTGGTAACGATTATCGGAGGCGCTTGAATTCTTTTGAATACGTTTTTGCGAAGATTCTCGGCAAACCACTCCAAATCCTTGGCAAAGACCTTAGGATCGTCGATTTTCCAGCGTTCCAGCATGGCAGTGGAAACGCCCAGATTGGATTCCAACTCGCCAGCCAGATACCAGCGCATGACGTCTTCGCTTCGGATTTTCTTAAACCGGGTAAAGGCTTCGAGTAAAGCGCAGTGGTAGCCGAACTTCATCGGATCAATCTGGCCTTCACGCAATTCGGCACTCGGTGCGATACTGTTACCGGAGAATTCAAACAGGTCATTTGGAAACAATTCTTCCGGGATGACTTCTTTTTCAAACACATGCTCGTTCAGATAACGTGCAAGTTCATAGACTTCCGTTTTGGTCAAATCACCGATAGGTGCGATAACCCCTCCGACATCTCCGTAGAGTGTGGCGTATCCCAGCGCGATTTCAACTTTGTTGCCGTTGTTGGTAAACATTCTGCCGTACCGCCCGGCCAGATTGGACAATATAGACGTGCCGCGAATTTTTGCCTGAATGTTTTCGTCTGAAAGGGCGCGCATCCATTGCGGAGATTCCAATTGAGCATCCAGTTGTTCGAATACCGTTTGGTGGGCGTCTACGAGATCTTGGATAGGAATGTCCAAGTATTTGATATTGAGAGCCTCGGCGATTCTCTTCGCCACGTTCTTCGTTGCGTTGCTATTGAATCGGGTCGGCATATTGACTGCCCAAACCTTGTCCGGACCTAGCGCGGCGACTAGCAGGGCGATCACCGTTGCGCTATCGATTCCACCGCTCAGACCCACGACAAAGCCCGGGTGGTCCTGCCAGCCCAGCATATCCCGCATATATCTGATGCCGCTGACGATGGCGAGATATTTTTGCCTTATTCGCGAGAACTCGTGACGGTCCTGCTTGTATTGGGAAAGCACAAGGTGATCGGCGACCAGTAAGTCCTCTTCGAAAAACTTTTCGCTGGTCAGGCAGGGTAGGCCTTCTTTGTTGTATACCGTCGTCCCCCCGTCAAAGGTGATGACGTTCTTGCCATTATTTTGAGGACCGACGTTATTTACGTAATAAAATGGGACAAACTTTTCCTGCAATTCTTCTTTGAGAAAGAGAATTCGCCGATCCCGGGCATCGTGCTTCAGCCAGGTCCAGGGCGAGGCAGATACGTTGACGATCAGGTTAGCGCCATTATCCACTAATACCCTGGTTATATTCAGGGCTTCACCGTCTTTTCGATAATCCTGGCACCAGAGGTCCTCGCATACCTCGAAACCGACCGGAACGGTGCTTGCATTGGTCTGAATGAGGTAGGGTTGAGCAAGTTCTTCCAGGGGCACGCCATGATCTGTGGATATATCTTGAAGCGAAAAAAAATAGCGTTGATCGTCAAAAAAGCGGTAATTGGGCAACAGGGTTTTTGGCTGAATACCGGCCGGAAGGATTGTTGTTTCTTTTGCTCGTTTTGCTGGTTTGCCATCCTGTGCGACAAACACTGCATTGTACAGTCGCGTCCGTCCATCTTTGTTGGGATGGGGCGCATCGGATTGCAATCTTGACTGGATCTCGTCATCCACGAATGCGCTGCCGAAAGCGACTGCAATGTTAGTACTGGCGGCGATCACTTTGCGATTGTATTCCACGATGTGAGCACAGAATTCCCGGTCCAACCATAGATCCGAAAGCAGATATCCTGATACTGCCATTTCCGGAAAGGCGACTAAGTCCACTTCCTGTCGCTTCGCAGATTCAATGAGTTTCAGGATAGTCTCGTAATTACGTTCCAGTGCTCCCGGGACGATGTGCATCTGTGCCAGTGCGATACGCATGGAATTGCCTCGTTAAATGATTCGGCTCAGCTGGGTTTTAATTCCCTATTTTATCTGAGACCGTTTGTTGTGTCGTTTGACGGGAGCTGATTCGAATCAGCAACGCGCCAATGAGGGCCATAACCTGTAACGCCAAGAGAGTCGTGACGATGGATGTTTCGCCGAATATGGAAATTGTCCAGGCGATCAATGCCGGTATGATCGTTGCCCCGAACAGGGCTCCCATAACGATAAAAACGGTTAATGAAGTTGCATGAAACAACTGGTTCTGCCAGTTAAAGCAATTAGGAAAGAACATAGCGACGCTGGCCCCCATCAATACCAAACCATAGATGCCGAAATCAGCCTGATGTGCTAAAGACAAAAATCCGACCCCTATGAGTAATGCGCCAATCACGACATGAAATGGTTCAAATTTCAGGCTTAGCGGAATGCCGGATAATCTTGCCAGCGTATAAATGATAAAGAAAACTGAAGTAGCTGTGGCTGCGACCGATGCTGTATGTCCTGTGGCAACCAAGAAGGTTGCGGCATATCCGATAGTGCTTACTTCAATGCCGATTACCAGGGCAAAAAAGATCAAAAAGGCGAAAAAGGTGGATTTGGAACTGGTCAGCTCCTGTTGTCTGGTTTCAGTTGGAATTCGATCGTCGACGCGTAATCCAAAAGGTAAAATTAAAGCGCATGCCGCGGCTAAAATGAGGAATGCTATCTGAGGATTATCCGGGCTAAGCAAAATAAGCAGTGGGCCAAGTATTGCTCCCATGCCGAAAATGGCATTCAACAGGTTGACCATTGCCGGACTGCGTTTGCCAAACCCTGCCGCAAAAAGGCTGTTTAAACCTATGGTAAGGGACCCGTATGCAAAGCCAATGAAAAATGCCCCCAACAAAAGCAAAAGCCAATAGGGAGACATGCCAACCAGCAAGGCCCCAACACCCAACAATCCAATCGAAGCCGCCACCCGCCATCTCGCTATTGCGCGGCCTGCCAACGGTATTGCCGATAGGATCCCCAGCAGGGCTCCGGCATTGTGGATGCTGACCACCAAGCCCGCCGTTCCCCTGGATAACTCAAATGTGCTGGTGAAGGCAGGTAGGGACGGACCGTAAAAAGCCTGGACAGCTCCGATCAATATAAATGAGGCCAAGCCGGTAATTGCAGCACTATTTGGAACAAAGCGTTCGGTAACTTCTGGCATAAATGATTAGACTATTCTGAAAATTCGGTGGTTAAAATCGCAACAATCAGCTTCAGCATTGGGGATACAGTTCACTAAGGCTGGGCATTTTAGCACTAGGATGCAGGAAAAGATTAGTAAAGATTAAAGTTCGTCGATGAATCCACGGATCTGTAAGCCGGGAGTCGTCCAGGCAGGATATACGCATTAAGTGAAAATCTTTAATAGCGGCAAAAATACCAAACTCTCCCGCGGGAGGAGCGAATATGCTTGGCTGGAAATAAACGAATTAAACGTGCGCAATGCACTTTATTTCAATTTTTAAATCTGGCTGGGATAACGACGCATTCCAAGGGCGTCTATTAGATCTGGTTGCCTTGGTAGTGTTCGATGATTGGAATAACTGATATTGATCAATTGTAGCCTGAGCGTTTTGTGTGCAAAATGCTTCTGTTTCGGATGCCACCTACTTGATCATGGATAGAACGTCTTCTTGATTAGCTTTCCATCTACTGTCTCCTTCTGTAATTGTCATCCTGTGGCTACCCACCAGAACTAAAGGAACTCGATTCATCCATGAAAAAGGTTTTAATGCTGATTGTCGTATTCATGCACTCATTCAAAATATGACTCCATATTGACCTTTACGATTCACAAACCGCTTACTGGGGGCGAACCGAAAATAATAGGGCAAAACTTCAATTCATTGGGCTTATTGATTGAGTAGTTAATTTTGTTTCATCTGGAACTTGTTTTTTAAGAGGGAAAATGTCGATGGAAAACCCATATGCTCCACCTAAATCAGAAATTGAAGGCGCTGATGTTCCATTTAAAAGGTCAATTTGGTGGAAGATCTATTTTTGGATAATAACAGTGCTATCCTTCTTAGGGATGACCAGCCTGCTTTCCATGGAGGGCTCCGGAATAGTGGACTATGTACAGTTTATCTTACTGGCTTTCGCTTCTGCCGGACTGTTTGGCTTTGTTTATCTTAAGAAGATATTTATACCGGGGTTTTGGATCCCATTTTTAGCCTTCTACCTAATATACGGATTCGCCTATGAATCCTTATCAGATATAGATATGCGGCAAGGAATGACAGATGCTGAGTACTTGGTGGGTATGGCGATCGGCTATATCATTTCATTGCCAGCATATTATGGTTTATTTAAGTATGGAAACAAAAAGGGTCAGCCCTGGTCTCAAGCATAAATTAAGTGAAACGGCTTAAGTAATAAATTTTCTAGCGGCATTCGAGTTAGGTGGTCTCAACTTTTGACAGCAACTATCGGATTTGGCCATTTTTCAAGAGATTGCATTCTTTGCCAGTAACTTCAATGTTGAGTCAGCTGCAACTCACCGAGTAAATCCAACCCGAATGATGCTTTTATCCGCTGTAGTGTTATATTGGTCTCGATTCGTGCCCGCATTGAGCCTTCCTGTAAGACTTCTATCAGGTAGGTTCTGTCACTGAGCAGCTGTTCTCGACGTTCCCGAATGGGCGTAAGAAGTTCTTGTAAGACGTCGTTAAGAATCCTTTTTGTCTTCCGGTCACCCAATCCTCCCCGGCGGTAGTGGGCTTTGAGTTCATCGACCTCTGATTTATCTGGATGGAACACGTCCAGATAGGTGAATACGACATTGCCCTCAACCTGGCCAGGATCATTGACTTGAACGTGCCCAGGGTCCGTGTACATGGATTCAACGGCCTTTTGAATTAGGTCAGGCTTTGCCCCCAGCGATATGGCGTTGCCTAGTGTTTTTGACATTTTAGCCTGACCGCCAGTCCCAGGCAGGCGGGGCATGTGACTTAAGAGAGGTCGGCATTCCGTTAGCAACTCTTCGCCCGTAATCGAGTTAATCCTGCGGACAATTTCATTGGTTTGCTCAAGCATCGGGATTTGATCTTCGCCAACCGGAACCAGTGTTGCCTGGAATGCGGTAATGTCCGCTGCTTGACTGATCGGGTAGGTGAAGAAACCCACGGGCAAACTCTCAGACAATCCTTTTTGCCGAATTTCCGATTTAACAGTTGGGTTGCGGGATAAACGTCCTACAGTAACCAGATTGCTGTAATACATGGGCAACTCGCTTAGTGCGGGAATTGCCGATTGCAACGCGATAGTTGTCCGTCCCGGATCGATACCCACGGCAAGGTAATCTGCGACGACATTGAGAACGTTGTCGGCGACCATTTGCGGCTGATGCCCATTGTCTGTAAGTGCTTGAAGATCTGCAATCAGCACTGTCTGGGGACAGTGTCGTTGCAGTTCCACTCTAGGCTGGAGTGAACCTACCAAATGGCCGAGATGGAGCGGTCCGGTTGGCCGGTCGCCGGTCAATATGCGGTCGTTTGATTTCAATGCAGTGTTATAAATCTTTTGCGTCATAGGAGTCTCTTTTTACTAAGGCCACCGAAGACGCAGAATGTTTTTTTCTATTCAATAGCGCTCAACGGCGGCAATTGAATAGGGGAATTCGTACCGCTCTAACGAGAGCGCCACCAATTTGAGATATGGAGTAACTGTAGTGATGAGATATTCATAAGCTAAGCATGCTATGAGATTATTACGGTTTATTCAAGAACTTGTGGAACACACTATAGATGGGACATAAATACGCCATATTTGATCTCGATGATACGCTCCACGATAAAACGGCGGCTCTAAAAAACTGTGCACTGTCGATGTTCGATAAGTTCTTGTCAAACACGCAAATTGAGCGCGATGGCTTTTGTGCTTTTTTCGTTCAGCAAAATACTATCATTCAACCGAAAACACAGGCCTTTGCATCAATCGCCAGAGAGTTCGGCATTTCCAGGGATCTGGAAAGGAGCCTTCTTGAAACATTTGATTCCGATTTTCACCTGTACGCCCAAGCCTTTCCCAACGTTGCCGAGTCATTGAAGTATTTTCAGGATAAAGGCGTGAGGACGGCATGCCTGACAAATGGGAGAGACTTTTTCCAACGAAATAAAATAAAGGCCCTGGGGTTCGAGTGTTACTTTGACGTTATACTGACTTCTTGCGAAGTTGGTGTTAAAAAGCCTGACCTAAGAATTTTTTCTATTGCTTTAGAAAGGTTGCAGGCGACAGCTGACCAATGTATCTATATTGGTGACAGCCTTTCTGCTGATATTCAGCCTGCTAAAGCATTGGGCATGAAAACTATCTGGAAAGTCAGTCAAAAGGCCGGAAAAGTCCCTGAGGCAGACTTTCAAATAGATTGTTTCAGTGACCTTCCTATTGCCTGGGACAGGTTGGCGTCATAGAAAATGTTACATCGCACGGATCCTTTTAACATTCTGGAACTTAATATTTATTTAATAGACCTAGCGATAGGCGTCGAAAGCACGATCAAAGAAACCTTCCTCCCGCATTTTGTCCAGCACTTCATTCATTGCATCGATATACTCATCGGGAGTATCCGGATTCATCGCGAGATAAAGTTCTGTTTTTCGAAAAGAGAATGCGGGTTTTACTTTGATCCCTGCCTTAAGACTCCAATAAAAGCCTGAGTTAGTATCGGTAAGCCACAGGTCAATCTGGCCGTTTTCCAGTCGCTGAGGATTCAGTGTGTCGTCATCCAGTTCAGAAGCATTGTAACCGTTATCGATTAACCAGTTAGACATAACATCCCCTTGGTAACTGCCGATGGTCAGCGGTTTTACATCCTCAAGAGAATTGATGTTAAGACCGGAAGATCGTTTGGCAAAAAAAGTCCATTCATTATTGGCAAGAGGACCAACCCACTTGAAAAGTGGCTTTCGAGCCTCTGTAAAAGTAGTGCTATAAACTCCTCTATATGCTTTGCGTTGGGCAAAGTTGTAAGCGTAGTCCCAGTTTCGCAGTTTTAGTGAATAGCCATAACCGATCCGCCGAAACATTTCCTTCACTATATCTGTCGAAATACCCTGAATAAACTTCTCCTTGTGCTCGTAGCTGTTGTCTCCCGAGCTCATATTGTAAGGAGGGTAATTCTCCGTCACGATGCGAAACTTTTCTGGTGGTGCCGAGAATGTCTGTGTACAACAAAACAACACTAAGATGAGAACATATTTCATTGCCAGTTACCTGCCTTAGGGTGACCAAAACAGTCTTTAAATAATGGCACAAATTACACGCATGCAAAGCAAAAATTGGGAATAAGTCGTTGTGGCACAACACTAAGGTTGCGGTGAATGTTGTTTACAGTCGCCTAATTGGCTTGCTTTGTCCCCCTTTTGCCCGGATTCCTGTGGCCATTATTTGACGAGGGTGACGGTTGAGGAACTTACATAGCTGCTTCTAGATGCGTGCCCTTTGTTGTATTAGCCTAAAGTCTAATAAGCATGCGGGATTTGCCCGTTCCTAAAATCATTGTATTAGGCCGTTGTATTGTAAAGATTTTCTTCAAAGAGTTGCGTAATAGGTATATTTGCTAACTTGTCGTCACTTTTTATTTAAAAATGTGCGTTGATTCACATCAATTCTTCACAGTAGGTAGCTTCTAGAATGCTTCCTATGCCGTTGACCAAAAAACATCCAGGTTGGCGGTGGTAGACCCGTAGAACAAAAACAAAATGGGTGGATGAATTTAATGGGGTTTCTTCGGCGCGGCTTCTGGGGTTAGATCCGCCGCGCCTATTTAAATGATCATTTAAGAATCACTATAAATGTTGGCAAACTCCTAGTCCGCCTCCTCTAGCTTTGTCTTTTGCAGAAGTAAAACCAAAGAATTTGCAGACGCAAAATAATAGTAGGTAGGAACATGAATGTATTTTTGGATAAGGATCGAATCCGGTCTGCAGATGCGGTTTTGGAAGAGTTGGCGCCTTCCGATTCAGAACTTGTAATCGGAACTATTAATCGTCTGAAGAATGAACCCGGTGCACTGTTGCCGATTCTTCACGCGATTCAAGATCAGCTTGGCTACATCCCCCCTTCTTCGATTCCTTCGATTGCGAAAGCGCTCCGGCAAACAGCTGCAGAAGTGCACGGTGTCTTGAGTTTTTATCATCACTTTCGTAAGACGCCTCCAGGCCGGCGGGTTGTCCAGATCTGCCGAGCGGAAGCCTGCCAGGCGGTAGGCTCAAGAAATTTGGAGCAACATGCGAAAATGGCATTGGGCATTGATTATCATCAAACCACTGCAGATAACGAAGTTACTCTGGAACCGGTTTATTGTTTAGGCAACTGTGCCTGTGGACCCTCCGTTCGTATAGGTGATGAAATAGTTGGCCGGGTCGATGCCGAGCGCTTTGACGAGTTGGTAGAAGCGCTGGCGTTGCAGCCGCTGGAGGTGAAGTAGTGGCCGCCAAAGTCTTTATACCCCGTGATACAACAGCGCAGGCATTAGGCGCAAATCAACTTGCCGAGCAGCTTGCTTTTGAAGCCTGTCAGCGCCAGATTCCACTCGAAATAGTCAGAAATGGTTCCAGGGGAATGTTTTGGCTGGAGCCATTAGTCGAAGTAGAAACAGCCAAGGGGCGTGTCGCCTATGGTCCCGTCACATTAAGTGCGATACCTGAATTGCTCGATCAAGGGTTGCTTGAAGGCAGAAAAGAACATCCCCTCTGCCTTGGTCTGACGGAAGAAATCCCCTACTTGAAAAATCAGCAGAGACTGACTTTTGCCCGCGCCGGTATAATCGATCCCGTGAGTCTCGCGGATTATCGTCAGCATGGTGGTTTTATCGGTTTCGAAAAAGCCCTGAAGTTGTCCGGTCAGGAAATTGTAGACTTGGTTAAGAAGTCCGGGATTCGTGGCCGTGGCGGTGCGGCATTTCCCGCCGGGGTGAAATGGCAAACGGTAAGAGATGCCCAAGGCAAAGGGCCAAGGGTACAGAAATATGTGGTATGTAATGCCGATGAGGGCGATTCCGGCTCCTTTGCCGACCGCTTGGTGATGGAAGCCGATCCCTTTATGTTGATTGAAGGGATGGCGATTACCGGACTCGCTGTCGGTGCGACCCAAGGCTACATCTACCTCCGTTCCGAGTATCCAGTGGCCGCGAAAATACTGGATGAAGCAATCGACATTGCGTATGCCAACGGTTATCTCGGAACCAATATAGGTGGCTCTGGAAAAGCCTTCGAACTCGAGGTGCGGTTGGGAGCGGAAGCCTATATTTGCGGCGAAGAGACTTCGCTGCTCGAAAGCCTGGAAGGCAAACGTGGCCTGGTTAGAGCCAAACCGCCATTACCGGCGATAGAAGGGCTCTTTGGTCAGCCGACGGTTGTGAATAATGTCTTGACGCTGGCTGCAGTCCCGTATGTTCTAGCGGAAGGGGCGGAAGCCTATGCCGGTAAGGGAATGGGACGTTCCAGGGGCACCATGCCCTTTCAATTGGCAGGAAATATTAAGCAAGGCGGTTTAGTCGAGCTGGCTTTCGGTCCGACCTTACGCACCCTGTTATTCGATTATGGCGGCGGTTCATTGTCCGGGCGCCCGATTCGCGCCGTTCAGGTGGGCGGCCCATTGGGTACCTATCTGCCGGAGAAGCAGTGGGATACGCCTTTGGATTATGAAGCCTTTGCCGAAGCCGGTGCGGTTTTGGGACATGGCGGCGTAGTCGCCTTTGACGACTCGGTGGACATGGCGGAGCAAGCGCGTTTTGCCATGGAGTTCTGTGCAGTTGAATCCTGTGGAAAGTGTACGCCTTGCCGCATTGGTTCGGTGCGTGGCGTGGAGGTCATCGACAAGGTCCGCGCTGATCAAAACCGCGATGCCAATCTTATCTTATTGCAGGATCTTTGCGACACCATGCGCGACGGATCGATGTGCGCGATGGGCGGTATGACGCCGAATCCCGTGGTGAGTGCTCTGCAGCACTTTGCGGAAGACTTCCAGCGTTCTAACTCTACAAACCAACCAACGATTTCCGGGGAGAGTCGTCATGCTTGAATATTTTGATCCGAAAGCAGAAGCGACACTTTGCACATCGTCGTTGGCGGAGAAGCGTTTTAGTTCTCCGGATAAGGATTACGGCACACCGGCGAAAAGAACCGAGGCGCAGATCACACTGGAAATCGATGGCGTTGAGATCAGCGTTCCGGAAGGTACGTCTGTCATGCGGGCAGCGGCGCTGGCGGATATTAATATTCCTAAGCTATGTGCCAGCGACAATTTGGAACCTTTTGGTTCCTGTCGTCTGTGTGCGGTGGAGATAGAGGGGCGGCGCGGATATCCGGCCTCCTGCACCACACCGGTCACGGAAGGAATGAAAGTCAAAACCCAGAATGAACGGCTCGGTAATTTGCGACGCCAAATCATGGAGCTCTACATTTCCGACCATCCACTCGATTGCCTGATGTGTTCCAGCAACGGTGACTGTGAGCTGCAAGCCATGGCCGGCGCTGTCGGGCTCCGCGAAGTGCGTTATGGTTTTGACGGGAAAAATCATCTGCAAAGCCAAAAAGACGAGTCGAATCCCTATTTCAGCTTTGATCCCAGTAAATGTGTGGTCTGCGCCCGTTGTGTAAGGGCATGTGCCGAAGTCCAGGGCAGCTTTGCTTTGACCATGCAGGGTAGAGGATTTGACTCGACGGTTACTCCGGGTCAAAACCAATCGTTTATGGATTCGGATTGTGTTTCCTGTGGCGCCTGCGTGCAAGCATGTCCAACCTCGACCTTAATTGAAAAATCCTTGATTGAACATGGCCAGCCAGACCATAGCGTTGTCACCACATGCGCCTATTGCGGCGTCGGCTGTCTGTTTAAAGCCGAAATGAAGGGTGACAAATTAGTTCGCATGGTGCCCTATAAAGGCGGCCAGGCAAACCACGGACATTCTTGTGTGAAGGGGCGTTTTGCCTTCGGGTATGCGACCCATAAAGACCGCATTCGCCAACCGATGATACGTGACAGCATCGACCTGCCCTGGAAGAAAGCCAGTTGGGCCGAGGCGATTGAGTTTGCCGCTGATCGATTCCGCGCCGTGCAGGCAAAATATGGGGTAAAAAGCATTGGCGGAATTACCTCCTCCAGGTGCACCAACGAAGAGACTTATCTGGTGCAGAAACTTATACGCGTAGCCTTCGGAAATAACAACACTGATACTTGCGCTCGGGTCTGTCATTCGCCGACCGGATATGGATTAAAGGCCACTCTTGGCGAGTCCGCCGGTACCCAGACCTTCGATTCCGTGATGAAGGCGGATGTGATTCTGGTCATGGGGGCAAATCCCACCGATGCCCATCCGGTATTCGGTTCCATGGCGCGTAAACGCTTGCGCCAGGGCGCGCAGTTGATTGTTATAGATCCAAGACAAATCGATATACTAAAAACACCGCATCTTAAGAAATCTCTGCATTTACCACTCCGGCCCGGCAGTAACGTGGCCATGATCAATGCGCTGGCGCATGTGGTTGTAACGGAAAATCTGCATGACCAAGCCTTTATAGACCAGCGCTGTGACAAAGTGGCTTTTCAAGAATGGTTGAACTTTATTGTCAAGCCGGAAAACTCTCCGGAAGCCTGTGAAGAAGTTTCCGGAGTGCCTGCGGATCAGATCCGGATGGCTGCCAGGCTCTATGCAAAAGCTCCGAATGCCGCGATTTATTATGGCTTAGGCGTCACCGAACACAGCCAAGGTTCCACCACTGTGATGGGAATTGCCAACCTCGCCATGCTCACCGGCAACATTGGTAAAGAAGGCGGCGGAGTCAACCCGCTACGTGGCCAGAATAATGTCCAAGGGTCCTGTGACATGGGCTCGTTTCCCCAGGACCTGCCCGGCTATCAGTCGGTTAAGGGGGATAACATCCGCAAGCGTTTTGAACATGCCTGGGGTGCCAAGCTCGACAACGAACCGGGCTACCGGATATCCAATATGTTTGAAGCGGCGCTGGAAGGTACCTTTAAAGGAATGTATGTCCAGGGCGAGGATATCGCCCAGTCCGATCCCAATACCCAGCATGTGCAGGCGGCGCTAAGGTCACTTGAATGTCTGGTTGTGCAGGACATATTTCTTAACGAAACGGCGAAATATGCCCATGTACTCTTGCCCGGATCGACGTCTTTGGAAAAGAACGGCACTTTTACCAACGGAGAACGACGGATCAATCGGGTGCGCAAGGTGATGCCGCCGCTGGCGGGCAAAGAAGACTGGGAGATCGTTCAGGAACTGTCGACAGCGATGGGCTATCCTATGAGCTATCAACATCCTTCGGAAATCATGGATGAAATTGCCCGACTCACGCCCTCATTCCGTGGTGTCAGCTATGACAAACTGAGGGAGCAGGGCAGTATTCAATGGCCCTGCAACGAGCAAAATCCGAAAGGCACACCCATCATGCATGTCGATGATTTTCCCATCGGCAAAGGCCGGTTTGTAGTTACGGAATTTGTGCCCACCACGGAAAAGGTCAACAGGCGATTTCCGTTACTGCTCACTACCGGGCGAATTCTCAGTCAATATAACGTTGGCGCTCAAACCCGCCGCACAGCGAATCAGTTCTGGCACGATGAAGACGTGCTGGAAATCCACCCTCATGATGCCGATGACCGTGGGGTCAACGATGGCGATTGGTTAGGGATTACCAGCCGCACCGGAACCACCGTTATGCGGGCCGTGATAAGTGACCGCATGCAACCCGGTGTGGTTTACACCACTTTCCATCATCCCAGTTCCGGCACCAATGTCATCACCACGAACAATGCGGATTGGGCGACCGGCTGCCCCGAGTATAAGGTGACGGCGGTTGAAGTCGAAAAAGTAACCCAGCCTTCACATTGGCAACGACGCTACCAGCAACATGATGAAATGCAAAAGGATTTCCTGGATAAAGCGGAATCCATCGGTCAACCGGAGTGATGTGCGATGCCAATGACCAGACAGCAAGCTCGCAACCAAGCGATTGATAATGACGAAGCCAGCCCTTCTGCCGCCGGTTGCCGCCAGGTATTCGTGCGGCGACGGCAAGTGGTGTCCGGCCAAATTGCCGGGTTTCGTAAGGAAGTCTCTAGCAATGTGCGAAAGAAACGCTTGCAGAAATTGATAGGCGACGGCGGGCGGGCGAGAGGGCTAAACAAGCAAGCAGGCGTCCAGACCAGTACGTTGGCGCATGCCCAACCCAGAATGGCGGAGCATCTTGATCAAGTCGCTGAGGAAGTCCCTGTGGCGTTGGTCTACAACGGAATATCCCATGCTGTGATGATGGCAAGTCCGGTCCACCTGGAAGATTTCGCCTTGGGATTTACCCTCAGCGAGGGAATTGTCCAGGCTCCTCATCAAATATACTCCCTGGACGTCGTGCCACAACAGCAGGGGATTGAAGTTCGACTTGAGATTGGCACTGAATGGATGGCCAAGCTCAAAGAGCGGCGACGAACGCTAGCCGGCCGGACCGGTTGCGGCATATGCGGTACCGAATCCCTGCAACAGGCCGTGCGACCGGTGGCTTGCATGGCGCGGCAAGAATTGCCTGCGGATGCCGCCTTACAACTCGCGGTCACCGAACTCTATCGCTGGCAACCGATGCAAACCCTCACAGGCGCGTTTCACGGCGCGGCCTGGTGCAATGGCAAGGGGCAAATTCAGTTTTTGCGGGAAGATATCGGACGCCATAATGCGTTGGATAAACTCATCGGAGTATTGAGTCAACGTAAAGTAAAAAGTATAGATGGATTTGTCTTGGTATCCAGCCGTGCCAGTTATGAAATGGTTCAAAAGGCGGCGTCGGTAGGCATACCAACCCTGGTAGCCATCTCTGCGCCAACTGCTCTCGCCATCGACCTTGCCCAGGAATCCGGGCTTAATCTGGTCGGCTTCGCGAGACAGGGTCGGCACGTGATCTACACTCACTAGAGTTGAGGGAGTCAACCTTCTCGCTTCTACAAGTCTAACTTTTCCACGCTTTTGCCACCTGCGGTAAAAATGTTCAGGTCTAATGGTTGTCGTTTTTGATTTCTAACGGCCGCAAGCTAGACTTTTTCCAATACCGCTCCTGAATTTCAAAAACTTCTTCTGATGAATTCATATTGCCTTTGGAAGAGGGCGTCGGGCATCTTAAAGACCATATTGCTTCTGCTTTCTTTGATCGCCCTGGCGGTTGAAGCTGACGATAAAGCTATTGCTACCATCAAAGTGATGGTTCCCTCTAATGTAGATCCGGAATCCGTTGCCAAGGCCTGGCGTTTGATGCAGGCTGCCTACGGGGCGATCGGCATTGAAATTAGCCGTATTGAAGCGCCTCTGGCACGGCTTTATTTGATGGTGGAGCAGGGTAAGGCAGATGCTGCCTTGGGAGGCATTGCAGCAACGATCGAAGCGAACTACCCCGATTTGCTGAAAATTCCCACACCAATCTCCAAGAGCGCTTACCATGTTTATGGTTCCACCATGGGTGGCTACAAGGGGCCGGAATCGTTGAAGAGCCTCAAAGTGATCGCCATGCTCGGTAGCGAGAGCCTGAACCGAATATTTCCCGAAGTCGACATCCACTTTGTCAGGGAGTCCATTCAATTGGTTAAAATGCTGGAGTTGGAACGGGCAGATGTTGCGCTAGGGCTGGAAAGACACATGACGGCGCTGTTAAAGGAGAATCCAAATAGCGGCATTTCCCGTTTGGACAGTGAGCCGCTCTATACTTTTTATGTGCATCATTTCATCAATCGCAAACACCGGGAGCTGATTCCAAAACTGGACGCTGCATTACAGGCTATTTTAGCCCGCGTAGTGGATAAGCCGCCCGAATCGCAATAATCTGGCATTTGCCTTTTTCAGAGAGAAAGCCCCAAGCGAAAAATTTTATACCCTGTATTTAACGGGATTACGGTTTATAGTTGGGTTTTTGGTGACTTCCGGCTTATTTGATATCACTAAATCATTATGCGGTTAGTTCGGATATTCTATTTATCGTCAATATGCTGTCGGAATTTGTAAGCAGTAGGGAAGTTAATGACAACTGATTTAAACATTGTTGTTGAAAGCGAGCCAAAAGGGGAAGTTCGACATCGAATTTTACAGTCGGTCCGTGACTTCAACGATTCCAAATCCCCTTATCACCGGACCATACGGGAAGCCGGTGCGGTCGTATTGGATGTGTTTGCCTACGGTCAGAACGGTACCCTTCTTGCCGGACTCGTGGGAGAAACTTATTGGAACTGGCTGGCCGTCGACTATCTGTGGGTAATCGAAGCACACCGCAGAAATGGCCTTGGAAGTCTCTTACTGCTGGAAGCAGAGACAGTAGCTATCGAACGAAAATGCGATTGGTCAAAAGTCTCGACGTTTAGTTTTCAAGCCCCGAATTTCTACCTGAATTTGGGGTATGAAGTTATTGGTGAACTGACCGACTATCCACCAGGGCAAACTTTGTTCTGGCTGAGAAAGCAGTTGTCTAAGACCGTCAACCAAATTGCAAGCCTAAGAACTAGCGGACACCCTTACCTCTATTCGGATAACTCCGCCACAAATACTAAAAATACTATAGGATGAAAAACGAATGTCTTTCCTTATAAGGCCCATGTATAAATCTGATCTTGAAAAAGTAGGTAGAATGCGCCATGCCTTGTGGCCAGAAGAGAGCCTGTCGATCAGGCAGACCGAAACTGAAGCCATATACACGGGGTCCTACCCTCATGTAGAGGCGCTATTGGTTGCCGAAAGAGATGGAACAATTAATCAGGAGAAGTCAGAGGGGGAAGTGCAGCTAATAGGCTTTATCGAACTTAATATCCGTGGTTATGCACAGGGCAGTCAAGCGCCGGCGGTTCCTTATGTAGAGGGTTGGTATGTCGAAGAAAATTATCGTGGGCAAGGCGTTGGAAAAGCCTTAATGTTTGCTGCGGAAAACTGGGCTGAATCGCAAGGTTTTAGTGAGTTGGGTAGCGATGCCGACATCGATAATCACCACAGCATTGCCGCCCACAAACAGTTGGGTTTTGAAGAAACAGACCGCGCAGTGCATTTCCTGAAGCGACTTTGATCTTAATATGAAAATACGTTTTTTCATCTCTACGCCCAAGAATGGTTTTCTCCTCGGCAAAGAGTAGAGAGAAGCGACTCGCCTGCTTTTTAACCTGCCAGCCGCCGTCTTAAGTACATTTCCTTAATGCCGATTCAACACAAAACCATTGCGCTTTTAAGCGCAACCCTTTGGATAGGTGGCGTATTGGGGTACTTAAGTTTCGGCCTGATCAGCGAATGGTACTCCCCTGTTGCTGCATTACTGATGGCGATGCTTATCCCCGTTTTTTCCATGGTCAGTATTCTTCCTGTTAAAAAATAGCTGAGGTGCAAGATGAACGATCTTTCAGACCCAAGACAAGGATTAAACACTGACGGCACTGTTTTAGATACCGTCTCCTCCCAGAGTAAAGAGAAAATGGACACACGCTCAAAAACCCGTAAGAAGCTCTACACCCAAGTCGTGGAAAGCAAAGACGCCGATGAGGGATTGCTTCGGGATATGTGGCGAATGCGCCTGAAGTTTTTGACACTCCGTGTGCCGGAGGAAGAAGACTTCAAAATTTTCAAAGACTACTGTACCCGGCCCGATACATTCCTCTTTACTTTTCGAGGTGGGAATGACGAGGTGGGGGCGTTTTTTACCTTTTCATTCCACAAGGTGGACAAGGCAAATAGAAAAGCCCTGATGATTCATTCTAAGTATTACTATGTCGACACGCCCTATCGCGGGCATCCTAAAATCACGTCCGCCGCCTGGCCGATGATGCCTAAATTCTTGTGGCGCTATGGCCTGCGGAGAATCTACTTTGCTACATTTACCTTCCCGACCAGCTTCGTTTCCCTTAGCCGTACTTTTAGCCGCGTCTATACCATTCAAGGTGACTTAGCCGACGAATGGGAGAAATCCATGCTGGAAAACCTGGCGCAACAGCTCAACGGAGATTATTGGGATGCTAAAGAGAAGCTCATAACCAGTATGGGCGTTCCACAGGGAGAAGACAAAGCCGCGTCTGATGGAGTCACGCAACTGCGGCAAGAATATGAACGGTATAACCCGAACTGGCGCGAAGGAAAATCGCTTCCGATAATGATGCGCTTTGATGTGGCCACGATGAAAAGTGTAATCAGTACTAGTTTAAGAAGAAACAAGCGAAAGAAGAAATAGTTATTCAAATATTCCGTTAGGGAATCGAAAGGGCGAACTGGCAGCCTTTTGCGGTGAGGCAGTAAGAACTCACTTCATTTCCAGAATGTATGAATCGGCAAAAACTAAACCGGGATAATCCTACTTTATGGCTTCTGAACAAGGCATGAAGAAAGACCTTTTGATCGCTTAATAAACTTATCATCGAAAGTTTTCAATATTCCAAAGTCTTGGCTAAGTGCAAGGTGAAATGAGTCAGCGAAGTCTAATCCCTTCTCGCACCATTCAAGAGCTTGGGATACCAGAAACTCTTGTGACAAGTGCACATTTGGTAAACCAAAGAGCTTTCGCAAAGCGTTGCAAACTTCAGAGGGATTAAAGTCATAGGCAAATCGAAGCACCCATTCGGTTTCCAGTATTACCGTATTGGGTATGAAAATCTGCTGTTCCTGGAATAGTTTCAGGCTAGCTTGGTATTGCTTGTTATCGTCATGAGTTAAGAGCCGAACAATGACATTGGTATCAATCGCTAACATTCCATGCCTTTTTGACAGCTTTTTTCATCGCGAACTCGATTTCTTTTGAGGACTTTGCTTTACCTCTGTACTTCAGGCAACCAGCCACATCTTCTAGAGAGGTGGTATCAAATGGTGCTTTAGGCTTTAGAAGTATTCCTTCCTCTGTTTCAATAACCTCTAATTCGAGGCCTGCGTCCCAATGATGGTGATCCCTAATTTGTTTAGGTATGATCACTTGTCCTTTGCTGGATAATTTGGTGGTTTCCACAACTCACACCTCCAAGGTAAGATTGAGGTAAGACTAATGCGGGTGTGGCGCAGTTGTCAATTGCAAGCTCTACTAACGTGTAAATCACCATAACTCCCTTTTGATGCCGTTTCAGGATGAAAGCTAATCAGGCCATGAAACCTATCGCTAATCTCATTCATGTCGATGATGTTGCTAAGGCTTTGGATTGGTATCAAAAAGCCTTTGCGTCCTCTCGGCGTTGTCAATGGGAAGGTTTCGAGTATCTTGAAATAGATGGATTCGCCCTGGAGTTTGTGCTTTCCGATGACAAGGTGAAGGCGGGAAAATCTGGGTCCGTTACCTATTGGGAAGTCAGCGATCTTGACTTGGAAATGCAGAAATTCCTGGCGTTGGGTTCTGATATATTCCGTGGTCCCATGGCAATAGGAAGCGGGATTGGAATGTGTCAAATGACAGACCCGTTTGGGAATCTAATTGGGCTACGAGGCCCATATAAACTGTCCGGATAGCGCGGATTTAAATCGGGCGAACTTCTAAAACCAATACTTCAATTTTTCGCTTAGGCTGGAAGTCTTATTCCAAATCCATTCAATCCCGTCTTCCAGCTCTTTCGCGGACATATTTTTCGGTCGATAGACGGCATGGGAACCGTCATAGAGGGACCAGTCTTTGGTTAATATTTGTCCGTTTTTATCAAGTTGCATAAAGTTTTCGGATCCCGGAAACGGGATCATAAAATGAGGGATGACCCGGTCTACGTTGATGTCTTTGATAAACGTCAGCGTTTCCCTAAATATATCCGGTGTATGTTCGTCAAAACCGAACAAGAAGTCGCCCCATACTTCAATATCGTATTTCTTTATTATGGCAATGGCTTCTTTCATTTTGTTTGGTTTTACAAAGGCTTTTTTCTGGGCTTTTAAGGCTTCTACCGACGGCGTTTCTATTCCCAGTAAAGCGGCTTTTAAGCCGGCCTGCCGGGCAGCGAGCAGCAACTCTTCATCCCTGGCAATTAACACGGTGGTTTCACCGAAGAACTTAAGACCAATCGGCGCTATCGCGGCGAACAGCTCCATTGCATAGGCTTTGTTGTGGGTTAAATTATCGGAATGCAGTTCTACCCACTCGACGCCGAGCTTTTTCAAGTGCCACAGCTCGTCGACAATATTCGGAATCGGCCGTAGCTGAAAACTGTCAAAAAATTTAGGGACCAGGCAAAAGTTGCATTTAAACGGGCAGCCTCTGGTGACCACCACTGACCAAGTATGATTGTATTTCGATGGCGGAATGATGTTAGTGGGATAGGGATTAAGTTTGGCAAGGTCAAACGCCTCTTGGCTTTCATAAACCGGTTGTATAGTGCCGCTTTCAATATCGCTTAGGAGTTTTTCCCAATAGTTTTCTACCTCGCCGATTATTAGCGCATGGGCGTACCCAGCGGCTTCCTGTTGGTTAAATTTGGTGTGTAGGCCGCCTAGTAGAATGATTTTGCCTTTCTCATGAAAAGTGTTGGAAATCTCATAGGCTCGATAGGCATCCGGAGTAGACATAAAGATAACGACAACATCAGCGTCAGTATCGAAATCGGTTTTCATCCCAATCGTTTCATCCGTCATCTGCACTTCATGGTGAGCAGGGGTTGCGGCGGCGGCTGAAAATATATTTTGGGGTGGCCCACCCGTCTCAGCCTTGTATTTCGAATAATCGCTACCGGAAGAAGCTTTAATGAAGTAAATTTTCATACCATCGATACCTTATGATGAATCTATGAAACAGGTTTGTATCGTATCTATTTTGCTTTTATGATACAAGTGTGTATCATAAAATTATTCGGTTAGTTCATTACAGGCATATGCGCGTGAAAAAACCAGAGCCTTGGAATACCAACAGTCAGCAAGCACCGCTAATGCGTTCCGCCAAAGAGCAGCAAAAGACCACGAGTTCTCATTGGAAAACCTGGCTGGCCATTGCAGTTATTGGCATTGCGACTCTGATGGAATGGCATGTGGTCTGGTCCGTATTGTTTGTTTATTGGACAATTCAAAGTGTAAGAAATAAAGAGCTTTTCTTTGTAGAAAACGTCAAAGCCGCGGATGCCCCGATAACCTTTTGGGCGACTATCCTTGGTTGGTTATTATTGTCTACTGTTGTCATTGTAGAGTTTTTTATGACCGCCGTGGCCGCCTAAGCATCCGATAAAGTGGTGGAATAAGGTTGGCTCGATATTTCGGTAAAGTCATATCCTAATTTGGAAATTAGTAGGGAGGGCTTCTCTAGGGCTGTATTCACTATCGCCGGGCTTCGAACTCATTGATCCAAAAACAAAGCCTTTGGAAAGAATTCCAACCTGAGTATCGGGGGAGTTCCCCTTTCATATTTCAGAGCCGCAATACAGGTGGCTCCGGGTACGCGGAGTTAAAGGAAAAGTTGTGCATGGTCAATAAGCTAGACGACGGCCTTGATACTATGAGTAAGGTTGTCGGTTAGGTGACAATTTTCGTCGACCAAGACTTGGTTTAACGCGGTTTAATCAGATGCAGTCAGTATCTTTAAAGTGAGGGATGGCGTTGGAAGATCGCTTGGTTTGTTATGAATGTCGCCTCCGTAACAGGCTCGATTCAAGGTGCAATGTCAAGCATGTCAATATTATGATTTGGCGTGGAAAAAATTAGGCGCCTAACTATGGTTGATAACAGTTCACGATGCCAAAATTTATACCAGGAAGCCAAACAGGCGCTATCAAAAAGTGTCGGTTTTGACAACGAAAAGTTTCTGGAACTCACTGAAATTTTAGAGGAACTTCGAGGATATCAAAAAGAGCTTGAGGCCAAGAATGCAAAGCTGGATCGGGCTCTTTTGAATGCAGAGTCAAGTAATCAAAAACTTTCGACAGTTCTCAACAGTATACCTTTGGGAATTCTGGTAATAGATAGGCTTGGAGTGGTAATGGAGGCCAATGATTTCTCAAAGGAAGTATTTTCTTCCGAGCTTTTAACACCACTAATAGGCAGTTCATTATATCGACTGTTGCACGAAAGAGACGCACAAAAAATTTCTCGAACAATCAAGTTCGATAAGAAGCAAAAATCCAACCTAGGTTTGATTCAGTTTAATGTTGATGACCAAGAGATGATCTTTGAAACACTTGGTGTTCCTCTCCCCCAATCGTACAACCTTGACGGTCACTTTATGATTATTATGATTGACCGGACCAAAGAAGCTGACTCTACGATGGAGAGCAAAGACTTACTGGATTTAAAACATGACTATGAGAATCAACTGATCAAAGCCAATATTGAACTCAAAAGATCAAATGATGAGCTTCAACAGTTTGCTTGTATAGCATCACATGATTTACAGGAACCTCTGCGTATTGTTACTAGCTTTACAGACCTACTCTATAAGAACTACCGTAGCAAACTTGATGAAAAAGGTTTGCGTTATCTCGAATTTACCCACGAAGGATCACAGAGGATGCAGGTTATGATTGAAAACCTGTTGGCATACTCAAAAATTAAAACAACCTTCGAAGATCCTGAATCTATTGAATCAGCTCAAGCTCTTGCGGCTGCTATGAGCAATTTGAAAGTACTGATAGAAGAGGTTAAAGCAATCATTAGTTATTCCGATTTGCCATCGGTAAAAGCCAATAAACTTCTACTGATGCAGCTATTTCAGAACTTGCTTAGCAACGCCATCAAATATCGAAGCGATTACCCACCAATAGTAAATGTAACTGCACAGACGAACGGGCAAATTGTACATTTCCGGATTACCGATAATGGGATAGGAGTCAAGGATGAGCATAGGGAACTTATCTTTCATCCCCTAAGACGCTTTACAGAGCTACCCGAAAAACCAGGTACGGGTATGGGTTTAGCTATCTGCCAACGAATCGTTGAATTGCACGGAGGCAAAATTTGGGTTGAATCAAACTTCGCTGGTCTGGGGTCAACTTTTAACTTTACTCTTTCCAACCAGCAGATCTGAAATATAGATGGCGATTTGTCTAATCCACAATAGTTTGTGGCCCTAACACGCGAATTACTTCATCTACCGTGGTCTTTCCAGTCTTTATTTTATCTATGGCGTCTTCCAACAATGTGATCATTCCGTCATTTTTGGCGCATTCCAACAGCTCCTCAGTAGAAGCGCCCCTAGCGATTAGCTGATTCAACAGTTCGCTGGGGATTAATACTTCATATAGACCAACTCGCCCCCTGTATCCCGTGTTGTTACATGCTTCACACCCGTTGCCGGTGTATAAAGTGGAAGAAAACTGACTGAATTGTGCACCTAATTGACGGATTTTTCTTCGGTCAGTTTTTTCGGTTGTCTTACATTGATCGCAAATTTTTCTCACTAGGCGTTGCGTAACAATTCCTGAAAGTGCCGAACTGATAATAAACGGCTTTAGTCCGAGATCGGTTAGGCGTGCAATGGTCGCGATGCTTGAATTGGTATGCAATGAAGAAAAAACTAAATGACCTGTCAATGCCGCGTGAAAAGCAACCTCAGCGGTCTCAAAATCACGTATTTCTCCCAATAAAATAACGTCTGGATCTTGCCTAAGAATAGCTCTTAGGATCGTGGCAAAATTCAAGCCGGTTTTTTCCTTGACCATCACCTGACCTGCCATATCAAGATAATACTCAACGGGGTCTTCAATAGTGACGTAGTTATTTTCAGGCTTGGCAAAGGTTTTAAGCAGGGAATAAAGCGTTGTGGTTTTGCCACTTCCAGTAGGACCGGTTGTAAGAAATATCCCTTGGGGTTTTTGTACCGCGAAGGAGACTTGAGCAAGGTTACGTTCAGAGAATCCCAGATCGTCTAGCTGTACTACTTCAGCATTCCTATCCAGTATCCGCATAACCACTTTTTCGCCATTGATAGTGGGTAATGTTGAAATTCGTAGATCGATAATCCTAAGTGGGGTTTTTACTGTAATCCGGCCATCCTGGGGTTTTCGCCTTTCAGTTATGTCTAGTTCAGCCATTACCTTCACTCTGGAAACTAAAGGCATCAGCAAATTGGAAGGAATATGAATTTTATCGGACAGGACACCGTCGATACGATAGCGTACGACAATGTGCTTGCTGCGCGGGTGGATATGAATATCGCTGGCGCGAAGCCGCACAGCTTCCAGAATAATGGCGTTAAGCATACGTACGGCAGGGGGCTCGTCTGTCGCGGCCAGGAGTTCATCGATACCGATATCATCGGACTCTTCTATGATGACTTCGATGCCCTCGAGAGGATCTTCGCTGCCTACTATTGTTTCCAACTCTTTAAAGTCGAGTTCCTGATTGGCATATACCTCTGCAAACTTGGCCCTGAAGTTGGCAACGTTTGCCATTACCACCTTAATGTCCATGCTCAAGTTGAATCTGAATTCCTCCAGTAATCCTTCATCCATGGGATCTGCCATCGCCAACGTCAGGTGTCTTCCTGACTGCGAAATGGGTAATATCAGTTGTTGTTCACAGATGCGTTTTGGAATCAGCGAAAGAACTGCGGGATCAATTTGTACTTCAGCAAGGTCTATTTCAGAAAAACCAAGATCCTTTACCAATATTTTTCTAATTGCGTGTTCCTTTATCCATGCTTTCTCCAATAGAGTGGTAATGACACTTTTCTTGTGGAACTGTTGATTTTTATATATTTCCTGAAGCTGGCTTTCATTCAGCAGACTTTTCTTTTGGAGCAATATCGCTAATTGACTTCTGTTAGTTACCGCGAGTTTGGAAAGCAGAGCTAAATCGCGCGCAGCTATTTCATTACTTTCTTTTAACTGTCGATTTTTGCTTTTTAAATCATACTGTTCCAAGGCAAGAGCGACAGTCACACGAAGGTCGTCGTCATGCCAGGGTTTCAGAATAAATTTGTAAACTGCCCCGTCCTTGATGGCTGACATTACAGCATTGGTATCAGCATGACCGGTTAACATGATCCGAATAGTATCCGGATAGCGACCTTTAATTTCCCGCAGCAGATCTGCACCATTCATTTTCGGCATCATGTAATCGCTGATAACAAGATGAATGGTGTTGTTTTCTAATAGAGTAAGAGCTTCCAAACCGTTAGGGGCTGTGAATATTCTGTAATTTTCAATCCGAAATACCCGTCGAAGAGATTGCAGAATATTGGGTTCATCATCGACAAAAAGCAGACAATAAGGTTGGGCTTGCTCCAGTGGCTGTGGAGACGTGTGCGTTTGTTGTTGGGATTTCTCCCCGAACAAAGCAGAATACTTTGACATGGTGGTCTAACATCTCCTTCGCTTATCCTGCGGGCAGGCTGATCTGTACCGATGTGCCTTGACCTGGTTGACTGGTGATATCGATACTGCCGTTGTGGGCAACCACAATATCCTGACAAATGCTCAATCCGAGCCCGACGCCTTTTCCCACATCTTTGGTGGTAAAAAATGGCTCCGTCACTCGGTTTAAGTTTTCGGTCAATATTCCGATACCGTTGTCGATAACCCTAATGCGGATCGCCCTGTCTTGAAATTCTGTTTCGATTCGGATCCTTCCGTTTTTCCTATCCACTGCGTCAGCGGCGTTAACTAGCAAACTCAAGAATGCCTGTCCTATTAGACCCGGCCGGCAATTTATTTCGGGTAGCTCTTGCAGGTCGGTAACTATGCTAATGCCGGTATCAACAATATTGCTCGCTACTGCACAGGTAGTGGTAACAATCGTGTTGATGTCGGCTTCTACGTCGGCATTGTGATCAATATTTGAAAAATCTTTTAAGCTGGAAACTATGTCGGCAATGCGCGCTGTTCCTTCTAAGGACTCTGCTATTAACTCTGGAAAATCCTCCAGGGCGTAGTCAAGTTGTCCCTCCTCCCAGCTTTGGCGCACTTTTTGTGTGTCTCCCGTATCCATTGCCGCCTTCAGCATTGGTAACTGTTCAGTGTAATCTCTGAATAAGACCAGGTTGCTTCGAATAAATCCTATGGGGTTATTAATTTCGTGAGCCATTCCCGCTGCCAACTGACCTATCGCCGACATTTTTTCGGACTTATAAAGCTTAAGTTGGGTATTCTGGATCTCAAGTACCTGCTCCTGCACTCTTTCTTCCAATTGCTCTGATAGCGCTTTGTATTTGGCTTTAGAGATTTCCAGCGCCCTGTGCTCGGCAGCTAATTGCTGATAATCGTCTTTAATGGCTTGAATATGTAGCCTGGAAGTCATGGTGTAACGAATGGCGTTGTTGACCAGTACTTCAAGTAGTTGGTGTGCGATATTCCGCTTCTTTTCTTGACTCTTTGCCAACCTTAGTTGCAGAATTTCCTCAAAATCATGCTCTATTGATACCGGCAAATAATCTATGAGTTCCGAAGCTCCGCAAACCAGTACTCCATGATTGTCACGGAGTTGATATTGCTGATTCAGCAAATCGTCTAGGATGTTCCCAAGCTTATTTTTATCGATAACCTGCAGTAACTCCGGCACGTCCAATATCGAATCAAAAACTTCTGTCGACAGGTTCTCTTTAGCGTTCGACATAATTTGCCTAAATATTCAACCTGGTGAAGTAAAATTACCTATTAAGCCTGCCTCGAAATCGGATTTTGGCAGCTGATGACGCAGGTTAAGCAAGAATACGGGATCGAGGGAATCGTACACCAAGCTTAACAGGAGTTTGAATGTTTCTACCACGCCCCATCGCCTTAATGCCGACGCAAAAATGACTTCCCATGGCGTCGGCTCCCACAGCCGTACGACCTCCTCCTCTGAGATAATATCGGTCAAGTCTCGTTTATTGAATTGCACTACAATAGGCAGTTTTTCTGGGCTCAGACCGACTTTCGCCATGTTTTCCATCAGGTTTTCAAATGAGACGGAATTATTATGTCTCTGGCTGATCTGGGAATCGGCGACAAAGATAACGCCATCGGCTCTGGAGAGCACGGCTTTTCGTGTACTATCGTGGGCAACCTGCCCAGGTACCGTATACAATTTCACTTTGATTAGCAGTCCGGTGGCAGTACGTAAGCCGAGAGGTAAAAGGTCAAAAAATAGCGTCCTATCGTTTTTGGTTTCCAGTATCATCATTTCACTTTTCAGTTGCGGGCAAAGCAAATCGTGTAAGCAGATTAAATTGGTAGTCTTGCCGCTTAGAGCCGGACCATAGAACACCAACTTGATGTCGAGTGTCAGTTTTCTTTCGTTAATCTCAGCCATTTAAGTGAATCGCTCGTCGGCGGTTTTGGGCTTACTCATAGGCAGGGTTGTGACAAATTCAGCAAAAACCGATAGGCACGCATCGGCAGCTAAGGCTCATATTCATCCGAGAGGTCGATCATGCCTTCCTCATCGAGATTCAGCCGGGTAATTCCTGGGGAATCTTTTTCCAGCCTTTTCAATTCGATTAGCTGTTGATCCAGCTTGGATCTCTGTGCTCTTACTATTTCAGCTAATCGCTTATTTTCTATTAGTAATTCAGAATAACGCAGGGCATTATGGAGCGTGACGGTTAATTCATCGTCGTTCCAAGGTTTTAAAATAAATCGATACACTTCAGCTTTATTAATAGCATCGAGGACATCCCCCATATCAGACTGTCCACTTAAAATTATGCGAATGGAATCCGGTCTAATCTCCTTCAGTTTTTGCAGAAGTTCCACGCCTGTCATGCCTGGCATGCGAAAATCTGATAGGACCAGGTCAAAGTGCCGCTGGCTAAGTTCAGTAATTGCCAGCAGAGGATCCGAATAGCAGAGTATCTCCCAACCTTGCCGCCTGAGAGATCTTTTTAAAGCGTTCAGAATGCTTATTTCATCATCAACGATGGCGATTGTGGTCATTGCTCTCTACTCTTTCTTCACAAATATTTCTAGTTTGTAGTTTTCCAGTTTTTCAAACATCAATAGTTTATTAATAATTGGTTCTGTTAATTTATAACCCTTTGAAATCAACATGATACCGTTTTTATTGAGAACATCCCTGGTTACAATCATGCCTGGTTCGAGATGGAAGGATTCTATTTTTAACTCGTAGGTATCGTTGTAACTTATCTCATATGCATCTTTATACTTGCCTATTATTTTGACTACACTAGGGTCGTAAATTTTAGCGGCGTTGCTTTGTAAGAAGGCATAGGCCTGATCACTGGTCATTGCTCGTTGCTCTATAGTGCCTAACTGCAATGCAATGAAGTCATGAGTTGCTCTAAGCAAGCGGGCTCCCTTCGGTATTTTTTTTCCGTTTAGGCGATCAGGATAGCCGGTACCGTCATAGCGTTCCATATGGTGCCGAATGATGTTCGCGGAAGGCTCTAGGCCTTCGATACTTAAAAGGGTCATTTCACCGACTGTCGGATAGGTTCGATACTTTTCAACTTGCGCCGGATTTAGCATCACCTCCGGAAGGTTTAAAATCTCATCAGGAAATCCAAGTTTTCCCAGTTCATGGAGCAATGCCGCATAGTATATGTGTTTTGTTTCCTCATCCTTAAACTTTGCAGCGTCGCATATAGTGCGAGTCAAATCAGCCACGGTACTGGCTTTTTGTTTACTCTCGTAAAACCGACTCGAAATTATTGAGGAAAGTACTCGGATGAACATGTCATAGCTTTTACCCAGTTCCTTATATGCCAAATCGAGCATTTCCGCCGTTTGCTGTATTTCTGCTGTTCGATCTTTGACTTTCTGTTCCAATTTTTCGTTGAACTGCTGCAATTTTGTGTTTTGGGTCTGAGTAAGCTCCAGAAGTTCTTGTTTTTCCCTTTCTAACGTTCGAATTCTAAGACCGTCTGCAACAATTTGCTTAAGTTCGTCGTCATCCCATGGTTTGCTGATATAGCGATAAATGCCTCCTTTGTTTAGCGCTTCGATAGTTGCGCTTATATCTGAATGCCCGGTTAACAGCATCCGAATCGTGTCAGGCCATCGTTGTTTGACGTGAGTAAGGAATTCTGCACCATTCATTTCAGGCATTCGCATGTCTGAGACAACAAGGTCAATCTCCTCCAGCTCAAGTACTTCCAGACCCTCGGCGCCACTCTCGGCAAAAACACTTTTATAGCCAGTTCGTCTGAAAAGGCGCCTTAATGAAGACAGGATAGCTGGTTCGTCGTCTACAAAGAGTATGGTCTCGCCTGTTTTAGCCATCATCCGTACTTTCAGTTGGTTGGTTCGTCGGCAATCGAATAGTAAAGGTAGTGCCTTTGCCTAACCTGCTTTCGACCCTAATTTCCCCATGGTGAGCACGTACTATGCCATAAGATAAAGATAGGCCGAGCCCTGTTCCTTGACCGATGGGTTTGGTAGTAAAAAACGGATCAAACAAGGAAGAGATGTGCTTTTCCGGAATTCCACATCCGGTATCCATGACCTTAATCAGAATAAAACGTTCGTCAGTAGATAGTGTCTTTATGGTAATGACGCCTTTCTGATCCATAGCATGCGCAGCGTTTACTAAGAGGTTCAAAAAGACCTGACCGATTTGTGATTCAACCACTTCGATATCTGGCAGGTTGCCATACTCTTTTACGACTTCCGCCTTATATTTGATTTCGTTGTGGGCAATGTTAAGGGTCTTATCTAAAACGCTATGAATATCTACGTATTCAAATTCACCTTTGTCGGTTCTCGAAAAATCTTTCAAGTCCTGAATGATGGTTGTCACCCGTTTAATCCCGTCCTTTGACTCGTCGATTAAACCAGGCAAGTCTTCTTCGATAAAATCAAACTCATTATTGTCCGCAATCTGATGAAAATCGGCGACTAAGTCCTTCGTTCCGATTTTTTCGACATGTATTACCATATCCTTCACAGCAGTAAGCATTGATTCGCAGTATTCTCCCAACGTACCTAGATTGGAGGAGATAAAGCCGATGGGATTATTAATTTCATGTGCCACTCCTGCTGCCAGTTGCCCGATGGATGCTAATTTTTCAGATTGCAGTAATTGCTCTTTGGTATCCTGCAATTGTTTGATTAATGTCCGTTGCTCTTCTTTTTCATGCCTCAATTTATGATTGGTATCATCTAGTTCGCGCAGTAGGGAATTTTTCTCTAGTCCCGAATATACTTGACCGAGTAGTAAGTTGATATAAACCTGATCCGTCTGAGAGAATGGAGGCTTTTTGGGGGATTTCATTAATAACAATACCGCTTTCTCAACATTCTTTAAATCCAGTACAGGAACAATTAGTGCATGCAAGTTGTCAAATATTTCTGTACTTTCTACCGATCCTGAGTCTATTTCGACAGTTTTATTCTGCTCTTCTAGTTTTATACCCTTTTTTCTTAACGCAAGTTCAATTTCAGTAAGTTGTTTAGTCGGTAACCGACTTTTCAACCAATGGTTTTTCTGTAGATCGCTGTTTTCGCGGGAATTTGCCAGCCATAAACCTCCTTTGTCGGCATCAGTTAATAGTATGGTGCGAGTCAGTAATTCCTCGCAAAACTTTAAATCCTCTCGTTGTTGTTGCTTGATCCACTCTAGGCTCTCAGACCAGATCACCATGTAACGCACATGACGCTGGGTTTCCAAAAGCTGTTTGCGCGTTGCCAGGTGATACTTGTCCAAACCAAGAAGAGTAGATAGGAACTCGGCCTTGATCTCTTCTTCTTTACTTAGCTCGGGAGTTGTATCTGAAAAAAAGATTATTGCGGCGGAAAATTCCGACGTAACGGGTCTCAACAATCCGGTTGCATTCATTCCATTTACTGATAGATCATGCCAGGCCTTTCCTGAATTACTAGTAATAAGGTGCTTCAAGCTTTCAATAGCAACCGCAGAGTTAACTGATGGCGATGAAAGAGTAAATTTAGGCGTATCCTGGCTATTCATGGATAGCCAGGCCCAAATCCACTCAAATCTCGAAAAACTATTCCTTAGTTCTTCGATATAGTCTGAATCACCGAAACTACTCAAAGGCTTCGCATAAAACGTTGAACTAAATGACATCTTTTAAAACTCTGACGGCCTGTTTATCAAGTATCAGTTACCTGGTTGGGTGTCGACGGTCACCAATGAAATATAGCTAATCGGCCTAAACCATCGGGCACCAAATGTGTTTAAAGATATTGGCTGGTTGTAGACGAATACTCATTGGGCGGTAAATAGGCCCCTACATGCATCTTCCAACTGCAGAGTACCCTGTAGAAATACTTACTTATAGTTTGGATTGGTTCACTTAGGCAACCCGTTAGATTTTACAGGTAACCTTCTCCAGCGCTAAGGTTTACAATTTACGAAGTTCACGGTTGACATGATTCGTTCTAAAACGACTTGTATTTGTCTTCGATGAAATCAATCCGCTCGTTTCATGGACAGAGTTGAGTGAAGCTATCAGGCCCTATTATCCAAAACCGCCAAATGGTGCGGGACGCTAACTCATCGGATCAATGTTACGAATGCATTTTTCGATAACATTAATGAGTATCCGTGTCTATTGAATACAGCAAACAAATTAATCGCCGGAAAATCGGCTGACTGTGGTGGCGCTTGGATGCCAAAGGGTGAGTTGTGACAAACAGGCTTAAATTGCTGTTGGTTGAAGATAATGAAGGAGATGCAGTTCTCTTTGGAGAATACCTTGAATCGACAAAGCTGGCTTTCGAGCTGATTCATTGCGAAACCCTTGCGGATTGCCTTGCCAACATAAAAGAATCGAAATTTGACATTGTTTTCCTTGATTTGGGTTTACCGGACTCCGATGGTCTGGTGAGCCTTGAGGCTATTAGTAGGGAGGCAGGCCAACTGCCGGTTATTATTCTTACCGGCCTTAACAGTGAGGAAATTGCCTTGCGAGCCCTTAGGAAAGGCGCGCAAGACTTTTTGCCAAAAGGTAGCATCACCCCGGAATCCCTGGTACGCAGCGTAAACTACGCCATCTCTCGTAAGTATTCTGAAAATCAGCTAGCTCTTTCAAAGAGCCGAATAGAAAGCCTGACTGAAACGGCGATTGATGCCATTTTCACGCTAGATGAAAACGGGCATATTATTTACTGCAACCCGGCGGCGCAATTACTTCTTAGAACGGAAAGGTCTCGGCTTGTCGGGCAGTCAATCTATCGGTATTTAGCAACGGAAACACAGAATACGTTCAGATCTTTTTTCAATGGATTCAAAGGCGGCAATAGTGAGGATTGTAAAGGGCAAAGTACCGGTAGAATAGTAGACTCAAACAATTTTCCCGTTTTGGATATAGAATTTACTATTGGACACTGGCCCACGGAACAAGGTTATTTGTTTAGCTTATTTGTTAGGGATATCACGCAGCGCAGAATTAACGAGCAAGAAGTCAAACAAGCACTACAGGTGCAAAAGGCGATCGCCTTCATACAAGGCCTTTGCGGTACAAACCTTCACCTATCACGAAAAATTAAAAGCGCATTACTCACTCTTTTATCGATTGATTGGGCCGGAACGGAAAATCTGACCTCGGCAGGGGTATTCCTTTATCAAGGTGATGAAATCTCTTTGAAGCATACCATAGGGCTTGAAGTATGTGAGGAGGAACTCAAGTCGGTAAAGCGGAAATTCTTGGAGGATAAAGATTTAATTTTTCTCGATAATGCAGGAACAAATTACTGGTTCCCTCTAGTGGGTTCGGACGAGTCGAATTTGGGTCTATTCGTTATACCTTTTAACCTTCCTTTTCTAACCCATACTCCAAACTTAAAGCAGCTAAGGGTTGTGTTGACAACGTTGACCGGAATGATAGAAGACCATCGCTCGACGTCGAAAATCGCGCAACTTAACTGTGCCATCGAGCAAAGCCCGGTTGGAGTGGCCATGACCGATTATGAGGGTAATATTCACTATGTTAATCAGGCCGTCACTACTATTACCGGATATGCCAAAGAGCAGATAATTGGTCAAAATCTGCGCCTGTTCCAGTCAGGATTGACACCTGACAGCTTTTACCTACACCTATGGGATACGATTCGCAGTGGTAATGTCTGGAAAGGTGAGCTGCAGAATAAACGAAGCGACGGCATCATCTATTGGGAATCAATGACTATCGCGCCGGTAGATGGGACGGAAGAAGACGAAGTCTGTTTTATCGCTTTAAAGGAAAATATAGACAAAAGAAAACAAGACGAGCAGCAACTTACCTATATGGCATCGCATGATACGTTGACAGGGTTGCCTAATCGCGTGTTGTTGCTGGATCGCCTGTCTCAGGCGTTAGCCCAGACGAAAAGAGATAAAACTGGCCTGGCGGTTTTGCTGTTGGATTTGGACAAATTTAGCTTCGTAAATGATCAGCATGGCCATCTCGTTGGGGATGAACTGCTCAAGCTGGTCGCTCACCGTATTAAGTCCACCATAAGGGAATCTGACACTGTCGGACGACAGGGAGGGGATGAGTTCATCGTTATCTTGCCTGGAGTGCACGGCGAAGCTGCGGTGGAACAGCCGATAAAGGCTATTCTATCGAGTCTTTCCAAGCCCTTTAACTTGGGCGATAGTAAACACAAAGTATCTTCAAGTATAGGCGTTGTAGTTGATAATTGCGGGGTGTATACAGCCGGAGAGCTATACCGCCGAGCAGATATTGCGATGTATCAGGCAAAACAAACAGCTGGCAATTCCTTTTGCTTATTCCGCAATGAAATGGATGACTATCTGCATTCCAAAGTCTGGTTTCGCAATGCTATAAAAGATGCATTAAAGCGAAATGAGTTCAGTATCCACTACCAACCGCAGGTAAATAACAAATCCGGTATTATGATCGGTGCTGAAGCTTTACTTAGATGGAATCACCCTGAGAGAGGCTTTATCTCTCCCGGGGAGTTTATTCCACTGGCTGTGCAAGCTGGGGAGATTGTTTCCATCGGCAATTGGGTTTTAGACGAGGTCTGTATTCAAATCAAGAAGTGGCTGGATGCCGGGCTGCACCCACCCAGAATTGCCATCAACCTGTCCGCCGATCAGTTGTTAGACAAAAATCTATCGGAAACCCTCGCCAAAAATATAAAAGAATACGGGTTAACCCCTGATTTGTTGGAGCTGGAGTTGACGGAATCAGAAATAATGCAGTCACCGAAGCTTGCCATCCAGGTTCTTTCCAAGTTACAAACTATGGGGATTCATATTGCAGGTGATGACTTTGGTACCGGGTACTCAAGTCTCAGCTATCTGAAACGTCTCCCGCTCAACCGGGTAAAAATAGACCGTACTTTTATTTCGGACATCACCAGGGACCCTGAAAGTCACGCTATTGCCTCCATGATTATTTCTCTGGGTCACAATCTTGGATTACGTGTGCTGGCGGAGGGAGTAGAGCAAAAGGCGCAGCTAAATCTTCTCACTCGTATGGGCTGTGATGAGTTCCAAGGATATTATTGTTCTCCTGCTATACCGGTCGATGAGTTTGAAGAATTGTTCTCTTCGAAACAGAAGCTTATCGAAGTCGACGATGAAAATACCCAGCGAAGAAATCTACTGATATTGGACGATGAATCTCAGATACTCTGTTCCTTATACCGGGTTTTTCGAAAAGACGGATACACTATTCTTAAAACTGATGATCCCGAAGTTGCCTCTAGATATCTGGCGGAATATGATGTCGGAGTCATCCTCTGCGACCAGCGAATGCCGGAGATATCCGGTACTGAATTTTTGACCAAAGTAAAAGCACTTTATCCAAATACCGTTCGAATGGTTTTATCAGGTTATACGGAACTTAACAGCATTATTGACGCTATCAATGAGGGCAGTATATATAAATTTTTAACTAAACCTTGGGACGATGAACAGTTAAGACAGCACGTGGAAGAAGCTTTTCAGGTTTATGAAATGCGTAAGCAAAATGAGGAAAATCGACAAGACTTAGTATCTTAGTTTGCGATCAAGCAAAGGTTTCAGCCCCGGCGTTACCGCTTAGCAAAGTCTCCGGAGCAGCCATCATCGCGGATGTATCACGATACACTATGGGACAAAGAAATATTCTTTGCAGGTTGAGAACTCAAGGCACAGAGCGACAGGTCAAACGGCATCATTGCTTTTGTTCACGAAAATACCCGATATTTCTATAGTCCCAGCTAACCGGTCGGAAAAATATCTCAATGTTGGCAAATTGTAACTAAACCAATTTACTTTTTACATTCGATGCTGTACTTAGTCTTTCATAGATGGAACTGTTGAGAGAGCCATGAAAGAGTGTCGAACAACAAGTAATCAGCCAGGCGAAACAAGTACGGACAGCATTTTTCGAACCGATATACGATTCCATTACCTGGACAATCTTCGCGCATTGGCAATGCTCGCCGGTATTTTTTTCCATACAGCGTTGGCCCACGTCTCGGCGGTGGACCTGGTCTGGTTTTCCGCTCATCCCGAAAAGTCAGAGGTGCTCAGTTTTCTCGTCTGGTTTAGTCATCTATTCAGGATGCCTATATTTTTTTTGATTGCCGGTTTTTTCTGTGTATTTCTTCTGGAAAAAAGAGGATTAACAGGCTTACTGGTAAACCGTGCGCGCCGTGTAGCCTTGCCGTTTATCATTTTTTGGCCACTGATCGTTCTTTCGTTTTATGCGATTATTGTTTGGGCGATTTCAAATCCCTATGTGACGTCGTCGATAATTGAATATTTTTTCCTCCTTGGCCAAAACCCCGATATTGAGCCACCGCCAATGTCAACCACTCACCTGTGGTTTCTTTATTATCTCTGTATGTTTTACCTTGTTTTTGCCATTGGCTGGAAACTGGGAATATTTGGCGGGGCATGGTTGAAACGCCTGGCCAATCCCAAGTTTGTGGTATTCGGTTTGCCGTTGCTTGTTGCCCTTTCGCTGATCGTAAACTTTGCGCCCCATCCTGCGCCTGAACATTTGGTGCCTGAGCTTTGGGCATTCGGGTTCTTTGGTGTGTTTTTCATCGTGGGCGCGGCATTATTTTACGAGGAAAGTCTGATTGATCGGCTAGCGCCTTACTGCCCATGGCTTGGTGGCATCAGCCTGGTTGCCTATGTGGTGGTATACAACAATTTTCCGGTTGTCGATGCGCGTTCCACTGAAATATTCCTGGAGCAATTTTTTCAGGGTGTCACTATTACTTGGCAACATGTGGTTATGGCGATGTTGGAAAGCCTAATTGCAGTTTACATGACGGTGGTTTGTCTAGTGGCGGGGAAGTTGGTTCTTAATCGGCATAATGCCATTATGCGGTTTATCTCCGATTCTTCTTATTGGATTTACCTGATGCATTTACCTTTTCTGATCTTTATTCAGTTGTTCCTGATGCAATTCCACCTCACTGCCTGGGGCAATTTTTTGCTTTCCTCTGCCGCGACATTGTTTGTCGGTGCAACCAGCTATCTGATTTTCGTGCGTTGGACGCCCATTGGCTGGATGCTCAATGGCAAAAAGCCGGTACCTCAACTCTTTTTCAATCGAAAAACCAACGTTTAACCTGTTTTGTTAATCATAGTCCTTGCCTGTGATATAGCCTTTTCGCAATAGTTTTTCGATTTCATCGGCGGGTAGGGGTTTGCTGTAGTAATACCCCTGAACAGAGTCACACCCGTGCTGTTTGAGAAAGTCCACATGAAACATGCTTTCCGCTCCTTCTGCGACGACCTCTAAGTTCAGGCTTTTGGAAAGCCCGATAATAGCCTTTGCCACCTCTGCGGTTTCGTTGCTGTTTTCCAGATCCTTCACAAAGGCACGGTCGATTTTAAGGGTGTTCAGGGGGAATCTGGTGAGGTAACTCAGGCTGGAGTAGCCGGTGCCAAAATCGTCTATGGACAGATGGCAGCCAATTTCACGAATTTGTTCCAGCTTGCTAATCGTTTCCTCTACCTTGGTCACTAGCATGCTTTCAGTGATTTCCAACTCCAAATAGGCCGGGGAAAGCCCGTTTTTTTCTAGTGCCTGCTTCACGTTTTCCACAAAGTCATCGGCATGCAACTGCCGGCTTGAGACATTGACCGACAACTTGATTGGAGAAATTCCCTGATTAATCCAGGCCATGTTTTGCCTGCAGCCTTCTTCTATGACCCAGAGTCCGATTTGATTGATCAAACCGGTTTCTTCAGAAAGCGGTATAAATTCTCCGGGAGAAACCATGCCAAGTTCGGGATTAACCCAGCGGATCAATCCTTCGAGTCCCACAATCCGGTTATCTCCGGCACGAACCTTGGGCTGATAATATAGGATGAATTCTTTATTTTTTATCGCATGTTGCAGCTTGTTCTCCAAGTCGTTCCGGTATCTCGCACGGGTATTGAACTCTTCAGCATAATACTCGTAACTATCGACATTCTCTGCCTTGGCACGGGTCAATGCGTCCTCGGCAAAAGACAGTAATTGCCCGACTTCCCTGGCATCGATCGGGCTTAGGGAAATGCCGATATGGGTGCGGGCTGTTAGCGTTTGGTCGTTGTCGGTTATTGGCGAAGATAGCGCATTGAAGATTTTTTTAACGACGATGTTGGTGTCATCGGTGCCCGTAATCTGTAACACCATGGCAAATTGCACGTTCGGATAATGGGTGAGGGTATCCGAGGAACGGATACAACTTTTTAAGCGTTTGCCAATGTCATAGAGAACCTTGTCTCCTACCCCCTCAATGATTTGATTATCCTGGTCAACAAGGCTGACAGAAACCAATAAAACAGCGAGTGTTTTGCCATTCCTTGGAGCCATTTTTATGCCCTGACGGATACGATCAGCCAAGACGAACTCCTGATTAAGACCGGTGACAGGGTGCCTGGATTCATCAACGCTACCCAATGCTTGGTGCGCTGTTGAAGCGGTGGCATTGAAACTTATCACCAATAACGCGGAACCTGTTTGTTTAAAGGTGGAAGCACTTGCGGCAAACGCAATAAACTGACCGGCGGAATGCTTAAGTCGAACGGCCCCCCGCCATAGCTTGTTTGCCCGGCATTCCCCTGTGATTTTGTCGTTTATTAATTGTTCTTCAGTAGCTTCATAAAATTCAGCAACGGTTCCACTGACTGTTGCTTCTTGTAATCCTAACAAGTTCGTATAAACGGTGTTTGCGCTCAGGACTTGCAGATTCGTCGAGGTAATCAGTACCGGTTCGTCAATTAGCTCAATAAGATGGTTGATAAGCAGTAAATCGTCGCGCAAGTGGGGCCTCGGCAAGTGTAGACTTTTACTAAAGTCAAATTCAAACATGGGGTAGATGTAGCAATCGGATGCGAAGTATTTCGCGTTATCAGGTATCGGCTACATGTTTCCTACAGCGTTAGCGGCGAAACCTTTGGTTTCCCCAACAACAAAGATAGCACTAATATGACGATAGATAATTTGAAAATAGCCGATTTAATCCTGTTAGCGCTACTCTGAAGTTGGCTAGCGTTCATGCCGGGTTTCGAAACAGGAGTTTGGCGGTTGACTGAACCCCCCCGAATCAGACGAAGTAGTAAACGCCGATCTTCTCTTTCTCCGTAAAATAAACGTGATAGACTCGATGAAACATCGTCTTTTTTATAAAACTGTTACTATTTGAACTTTCGTTTTGGATATCTGATTAAAGGTAGCGACGTGGTCCTATCCGAGTAGTTTGAAAAATGAACAACCTAAGAATTACTACAAACCAAGATGAGTTGGATATCGATCTCATTTTTTACTTTCTCCACAACGAAGCACGGTGGTGTAAGGGTATTCCACGTGAGATTGTCGAGAAATCCATCGAAAACAGCTTGTGCTTTGGCGCATTGATTGGTGAAAGGCAAGTTGGATTTGCCCGGATGGTTACTGATTACGCCACATTCGGTAACTTGGTGGGTGTTTTCGTGGTGCCTGAATTTCGAGGCAGAGGTATTTCCGCTCTGCACCGCTATGGCTTGCTTTTGATTTAACACCCCACGCTCCTTACTTTCATTACTGAGAAGCCTTCTTCCAAATGAAGCGTCCGCCGATTAGCATGGCGACGACAATGCTCGCAATGTTATTGACAGGCATTGTCAATGTTGCAAGCCAAGGATTTTCAAAACTGACCAAGGGTGAGATAAATCCGATAGCGAACATTGTACCTAGCTTTACGAGAGGGCCTGCAAACAAAATGCATAGTGCCAACAGCACCAGACCATAAAGCCAGAGGCTGCGTTTTTTACGGTTTCCGAGGATTTGTGTTTCTCGCATCACGTTTGTGGTGAATTCCTTACTTTTTAGCGGTTGCTCGGCCTTGGCGAACTCGAGTAACAAGTCTCTATCCAGTTCGTCAGTCATACTTTTTCCCCTGCGGTTGGTTGCTTATAGGCGGCCAGCATTTCTGTTACCTTCTTGGCCCCCCGATTGATGTGCGACTTTACGGTGCCTAGTGGAAGCTCGATAGCTTCACTGATTTCCGGATGACTCATTCCTTCATGATACGCAAGTACTACACAGGTTCTCACCTGTTCCGGCAGGACAAGCAATGCCTTGTCTAAATCCATTGCTACAGAGCCATTCGAACCTGGTGGCGGTACATAGACTGTGTCGTTGAACTCCAGAGAATTCCGCATCGCATCGTTTTTTCTAAGGTATTGTAGCCAGGTATTGATCGCTATCCGTTTAAGCCAGCCGTCAAACGCGTTTACGCGGCTGAGCTGAGCGATACTTTGCCATACCTTGAGAAAGACTTGTTGGGCAAGGTCTTCTGCAAGCGTCACGTCATTGCATAAACGGCGCATGAGATTGCGTATGATCGACTGCCGTCGATGTACCAGCTCCTCGAAAGCCCGGGGATCTCCCGTCCTGGCTAAGTTGATAATCCCTGCCTCGGATGTTTCCTGGTAGTTATTCATAGGCAGGGAAACTAGTTGTTTTCTCCTGGCGGGTTTTTGCTATCACTCCAGTTTGCGACGACTTTACTCGCCAGCAAGAAACCAATGCCTAAGCAGAAAAGCAGCCCGGCAACCCCCAATAAAGGTCCCAGGACGACCGGAAACTGCCAGCCCAAGATAACCGCTAAAACCACCATGCCGACCGCTACCGGTAATATCCACAAGGCAGTGACCTTAAAGTCTATATCCAGTTGCCTTTTGCCGTTGATATCCAGTATTTTTTCAATCAATTCCGGATCGATATCCTTGCCCCCTTCAACCAGACGACGCACGGTTTCATGCTTTGCCTCCCGCTTACGTACACCGTCCCAAATGCCGGCAACCGAGACCGCAGCAATAAATCCCCAAAATGCGAGAGACGCCAGACCGGCTCCTAAACTGACAGTTTCCATAAGCCCTCCTCAATTAGTGTGCTTGCCCATACAGATGCAACGTTTTTGCGAATAGATGCAGGGATAAAAAATTTCTTACATCCGCATCCAGCCATTCCCTTTGCGCATCTAGATAAGTAGAGACACAAAATTCACGTCTGAAAAGGGAATATCAAAATGATTAGTCAGTCTGTAAAGTTAAATAACATAGCGCCTGAGCGGGTTTTTTGGTTGGACAACCTAAGAACCTTCATGATTTTTTTAGTGGTCGTATACCATGCAGCCATTATTTATGAGAAAAGCGGAATGGGGTATCAGTGGTGGATAGTCACTGAGCCGGCATCGAGTGATCTGCCCGGTATTTTGGTTTTATTACTCGATATCTTCATCATGCCGACGGTGTTCCTGGTGGCCGGCTATTTTTCTCACCGTTCGCTGGAAAACAAGCCTGCGCTCGAATTTATTAATGCAAGATTCAAGCGGTTGATTGTTCCCTGGGTTATCGCGGTACTCACCCTGATACCCTTATACAAGGTGATTTATCTCTACTCACATGGCTTTCCACAGGAACATTGGGCGAGTTACTTTCATTGGAGTAACGGTATCTGGAGTCAAAACTGGTTGTGGTTTCTCCCGGTCTTGTTTGCTTTTGAAGTCCTGTACCTAGGCCTTGCCAAATCACCGTTTGCAAAACAGACCTTTTCATTCGGACGGGTGTTTGCCGGTTCAATTGGCGTCGGGCTTATCTACTGTTTTTCAATGGATTATTTAGGGATGCAGGGTTGGACGAAAACCCCGTTTATGGATTTTCAGAATGAAAGGCTGTTAGTTTACTTTCTCGCTTTCTTTCTGGGCGCTTCCTGTTATACGCAGAATACGTTTGCCGGGTCTATCAACAGAAAACTGGCGATGGCAGTTCATACGTTGGGCTGGTTACCGATCACGGGTTATCTGTTCTTCGTCATTTACGGGATTATCAAACCTTACGATTTTTTGGTATCGAATCTCATTGACACTTTGATTGAACAAACCTGCTTCCTTCTTTCAATGAACTATTTTGTATATTCGATGATCAGCTTGTTCCGTAGGTTTTTTAATAATAGCAATCGCTTAACGGACGAGATGAACCGCAATTCGTATGGAGTTTATATCATTCACGTCGTCGTCATGGGCGTGATCGCGACGTTATTGGTGCTTGTGCAGATGCCGGTTTTATTGAAGTTCGGCCTCACCGTTCTAGTTACCTTTGTTATAGGCAACCTATGTGTTGCGATGTATAAGAGAACAGCAATGATGATTAGCCTGGCGAGCAACGGCATTCACCGAAGGCCTGAAGTATCAATTCGATAAACTGAACTGTTCAATGGGTGGGAGGCGAATCTCTCCCATCCGATTTCAGGAGTATTTATGGTTTCCTTTCAATCCCGAACAATCCGTTCACTAGGCTGGTTTCGCCATCGGGTCGCACCTTGGCGATTCGCCCATTTACTACTTCTTTGTGGTTTTCTTATCATCCTGAGTTGTGGAACCACTAACGGCCAATACGAGTATCGCCAGCCGATCAAAACCGGCGATGGTCTTACAGTGGCCGGTCTCGATCAGGTCGATATGGATGTGGAACTAATATCGTCAGCGATTGATGAAATTCTCGACGGCGAATTTGCTGAAATTCATTCTTTTCTAATCCTGAAGAATGGCCGATTAGTGCTTGAAGAGTACTTTGCCGGACATGACTATCAGTGGAATGGTCCGAATTTTCATGGGGCCATGAGAAACTGGGATAGGGATATGCGGCACAATGTTCATTCGGTAGGTAAGAGCATTACTTCAGCCTGCATCGGCATTGCATTGGACAAAGGCTTTATTGGTTCCGTCAAGCAATCGATCTTCGACTATCTTCCTGAACATACGCGTTTCCAACGCGATGGCAAAGAGCAGATTACAATCGAACACCTGCTGACGATGACCTCCGGGCTGCAGTGGGATGAATGGGGTTCATCTTATTCCAGTCAAACAAACGATGTGATCGCACTGTGGATGAACTGCGGGGACCCGATCGCCTGCATTCTTGAAAAACCCTTGGTTGGGCAGCCCGGCGCTAAATTTATCTACAGCGGCGGCAACATGATCCTGTTGGGGGAAATAGTAAAGAATGCAACCGGCCTGGATATTGAGTCTTTCGCCGCCGAGCATTTATTTGAACCCATGGGCATTACTCCGGCGAAATGGGTGTGGATTAACGACACCGGCGTTATTTATGCCGGCGGAGATCAACGATTAACCCCCCGCGAGATGCTGAAGTTCGGCCTGGTATACTTGAATGGTGGAGTGGGGAGCGGCGGGCATAGGGTTGTCTCGGAACAGTGGACCTTGAATAGCGCGCGCCCATGGAATGGCCCGGAAAACAGCTGGTTCAACCAGCCGTTTAAAACCATTCCCCCCGGCGATAGCTCCTGGGGTGACCGAGGCTACTCTTATTCCTGGTGGACGCATATCTACAAGCATCGGGGTAAAGAGTATCCGGCCTATTTTGCCTTGGGATTTGGCGGCCAGAAGATTGTTGTTTTTCCCGAACAAGAGGCGGTAGTGGTATTTACCGCAGGGAACTATGCCAAGGCTGACGCCAGCGCTGAGATATTAACTGATTTTGTGATTCCAGCCTTTGACAACTGATCACTCGTAAGTTTTATAGCGGTCAAGGCAACAGGTAGTGTAAAGACATTTTTGCATATCAGGACGAAAGTGATGTTGCCGAATCTGGCGAATGCGCCGCCTGGTCCGGCGCATTTTCAAGAGCCGCGAAGTACGGCCTTAGCTCGTCAATAGGCATGGCTTTGGCGTAAAGCCAGCCTTGATGCATGAATACTCCGCGATCGGCGAGATACTGCGCCTGCCGTTCGGTTTCCACACCTTCCGCCACCACGGATAGCTTCAGGTCGACAGCCATTTTAACCATAAATTCAAGTACGGTAGCGCCAGGTGAATCGGTTCCGCAGGCGGCAACGAACGACCGGTCTATTTTAATGGAATCGATAGGCAACTCATCCAGATACCGGAGCCCCGAGTACCCGGTGCCGAAATCGTCAACGGCAAGTTTGACATCGCTGGCTCTGAGTCTGTTGATAGATTCGATAACCCCTTCATCCTGATACTCGACGATTTCGTTTTCGGTAAGTTCCAGCGTAATTGCAGGAAATGCCGCGCTTCTTTCCAATAGGGTTGAGATAAAGCTTTGGTCTTTCAGGTGCTGGCCACAAATATTGATGTTCGTGCGAAGTTGCCCGAACTCTTGGATCAGTTCGGTCAACTCCGCCAAGGCGTTATCCACAACCTTGGCGGTCATGGGAATTATCTGACCGGAGCGTTCGGCTTGCGGAATAAAAACGTTGGGAGGTAGCAAACCCTCTACAGGATGCTGCCAGCGCAACAACACTTCCAGGCCGATTGGCCTGCCGGTTCTGGCATCGATAATGGGCTGGTAATAATTAACGAATTCGTTCCGCCTGATTCCCAGTTCAATACGTTTGGTAAAACTAAGTACATTGCTTTGAAAGCTGAAGGCAACGGCAAAAGTAATCACGCCGAGCGCTATCGAGAATAGCAGATTGATGCCGTTTAACCGGTAGTCGCTTTGGTAGAGACTGTTGATATTGGTGCCGATCACCACGGCTAGGTCAGGCAAGTCCGGAATGATATTTATCGTGAGATAGTAGGATTCGAGGTTGTCTACCTTGCCTTCGTACCGAAAGTCGGAAGTCAAGGGAAACAGGGTTTCGCTAAGCAATATAGGCAGCGTGTATTCACCGATTAAAATCAGCGGTACTCCGGTCTGAGCATCTATAAGCGCTCTGAACTCCTGTTTGTTATTGGCGCTTCCCTGTAACATGGTCTGCATCCAACTGACTGGAAGCAAGGCATTGATCTCAGAGCCGTCCGGGCGGGTTTGGGCGACCACAAATGCAGATTTTTGCATGAACTCGACCATGGTAGGTCCAAAGTACCTTAGTCCCGATTCGATTGCGGGTTTGACCGGAACTTCTAGCGGCGGTGTAAGTTTTTGCCAACTGGTACAAGTCAGCATGCCGTCTTCAGTGACAACGCCGAATTCGCTGACAAATGGAAGGTCGAACTGGCGCGCCCTTAATCGATAAATCATATTTTCGTCGCATGTTGTGCCGGTGTCGGCCTCTTCGTTGAAGAATTCGCGGAGATGGGCAAATTCTTCAGACAGTTTTGCCACTATAAATGCGCCTTCGGTCTGTTTGCTGACCCGGTTCAACTTACGCTGCTGTTCGGCATCGTTGACAGTTAGCAGAACGAGACTCACGCATACGACTATCAGCGCTAGCCAAATCGAACCTCGACTATTATTCAAACGCGTCAGGTAGATATTTGGCATCGCTTTACACTACTGCCTTGCCGAATCCGGTCATGCATTTTCTCCGCTGCAACTCGAATCCTTCCAGACTTCCACCGTGTTTGATTTCTTCGCGTCTTTTTTAACGTCGGCAGCCAGTTTACTTAAGCTGTATTCCGTATTGTTTCGGGTGTATTGACGCGGAATTATGCCGACAGAGAGAGTCATCAGCGGGAAAGTCCGTGACTTACCGTCTCGATCCAGCGCAACGATGCCGCCGGCTTCGAAGTCCTGGCGATCGTATAATCCCAAAACTTCCCGTTCGAACTCCGCTTTTATTGTATGGCCGAGTTCTTCAACGGCTTCTCCTCGCCACACCATGGCGAAATCATCCCCGCCGATATGGTAGAGCCGGCCGAATTTACGCTGGCAATGGTGTTGGGCGGTCTCCGCTAATAGGCGAATGGCGTCGTCTCCCGTCCGATAGCCGTACTTGTCGTTAAAGGCTTTGAAGTTATCGAGATCGAAATAGATCAGGTCGAAGTCTGATTCCTGATCGTCCATCGCAGAACCAAGATCTTCCGACATGGGTACCTGCCCGGGTAACTGGGTGAGCGGGTTGGAGTAAATAGCCTGTTTAACCCGAAATTCGGTCATTTTATGTAATAGGTCGCGTGTCCGGCCGAGCCCGGCGTAACTGCTATTTCTAGTGATTACGAATCGCTGCCGAACATAGTTTTCATTGGAACCTTCGTTGACTTGCCGGGCTACCGCATCTAAGTAATCATTCTCGTCAACGACAACCATATTGCGTTCGGCGTAGCGAAATACCGGCTTACGCTCGTTGAGTTCCCTGCCGAGACGTTGGCTGAATATTCGATACAAGGAATTCCGATGCATTAATGCAAGGGGAAGGTTGTCGGGGGTGACGATGACGAAAGTATCCACGTCCGGGTTGTTCTGAAAAGCCTGTTCCACCTCGGCAAGTTTCGTGAAGGGGGAAAGTGTCGGCGCTTGATAACTAATATCTTTGGCGCGTTCAATAGGTGCGCGTACAGGTTGGCGCAACCCCTTGAGCTGCTTTGTGTTACCGTGGGAAACGGTGGGTATTTCTTGTGGTGTGCCAAAAAGAAAACCTTGGAATTGAGTAACACCAAGTTCCAGCATGGTTTGATACTCTTCCGGCGTTTCCACACCCTCCACAATTAACTTGCAATGCAACTGATTACTTAGATCGACCATCGAACTTACAAAACTTCGTTTTACCGTGTCCTGATCTATATCGAAGGCAAAATGCCGATCGAGTTTAATGATATCCGGGTGAATAGAACTCCAGAGAGATAGGCCGGAATAGCCGGAACCGATATCATCAATGGCGATGGTAAATCCCTGTTGGCGGGCGTAGTTACACTGTTCTTTGAGAGCTTGCCGGTCTTCTATTTCAACCAGTTCCGTCAACTCAGCGACGATTCGGCGAGGCGATAGTTGAACAGATTCGAGAAGGGCAAGGATCTTTTCTACTGTATGTGTGCCGTCGAGAAAGGTTTGAGGATTAACATTCACAAAGCAGAATCCGCTAAGTTTACGCTCGACAAATCGTTCAAATGCCAATTTCGCTGTCAGGTACCGGAGCGCTGCGCCCAATCCTGCGTTGTCCGCAGCACTTAATAATGCCGGTGCCGCATGAAGAGGCGATTCGTCAGGCCCCCGGCTGAGGGCTTCATAACCAATTAACGTGCCTGTATTGGCTTCAACGATGGGCTGAAAAAGGGTCGTTATTGTCTCTTGTTTAATAATGTCTTCAATGCTGGAAGGCATGTCACAGCGGCACTCTACTTAACTCAACGAGTTAGAATACGAAATATTTGTTGCAGAATTGTCTCATTACTTTAGGTAAGGTGATCGGGCGGGCGAAGACCTTGCGCTTGCGACTATTCTGTCTTGAATCGTTCCGTCAACCGCATTTGTTCGTTGGTCAGGCCAAGCAGTTCGTTGAAAGTGCTTAGGTTCTTATGCGCTCCTTTGGAGATTTGATCTGACAGATCGGCTATACGGGTGATCGATTCCGATACATGGGCGGCATTTTCCTGTTGCTCGATTGTGCCCTCGGCGATTTGCTGGGCAAGACCGGCAATTTCATCGAGATTGCCCACAACTTCGCCAATGGCCGCTTTAGTATCTTCGGCGTTTTCGGCTACTGAAGAAGACCGGTCCAGATTGTTTGCCATCAGCTTCACCGCCTGCCCGGATTTGGCCTGCAGTGAAGATATCATCGCATCGATTTCCTCCGTCGATTGTTGAGTGCGACTGGCGAGATTTCGCACTTCGTCGGCAACGACAGCAAATCCCCTTCCTTGTTCACCGGCACGAGCCGCCTCAATGGCGGCGTTCAAGGCGAGTAGGTTGGTTTGCTCGGCAATTCCCCGAATAACTTCCAATATCTGACTGATGTTGGAACTTTCACTCTCTACCTGTTTAACGACCTCCGCACCTTGTTGCAGTTCTTGCACCAGGGTTCTGATCTGTTCGACTCCGGTATCCAGCTTCTGCGAGCCGCTGGAAAGCAACTGATTGACGGCATCTACGCGTTCGGAGCTGGTAGTCGCGCTTTCGGATATATGAATGGCTGATTGCTGTAATTGCTCGGCGGCAACCGATACATTGGCCGATTGGTTTCTCTGGTCGTCGAGCAATTCGCTATTATCCTTGGTCATATTGGTGACTTCGTCGGTCCGTTGCTGAACGGTTTGTGCGTTGACCTTAATATCTGTAATCACCTCCTTGAGATGATTGGCTATAGATTGAATCCCGTTAGCGATTCGACCAAATTCGTCCTGTTGTTTGATATTGATATTGGTCGTCAGGTCGCCTTGGGAAATACGATCCAGGGATCTGTTTATCACTTTCAGCGGTTTGCGTACAGCCTGGGTGATCCGCCACCCGACTAAGGCTGCGATCAACAAGGAAAGCGCGGTGGCGGTAGCAATACCGACTCTGGCGTTGACGTTGGTCTGATCGATTTTGGAAACGGATGCCGCGGAAGCCTCGCGCAAAAGTCTGATAATTTCGTACAGGGAATCCACCGAGGAATTAATTTGTTGCGCCAGTTCACTCAACAGTTGGACGGACTCGCTTTCATAGTTGAGCTTATTCCGATAGAGCGCAATGACTCCGGACTCGTCATCGGATGCCGCGTCAATGATGTTTGTATAAGTAATCAAACGTCCATGCATGTTTTCGTTGTTGATTTTCAGTTTATCCATGCGTGGCGCTATGCGTTTTTTACTACCCTGCATATCCTCCAGTGATTCATTCACTGCATCCAACTCGGTAATTGTCGGCAGGGATGTCAGCGAATTGCGGACGAGGGTTATTCGGTCGCGGATATAGGTGGTATCTGCTACCGTGGAGCGGGCGACCGAGTCGTCTTTGGTACTTAAATTTTGAATGATTCTGTCAATGATTTTTGAATCAAACTCGTATTTGTTCCATTGCCCCATCATGTTTGCGTAGTTGGTGGTGTAGGTTGTCGCCGCGGCAAGCAGTTGTTGGCGGACCTGAAGATGCTGCTGACCGGTGGCCAGTGCCTGGGTCATTGTCGGTATCAGATCCTCCAGCCGCTGTTGAATCTTGGGGAAATTCGCCATCTGGACTTTAAGATCCTGGGTGATGGCATTAACCGACTCTACTGAGGCGCTGAACTGTGTTTCTCTTTCAACCAGAGATTCTGCATCCCGCAAGGAAGCGTGTTGAGCAATCGCCCGATTGGCATTTTGTAGGGCGAGTGCGAGTTCGTAAGACTGGTTGACCGCGGGCGAGACCGTATTGGTCAGACTTTTTATGGAATCGCTCACCTGGTTCTGATTCCAGATGGCTGCGATGGTAATCGCTACAATGAGTAAAGCGGAAATGGATAAACCGATTATGACGCGGGAAACGACTGTCAAATTCATATTTGCTCACTTTTACCGGGAGTTCGACAGGCTCCCAGCTTTCTATTTGGGCGGGTAAGGCTATTCATGAACGAATCATGATGTGGTGAAAGTCTAGACCTCACCGGAAAGCTCTGCAAAATCAAAGTCCGTTGCGACATCAATTGCCGGTAAAAATTCCATGAATATTATGAAACTACTGTAATCCACATCGTTGAAACTCCTTTGATCGGCAACTGTCTATTTATGCGTACATCAAATTGACAACTTAAACGGGCAACGGAGAATATCCATGAAAAATTTAATTGTAGTTTCCAGTTTAACCTTGGCACTTACTTCTTTTCCGCTTTCGCGATGGATGGTGGAATCGCCGATCAAAAGGCAGAATCCGATTTTTGGCTGTTAAGCGATAGAGAGCAGGCACAGTTTTTCATCGAACAGGGTGAGCCGGCTTCAGGTGGTAATGCTGCTGTCATTCAGAGAGAAGACAGCCTGGAAGGTTTGACCGCCGTCGAGCGGAAGCGTGCTGTTTTTGGTAGCAACAATTAATTTCTGACTCGGTAATGACTGACTGGAACTGCGGGCGACCATGGTAAGCCCTTAGGTTTAGCCCGCATAATCTCTACATAGTCTCCCGCCGCTTTATTTCGCCTATTTGCATTCTGCATTCCCTCGGTAAACTTCGTGATTGCCTTCTCAATTTGCTCTAAAAGTTTGGCAAAAAACCGCCAGCTTAAAATAAATGTTATCTTCAACGAACTTTCTTTCAAACCATCAAATCATGCCGGCTACGATTTGCTAACCCTAACTAATTGAATATTCAACATAAGTTTAGAATGTGCCGGGATACAGGCGCAGATAACTTTGCAGTAACTTTCTTCTAGGGCGTTGAACTTTATTTAAAACTTGGTCTGGACAATTGCTGATATAACTAAAGCCAATCCCGCCACGGTGCTTATCAAATCGGGATCTACTTCAGAATCAAGTCCGGGACCGGGCTTGGTTCAATAGTTGTGACGAAGGAGAAGGCTATGCAAGTTCAAACCAGATTGAATCTAGCAGTCCCCCAAAAGGTGCTGGCACTGCTTCACTCAAATGTTCCAAAAGCATTAGCAGCATCGAAAGTACCGAAGGCGCGCAAGTATAGGCGCTTTAATCAAGCATGCCTGTTGGCCGGTGTCTTCTGGTGTTCGACGGTTGCCTTCGGTTTGACGACCAACCAGGAAATCCAGCAACTCTATATTGCTTATCTAGGGCGGCCGGCGGATGCGGCGGGTTTGTTCTATTGGCAGGAGGAACTGGACAGCGGCGCATTGACCCTGGAGCAATTGCGGACAAACCTAGTCAATGAACAGCCTGAATATCTGGCTAATTATGGCCAACTGTCGACTTCGGATCTGGTCGGGTCAGTATACGGCAATCTGTTCAACCGGTCCGCTGACAGTGACGGCCAGGAATATTGGATTCAGCAATTGAATTCAGGCGCACTGTTGCCGGATCAACTGATGTTGGCGTTTATCAATGGAGCTTCGGTTCCCGACCAAGTGGTCATCCTAAACAAAGTGTTTGTCGCCGAATGCCACACCAACGGGGAGCAAACCTATACCGAAGAACATTTGGAACAGATACTCAGTTCTCAAACCAGTGTGGCGATTACCGAGTGTCCCTTGGGAAGCGAAAGTCCGTCGGACTATGCTTTTGCGACGGCTGAATCTACCGCGCGTTTTCTCACCCAGGCAACCTTCGGTCCCAGCAGCAAGGCCATATCCGGACTCACCGGTACCAGTGCTTCTGAATGGTTCCGCAAACAGCTAAGCGTACCTGCAAGCAATGTGTTTCCGGCGCTGGATGAATATTCCGGATACTCCAACGATGAAGAAGAATTCGACTTCATCCGAACTCAGGCGACAACCTTTGGGTTCTGGAAGAATGTCATTGCCGGTGAGGATCAACTGCGCCAGCGGATGGCGTTTGCCTTGTCGCAGATTTTGGTGGTTTCCAATGGCGGCGGGGAGATCTTGACAGATGTGCCCGAAGCGGTTGCCTACTATCAGGATTTACTAATCGACAATGCATTTGGTAACTATCGGGATGTTCTGGATTTGGTTACTTATTCGCCGGCCATGGGCTATTACCTGACTTATCTTGGCAGCGAAAAAGGCAACCCGGACACCGGACGAATGCCCGATGAAAACTACGCCAGAGAGCTGCTGCAATTGTTCACCATAGGTTTGGTGGAGTTGAATGCCGATGGAACGGCCCGGCTGGATGATTCCGGTAGCACGATCGAGACCTACACGAATGAGGACGTCACGGGTTTGGCCAGGGTTTTCACCGGATTGAACATTGAAGCCGAGGATGAAGAGGAGTTCGAGGAAGAAGCCGGTGAACTACTTTCTAGACCCATGATTATCAATAGCGGAGCGCATTCCGAGCGGGAAAAAACCTTCCTGGGTCTGACCATTCCCGCCAACACGGATGCCAGAACCAGTATCGCCATGGCGTTGGACCATATCTTCGCGCATCCGAATGTCGGGCCCTTTATTGGCACTCAGATCATCCAACGGCTGGTGACCAGCAATCCTTCGGCAGCCTATGTCGGGCGGGTATCCACCGCATTTGATACCGGCAGCTATCGATTGCCGGACGGCCAGCAAGCCGGTACCGGAGAGCGAGGAGATTTGTCCGCCGTATTGGCCGCCGTTCTATTCGATCCGGAGGCGAGAGGGCAAGCCTCTGAAACCTTCGGCAAGATTCGCGAACCGATTCTGCGGTTCAGCCACTGGGCAAGGGCGTTTAATGTCACCAATGTTACCCCGGAGCATAGCCATCTGTTGTGGGATACCAGTGAGCCTACTTCTCTGTCGCAACATCCCTATCGCGCGCCTTCGGTCTTTAATTTCTTCCGGCCGGGGTATGTCGCGCCCGGATCGCTAACCGGTGAAAAGGGGTTGAAAGCGCCGGAGCTGCAAATTGTAAACGCCGGCACCGTGCCCAGTTACACAAACTTCATGCTGTATTTTACCTTTGCCGAGGGGCAACACATCGATCCCGAAGAGCTGCAGGAGGAATACGATGCCGAAGGCTTGTTGTTCGACCCTTATGACGCGCCGGAGAGTTTCCTGCCCGACTATTCGGAAGAACTGGACATGGCGGATGATACGGAAATATTGCTGGACCATCTGGATCTGTTGCTGACCTATGGCAACCTGAGCCAAGAAACCCGCCGGGAAATTCAAGCCGCCTTGGAGGAAGTCCCCGCCGAAGAGGAAGAAGAGCGATTTAACCGGGTCGCGCTCGCGGTTCTTCTGGTCATGACCTCACCCGACTATCTCGTGCAGTTATAGGAGAAGACATAATGACGATTAATCGAAGACAATTTATAGGCATGGGCGGTGCGACTATGGCAATGGCGTCGCTCGGCGGTTTGACTTCTGCATTGACAAGTTTCCCGATACATGCCGCCAATACTGGCGGCTACAAAGCGTTAGTATGCGTTTTTCTCTACGGCGGCATGGATAATCACGATACGGTGATTCCCTATGACATCAACTCCTACCAACGCTGGGCGCAGATTCGGAGCTCGCTTGTGTACGCCCAGGGAAGTAGTCGTCAACGTTCCAGTTTGCTGCCTTTGGAGATGGCCGATAATTCTTCCTTCGGTTCCCGCCAGTTTGCTTTGCCTCCTGAATTTGCCGGATTACATCAATTGTTTCAGTCAGGCAACGCGGCGGTCGTCGGCAATGTCGGGCCGATCATCGAGCCGACAACAGCCGCGTTAATCGAGGCCGAAACGGTGCGGGTCCCCTCGCGGCTGTTTTCCCATAATGACCAGCAGGCAACCTGGATGGCCGGTGAGCCTGAAGGCGCTCAATATGGTTGGGGGGGATTGTTCGCCGATGCCATGGCTAACGCCGGCGCCAACAGTAACGGAAACACCTTCAGCACAATAACCACCGGTGGGGTTAATCTGCTCATTACCGGTCGCGATACCTCGCCCTATCAACTGGTTGACGGCGGCGCATTGATCCCCGAACTATTGGAATATACCGAAGGTTCATTGGCGCAGCGATTGCGCCGGCATTTTCGCGCGGAAGCGTATCAAGGCAACTCGTTATTAGGAAAGGATATGGCGGCTAAGATCCAAAGATCGTTTGATGCCAATGCGCTATACGCGACTGCCGCTAGCACTTCATTCGAGGTCAATACGACGTTTCCGCAATCAGAGCTGGGCAACCAACTGGAGGCGGTGGCGAAATCCATTGCCGTTCGAAATCAGCTCGGCACCGAACGGCAGATATTTGTCGTGGCCATGGGCGGTTTCGATACGCATTCCGCCCAGGCGCAAAACTTGCCGATGTTGCAGACGCAGATCGACCAAGCAGTGGTCGCTTTCCACACCTCGCTGCAGGAGCTTGGGCTGGTGAACGATGTAACCCTGTTCACTGCGTCCGACTTCGGCAGAACCCTCGCCATAAATGGTGATGGTACCGACCATGGTTGGGGCGGACATCATTTTGTGGTTGGCGGGGCTGTTCAGGGAGGGACGATTTACGGCGGGATTCCCGAGGCGGACTTCGGCCATTCTCTGGACGCCGGAAGCGGCCGGCTCATTCCCACCATGTCCGTTGAACAGTACGCTGGTTCTCTGGGAACCTGGTTTGGATTGGGTGAAAATGAACTGGCAGGCATCTTTCCAAATATCAACGCCATGGGGCAGACACCCGATTTCTTTGTTTAAGCTAAGAGTGGTTGCTGCAACAAAAAAACGGGAGACGTATGTCTCCCAAGATCAATCGAATCAAAAAAGCAGGAAAATCACTCACTGTTAAAGGAAACGTCTACATTTAACATTGAGTTACAGGCATATATTCCAGTATACGCAATAGAATGTCAGCCGGATTGATAGAAAGTTGCGGCCCACTGCGCACTTTTTTGTCCACAGTATCGGGTTTATGCGGTAAGAGTCGCAGAATAGGGCAGAATTCAAACGATTATTTAGCGCTTAACGCCTAGCTTGCAAGACTAAAACAAAAAGGGCAGCTTTTTAAAGCCGCCCCAATACATTCTACAAGGATAAAGAAATGAGGCATTCGACACATGCCTGCGGATTTGAAAAAATGCAGGGCCGTACTACTTACTCGACCCTGCGATAAGGGGGATACTACTCAAATCCACGAGTAAAATAATATCGAAGAACCCTGTCTCAATCAGTGGTATTTGCGTAAGAGGCTGTATGCGTTTGTAACGAAATGTCGGCGAAATTTTGCTCAGTACCGTTAACCGGCATTTACCAACTGCTCGACCTCTCGTATGACTTCCGGCCAGAGATTTACCGAAATAGTGCCGGTTTCGATGGCGTACTGTAACTTTTGCAAGGCGAACTTCTCGACAGTACCGGCGTCGGGTATCGCCAAGCTGCCGTCAATGGCGCAAACGCTCGCGCCTGCTTGCACGGAAATGAATCCGGAACTGGTTTTAAATGCTTTTAGGCTTATACCGTCTGAAATACGCCGGAAGCAGCTGATGGTGCAATCATCCAATGTTTTAAAGCGGCTGATGATCACAAACTGGTCCTCTGTGATTCGGCAAATCGTATCCATCGGGCGGGTCAAATGCCGCAGTCGATGCGCGACTCCGACAGCAATCTCTTCCAAGATAGTCTTGCCATAGTTTTTGCCGATATGACGCCAGTTTTTCAACCCCAGCATGATGTAGGTCGTGACCCCGCCACGGGCTTCGGTTTCTCTCAGGTTGTCAATCAAACGCTCTCTTGCCAAACGCTGGTTGCCAAGGCCGGTGTGAATATCCAGCGTACTGTTTTCCTGCAGTTCACGGTTGTTCTCAATCAGCAGTTTGTTTGCCTTCAGCAGCGTGTTTTGCATGTCTGAAATCCGGTCGGCAGCAAAAACCCGTGGCATAAGCTGTTTGTTCATTTGGGATTTATAGACGAAATCGTCCACGCCCCGGTCAAATGCTTCCGAGAGGGCTTCCACGCCTTCTTTTGCCGTCAGCAGGATAATGTAAGTGAAGTGATTGTTGGACTCGTCCAGTTGCCGCACTTTGTCCGTGAGTTCCAGGCCGTCCATCTGTGGCATTAACCAATCGGCGACCAGCACGCTGACCGGGCGTTGTTCCAGCATTTTAAGTGCCGTTGGTGCATTGTTGGCAATCCGTACATCACGATAACCCGCTTTTCCCAGCGTTTTACTGATAATAGCGCTGCTGAATTTGGCGTCATCGACAACCAGGATGGATAGATCAAGATTAGGCATGTCTGTGTTATTAATCCTATTATTATGGTGTGATTCCGCGACTCATCCATAACTATTGAAGTTACTTTGCTCGAACTCCGCGAGCCGGAGACAGCAGAATCATTTTCAGTATAGTCCGTCTGGAATAACCACGCATGATAAACCGCCAGTGATTTATTTCTATGATCTGTTTGGCCTAAATTGCGCCTCTAAGCGACTTTTTACGATATTTTAAAGTTGCCCGAAAAAAGTATTCCGGTACACTGGGTCCCGCAAAAAATAGCTACTTTATCCGTCCAAGATTCTGGAGATTTTCCATGCCTTCCTTTGACATCGTTTCCGAGTTTGATCAGCACGAGTTGCATAATGCCGTTGATCAGGCAAACCGGGAGCTCGAAACACGGTATGACTTTCGTGGCGTAGAGGCGTCATTTGAACTCGCCGAGCAACACATCACTCTCACGGCAGAGCAGGAATTCCAGCTTGATCAAATGTTTATGATGCTTACCACAACCATGAGCAAGCGCAAGGTGGATTTGCGTACGCTGGCGGAACCTACCGATTCCAAGTCTGGAAAAACCGTCAAACGAACTTATCCGTTGAAGCAGGGAATTGACCAAAAGAGCGCTAAGGAGATTGTCAAAAAGATCAAGGAAAGCAAGATCAAGGTGCAAAGTTCAATTCAGGGCGATCAAGTGAGGGTCAATGGGAAAAAACGCGATGATCTGCAACAGGTTATCCAGTTGCTCAAAGGTGACGAAGGCATTGAGTTGGCGTTGCAGTTTAACAACTTCCGCGACTAGCATTTCTTTTGCCGTTGGCCTGTATCCGGTTCGATTACCCATCGGCAGTGTCCGCGCGCTCTTGGATACTACTAACTATCCAAACTAGCTAAAGTTATTCAGACGGATGGATGCCAATCAGGACCAAGGTGTGCCGGGCAGTATCGACGAACAACATAATTGGCGTTACACACTCAGGCAGTTTGCCAACCCACGAGTGTGGAGCATGCTGTTTCTGGGATTTTCCGCCGGCCTCCCGCTACTGCTTATCTTTTCCTCACTGTCATTATGGTTGAATGAGGCCGGTGTAGAGCGCGCGACAATAACTTTTTTTAGTTGGGGCGCGCTTGCTTATTCCTTCAAGTTTGTCTGGGCTCCCTTGGTTGACCGGTTGCCGGTTCCAATTTTAACCAGATCCATGGGCAGGCGGCGAAGTTGGTTGCTTCTGTCTCAATCTAGTATTGCATTGGCCATCTGCAGTATGGCAATGATCGATCCGGCATTAGGTGAACAGCATCTTACCTGGATGGCGCTTGCCGTGGTTTTGCTGGGCTTTTCCTCCGCCACCCAGGATATTGTCATCGATGCGTTTCGCATTGAATCGGGGACTCCGGATTTACAGGCGCTGATGTCTTCAACCTATATCGCCGGGTATCGGCTTGGCATGATTGTGACCGGGGCGGGGGCGCTGCTGCTTGCCAGTTGGTTCGGTACGACGAAGGCGGCTTACATTTATAATGCCTGGCAGAATACCTATTTCATCATGGCGGGATTTATGGGAATTGGAATCTTAACCACTTTCCTGGTTCCCGAACCTCAGCGCAATGAGCTGAGAGACGAGTATTCGCCCTGGCAATATTTTCGTTTTTTCCTGCTGTTTATTCTTGCGGTGCTGGTCCTGGTAGCCAGTTACTTGTTGAGTGACGAACTCACGGCACACAGCAAAGACTGGCTGGCGAATCAATTAGGTAACAAAGCTATCGCCGGCTTATTCGTCGAGTCAGTTCGGTTATCCCTCGCGGTTTCGTTGGCTGCGATTGCGGCTATGTTACTTTATCGGTTAGGCGTCGCAGATCGGAAGCTTGTCGTCGACTCTTATGTCGAACCAATCAGAGAATTTTTCACCCGGCACGGGAAAAACCTGGCAATTCTACTGTTGGTCTTTATCTGCTTCTATCGGATATCGGACATTGTGTTAGGTGTCATCTCGAACGTGTTCTATCAGGATATGGGCTATACCAAAGACGAAATCGCCACAGCCGTGAAGTTTTTCGGTGTCGTCATGACAATTGTCGGGGGATTGGTCGGCGGGGTATTCGCCCTTCGGTTCGGTGTGATCAGAGTGCTTTTTCTCGGGGCTTTGCTGACGATTGTGACCAATCTACTGTTTATGTGGCTTGCCAACATCGAGCACAATTTGGCGATACTATATTTTGTGGTGTCGGCAGATAACCTGGCCGCGGGAATTGCCAGCGCCGCCTTCGTGGCTTTTCTTTCCAGTCTTACCAATATTTCGTTTACTGCCATGCAGTACGCCATATTCAGCTCCTTGATGACGCTCTTTCCAAAGGGTATCGGAGGATACTCGGGCAGTATTGTTGAGAATGTCGGCTACTCGAATTTCTTTTTGATTGCCAGTTTGATGGGCGTACCCATTCTGTTTCTGATCCTGTTAGTGAAGAAGTATTTGGTGCTGGAGAAAACCGGTGACAAGTAACAAATAGTTTTCTGAGAGAGATAAACGTAACCCAATGAAGAGTATGGCTATGCGCTTTCAGGTTGCCAGCGGTATTTTTTCAGATTAACTTTTCCTTCGGTTACTATGATTCCTTCTTCTCTGAGCTTTTGCTTTTGCAATCTGAAAGCTTCAGAGTTTTCCGGAAAGGATATCTGTCCCTTGCTATTGATAACCCTGTGCCAAGGGATGTTGGAATCTTCTGATGTTGCTTTAAGGGCGAAACCGACATAACGCGCATAACCGGGCAAGCCGGCTAATTTTGCTACCGCGCCATAGGTACACACCCGTCCATGAGGTATCTGGCTGACCACATACCAAATCGCAGTGAGCTTGTCTTGATCAGCCATTCTCTTGCTCTAAAGTAGAAAGTGAGTTTGCTTGCTGTTATAAACGAAGCGCCCCGTCCACTTCAATCACCCTGCCCGATAGGTAGTCATTCTGCATGATAAAGGCCACGGTTTGGGCTATGTCGTCAGGATTACCCAAATGCTTTAAGGGAATGGTGTTCTTGAAACGTTCGTAAGCCTCCGGAGGCATGCTGGCCGTCATTTCGGTTTCCATGAAACCAGGGGCGATAGCCATACTTCGAATGCCGTATCTGGCCAGTTCCTTTGCCCAGGTCACCGTCATTCCGGCAACGCCCGCCTTAGCGGCGGTATAGTTGGTTTGGCCGATATTCCCGGCGCGGGAAATGCTGGAGATGTTGATGATACAACCCTTGCAATTGTTTTCAATCATATGGCTGACGACTTCCCTGGTGCATAGGAATACTGCCGTCAAATTAACATCGATTACCGCCTGCCAATGCTCCAGTGAAAGCTTCTTCACGACTTTTCCTTCCTTTGCTTTGACCAACAGGCCGTCACGCAAGATTCCCGCATTGTTAACCAGGCCGTTGATTTTTCCAAAGTCGTTGATGACCTGGCTAAAGGTCTGTTCGACCTGTGTTTCGTCCGTGACATTGCAAAAGTAGGATTTTGCTTTAACGCCATGCTCCCTGGCCATTGCCAGGGTTTCGTCCATGCGTTCCTGGTTAAGATCGAGAATGGCGATATCTGCGCCTAATTTGGCCAGGTGCAGCGTCATCGCGCGGCCCAAACCCTGGCCGCCTCCAGTGATTGCTACCACTGCGTTTTTCAGTTCCATATTTGATTCCTCATAGATAGTGTCATACCAAAACGAATGTTTTTATTAAGCGAGGTTCTTCCAAAATTACTCGGCTTGCTGCCGTATGATGCGCCATGCGCACCGTTTTCGCGTTCTTAAGATGGATATGGTGCTACGGATACACCCCGGGTAGTTATGCAAGTTCCTCAAGCGATAGTTTTTATTATGGATAGGATATTTTTCCCAGCAGAATCCACCGCTGTTGTCCTGATTCCAGATACGGAAGAATTTGCGGGTCAGCTTCGAATAACGGGTTGCAGAACCCTTAAATGCCCCCAATATACCTACCAATAGCGTTCCAAACTCGGGTATTTATTCTTGTAAATGATCCATAACACTATATTAGACTTTGGTCGTAGGCGGTCAACTTGATCGTGGAAATATTTTGCGGTTTGGCGAATAGTCAAGAATCTTTAGCGGCATGCTAAGGGTTTGAAAAAGGTAGTTTTTTTATATGGTTAGCTTTATTCCCTATGTCATACCGCTAATTGCGATCATAGAAATTTTTCTGATCATCAAAATCGGCGGCATCATCGGTTTCTGGGCCACGGTAGGCATCGTGTTATTGACTGGCATAACAGGCGTTACGCTGCTCAGGCATCAAGGATTTCAGTTGCTTAACCAGGTTCAGCAGCGCATGCAGAATAATCAGATGCCCGCCACCGAACTGTTGGAAGGCGTGGCTCTTTTAATGGGGGGCTTAATGTTGGTGACGCCCGGCTTCCTGACCGATATTGTCGGATTTTGCTTGCTTCTACCGCCTTCGCGCAAGTTGCTCATCGCACTAGTTTCCCGGCAGCTTAAACGCACGATTCAGGTTCATTCAACTCAGGGTTTCTATTCCCAATCCACGACTTTCAACCATGCCGGCCCTTCTTCGGCAGGTCCCGATAAACCCGGATATCAGGCAGGCCGGGGTGGAAATGACGTCTTCGAAGGGGAATTTGAACGGCTTGGCGAGGACGAAAATAGTCATCCGGAAAAAAAATAGCATTTTTTTTAAAAAATGATGTTGAAATGCAAAACCTGATCCCCATTTATGCTTCACACAAATCGGGCGCTTTCGCGTAGAGCCATCGAATCTCGGGCAGCGTCCTCAGAAATCCTCAAAAAAGCTAGTTGTTATAACTGGGAGAAATAGCGAAATGAAAATTCGTCCATTACACGATCGTATCGTTGTACGCCGTAAGGAAGAAGAAACTAAAACAGCAGGTGGCATCGTTTTACCTGGGAATGCGGCTGAAAAGCCTTCACAGGGCGAAGTATTGGCTGTGGGCGAAGGCCGTATTCTGGACAATGGCGATGTCCGTGGCCTGGCGGTCAAAGTTGGTGACGTGGTTGTCTTCGGTCAATACTCCGGCAGCACTGTGAAAATTGACGGCGAAGAGCTGTTGATAATGAGTGAGAGCGACGTTTTCGGCGTTCTTGAAGGCTAATTTGTAGATCACTTTGTCATCCACAAGCAAATAACAGGATTAAGATAATGTCAGCAAAAGACGTAAAATTCGGTGATTCCGCTCGTAAATTAATGGTCGAAGGCGTCAACATCTTGGCCGACGCCGTAAAAGTAACATTGGGTCCTAAGGGCCGAAACGTTGTATTGGATAAGTCTTTCGGTGCGCCTACCGTCACTAAGGACGGTGTGTCCGTGGCGAAAGAAATCGAACTGCAAGACAAGTTCGAAAACATGGGCGCGCAAATGGTGAAAGAAGTTGCGTCCAAGACAAATGACGAAGCCGGCGACGGTACTACTACTGCAACTGTACTGGCTCAAGCCATCCTTAACGAAGGTTTGAAATCAGTTGCCGCCGGTATGAATCCCATGGATTTGAAGCGTGGTATCGACAAGGCCGTGATCGCTGCCGTTGGAGAAATCAAGGGCATTTCCCGTCCTTGCGAAGACTCCAAGTCCATCGCACAGGTCGGTACCATCTCTGCCAACAGCGACGAGACTATCGGTAACATCATTGCCGACGCCATGGAGAAAGTTGGTAAAGAAGGCGTTATCACCGTAGAGGAAGGCAGTGGTTTACAAGACGAGCTGGATGTCGTTGAGGGTATGCAGTTCGATCGCGGTTACCTGTCTCCTTACTTCATCAATAACCAAGACAACATGAGTGCTGAACTGGAAGATCCTTATATTCTTCTGGTGGACAAAAAGGTTTCCAACATTCGTGAAATGCTCCCTGTATTGGAAGCAGTTGCCAAGGCTTCCAAGCCTCTGTTGTTGATCGCGGAAGATGTAGAAGGCGAAGCGCTTGCTACTTTGGTTGTAAACAACATGCGTGGCATCGTAAAAGTTGCTGGGGTTAAAGCCCCTGGTTTCGGTGATCGTCGTAAGGAGATGCTACAGGATATCGCCATTTTGACAGGTGGTACTGTTATCTCCGAAGAAGTTGGCCTGACGTTGGAAAACGCTACCTTAGATGATCTGGGTACCGCCAAGCGCGTTGTGATCACTAAAGAGAACAGCACAGTCATTGACGGCGCTGGAGCGAAGGGTGACATTGAAGCACGTGTAGCCCAAATCCGTCGCCAAATCGAAGAAACTTCTTCCGACTACGATCGCGAAAAACTGCAGGAGCGTGTCGCGAAATTGGCGGGCGGTGTTGCTGTCATCAAAGTGGGTGCTGCGACTGAAGTGGAAATGAAAGAGAAGAAAGCACGTGTTGAAGATGCCTTGCACTCTACTCGTGCAGCCGTGGAAGAAGGCGTTGTACCTGGCGGTGGCGTTGCACTGGTTCGCGCACTGCAAGCGATCAGTGACCTGACCGGTGACAACGACGATCAAACTGTCGGTGTTAACATTCTACGCCGTGCAATGGAAGCGCCTCTGCGTCAAATCGTTGATAACGCCGGTGGCGAGCCATCTGTTGTGATCGATAAGGTCAAGCAAGGCGAAGGTGCATACGGATACAATGCCGGTACTGAAGAGTATGGCGATATGCTGGAGATGGGTATTCTGGATCCAGCCAAAGTTGCCCGGACTGCACTGCAATCTGCTGCTTCTATCGCCGGCTTGATGATCACTACGGAGTGTATGGTCACTGATAAGCCTGAAGATAAAGCATCAGCTGCTCCGGATATGGGCGGCATGGGCGGCATGGGTGGTATGGGCGGCATGATGTAAAGCCGGCTGGCTAGCCAATCCCTCCAAAAAGCCCCGCATCGTGCCGGGGCTTTTTGCATTACACATCCTTAACGGCATTTTCTTCCCTATTCCTTGTACAAACCACGGTTTTCTATTAGAAAACACGCTATGATGCAGTCCCCATGGAGTTCGTCTACCGGTAATTTGTTATTGGCTATCCTGGATTGCCCGGGCAATGCAATCTTGCGATTCATTCTAGGCTGGAAATGTCTATCGGAGAGCGGCGAAAAAAAGGAAATGTTCGAGGTCAGCTTATGGTAAGTCGTGGTTAAAAAGGTTTTCATCGCTTTATTTTTCGGACTGTTTTGTTACGCGGTAGCTTTAGTCGCCTTTATGCCGTTGTCCTTCGCTTGGGAGCAAATTCAGCGCTGGGTTCCGAAACAACAGCTACCAGTACAATTAGGCGCCAAGCGAGGCACTGTCTGGGATGGCGCTACTCTGGTGAAGCACCGCTATTTCAATGGCCAGGTGACATGGCAGCTCTACCCGTTCAAGTCATTGTTCGGCGCAAATTTTCTGGATTTGTCCGTCCGGGCGGAAAACGGCGATTTACAGGCAACCGCATCGCTGGAAGGTCTGGACGTCGCCTTGATAGGGGATCTACAGGTCGACCTGAAAATGCTCCAGCCCATTTTACGGAAGCATCGAATTGACCTGGGCGGGTTGTTAACGGTAAGGAATTTATCAGCCGTCATCGATTCCCGGTCGGGTTTGCCTTTGACCATGGCGGGAAGCGCCCGATGGGAAGGCGGGCCGGTTTCCTATCCTTTGGGCCGCAAACGGCAAACTTCGCAAATGCCGCCTTTGGCGGGTCTGATTGTGCAGCGTAACGACGAAATTGTGTTAGATGTAAATGACGAGGAAACCGGCAAAACAGTAATGCAGATGCAGTTTACGCAAGATGGCGTGGTCAAAATTCAGATTCGCAAGCGCTTGCTGGACTTGGCGGATGCTCCCTGGGGCGGAGGCGGGAGTGCCGATGACATTGTCTTTAAGGTTCAGCAGAAGTTGATTTAGGGCGTGGCAAGCATGACTGAAACGGGAATTTCGAAAGCTGCCTGGTGGCTGTTCTTGCTGGCTCTGGCGGTAGTTGCTTGGCAAGCGGGACAGCTCACCTGGAAACTCTGGGAAGCCGATGAATTAGTCGTACTCGATGCTAAAAAGGGTTCAACTTCCAGTTCTTCCACTCTGCATAAAAACTATAAATCATGGAATTTGTTTGGCAAACAAGAGATTGCAAGCAATACTTTAACACAACCTAAAGTTGTTGACACTCCGGAGACTCGCTTAAGATTGCAGCTTTTGGGCGTAGTGGTGAGTGATGATCCGCAGGAATCAAGCGCTATCATTTCTGAGCAAGGCCGAAATGCAGAGTACTACAAAGTGGGTGATAAGCTGCCGGGAAATGCCCTGTTGGATTCGGTGTTTCAAGATCACATTTTGTTAAGTCGAAATGGTGCGATTGAGCGGTTAACCTTTGACGAAGCCGTTGCGGCAGGCAGTAGCAACGCCATTGCAGCCGTTGCATCATCCGAAGTGGACCAGCCCGAAGAACCGGAAATAGAGTCGCCCGAGCAGTTTCTTGACGTTGCACAGCAACGGTTGGCTGCCAATCCGCGAGCGGCTTTGGCATCCGTGGGGTTATCGCCTTCTTCTACTGAGGAAGGGCCGGCCGGGTATGTTTATAACGGTAGAAATCCGATGTTGGCGTCCATGAATATGCAGAAAGGCGATGTTATTCGCTCCGTTAACGGTCACCAGTTAGGGGATATAGAGCAAGATCGGGCCAAACTGCAAGAACTCTATGAGAGTGGTTATTTGGAAGTGGAAATTGAACGCGAAGGCGCTACGTTTACGATTAATTATCCGTTACGTTAAATCGTTTGCGGGCTTATACGCAGTTGTTGGAACACTGCCGGGTTAAGCTTCGAAGCCTGCCGGTGAGGATGAATTCAGTATCTTGGTAAAGAAGTTATCGACATGGATATAAAGAGGGTTAAAGCAATTTGGCTGGGCATGCTGCTGGTTCTACTCGGCGCAGCAAATAGTGCTTGGAGCGATGAACAGACCTGGAAAGTCAATCTCAAGGATGCCGATATCCGCGCATTTATTTCTCAAATAGCCGATATTACCGGGTATAGTTTTGTAGTGGACCCGCGAATTCGTAGCAACAACAAGGTCACCGTCATTTCCAATGCTCCGATGAGCCGGGAAGAAATTTACGAAATGTTTCTTTCCGTGTTAAGCGTACATGGCTATGCAGCCGTTCCCTCCGAAGGATTCATTAAGATCATTCAGCAAAACTCCGCGAAACAGAGTGCGCAGAACACCAGTATTTTTCGAACCATCCCCAAAGAACAATTGGTGACCCGCGTCATTCAGGTTAAAAATGCCAATGCATTGGAGTTGGTACCGATACTGCGGCCGATGGTCGCCAAGTATGGGCACCTGGCAGGTGTTGCCGCGGCAAATGCCCTGATCATTAGTGATCACATCAACAACATAGAGCGCATTCAACGCATCGTCGGCGAATTGGATAGCCCGGCAAACTATGAATTGGAAGTAGTGCAGCTGGAAGAAGCCTGGGTTGGCGACATGGTGAAGCTGTTGGAAGAGCTGGCGCCCACCGAACTCGGCAAGGGGCCGGCAAAATCTACGAAGAAGTTCAGTGTGGTTGCCGATGAACGCAGCAATCGTCTCATTCTGAAAGGGGATGAGAATTTTCGCGGAAAAATGCGGGAATTGATAGCCAAACTTGATCAGCCGGCGGCAGTGACGGGTACCACCAAAGTCATTAATTTGCGTCACGCGGATGCGGAAAAACTCGCCGAACTATTGAAAGGCTTGATGGGTGAAATAGTCCCGGCGGCAGGCGATAAGGGGAAAGCGGCGCCGGGTTCCGGCAAGGTCAGCATATTTCCGGATGAAGGCTTGAATGCCTTGGTTGTCAGGGCCGAACCGTCGATGATGAAGGAAATAGAGCAGGTGATCGAGCAGCTTGACATTCGCCGGGCGCAGGTGTTGATAGAGGCTGCTATTGTTGAAATCAGCGACAGTCTGAGCCGGCAGCTTGGTGTTCAACTGGTGGCTGGTGATATTAGCGGTGAATCCGGGCCGGTGGGATTCACCAATTTCAATAATGTAGGACTTTCTGCTGCTTCGGTTTTACAGGCGATTGCCGCAGGGTCGACTTCAGTGAATATCGCTGCCGATATAGCCGCGATCGGTATCGGCGAGCAAAAAACGTCAGGTGCCTGGGGGGCGTTAATCCAGGCGCTTGCCGGAAGCGGTCAGGCTAATCTGCTTTCGACGCCAAGCATCATTACCATGGATAACCAGCAATCGGAGATCGTGGTCGGTCAAAACGTACCGTTCCGCACCGGACAAACGGCGACCGGCACTGACGGGACAACCAATCCGTTTACCACCATTGAACGCCAGGATGTTGGGTTGACTTTGCGGGTGACTCCCAGCATCAGTGACGGGGACCTTGTGCGTCTGGAAATCGAGCAGGAATCCTCCACTATCAGTAACTCCGCAGTGGCCGGAGCCGCTGATTTGGTAACCAACAAGCGGCAGATCAAGACTTCCGTGCTCGCGGATAATTCCGAAACCATCGTCCTGGGCGGGCTGATGAGTGAGAATGCGATAACAACGGAATCAAAAGTCCCGTTACTTGGCGATATTCCACTGTTGGGTGCGCTGTTTCGAAGCACGTCTTCCTCGAAAGAAAAACAAAACCTCCTGGTCTTCCTGCGTCCGACCATTATGCGAAACAAAGAAGAAGCGCGGGCGATTAGCGATAGCAAGTATCAGGGATTGTGGGAGTTGAACTTGTCCATCAAGGAAGAGCTTGAGGGTAAGGAAGCCGCTAAAAAGGCCGTTCGACCGGAGCTCGACGAGTTCTTTCAAGGCAATGAATTTATAAATAAAACCCCTGTTGAAGATTAATCACCCTCTTTCCCATATCGATTGACGCCTGCGCTTTTCGACGCAGGCAAATCCATTTCAGGCAAGGTGTTTTCACTTTCCCGGCCGGAAATGGAATAGGGGACTGCTTTTGCCACCTTTTCCCGCTATAATACAGCGCTTTTTTGCCTGGGGTCGGCCATTCAGAGCCGGGTTATCCTTAGGTAGAGTAAATTTGGAAGGAACTGTCGGGCGGAATGCTGAATTTATTAGGCATCCGTTCACAGCGTGTTTGAGAGAATTAAGCGGAATTACGGGAAACAGTTATGCGCAGTCATTATTGCGGATCGATCAACGAGTCTCATATCGGTCAGGAAATCACATTATGCGGCTGGGTGCATCACCGCCGGGATCACGGAGGCGTGATTTTTTTAGACCTGCGGGATCGGGACGGTATTGCTCAAGTCGTTGTCGATCCGGACACGCCGGAAGCATTTGCACTGGCTGACCGGGCGCGTAATGAATTTGTGATTCAAGTCAAAGGCCGTGTCAGGAACCGCCCCGAAGGTACAGTGAATCCGGATATGCCCACCGGCGCCGTAGAAGTATTGGGCAAAGAGCTCGAAATTCTGAGCAAGTCCGATACGCCCCCCTTTCCATTGGATGAATTTGTTGAAGTGGGCGAAGATGTGCGTTTGCGATTTCGCTACATGGACCTTCGCCGCCCGGAGATGCTCAATAAGCTGCGCACGCGTTCGAAGATTACCAGCTACATCCGCAACTTCCTGGATGCGGAAGGTTTCATGGATGTCGAAACCCCGATTCTGAACCGGGCGACACCGGAAGGCGCCAGGGATTATTTGGTGCCAAGCCGTACCCATGAAGGTCACTTTTTTGCGCTGCCCCAATCTCCCCAGCTATTTAAGCAACTTTTGATGGTATCCGGCATTGACCGCTACTATCAGATTGCCAAATGCTTCCGGGATGAAGATCTGCGCGCAGACCGCCAGCCAGAATTTACCCAGGTGGATATTGAAACATCTTTCATGGATGAAGACGCCATCATGGCGGTAACCGAGCGAATGATTCGGGAGATGTTCAAGGATCTGCTGGATGTCGAGTTGCCGCAATTCCCGCGCATGACTTTTGCCGAAGCGATGCAGCGGTTTGGTTCGGATAAGCCGGACCTGCGTATTCCGTTGGAACTGGTGGATGTTGACGATCTGTTGGAAGACGTGGAATTTAAGGTGTTCAGCGGACCGGCGAATGATGCGAAAAGCCGTGTTGCCGCCTTGCGTCTCCCCAACGGCAGTGTTTTGTCCAGAAAGCAAATTGACGACTACACCAAGTATGTTGCCATTTATGGTGCCAAGGGCCTGGCCTATATCAAGGTTAACGATATCGAGAAAGGCGTGGAAGGCTTACAGTCGCCTATCCTCAAGTTTATTCCTGCCGAAGCCGCGATGAGCATCTTATCCCGGGTCGGTGCCGAAAATGGCGATCTGGTGTTCTTTGGAGCCGACAAATCTACTGTTGTCAATGAAGCGTTAGGCGCTTTGCGGGTGAAACTCGGCAATGATCTCGATATGTACACCTATGAGTGGGCGCCTTGTTGGGTCATAGATTTTCCGATGTTTGAGGAAAATGGCGAAGGTGGCTGGACCGCAATCCATCACCCCTTTACTTCTCCTTCCTGTTCAGTGGAAGAACTGCGCACGGATCCGGAGCATGCATTATCTCGGGCCTACGATATGGTATTGAATGGCACCGAGTTAGGGGGTGGTTCCATTCGTATCCATGATGCGGAAATGCAGGCGACTGTGTTGGAAGTTTTGGGCATCAGCAAAGAAGAAGCCGATGAGAAGTTCGGCTTCTTGTTGAACGCGTTAAAGTATGGTTGCCCTCCTCATGGCGGTCTTGCTTTTGGATTGGACCGCTTGGTTATGTTGATGACGGGCTCTAACTCAATTCGTGAAGTGATCGCCTTCCCGAAAACCCAAAGCGCCACCTGTTTGATGACCCAGGCGCCGGGCACGGTCGACTCGCGCCAATTGCGGGAACTCAATATTCGTATTCGTAAGAAAGAAAGCGCTGGTTAAGCAGCGTTTTTGCCAGATTCCTGGAAGTCTCAACGCATTGCCAGGGGCAGGATTCGATTTGTTTGAAAAGTAAAAGAAGGTTGTAAATTCGTCATGGCTGGACATAGTAAATGGGCCAATATCAAGCACCGTAAAGCCGCGCAGGATGCAAAGAGAGGCAAGGTATTTACTAAAATTATCCGTGAAATTACCGTTGCCGCGAAAGGCGGTGCAGCGCCGGAAGATAATCCCAGGCTGCGCCTGGCCATCGATAAAGCGCTTGCGGTCAATATGAAAAAGGATACGATTGACAAAGCGATTCAACGCGGAGCCGGCAATACTGACGCCGACAACTTTGAAGAGCTGACTTATGAAGGATATGGTCCCGGCGGTGTTGCGGTGTATGTCGAAGCGATGACCGATAACCGGAACCGTACCGTTGCTGAAGTGAGGCATGCGTTTACCAAAAATGGTGGAAACCTGGGCACTGACGGGTCCGTTGCCTATTTGTTCAACAAGACCGGCGTTATTTCTTTTGGCCCGGATGTCGATGAAGACCAGGTGATGGAAGCAGCGTTGGAAGCGGGAGCGGAGGATGTCGTCAGCGAAGATGACGGCAGCCTGGAAGTGCATACCTCGGTGGAAAGCTTCGCGGACGTGAAAGATGCACTGGTGGATGCCGATCTGCAACCCGAGAACGCCGAAGTCTCCATGTTGCCGTCTACGACCGTTGAACTGGATGCCGATACCGGCAGCACCGTCATGAAAATTATCGATACTCTCGAAGATCTTGATGACGTGCAAAATGTCTATACTAACGCGGATTTTCCCGACGAGTTGCTTGACGGTCTGGACCGCTAGTTTTTCATCCTCGGTTTCACAAAAGCGGAGCGAGCGGGTATGCTTACTTCGCTTTTTTTATACTTGGTGGTTGGGCTGATCCGGATTTCTCCATTACCAAAGTGAGAACGAACCGGGGTTGCCTTGAGTTAAGGTCATAGGTGGACGTTATCCGTGGTTAGAGTTTTGGGTATTGATCCCGGTTCCCGCATAACGGGATATGGCCTGGTCGAATGGAGCGCCGGACGCACCCATTATTTAGCGAGCGGTTGCATACGCGTGACCGGGGAGTCACTAGCGGAAAAACTGCAGTGTATTTACCGAAGCATCGTGCAAATTGTCAGCATGTATCAACCCACGGATTCTGCGATTGAACAGGTTTTCATGGCCCGCAACCCTGACTCGGCACTCAAACTTGGGCAAGCACGCGGTGCTGCAATTTTAGCGCTGGCGGAGCAATCCCTGGATGTCGCGGAGTATTCCGCCAAAAAAGTGAAGCAGTCTGTGGTAGGAAAAGGCAATGCCAGCAAATGGCAGGTTCAACATATGGTGCAATCGATCCTGCTACTATCAGACAAACCGCAATCTGATGCAGCAGATGCGCTGGCGATAGCCCTATGCCACCTGCACACCAAACAAAGCCTGCTGCGCATGCCCAGGCAATTAAGAACGAATAGGGTATAAATAACGGGTTGCCTGATACAAGAATTCACCCACCCGGGAGAAAAAGTTGATCGGAAGAATAAGTGGTCGGTTGATTGAAAACTCGCCTCCATTCCTGTTGGTAGATGTGAATGGCGTCGGTTATGAGCTGGAAGTCCCACTGACCGTATTGGGTGATCTTCCTGCGGCTGGAGAGCCATGTACTTTCTATACCCACTTCGTGGTCCGTGAGGACGCCCAGCTGCTATATGGATTCGCCGGTCGCCAGGACCGGGAGTTGTTTCGATTGTTATTAAAGGTCAATGGCGTGGGGCCTAAACTCGCCATAGCTATCCTCTCCCACATGTCGGTGAGCGAATTTGTCGGTTGTGTGCAGGAAGACAATGTTACCCGGTTGACAAAAATGCCGGGGATCGGGAAAAAGACGGCAGAGCGATTGTTGATTGAAATGCGCGATCGAATTACCGGCTGGAGAGGTGGTTCCGATGCTGCTGCTCCTGCCACGGATAACCGGGTGCAATCGAAAGTGCCTGTAGAAGAAGCGGAGGCCGCGTTGCTGGCATTGGGTTATCGTCCCCAGGAAGCAAGCAAGGCTGTGCAATCGGTTGCCACCGAGGGAATGGGACGCGATGAGCTCATAAGGCAGGCATTGAGAAGCATGGTGAAAAAATAGGAACGGGCGCGTCATTACAGGCAAACCGGTAGAATTCAGGTTTTTCATTGGGTATTATGCGAGAAAATACTGGTTAAATAACCATGGTTAAACGGCTGCCATTGTCGACAAGACCGATTGCAGGATTCCCCGTGGTTTGATTCTGCCCCCTGCAGAAAAAGAAAACAACGACTTGCAGAGTAGCGCCATGATCGAAGCGGACAAGTTAAAAACCCTCGAAAGAACTGAACGTCTGGTATCTGCGCAGTCACAGGGTATCGAAGAAAGTCAGGATCGGGCGATCCGCCCGAAACGCCTCCATGACTACATCGGCCAACCGCAGGTGCGGGATCAGATGGAGATCTTCATCCAGGCGGCGCGAAAGCGCGGCGAGGCCCTCGACCACACCTTGGTGTTCGGACCGCCGGGATTGGGTAAAACCACGCTGGCAAACATCATTGCCTTTGAAATGGACGTATCAATCAAAGCCACATCCGGTCCGGTGTTGGAGAAAGCCGGGGATCTTGCGGCATTGTTGACCAATCTGGAGCCTCGCGATGTGCTGTTTATCGACGAGATTCACAGGCTGAATGTCGCCGTGGAAGAAGTTCTTTACCCCGCAATGGAAGACTATCAACTCGACATTATGATCGGCGAGGGGCCGGCCGCCCGGTCTATCAAATTGGATCTGCCTCCGTTTACGCTAATCGGCGCTACTACCCGCGCCGGATTATTGACCAGTCCGCTTCGGGATCGGTTTGGAATCGTCCAGCGGCTGGAGTTTTATTCGGTAAAAGATCTTACCCAAATTGTCAAACGTTCGGCCCAGTTGCTGGGAGTGCCCATCGAACAAGAGGGCGCCCACGAAATTGCCCGCCGTTCCCGTGGCACGCCGAGAATTGCCAATCGATTATTGCGACGGGTGAGGGACTTCGCCGAAGTCAAACATGACGGGCGCATAACCGACGAAGTTGCAGATGCCGCTCTTAACATGCTCAATGTCGATTTGCATGGGTTCGATCATATGGACCGGCGGTTGTTGTTGACGGTGATGGAGAAGTTCGATGGCGGTCCGGTGGGTGTCGAAAGCCTGGCGGCGGCAATAGGCGAAGAAAAAGGTACGCTGGAAGATGTTGTAGAACCCTATTTGATTCAGCAGGGTTTCTTAATGCGGACTTCCCGAGGCCGTGTCGCCACCCAAGCTGCCTATCAGCATTTTGGCCTGGTTTTGCCCGAGGAATAACCTGAATGGCCTTCATTTTCGCCATCTGGCAATGCTAGTATGGCAACCCAGTGTCAACTGCTGAATCACGGCGCTTTCAGTCTCCACAAGTTAAGGGAATTTAATGCCAAGCCACTCGTTTCAATGGCCGGTAAGAGTTTATATTGAAGACACTGATGCCGGAGGCATCGTCTATTATGCGAACTATTTACGGTTTATGGAGCGGGCTCGAACCGAGTTTATCAGATCCCTGGGTTTCCCACGGTTAGAAACCATCGATCCATCCGTGCTGTTTGTCGTGCACAGTCTCAATCTAACTTATCATCGCCCGGCACGATTGGATCAAGAACTGGTTGTAAGCGCGGACATGGCAAAGCTCGGGCGGACCTATATGGTATTCAACCAGAAAGTGATGGATGGCAAGCATGGCGACGTTCTTGTTAGCGGCGAAGTGATGGTGGCCTGTATAAACCAGGCCAGCTTCAAGCCTGTTAGACTGCCGGTGCCATTGAACGAAGCGCTTAGATAAGGCGAAACTGGATTTTATTTAAACATTAATAAGACGAATCGAATAAATTCGGAAGTTACGTGAAGAGTCGATCCCAGGAGGAAGGTTTTGGTCGAGGAAGAGTTATCGGTCTGGGCATTGGTGGCCAATGCCAGTTTGTTGGTGCAACTGGTCATGCTGACCCTGGTGTTGGCATCGATTGTGTCCTGGGTTCTGATTTTTCAACGCGGTCAAATTTTCCGGCTCGCCAAGTCAGCTTCGGAAAAATTTGAAGACCGGTTTTGGTCCGGAATGGACCTTAATCAACTCTACAGGGAAACCAGCTCCAGTCCCGATGCCAACAGTGGAATGGAGCAGATTTTTCGGGCGGGTTTTAAGGAGTTTACCCGGTTGCGGCAGCAACAGGGCGTTGACCGGGATGCCTTGATGGAGGGTACGCAACGGGCAATGCGGGTTGCCATGTCCCGGGAGATAGACCGGCTGGAAATGCATTTGCCCTTCTTGGCGACTGTTGGTTCCACCAGCCCGTATATCGGTTTGTTTGGTACCGTCTGGGGCATTATGAATTCGTTTCGTGGACTCGCCCAACTGCAGCAGGCAACCATTGCGACTGTCGCGCCCGGTATCTCGGAGGCTCTGATCGCTACCGCTATGGGGCTGTTTGCGGCTATTCCGGCGGTAATTGCCTACAACCGTTACTCTGCCCGCACGGATCATATGGCGAATGCCTTTCAGACTTTTGCCGAGGAATTTTTCAGCATTTTGCACCGTAAAGTGCATACCCAGGCGAGTTGAGGTCTAGTGACAGATGGAAATGCAGCGCGTCAGACGGAAACCGATGTCGGAAATAAATGTCGTACCATACATTGACGTCATGTTGGTGCTGTTGGTCATCTTTATGGTGACGGCACCGATGTTGATGCAGGGCATTGATGTCGATCTCCCTGAAACCACCAGCGACCCTCTTCAAGTTTCACCGGAGCAGCCGCCATTGATCGTTTCCGTCGATGCATTCGGCGCATATTATGCCGAAATCGGGGAAGACCGAAGCAAGCCTTTGGAGCTGGGGGAGTTGACCCGGCGCGTGCAAACCGTCAGGAACCAAACCCCTGATGTATTGGTGCTGGTTCGAGGCGATGAAAAGGCGTCATATGGAGCCGTTGTGGGATTAATGGGCGCATTGAAGGAAGCCGGTGTGTTGGATGTCGGGTTGATAACTGAAACTCCATAATCGAATGGCAAGAGAAAAGATCAATTCAGGTTCCTACATCGCACCTGCCTTGTTTTCGGTAGCGCTGCATACCGCTGTGGTTGTGCTTACTTTTTTAAGCTGGCCCGCGACTACCGAATCCGTTGCCATACCGCCACACATTCAGGCGCGTATTATTGACCAGGCCTCGCTGCAGCAAATTATCGAACCCAAGGAGCCGGAGCCTAAAGTTATAAAGCCTGAGCCTCCAAAACCTGAGTCGAAAATAGAGGAAAACAAACGCCGGGAAGAAGCGAAACGCCTAGAGGAGGAGCGAAAGGCGGAACAAGTCGAACTGGAAAAGGAACGGCAACGTAAAGTTGAGGAAGAGCGTAAACAAGCGGAAGCAATAGCCCTGAAGAAGCAGGAAGAAGAGCGGAAAAAAGAAGAGAGGAAAAAGCAGGAGCAGCAACGGAAGGAAGCGGAACGCAAGGAAAAAGAGCGAAAACGCTTAGAGCAGGAGCGCAAGAAAAAGGAGGAGCAAGAGCGTATTGCCGAACAGCGTCGTAAGGAAGAGCAAAAGCGTCAAGAAGAAGAGAAGCGTAAAGCTTTAGAGAAGCGGTTGCGTGAAGAACGTGAAAAAGCCAGGCAGGAGAAAGTTAAGCAGGAAGAACTGGCTTTGCAGCAACAAGCATTGGAACTGGAGCGCGCATTGCTCGCCGAGGCGGAAGCTGAGGCCAGGGCTGAGCAGCGTCAACGTGATCTGACCGAGTTGGAACAGCACCAAGCTTTGATCAAACTGGCGATTGAAAATAACTGGCTGAAGCCACCTGGGAATAATGTCGGACTGGAGGCGCATCTGGCGCTGAATCTGTTACCCACAGGGGAGTTGCTTGCGGCAAAAATAGAGAGATCTAGCGGTAATCAGGCATTTGATCGTTCAGCCGTTAATGCTGCCTATGCGGTTAAAAGATATTCTGTGCCAAAGAATAGCCGGTTGTTTAACGACAATTTTCGAAATATAACGATTAAATTCAAACCACAGTAGAAAAGTTCATGTATCCAGCGAAGTTTTTAAGAGTTCTGGTATTTTTATGCGGTCTCGTTACAGCTGCCGGCGTGCGTGCCGATTTGGTGATTGAAATCACGGAAGGTGTGCGCGGCGCGCTGCCGATTGCGATTGTACCTTTTGCCAATCTTACCGGACAGGCCTTGTCTGTTGATATTGCCCAGGTTATTAGCGACGATTTGCAGAGATCCGGTGATTTTGATCCTATGCCTAGAACCAATATGTTGAGTTTGCCAAGCAAGGAGGAGGATGTATATTTTCGCGATTGGTCTATCGTGGGGCAGAGGTATTTGCTGGTCGGCAATATTACCTATGATCCCCAGACTCAGCAGAACAAAACGCAATATGAGCTATTGGATGTACAATCCGAACAGGCGCTGGTCGGGCGGGTTATTTCCGGTGGCCCGGCACTATTGAGAGACATGGCGCATGCTATTGCGGATACGGTTTATGAAGCACTTACGGGAAAGCCTGGCGTATTTTCCACAAAGTTAGCCTACGTTACTTTGGATGAACGGCAAGGCAAGCCTGTGTATTCGCTGGAAGTGTCCGACGCCGATGGCCAACGTTCAAAGATGGTTTTTCGTTCGAATTGGCCGATTATTTCGCCTGCGTGGTCACCGGATGGAAAAATGCTCGCCTACGTGTCGTTTGAATCCGGTAGGCCTGCTATATTTTTACAGAACATTGAGACTGAAGTGCGTTCTCTTGTTGCCAATTATAAGGGCCTTAATAGCGCGCCTGCCTGGAGCCCTGACGGAACACGGTTGGCAATGACCCTTTCCAAAGATGGCAATGCGGAAATCTATATTCAAGATTTACGCAACGGCCAACTGCGGCGCTTAACAAATCATTGGGCGATCGATACCGAACCAAGTTGGTCACCGGATGGAAAGAGTATCGTTTTTACATCGGACAGAGGTGGTGGTCCGCAGGTATATATGGTGGATGTTGCTGGCGGCAGGCCGCAGCGTTTGACCTTCGAGGGTAATTATAATGCGCGTCCCCGCTTCAGTTTGGACGGCAACACGATATACTATGTGCATCAGCGCAGTGGTTTTAATGTCGCGGCATTGGATATGGCGTCCGGACAGAATAAAATTCTTACGGAAACCGATATGGACGAATCTCCAAGTGTCGCACCCAATGGAAGTATGATAATTTATGCTACCCAAAGACAAGGTAAGGGGGTCTTGGCTGTTGTCGGCGTCAATTCAGGTTCTAAATATACCTTACCTGCCCAGTTCGGAGATGTGCGGGAACCGGCCTGGTCCCCGTACCTAAAACGATAAATAAGTCAAATAGAGTTAAGGAATCACCATGAAAGTACTTAGTCTACGCAACCTTCTTGCTGTTGTTTTCGCTGCTTTTATATTAGTGGGTTGTTCATCCCAGAGCACCAAGCCTACCGAAACTCCAGTGGTCGAGGATTCAAGCGGAACAGAAACCCAAGGTGTTGAGCAGTCCGGCGGCATGTCTGACGAGGAGCTGGCGAAAAAGCGCCGCATGGAAGAAATGCAGCGAATGGAGGCTGAAATGGCAGCTTTGCGAGAAGTTCGCGTTTTCTACTTCGATTTTGATAAATCCCTGATCAAGCCTGAAGCCCGTGAATACATCAAGGCACATGCAAAATACCTGGCGGAAAATCCTGCGATGAGCATTGTCTTGAATGGTTATGCTGACGAGCGTGGTACCAAGGAATACAACTTGGCATTGGGTGAACGCCGTGCCCTTTCCGTTAGAAACTATTTGGAAGTGAATGGTGCCAAACGCGGCCAAATCGATGTCGTCAGTTATGGTGAAGAATTTCCGGCCGATCCCGGCCACAATGAAACCGCTTGGTCAAAGAACCGTCGTGTCGTGCTTGAGTATAAATAAATCAACCGAAAGCCTTTTAAAAGTGGTTTCGCTTAACCTTTCGTACTTTGCCGCTACTGAGCAAATTTATGATGTTAATAAGTTGGCGTAACTCCGGAATTGATCAATTTGCCAAGGGCCACAGGCCCTTGGCGGTTTTACCTGGTTTAGACCGGAAAATCCTTCGGCCTTGTTCGCGCCTCGGCCTTATTAAAGCATTCTGGATTTGCCTTTGCGGGTGTTTCGCCCTTTTCATGGGACTATCTGCCGGCGCCCAGGAGTCCTCTTCGGGACAGGTCACGCCTGTGCTACAGGTGGCGCAATCCAGTGGAGACGCGGACTTGAGTGCTGAGCTATACATGTTGGTTCAGCAACTGCAACAGGAAGTACGGGAACTGCGTGGCCAAATCGAAGAGCTTAGCTATCGGCAGAATCAGGCTTCTAAACAGGAGCGGGATCGCTATGTGGATCTGGATCGGCGCATTCTTGAGCTGCGTGATGAGCTGGAGAAACAATCTAATAGTTCGGTGAATACCGCCACTAGCGGACAGACGGCAACGGGCGTTACTCCTTCAATCGGCCAAACCAGCCTAGAGGTCGAACCGGCCGGAGAGGTCTCTGACGATGCAAGGCAAGCATATGAGCTTGCCTACAATCTGATCAAGCAGAGAAAATATGATGAGGCTGTTACCAGCCTGCATAGTTTTATCAACGATTACCCCTCATCCGATCTCGCACCCAACGCCTATTATTGGCTCGGGGAAGTCTATCTGGTGTTGCCCAAGCTGGAACAAGCCCGGCAGGCGTTCATTGTGGTAATAGGAAAGTATCCTAATCACCGCAAAGCCCCCGATGCGTCCTATAAGTTGGGTGTGACCTATCAGCGGCTTGGCAATCGGGAAGAAGCTGTGAGATACCTCGATCAAACTATTACTCGCTACCCGGACAGTTCGGCGGCTAATCTCGCAAAAGATTACCTTACGCAAATCTAGGCTCAGCTGGCATTTTGAGCATCGCCTCGGCTGGAAATATTTTTGTGGACTGGCAAGGCGGAAGGAACGCCCTGAAGTCACTCTAATTAATTAGAAACTGACAGCGACACCAGGTGATAGCCCTTCGGATTGCGTCTGAAAAACCGACATCTCCTTCACTCATTGCGCATGAGACAACCGAATCAAGCTTTTTGTTCCTTGTCTGTCGACTTATTAGGTACAACGGTAACGATGCCTAAATGTCAACAAAGCCTGGTAATTTCCAATCATTGAGATTACCGAACCAGCAAAGAAGCTTTCAGGTGGCTGAAAGGTTTCAGGCGATATAGTAGCCGCTGTTGGGTTGTGGATAGCCGTATGTAAAGAGTTGCAAAAAGCGCTTGTTATTTTTCTCAAAATCCGTACTATTACCGCCTCGTTTGGGTCGTTAGCTCAGTCGGTAGAGCAGTTGGCTTTTAACCAATTGGTCGAAGGTTCGAATCCTTCACGACCCACCATCTCCACTATAGAAGCATGTTTTCTTGTTTTAACTGTGGAACTAAATGCTTGTTCAAGCATAAAAATTCAGCCAAATGGGTCGTTAGCTCAGTCGGTAGAGCAGTTGGCTTTTAACCAATTGGTCGAAGGTTCGAATCCTTCACGACCCACCATTATCCACCTCTACATGATTCCACACTGATTTTTGATGCTCATGCCACTGGCCGTTTTAGTTTATACTTGGCGTATGCCTCATGGTGCGGGTATTTCATCACGTTCGAGTGGCTCGCAGATTGGTGGTTTCGGGATCAACCTAAATAGCGAATATAAGACAAATGACTGACCTGAGTGATCGAATTCTCGTTCAGGAACATTTTGCCAGGGAACACGAGCCCAGCAAATTGAACGCCGAAGAGACGGCCAAACTGCGTGACGAGATCAAGGATCTGCTAGTGCAGGAAGACGCAGCGCTCGTGGCGCACTACTATACAGATCCGGAAATACAGTCCCTGGCGGAAGAGACCGGCGGCTGCGTCGCGGATAGTCTTGAAATGGCGCGATTTGGTACTTCCCATCCTGCTTCTACATTGATTGTCTGCGGCGTTCGTTTCATGGGGGAAACCGCAAAAATTCTAAATCCGGAAAAATCGGTGTTAATGCCAACCCTTGAGGCCACTTGTTCCCTGGATATCGGCTGTCCGGAAGAGGAGTTTTCTGCTTTTTGCGATCAGCATCCGGATCGTACCGTTGTGGTGTACGCGAATACGTCGGCGGCAGTAAAAGCTCGCTCTGATTGGGTTGTGACATCCAGTATCGCATTGGATATTGTCGAATATCTGAAGGATCAAAATCAGAAAATCATTTGGGCACCCGATCAACATCTAGGACGCTATGTACAGAAACAAACCGGCGCCGATGTATTTTTGTGGGACGGTTCTTGTATCGTGCACGAAGAGTTTAAAGCAAAAGGCTTGCAGGATTTAAAATCAGTTTATCCGGATGCCAAAGTGTTGGTCCACCCCGAGTCCCCGGAAGCAGTGGTTGAACTGGCTGATGTTGTCGGTTCAACCTCGCAACTGATCAACGCTGTCGCAAATTCAGACAATCAAACTTTTATTGTTGCCACCGATGCAGGCATCTTCTACAAGATGCAGCAGGCTGCTCCGGACAAGACCCTCATAGAAGCGCCGACTGCCGGAAACGGGGCGACATGCCGTAGCTGTGCCCATTGCCCTTGGATGGCGATGAATGGCTTGGAAAATCTGCGTGACGTGATTGTCAAGAAGGATCAAGAAATCACAGTGGATCCGGAGATTAGAGAAAAAGCCCTTATTCCCTTGCAAAGGATGTTGGACTTTTCTCAGCAAAGACGGGTCGCGGTCAAAGGAAATGCCTAGATTACCTCAGGTCAAAACCGGAACGACTTTTCCTGTTCAGACATCTGCTTGATGCGGGTGCGGATGATCTGTTCCTTTTGATAATTTGAGCCAATCTTATCGAGTGCCTGTTGCAAATGCCGCAGGGCTTTTTGACTGTCGCCAAGTAAGAAAAAGTACTCGGCCCGTGCTTGGTGAAGGCTTGATATTTCTCCCGCCAGACCTGCGGTTTCGGCAACATCAAACCAGATGTCAGGATTGTGGCCGTATTCCGGCGTTAACTGATAAAGCAGCTTCAACGCGTTGTCATGCCCGCCGGCGGCATTGAGATAATCGGCTAGTAACCGGGATATCCCGTAATTACCGGAGTTGCGGTCCAAATTTTCCTGTAACAATTGAATTGCCTCCGCTCGTCGTTGCATGGCGTTGAGCCATTCCGCCTGCAGCATGACGACTGAGATTCGATTAGGTTCTCTATTGATCAAATTTTGCAGCTGTTGTTCGGCCTTGCCTGCCTGGTTGGCCTTTATCGCTGCTAGCACATAGCCGTATCTCACCATGGAGTTGACGTAAGGATTGCTGCTTGCCATCTGACTTTCGAACAGCTCCATCGCATCTTCAGGGCTTTCAGCATAGGCCAGCATTACCCGGCTTTTACTAAAATAAAACTCAACTTGTTCGCGATAGGTGCCTTTCGGAAAATTGCCGGCTCTGTTGGCAGTATCTGAAACCCTTGATTCGGTAAGTGGGTGGGTACGAAGGTATTCAGGCACTTTCCGGTTGAAGCGGCTGGTGCGTAACATGCGTTCAAACATGGCGGACATGGCGCGGGCATCCATGCCGCTCGCTGCCATGGTGTCCATGCCGATCCGGTCTGCTTCCTGCTCCTGCAGGCGGCTATAGTTGAGTTGTTGCTGGAGAGACAGTGCCTGACTTCCTGCTAAGGCGGCAACGCCGGCATCTGATCCTGCTGTTGCGGCAATAATCACGCTTGCCAAGAGGCCCGCCATGTTAAGAAGAGTATGGTTTTGGTTTTCTTCAAGACGCCGGGCAAAATGGCGCTGACTCAAATGGGCGATTTCATGGGCGACAACGCTGGCAAATTCCTGTTCGGTCTCTGCATAGAGAAATAGCCCGGCATTGATGCCAATGATACCGCCGGGTGCGGCAAATGCGTTCAGGGCACTGCTGTCAATTACAATAGTAGTCAGGCGCCGGTCTTGTAATTGGCTGTTTGGAGCGAGTTTATAGACCAGATCCTGGACATATTCCAGAATCATCGGATCTGGGAACGCATCAACCTGCCGCCGTAAAGAACGCAACCAGGCCATACCGAGCGCGCGTTCCTGGGCCGGCGTTATCACACCGCTTCCGCCACCGAGATCCGGTAAGTTTTGGTTTGCTTCGGCTGCAGAAACGAATCCTGCGAGGAGTGTTAGCAAGAGAAAAATGCCGATGAGAGAAGTTTTCGTGGCTCGCCGTTTAACGTCAGTGCTTCTGTTTTGGTTAGGCTTAGAGTCGGCAGCGGCGAAGTCACGATGCTCTAACAACGTAATGCCCGCATGGTTTGCTTGGTGTGATCGCACGTATTCAATCTGCGTTAATCTTGGAATAGTGATAATGCCTCTGGCGGCGCTAGGTTAGCTTGCCGAATATACGTATTCTGCGCTGGCGCCGATACCGGTACGCTTATTAATAACATAGCGTGCTTCAGCTACAAAATAGATTTAGCTGTTTGCGAATTACAATCTGGCAATTCGTAGCAGATATTTCTATTATCCTTAGCCGCTATGTAAATGAGTAACGCCGATGACTGAACTGTGGAATCGACTGACAAATCAGGCTGATGAAGTTCTCGATGTGAAAGGATTAGCCTGTCCCATGCCGTTGCTGAAGACCAAGCAGCGATTAAACAAGCTTGAAGATGGCTGTTTATTAGCGGTGGTAACGACAGACAAAGGTTCGATTCGGGATTTTGCAGCGTTTTTGGAACTCACAGCGCACAGGCTGGTCGAACAGTCCCAAGACGCCGATAACAGCGAGTATTATTTTCTTATTCATACGGATCATTCTGGTGAATGACACCATAAGGTAAGGTTTGACGCAAATAAGCGTCTATTGAGATCACACCATGTTAAAAATCGTTAAACACTGGTTTGAAAAGTATTTTTCAGATGAAGAGGCCGTTGTCGTCTTCATACTGCTGATTTTCAGTACGTTGTTCATTATCAACTTCGGCGCGATGCTGGCTCCGGTTATAGGCAGCATCATCATTGCCTATGTTCTGCAAGGCTTGGTAGTGAAGCTGCAGCGTTTTAAAGTGCCGCACCTTTATGCAGTGATCGGCGTTTTTACGGTTTTTGTCGGGGTCACGCTGGCAACAGTATTAGTGCTGATGCCGCTGGTGGCCCGCCAGGTGAGTTCCCTATTCAAGGAGCTGCCGGTTATGTTGACCGACGCCCGGCAATTGATCGGATTATTGCCGGAGCGCTACCCGCAGTTTTTTTCCGAAGACATGGTCACCAATATATACGGCCAGTTAGCCAATGAAGTGACCTCCTTTACCCAGGTTGCCTTATCCTTTTCCCTATCGAGCATACCGGCATTGATCACCGTTTTAATTTATGCGGTGCTGGTGCCGATTATGGTGTTCTTCCTATTGAAAGACAAAGATGAGCTTCTTGCCGGCGTTTCGGCGGTGTTGCCGACCGAGCGGCGCTTGATGCGCGAAATTTGGCACGAGTCGAACTTGCAGTTTGCCAACTATATCCGCGGCAAAGTGCTGGAAATAGTCATCGTCGGCGGTGTCACCTATGTGGCATTTGTCTGGCTGGGAATCAACTACGCAGCATTGCTTGCCACCCTGGTCGGTCTTTCCGTCGTTATTCCGTACATTGGTGCCGCATTAGTGACGATTCCGGTGGCGGCCATTGGTTTGTTTCAATTTGGCTGGGGCGCAGATTTTGTTTGGTTAATGGCGATTTATTTCGTGATACAGGCACTGGACGGCAATGTCCTTGTCCCTTTGCTATTTTCCGAAGTGGTGAATCTGCATCCTGTGGTAATTATCGTCAGCGTATTGTTTTTTGGAGGGATTTGGGGGCTCTGGGGGGTGTTCTTCGCGATTCCGCTGGCGACTCTTTTAAAGGCGATATTTGCATCCTGGCCGATTATGGTTAAGCCCGGCTCAGAAGCACCCGAAGGTTAAGCTGAGCCTACCCATAACCGACCTCCTGCTACAGCGTTTTCACGGCTTCCAAGACGGCTAGGACATGACCTTTTACTTTCACCTTACGCCATTCCTGGCGTAGCACGCCGCTTTTGTCTATGAGGAAGGTCGAGCGTTCAATTCCCATATACTCCTTGCCGTACATTTTCTTGAGTTTTATGACATCGAAATGTTTGCATAGCGCTTCTTCCGGATCGGTGATCAATTCAAACTGGAAGCTGTGTTTGGCCTTAAAGTTCTGATGGGTTTTCAGGCTGTCTTTGGAAACGCCAAAAATAATCGTGTCATGCGCCTCAAATTCAGCGAAATGATCCCTGAAATCCTGACCCTCGGTAGTGCAGCCGGGAGTGTTGTCCTTCGGATAAAAATAGATCACTACATTCTTGCCTTGCAAAGACTCAAGTGAGATCTCCTGGTCAGGTGTTGCGTGAGCGGAAAAGTCCGCGACTGGTTGATCAATGGCTGGCATGTAAGTTCCTTAATAAACAAAAATTCGGTGTGGAGAATTCTAACGATACGCACAGGCTGTGTTGTTGGGTCAATATATACGCCTAAGCCACATTCGTTGGACGGTGCGCTACATGGCGCGAATCGGCTCGATAACGGCATCCAGGTTCCGGTCGTCGCAAAATAACATGAAATCCTCCCGCAGTGTGGCTAAATGGGTTTCCGCCGGAATGCTGATCGTCATATTGATATTGAACATTTTGGTGCCGGTGTGCGGGGCGCTGTAGGTACCCGTTTCCAAGTCAGCGATGTTGATGTGGCGTACCGAAAAAAAGTTGGCGATTTCATGAACGATTCCTGGGTGGTCGAGCGCGACGACGTTGACCGAATAGGAAATGGATTGCATTGCTTGGCGGGGCTTTGTCTGTTTGACAATGGTTGTCAAGCCCAACCGCTGGGCGAGTGGCGTCACGGCTGTTTCGAGCTTGGCAACCGCGTCCCAGGTGCCGGATACCATCATGATAATGGCAAATTCGCCGCCTAGTACCGTCATCCTGCTATCAACGATATTGCATTGATACTCCATGCATACCTTAGCGAGTTCGTTGACAATCCCCGGACGATCATTACCCAATGCAGAAATTACCAGGTGATTTTCTTTGGCGAAAGAAGGATCCATGTTGTCGATGTCTTTAGTTGAAGTGAGTAGGAATTCCCTAAGGTAGAACCTAAGAAACCGGATTGTGTGTTCGGTCGACCGAAGCAACTGGAACATTAGCAAATATTTAGCAGGCTTTTAAGTGTTTACTGTTGAGTACAAAGGGGCTGATCGGTACCATACAGCCAGTTAATTTCCCGGATCGATCGAGATTATAAGCCTCTGCAAAGGTAAAACAGATGCTTTCGGTTGGTGTTCAGGACTCTCCTAAGTGGAATTCTTGGTTCTCCCGGAAAGTGTTGGTAGAGCCTCAGTCAACTCGGTCGCTGAGACCGCAAGTAGATGATATCCCTGCCGCCGGGCTTTCAGTGCTTAGGGGGCAAGTGATGGCAAATGGAGTAATTCATGATAACTGGTAGTTTGGTGGCTTTGGCGACCCCGATGCTGGAAGACGGGGCGCTGGATTGGTCAAGTCTTGAACGCTTGTTGAACTTTCATTTGGACAATGGAACCCATGGAATTGTCGCGGTTGGCACCACCGGCGAATCGGCAACATTGGACTTTAAGGAGCATGCTGCGGTTCTCAAACACGTGGTTAAGTTCGTCAACAAGCGGATTCCGGTCATTGCCGGGACCGGGGCTAACTCTACCAAAGAAGCGCTGTATCTGACTGAACAGGCGAAACTTGCCGGTGCCGACGCCTGCCTGCTGGTGACTCCCTATTATAACAAGCCCACTCAAGAAGGCCTTTACCAGCATTACAAGTTGCTCGCGGAAACGGTGGACATTCCGCAAATTTTATACAACGTGCCTGGACGAACGGCCTGTGACATGCAGAACGACACGGTTGTACGCTTAGCCAAACTCCGCAACATTGTCGGAATTAAGGATGCAACCGGCAATCTTGACCGGGGCAGAGAACTTATTGCGCAAGCGCCGGACGGCTTTGCGGTGTATTCCGGAGACGACGGTACGGCAACGGAACTCATTCTGAGCGGCGCACAAGGCAATATTTCCGTAACGGCCAATGTAGCGCCCGTAGCAATGGCGCGTCTTTGTGAATTGGCCCTCGAAGGGCAGCAGGAGCAGGCCAGGCAACTGCAGGGGAAACTACAGCCACTGCATCGCGCCTTGTTTTTGGAAGCCAATCCTATTCCGGTAAAATGGGCGCTTGCGGAAATGGGTAAGATTGAATCCGGTATCCGTTTGCCGCTGACACCACTAAGCGCCGAACATCGGCAAGCCGTAAAAGACGCCCTGCGTCTGTTGGAAACTATTGCGTAAAGGTTAAGTAGTACAAATCGTGATATTTAGAAGATGTAACCAGAAAATTTGCTGTATCGGTTTGGTCGGCGCTCTGTTATCCGGGTGCAGTGACTTCGCCATTATTCAAGACCGTTCGGATGATTATATGGATGCCCGGCAAGGAACCCTATTGGTGATCCCTGAATGGTACTCAGACCGGCGTGTTAAAGATCGAATGCCAGTTCCACAAGCGAGCAAATCTTTCGTTAAAACCGATGAGTTCGAAGTGCCAAGGCCACCTGAACCCGCTTTGGATATACTACAGGAACAGTTTGTTCTTAAATCTTCCAAAGACGACCGCTGGCTTCTGGCCAATGAACAGCCCGGAAAAATGTGGCCCGCATTACGCGCCTATTGGGAAGAGCAGGGGGCCATAGTACGCGAAGTGGATGCCGGTGCCGGTATTATGGAGGTCGAGCTTCGCGACAGTTCGTTCAAGTCGAAAAGGTATTTGGAAAATACCGGGCTGATTGCGCTTGGCGAATCGGTGATACTTCGGGCATCGGTCGAACAGGGAATAAAACGGCGGAGTTCTGAAATACGCGTCAAGCAAAAAAATGCTGGTTGGATGGACGAGAAGCTTCTCAATACGGTGCTATCGAGCATTAGCCGCTACATGACCGCGAATGCCGATAGTTTGGAAAGTTATTCGCTGGTCGCTCAGAACATTGGTGGCAGAAGCAAGCTATCCTTGGAGAACGAAGGTCAGAACGACGCCTTTCTGCGGGTTGATTTGAGTTTTGATCGCGTTTGGCATGCCGTAGGAGAAGCCTTGGCGAAAGGCAATGTCGCGATTATTGACTGGAACCGCGATGAGGGCCGGTATTATGTGAACTATGTAAGCGAAGAAAGCCAAGAAGGCTGGTTCCAGGGCCTGTTCGAATTTGGAGGTCGTAATCAGTTGTCCGAACAATTTAACTTTATCATCCAACTGAATCCGGAAGCCGACGGCGTGCATGTTTTTTCACAGCCGACATCGGCGTCCGTCGATAGTCAGGATCGTCTACGATTGTTAAATAAGCTGCTCGATAATATGTCTTAATGCGTGAGACAGACCTGAAAGGAGTTACTCATGCAAAAACTCGAAGAACTGTACGCTGGCAAAGCCAAGTCCGTCTACCGGACCGAGGATTCTCGCTTCCTGGTGATAGAATTCCGTAACGACACTTCCGCTTTTGATGGTGTGAAAAAAGCCAAGCTTGACCGCAAAGGCGAAGTTAACAATAAGTTTAACGCCTTTATAATGCGCCGCCTGGCAGAACAGGGCGTTCCAGTCCACTTTGTCGAACTAAAGTCAGCAACTGAATCCATCGTGAAATCACTGAACATGATTCCCGTTGAATGCGTCGTCCGCAATGTCGCGGCGGGAAGTCTTTGCAAACGGCTGGGGATACAGGAAGGCTTGGAACTTAATCCTCCGACCTTTGAGCTGTTTCTTAAAAATGACGACCTGCACGACCCGATGATCAACGAGTATCACGCGTTGTCCTTCGGATGGGCCACTGCCGAGCAGTTGGCCAAAATGGAATCCTTGACCTTCCAGGTCAATGCCATTCTCAAAAAGATGTTTGCCGATGCCGGAATGACCCTGGTTGACTACAAACTCGAATTCGGTGAGTTTGAAGGAGAAGTGGTGCTAGGCGATGAATTCAGTCCCGATGGTTGCCGGATTTGGGATGCGGCGACCGGGGAAAAAATGGACAAAGACCGCTTTCGGCAGGATTTAGGTAACGTTATCGAATATTATCAGGAAGTCGGGATGCGCCTGGGCGTAGATTTTAACTAAAACGGACTTATGTGCAATGAATTTAATCGGGATGAATAGAGCGCTGGCTTTGCTATCGATTGTTGTGCTGTCGGCATGTATCTCTATCAGTGCCAAAGCAGACACTTTAGGGCTGTTTGCCGGTGTCGGATTTTGGACTTCCACGGCCGAAGGAGAGGTCAATAATCGTCAGACGACTCTGGAAACGGAAGACGATCTGGGGTTCGACTCCGAATCTTTCGCGCAAGGTTACCTTGCCTTCGAGCACTTTGTCCCGCTGATTCCCAATCTACGGGTTCAGTATGTCGATTTGGGCAGCGAGGGGGAAAATACCTTATCCATGGGGTTTAACGATCAGGCCTTTGACGGTACTGTGAAAACCGAGTTGGACCTGACGGAGACGGACTTTATCGTCTACTGGCGGCTCCTGGATAATGTCCTCAACCTGGATATTGGCGCGCAACTCAGCATTCTCGATGGAGAGTTTAGTATGATCCAAGGAGCGGATGCCGAAGTCGTCGCCACTATCGACAAAACCCTGCCGCTGATCTATGCCAGCGCTGGTGTGGATCTGCCGCTAACCGGTTTGAGTGCAACCTTATCCGGCGCCGCCGTCAGCTTTGACGGCGAACAGGTAATGGATTTGAATTTACGGCTAAATTACGAGTTGAACATCGTCGGCGCTGAGTTGGGCTGGCGCACCCACACCATCGAGTTGGACGATCAGGACGGGTTGGAGTTCAATCTCGACTATGCCGGCCCCTACCTCGGGATTAACCTACATTTTTAGTGGGGCACGCCTAGTGGGGCACGCCTAGTGGGATTCGCTCGACCAGGTGCAAAACAAATTATGCGGGATATTGCTAACCTTAAGCTTGAGCACAAAGCTGGGAAGGGATAATGAAAGTATTAGTGACAGGGTCTGCCGGATTTATCGGTTCTCATGTGTGTCATCGGCTGCTGGACCGCGGAGACGAGGTCGTCGGGATTGATGATTTAAACGATTATTACGACGTTACCCTTAAACAAGCCAGGCTCGAGCGCCTGCTGCCCAATTCCAGGTTTACCGATGTGCGCTTGGATATAGCCAACCGGGAAGGCATGGAAGCGTTATTCGAAGAGCATAGTCCCGATCGGGTTGTTCATCTTGCCGCGCAGGCAGGTGTGCGGTATTCCCTTGAGAATCCCCATGCGTACGTGTCGGCTAATTTGGTCGGACAGATAAACGTTCTGGAAGGCTGTCGCCATAGTCAAGTTGAGCACTTGGTTTATGCGTCGAGCAGCTCCGTGTACGGCGCTAACGAGGCAATGCCTTTTTCGGTGCATGACAATGTAGATCATCCCTTGAGCCTCTATGCGGCAACAAAAAAGGCCGACGAGCTGATGTGCCATACCTACAGTTATCTTTACGATCTGCCGACGACCGGATTGCGCTTCTTTACCGTGTACGGCCCATGGGGCAGACCGGATATGGCGCTGTTTATCTTTACCAAAAAAATACTTGCCGGTGAGCCTATCGATGTTTTCAACTATGGAAAACACCGGCGGGATTTCACCTATATCGATGATATTGTCGAAGGTGTTATCCGCACTCTGGATAATGTGGCGACCGCTAATCCCGATTGGCAAGGCAATTCACCGGATCCCGGCACCAGTAAAGCGCCCTACAGAATCTACAATATCGGCAGTAATAATCCGGTGGAACTTTCCCGTTACATCGAAATTCTGGAGGAATGCCTTGGCAAAAAAGCGGAAAAAAATCTGTTGCCGCTGCAGCCGGGCGATGTACCCGCGACCTATGCGGACGTCGATGCCTTGATCGAAGATGTCGATTACAAACCCGAAACTACGGTCGATGATGGTATCAAGCGATTTGTTGCCTGGTATCGCGATTACTACAAAGTCTGATTTTAAAATCATCGGTAGATACCTGATTTTCACCGGGATACGGACTGTCATTTAACGCGTAAGTTTTTCTTGCTTGAGTACCTTATCTTTGCTATCTTACGCGCCTTCTTTAGGACCGTAGCTCAGTTGGTTAGAGCGCCACGTTGACATCGTGGAGGTCACCAGTTCGAATCTGGTCGGTCCTACCAGTCATCCCAGCATCCGTTCCATTCTGCCACGTTATAAGTTTCCCTGTTTGTTAACGTTAGAAACACATCACATCCCTGTGTCCTTGGCTGTTAAGCCGGGTGTTTACTCATGTCTCGTAAAATGCATGGTCCGACTTGGGCTTCAATGGCCTGTTCGACTTCTTTGCGTAAACCGAATTTGAAGGCGATTTCCGCGATCACGAACAGGGGGCCGATAATCAACCCCACCAGATCGTCGATAAATGCCGGTTTCTTGCCTTCGTAGTAATGGCCGATAAACTGAATAATCCATCCCAGGACAAACAATCCAATTCCCCAGGCCAACCAAATAAGGGTGCCGGAACCGGCAATAGGCATGGCTGCCCAAACGCCCATACCGAGTAGAATTGTCATGGTGATGCCGAAGCGGATATCCAGGCGCAGATAAAACAAGGCTGCCAGGGCAGCCGCCGGTACCGCCGGTGTCATGGCGATTCCGCCAAGTTCGATTAGCGGCCTGCTTAGGAGCAGAATGACGGCAAACACAATCATGGGAATGCCGACAAAATGGGTGGCGATATTGCGCTTGTCACGATGATAAGCCGCATACTGACTCAAATATTGAACTAAGTTTTTCATGCTATTCCTCCTCGCAATATCCCTACTTTACGTCGTCTGAAAAAGCAGTTCTGTCAGGTAGCCGACAGAAACTAATACTGATTGGAATAGTCCAGTAAACCTGTACGGTCAACAATCTCGATACGATTGCGCTGTACTTTTATCAAACCCTTGGCCTCCAGATCCCCGAGGATTTGATTGGTGGTTTGGCGGGACAATCCCAGCATGGTACCCAGAAGTTCCTGCGGCACGGTTAATGTGCGCAGTGAGGTATCGGTCTTGGGCGCCCAACCTTCGGCCATGATTAACACCCGTCTGGCCAAGCGAACCGAGGCGGGCAGCAATGCGATATCTTCCAGTAACTGAAAGCTCAGGCGGAGTTTTTCTGTCAAAAGCTGACCAAATTCGCACCAGTATTCGGGGTTTGACTGCAGTTTAGCCAAGAGGGGGGCTTGCGGAAGGCGCCAAAGCAGGCAATCCGTCTCAGCCAGGGCGTCGTGGGTACGGGGTTTGTTATCGAATAAGGCGATTTCCCCGAACCATTGCGGAGCCTCGATAAGCGTGAGTATGGCCTCTTTACCAGCGGCATTGACCCCGGTAATTCGAATGTAGCCAGCCAGAACGGCATAAAGGCCGCAGGGTTTGTCGCCTCTGCAGAAAAGGCGGCTTCCGGAAAAAAGTTCTACGGCCTTTCCCGATTGAAAGATAAATTCCTGTAGATCGCCCGGCAGCCCTTGAAACCAAAGACTGTCGGGAAGAATCTTCTGGGGATCGACATGGGTTAGGGTCATGCGGCTCAATTTGGGCGTCGTTCCTGCACTTCACTTATGAGCATAGACCCTGCGAATAAGTTTATCAGCTTCAATAGCGATAAAGGATGGGAAGAAACAGAGTAGTATCAGGGGCCACCAACTAAGTGGAAAAGCCGCCGTGCGGAACAATTCCGCAGCAGCGGGAAGGATGGTCGGTATGAACCGGATCAAGATACTCAGGGCTATCCCAAGCAGCAACCATAGGTTGCTAAAGGGGCTGAAGCTGAAAGCCGAGCGATAGACGGATCTGGCGGAAACCACATAGCCCAGATGGGCAAGGAGGATTCCCCAAAACGCCGCTGTTTGCGCCTGGGTTAATAGTATTTGGTTAACGGGTTGGCCGGGTTGTACCGCACTTGCGCCAAAATAGTAGTAGACGAAAAAGCCGGGTAAGGAAATCGCCAGACCCATAAGCAGCACCCGTTGTAGAAACAGACCGTCGATAATCTGTTTGTCCGCCGCGCGCGGAGGACCGTTAAGCAAGTCCGCTTCCTTGCGTTCCATCATCAGGGGCATGGTTAACAGTACCGAATCCAACAGGTTAATCCAAAGTATCTGCACCGGTTCCAGAACAAATCTCACGGAAAACAACGGAACGAAAGATGCCATCAATACCGCGCCGAGAATTAGCAGGGTTTGCGCTGCGTTGGTAGGCAAGGTATACAATATTGCCTTATGCAGATTGTTCCAGGCATGGCGACCTTCTTCCACTGCTGCGACAATGGTGGCAAAGTTATCGTCCGCCAATACCATGTCAGCGGATTCCTTGGCAACTTCAGTTCCGGTAATGCCCATCGCGATGCCAATATCTGCGGCTTTCAAGGCTGGAGCGTCATTCACCCCGTCGCCGGTCATGGCCACGACCTGACCCATTTTCCGTAGCGTCTCAGCGATTAACTTCTTGTGCTCCGGCGCGACCCGGGCGAACACCGACACGTTTTGTACCACTTGCCGTAACCGTTCGGGATTGAGCCGGGCCAGTTCGGTGCCTGTTACGACCTCGTTGACCGGCATGCCCAATTGTTTGCCTATTGCTAACGCCGTGGCGGGGTGGTCGCCGGTGATCATCACCGTGCGAATACTGGCGCCTTGGCAGACGGCCACCGATTCCACCGCACTTTGCCGAGGTGGGTCGATCATGCCTTGTAGCCCGACGAAGCACATTTCGGCCAGGTCGGCATGGCATAGGTCGTCATGCGAAGAATCAACGGCTTTAACCGCAAAACCCAGTGTCCTAAGGGCTGCGCCTGCAAACTGATGCACCACCGCCTGTACATTGGCGCCATCGAATGCTGATTCCTGCCCGCTTGCGTCTAACGATTTCGTGCACATTTTGCATATGACTTCCGGCGCACCTTTGGCTATCAGATAACGCTGTTCATCGACAGTCACCAATACGGCCATGTATTGCGCCTGGGAGTCAAAGGGAATTTCCTCCAGCCGATGGCAGCGATCGGCGGTGAGGCTGGCCTTGGCGGCAGAGACTTTCAAGGCGATTTCAGTCGGGTCGCCCAAACCCTCGTTGTCGCCCCCTAGATGCGCATTGTTACATAACAATCCCGCAAGTAAGAGCTTATTTAACGCTTGATGGTCGGAAGGATTGATGCGCTGACCTTCGAAGCTGAATACTCCTTCAATGGCAACCCCGGAGCCACTTAATTCAATAACCTTGCCTGCTGCAAAAAGACGAGTGACAGTCATGCGGTTGACGGTCAGAGTGCCGGTTTTGTCGGAACATATTACCGATGTCGCACCTAAAGTTTCAGCGGCGGGTAGACGCCGAATCAGCGCTTTACGCCTGGCCATGACCAGACCGGAGAGAGCCAATACCGAGGTGACCAACGCCGGCAGCATTTCGGGAATGGCCGCGACCACCAGCGAAACCGCACCAAGGAAACTGTAGCTAAGCTTATAACCCAGGAAAATGCCGAGGGCGAAGTTAAACGCGCCGATGATTAAGATGGCGGCGACTAACATGCGCACGAACTCCCGCATCTTCTGCTGTAGCGGCGTGCCGGTATGATCGGCTTCGCGCACCAACTCGGCTATGCGGCCAAAGGCAGTCTGCCGCCCGGTGGCGACAACAATGGCCCTGGCAGTGCCCTGGGTGACGGAGGTACCGGAAAAACCCATGTTCGTCTGATCGCCAGGCACCAGGTTTTGGCCGGTGAGGGCGTTGCTCTGTTTACGTACCGGCACGGATTCGCCGGTTAACGAAGATTCATCGATATGCAGATTGTTGACTTCTAAAAATCGAACATCGGCGGGAACTTTGTCGCCTCCCTCCATGATCAGGATGTCTCCCGGGACGAGTTCTCTCGCGGGCAGGCGTTGTTCCTTGCCGCCACGGATAACCATACAATACTGAACCATCATGTTACGTAGGGCGTCCAGTGCGCCTTCCGCCTTACCTTCCTGGATAAATCCCAGGAGGGCGTTCAGTAATACCACGCCCCCAATGACCAAGGTATCCGGCAACATATGGTGACCCATCAGGGTTAGCAAGCCGGTAATCGCGGCGGCGATTAACAGGATCACTACCATGGGGTCGTGGAACTGGCGTAGCAAACGCATCCACCATGGGGTTTTGCGATAGGTAATTTCATTAGCGCCGTATTGAGCGGCGCGTTGCTGTGCCTGTTCTTGGGAGAGGCCGGTCCAGGCGCTGTCGAGAATTCGCCTGGTGCTTTCGCCGTCAAGGTTATACCAGTTTTTGGAATCAGCCGGAGAGACGTCAAAATCGATCGGTTTTGGTTGGCTGTGTGAGGTGTGTCGTTGCGTCGCGATCACCCTCGCGCTGCTTCCTTCAGCATTCATTGAAACCCTCCAAGTGGCAACTCCTAATAGAGTTCTTATCTTGTAAATCAGGTTGGATTTAGTCTATCAAGGCGCTGGTTTGCGGCTTCATATCTGGATCAGATTTTGGGTCAAATTTCCAGACTTCGGAGAATCCCGATGAGGCAATTTGATATATACGACCCAGCTTTTCGGTAATCAGGGATCACAGCAGCGAAAAGTTGCCGTATACTCAGTTAAAATTTTAATCAATCAACAATGTAGCGAACCGTATGGCAACCATTAATGAAGTATCCGAGCTGGCGAAGGTATCGATCTCGACCGTGTCCAGAGTGATAAATAACACTGTTCCGGTACGGGAAAGTACGCGACAACGTGTCTATGAGGCCATGCGGGAGCTAGGTTACACCCCCAATATGTTCGCGCAGGGTTTGGTGACGAATCGTTCCAAGAGCGTCACCCTTGTATTGACCGATCTGTCCGGGGCATATTTCGGCCCCTTAATCAAAAGCCTGGAGAACGGCCTTCGGGAGGCGCACTATCAACTGATTATCTCAGTGGAAAACGAAGGCCTGTTAAAAGTACGGGAGGCGTTTGATTCTTTAATCCATAGACGTAGCGATGCGGTCATTCTATTTCCGCATTGCCTGACGGATGACGAAGTAATCGGTTTAATAGAGGGTGCGCCGCCATTGATCATTCTCAATCGCTATATACCCGAGCTGGCCCACCAGTCGATCATGGTGGATAACGAACTTGGTGGGCGGCTGGCGGTGGAATACCTTATCGGTAAAGGCCATCGGCAAGTCGCTTGTATTACCGGACCCTTAAGCAACAAAGAATCAATAGATCGTCTTGCCGGATATCGTCTGACATTGAATAAGCAGGGTATTGAATATCGTGATGAGTTGGTGGTCGAAGGCGACTTCACAGTAGATGGCGGTGTGCGGGCAATGCAGAAATTGCTGGCACGGGGTTGCCAGTTTACGTCCGTTTTCTCACTAAATGACCAAATGGCTGC
>JANQMN010000009.1 GCA_028280065.1 Hahella sp.
TCAACTTCCTGCATCCGCTTATAGCCTTCGGCCGCCCGAATGAACTCCCCGACCGGGATCAGGTGACTGTCTTCGTCATAAATACTCAGCAATATTTCGTGCTGTACACCCAGTTTCGATTGCGACCGCAACGGAATAATCTTCTGACAGCGCAACAGTAATCTTTCTTCATTCAGTTCCTTGCCAAGATTGGCCACCTTCTGGGCAATGGCGTCCCGCTGTTCAATCTGCTTCTTATCGATGACATAGGCTTCTTCATTGCCCGTGCCTTTCTTTTTCGCGGACCGGCAGGCATCTTCGCAGGCGCGCAACATATGCCGAAGTTCCATTAAGCCGGGCTGGGTTTCCAAATATCCGATTCCTGCCGTCACCTTGAATTCCTGCCCTTCCCAATCCAACACATAGCTTTCAACGGCTTGCTTGGCCGCAGCCAACCAGGGCGCGACGGCCTCGGGAATAGCAACCACAAACTCGTCACCGGAATAGCGGCAAATCAGGGCGTCGTCTGAGAGCTTGGCCTTAAGAACGATGGATATGTCTTTCAGTACTTTGTCGCCGGCCTCGGTTCCGGCGAGGTCATTGATAATCCTGAACTGTTCAAGACTGATCAGCATGCAACTGAAAGTCGCTTTATCATCCAAACCGGCATGCATCACCAGCATCTGGCGCTCGAATTCCTTGCGCAACATCAATCCGGTCAATTCATCATGGGTACCGGCGTGACTAAGTTGCTCATAGAGGTCCTTGACCATGGTATCAAGGCTTTCGTCGACCACCGGTTGTCCGACGCCCGGTTCGGGGACGGCAATGCCTTTCTGCAAATAAGCCGCCAGGGTCAATGCGTCAAGATCGATAACCTTCATTCCCTGATGGTTAACGAATACATAGCGGGCAAAGTTTTTGCCAATCCAAACCAGACGGATAAACTCCGGATCCTTGCCATCCCGTTCCATCCGCAGCCAATCGCCGGCTTTCAGCTTTTGCGCCCGTTGCAACCAGCGCTGCAATCCCCGCTGCCGTGCTTCCTGCAACAAAGCCATGTCCTGTTCGGACCGCGCGGATTCAATTTCAGGCAACTCAACGACTTCGGGAGGCGGCTCATCCGCCTTCCTAACCAGCAACCGTTTGATTTCGTCCCGGACATGCCCGGAGGGAATATGATTCGACGAAATCGCAGAAAGCCCGTCCTGAATAATTTTCAGCAACTCGGGTAAATTGTACTCGTAGGTCGCGTCCTGCCCCACCTTGATCAGGGTGTCCACAACATTCAAATAATCATGCCACGCCTGACTCTCCGGACCTTGACGAATATAGGTGAGACTAAGTAAATCGCGCCATCCGCCATTCAACAAAGTGGCTACGGCTTTGGGAATTTTACGTCCAGCCATCAGTTCATGAATAGCCTGGGCGACGGCATGCTTGGATTCCTCAACCTTTTGCTGGCCTTCGGCGGCAGCGGTAACCCGTTCAACATTGCGTCGGTAGAGCAGGTTTTGCCGTTCGACAATCTCGTCAACTTCGGCCAGAGCCTCATCGAATACTGCCGGGTCGTGATCATGCTCGGCCTGAATCCGCATCACCATGCTGTTGATACGTTCAATTTGAGCGCTGGTCATCCGCCCGCCTTTTACCCCCACCTGGGCAAGACGGTCAATCAATTGGCGGGCGGCGTGGTTTCCTTGCTCAAAAAATTCCGGATTGCGCAATAAAATGCGCAAAAGAGGGACTTCCAAGCCTTTAATCTGGCTTTTAGCTACATCAGTAATTTTTTTGTTTTTCAGAATACTGGCGAAAAACCGGTCAACCACATCAAGGGTTTTATCCTGCTCCGAAGACAGAGCCTTTTTCTCCACCTGCTTGACATCGACCAAATGCGCCAGACGCTCCCTCAACCCGGTTGAATCAACCAAGGCGTCTTGGGCAAAGGGCGTACTCTGGACATGATGCAGATTGATCAACACTTCGTCATTCTGAAAAGCCGGCGCTTCGCCACTGTCGGCAAAACTCGAATAGGCATGTTCGGCAATTTCCGAGCGTTGCCGTTGACTGCGTAACGTGGCTAACAGGGTATTTACTGCAGCAACACTTTCTTCCGCAGTCGCCAGGTAGGCACCGTAACTCTCGCCGCCGGTAGGCGTCTGCAGATACGCGGGTTCTGCTGACGATCCGGCCGCCGGTTGCTTGGGAGTCTGCTGCAAAGACGCCTGTGCGGATGCGGTTTGCGGTTCCGGTTTAGTTTCCGCCGGTTCGGCAGGTTGTTTCGCGGCAGTAGCGGTCTGATAATCCGGCCATGCACGTGCGGGCTGCTCAACTTCCGACGGCGCTTCAGGGGGATCTTCCCGGGCAGTGGCAGGTTCTGCCGGTTCTGGCTTTTTCGGAGTTTTTACTTTATCCGGCGTCTTCAAATACTTGGTAAGGTCCAGGTCCGGTAATATTCCTTGACGGGCGAGCAGTTCGTCCAGCTCCTGATAGAGTCCCTGCAGATCCTGCAGGACTGAGATTTCAAATTGCTTAAGACACAATCTTTCAGCGACCACCGGCAATTGCAAGGCCATTAACGTGTCTCGAAAGGCGTAGCAAATCAGCGCCGGGCCCACCGGGTTGGGATACCCTTTAACGCTGGAAATGCCCAACGCATCAAACCGCATTTTAGTTTTCAGCAAGGTTTCGCGATAGGCCGTTTCCGCCTTGGTCACCATGACCTTCAGCGTTAGCCAATCTTCAAACTCAGATTTATCAATAAGAGAAAGCGAGCTTTGCTGCTCGCCGCTGTCATCCTTATTCCGCGAAAACCGCGGCACCAAGGCCTCGCCGACATACTGGAAGAATATTGGAATAACCTGGCCGCTTTGCTTGCGAAAAGCGATGACAGAGTCGGCCAGATTGGTCTTCTGGTTATCGGTCGCGGCTTTATTGATCGCCTCATCGAATTTCGTGGGTAAAGCCCTGAGAAACGTCCCTATTAACGGCTCCACGTGATTTTTGATCATCCGTTCGCATTGGCGCATCAGCAGCGATGCCGTTTCCGGCTGGGCAGTCGGTGCCTTGCCGCGAATGTTTTCCGCCCCGCAGATTCGAAGTAATGCGGTAATCGCTCCTGTATTGCCCTCGGTGAACATACCGCCAAAAGCGCCTTCTAACAGGCGCACCGGCGCTACTTTCAACTCATGGTCGCGCTTGACAAAGGGATCGTGAAAGGAAAGTCCTACGGTTTGTCCTTTTACCAGATGCAAACTTTGCAATGTTTGCTGGGTATTCGGGGGAAAAGTGACAAAGACGCCCTCAGGGCAAAAATCAGCAATTTCGCAGGTAAGCTGACGCGCGGTTTTGAAACTCAAACTGGCCGCCAGCTGAATCGGTCGACGGACGCTACTTCGCCGCTCACTACCTTTCGCCGGTGGTTTATTGTATGGTGGTTCAGACATGCAAACAGTGACTTTTCCGTGTTTGAGTAAACCCTGTCATTAGGTATTGAAAACAGTAAGGCGCGCTGTCTCCGGAAACTACATTTAAGTAGTATAGACCGGCTTATCAAAGGAGACACTTTTTCACTGATGAAATTCCTCAGCCCCTGGAAAACCTCGCGTTGGATTATCAACCTGTTGATTTTCAGTTTCTTGTTGGGGTTGATAACGACGATAGCCGCCTGCCAGTCAACCCAGTATTTATGGCAAGCTGCGAAAGGCCAGTGGGAAATTATACAAGCCCGCCAACCGGTTGCAGAACTGTTACAGGACGAATCGCTTCCCGCCGCCACCGCAACCAGATTACGCTATGTGCAGGAAGTTAGAGAATACGCAGCAGCCAACTTGCATCTGCCGGTAAATGGGGCTTACGCGGAATATGCAGACATTGGCCGCCCCTATGTTGTTTGGAACCTCTTTGTAGCGCCGGCATTAAGCATGCAAAACCACACCTGGTGTTACCCGATTGCCGGTTGCGTCGCGTACCAGGGCTATTTCGCCAAGGATGCCGCAGCACAGGCGGCCGAAGATTGGCGTTCCCAAGGCTATGACAGTTACGTAGGCGGCGTGCCCGCTTATTCAACCTTGGGTTGGTTTGACGATCCGGTACTCAATACCTTTCTGAATTATGATAAAGTCTCGCTGGCGGCGCTGCTGTTTCATGAACTGGCGCACCGCCAGCTCTACATTGCCGGCGATACCAGTTTTAACGAAAGCTGGGCGACGGCCATTGAGCAGGAAGCCATAGTGCAATTCATTCATGACTTAGCCAATCAAGGCAGGGAACCTGATATCGATCTTCCAACCGCCTTGATCAATCGCTACAAAAAACGGTTTCAGGACCGCCAGATATTTGTTCAACTTGTTACGTCGGGTATAGAAGAACTCCGGCTGCTCTATGCCAGCGACCTGCCCGACGGCGATAAACAGCTGCAAAAGCAAATAATCCTCCGCCAATTGCAGGCAGGCTATCAGCAGGCCGTTCAGGAAAAACGCGTTTCGGAGCGCTATCGATATTGGTTCAGCAACAATCTCAATAACGCCAAATTACTTACGATCGCAAATTATCACCAGTGGGTGCCGGGATTCCGCCATCAAATCCAGGAAATGCAGCGGGATTGGATCGCCTTCTACGCCTGGTCGGAAAAACTCGCATCGGAAGACAGGCAAACAAGGGACAAACTTCTGCGGCAACTCAATCGAGATGCGAAGGCCAAGCTGGGTATCGCAGGGCAGATTAATTACAGCCAAAATAAGTAATCTCTACTATAGTTTCACTAGTGGGAGTCTTACTGTGCCGAAAGCAAAAACACCGGTAATCAAAAGCAGCTCAATGACCTTTCCCACGCCGAGGGGAAAACATCCGGACTTCCTAATAGTGTGATAGGCCCATTTTAATGGCACACGGTAACGGCTATATGCTATTCAGCAAAGAACCCAGTCCAGAGAAGCAAAAAAACATGCCGTCCCTGGCGCCTTGGAAGGTTCTGATCATCGATGATGACGCCAGTGTGCATCAGGTTTCAGCATTGGTGTTAAAGCACTTTACCTATAACAAGCGCTCTCTGAAATTGCTGAATGCCTACTCCGCAGCGCAAGCCATTCAAATTCTCGGCAAACATCAGGATATTGCGGTGGCTATTGTCGATGTCGTGATGGAGACGGAACATGCCGGATTGGATCTGATCAAACACGTGCGGGAAAGCATGGGTAATTTCGAGACTCAACTGGTCATCCGCACCGGTCAGCCAGGCTATGCCCCGGAACTGCAGGTGGTTCTCGACTACGAGGTGAATGCCTATTGTGAAAAGTCCGAGCTTACCCAAACCAGATTTCTGACGTCAGTGGTTTCAGCCTTGCGAAACTACGAGCGTATTCATTATGCGGACAAGTTGCTCAATCAGACACTGGTGGCGGAGTCTATAAACGAAACCCGGGCACTGTTTTTCGCCCAGATCAGCCATGAAATCCGGACTCCGATCAGCGGCGTAATCGGGCTTTGCGATTTACTGCAAAGCACTTCGTTGACATCGGAACAAGCGAAGCACGTACGTTCGATTTCAGATTGCGGCCAGCTATTGCTTACCATTGTCAATGACATCCTGGATATTTCCAAAATTGAAGCGGGCAAGCTTTCGCTCAATACCGGCATTTTTAACCTGCATGACTTAATCGCCAGCGTGGTTCGTTTACTGCAACCGCTGTGCAGCCGGGGCGTGACACTCGCATACGATGTCGATGACTCCGTCCCTGTGCATCTCAAAGGCGACTCGGTCCGGATAGGCCAGATTCTGAATAACTTGATCGGTAACGCCATTAAGTTCACGCCACAAGGCCGAATACGCGTCAACGTTCGTAGCGATACACTCGAAGATACGCGCTGGAGGCTCGAAATCGAGGTTCGGGATACCGGCATCGGCATTCCTGAAGATAAACTGAATCAACTTTTTAATGCTTACCAGCAAGTGGATGGCAAGGGTCATCAAGGCGTCCAGGGAACCGGCTTGGGTTTGACCATTTGCAAGCAGCTTACGGACCTGATGGAAGGCGATATCCAGGTGGAAAGCCAGGTGAACAAAGGGAGCGTTTTTACTGTCCATCTTGTGCTGGAACCGGTAATGGAAGATGTAGTGGCGGTCGAAGAAGAACTGCCGCCGCTCGAAGTCAAGAGTAGCACTATCCTAGTCGTGGACGACAATCCGACAAACCTGCTGGTGGCGCGCAAACGGCTGGAAAAACTGGGTTTCAAGGTCATGACCGGCCGCAATGGCAAAGACGCCATTCAACAAATGCAAAAGCGGACGCCGGATCTGGTATTAATGGATTGTCAGATGCCGGAAATGGATGGTTTTGAAGCTACCAAAACAATACGCGGCATCAAGGCGTTTCGCAATATTCCGGTCATCGCCCTATCAGCGGGCAGCGAGGCGCATGAACGTCCCAAGTGTTTTGCCAGCGGCATGAACGATTTTTTGCATAAGCCGCTGGAGGAAGACAAACTTCGCGGCATGCTGAGCAAGTGGCTGGGCTACCGGTCATTTATGTAGCCGTTTGATAAACACCTTGCTATTGCGTTGTATGTTGTACATGCGCTGCCGGGCGACAGGCAACTGCGCGAGCTCCGCCTCCTGAAAACCACGCTCGATAAACCAATGTGCGGTATGGGTGGTAAGCACGAATAATGATCCCAGCCCGATCTCCAACGCGCGTTTTTCCGCATAGGCAAGCATCCGGTCGCCTCGCCCTTGGCGCAGGTACTTTGCCTTCACGGCGACGCAGGCCAGTTCCGCCACCCCCTCTTCGGGAAAAGGGTAAAGCGCAGCACAAGCGACAATAGAACCGTCCCGTTCGTCTACAATGAAATTGTGGATTTCTTGCTCCAGCAGTTCCCGGGAACGTCTTACCAGAATTCCCTGTTGTTCCAGCGGTTGAATCAACACCAAAATACCGCCGACATCATCGATACTCGCTTCACGCACCTGATCATAACCCTGGTCGGTCACCAGAGTGCCAACGCCATCCCGGGTAAACAGCTCTTGCAATAAAGCGCCATCATGCTGATAGCTGATTAAATGCGCCCTTCCAACGCCCTCATTCAAGGCCCGGCAAATTGCCAGAATGCGGCGTCGCTGGTCTGAGTTTTTCGGTGTTTCCGCGACCTGCTGCATGGCTTGTTGCAAAGTAATTTCCCGCAGCAGCCGTCCGTTTGCCTGGAGCATGCCCGCTTCCGGGCCAAACACAATCATCTTGTCTGCCTGCAGTGCAATTGCCGCAGAGCTTGCAACATCTTCGCAAGCCAAATTAAATATCTCGCCGGTCGGCGAATAACCCAAATTGGTCATCAACACGATATGGCCTTGATTCAGTTGACTGTGAATTGCATCGGCATGCACTTTACGGACATACCCCGTGTTGCAAAGGTCTACACCATCGACCACGCCAACCGGCCGGGCAACGACATAGTTACCGCTGGACACTCTCAGCGCGGCACCATGCATCGGTGAGTTGGCGAGCCCCATGGACAATAACGCTTCGGTTTCAACCAGAATCTGTCCCACCGCCTGCGAGACGCAACGCAGCGTGTCCTCATCGGTTATTCGCAGGTCATGGTGAGTGCGTGCCGGTACGTTCGCTTCGGACAGTCGCATCTCAATCTGCGGTCTGGCGCCCAGGGCTATCACCAACTTCAAACCTAAACTGTTGAGCAGTGCCAGATCCTGGATGATGGTTTTACAATGCTGCCTGCTTTGCAGGACCTCTCCCGGCAGGAGAATCACCACCGTTCTGCCCCGGTAGGCGTGAATATAGGGCGCCGAATGGCGGAACCAATATACCTGATCCTGAGGGTTTTGCTCGGCTAGCGCGGTTGAGGCGAGGCTATCGGTTTCTTTTGAAGGGGATTCCGGCTCTGCACGCATGAAGTTGTATGGCACCTGATTCAGTTAAATAGGTTAGGTTCTATCGACATTTGGTTTTTACTGCAAACAGAGAGTTTTTACCAGTTTCCGTACGATTGCCAACATAGGATCGACACGGTTCATTGCCAAATACTCATCCGGCTGATGAGCCTGGGCAATATCTCCCGGACCCAATACCAGAGTATCGGCGCCTAACGCTTTAAAAAATGGCGCCTCCGTGGCAAAAGCCACCGAACCGCTGGGTTGCCCGGTAAGTTCCTCGCAGAGTCTTACGAAAGGACTTGCATCATCCTGACTGAAACTTCCAACACCGTCGAACAGCGTATTCAAGCGAATACTCAAATCATGGCGAACGGCAATGGGCTGCAGGCATGACTCGATTTCGGCGCGAATCTGCGGCACTTCCATCCCCGGCATCACCCGTATGTCAAATTGCAGATCACAGCTCTTGCAAATCCGGTTGGGATTGTCCCCGCCATGAATACAACCGAGGTTAAGCGTCGGAATGGGAACCGAGAATCCCGGATTGCGATAGCGTTCGGCCCATCGCGCGCGCAACGCCCTCAGTTCCAAAATCACGTCGGTCATAGCCTCCATGGCGTTGCGTCCCAATTTAGGCTGCGAGGAATGTCCCGATTGTCCCAGCACCTGAATCTCTTCCATCATGATTCCTTTATGCTGCCGAATCGGCCGCAAGCCAGTGGGTTCGCCAATCAGCACATAATCCCCCAGACTCTGCTGACGTTGTTGCAGTAGTCTGGCTCCACTCATAGCGCTTTCTTCGTCCGCCGTGGCAATCAGGGTAACGGGCTTGTTTAAATAGTCCCGGCTCTCCGCCAGTACCTGTAGGATAATGGGAAAGAAACACTTCATATCGCACACGCCCAGCCCATACCAGCGCTGATCCCGTTCGGTACAGACGAAGGGATCAGACTGCCACGCCCCGGAATCATAGGGCACTGTGTCGGTATGACCCGCCAAGCCCAGCCCGCCGGTTCCCGTTCCTATCTTGGCCAGGAGATTCCACTTACGGCAGGCGTCGTCCACCGGCATGAGTTCAACCTCCATGCCAAGGGTTTCACACCAATCAGCCAATAAATCGATTATCGGTTTATTGGATTGGTCCAATTTTTCCACCGTGCTGCTAACGGAAGGAATTGCAACCAGTTGCTGAAGCATGGCGGTAAAAGTAGGAAGCTGGTACTGCATGGTCATTCTCAATTTGCCTGGGGAGGCTACTTTAGCACGAATTCGCAAGGCAAATTAGTCTTCATCCGGAAACCGCGTGAAAGCCCGAACCACTCTTATGCTGTGGTAGCTTACCGGCAACAACTGCACTGCGAAAGGTGCTGATTAGGGCGTTTGTTGAGATTCGGAATTCTCAACAGGAAGGTCATTAATTGTTGGCTGAGTGATAGGAGTTGCCGGCTCAACATCAATGATTTCGTATTTCGATTCATCAAACGGCTCGGTAATTTCCCGACCGCTTTCATCTACGTAAATAACCGTTTCCCGGATAATGGTATTTGCGGCAGGCGACCCTGGGGCAGGCCTTCCTGGGGCAGGCGATCCTGCAGCAGGCGACCCCGGTCCAGGACCTGTGGCCGACTCGTCCGCGGAGAGCACATCGGAAGGAGCCGTCACCGATACCGCCCCAGTTTCAGCGGGAAGTCTGACTACCGGCAGATCACCAAAATTTTTTCCAGTCGCGGCCTGGCCGGACTGCACCTCTTCAACCGGTGCTCCCCGCAATCGCAGCAAGTTGCGCTCGGAGAACACCAGAAAGTCTTCGACCTCTCTTATGTTCACATGGAATTTGACCGTTCCTGAACCGACCTTGACACCTATATCCAGATAGCTGCCCGCGGCGGCCTGTAAAACACCTTCGGTCACCTTCCCGGAACTTTGAATGATGCGCACCCGTTGATCCAGAAACTGTTCCGCATAGGCAACCGCCACCGGTTGAAAACGCGCGGTCGGCGTGGCGACTTTTGGCTCCGGTTTGGGCTCTTCGACGACCGGCGGAGGATAAAGATAATCGGTCAACTTTTGGCTATTTAGGGCAAATACCGCATTCGGCAGATTGATCCGGTTAACCTTGATGGAGTAATTCAATGCCTGGTTCAACTCCGCTTCAGAGAAGCTGGCCAGGCGGTTCAAAGCAATTCCGGTCATGGGTTCCGCTTGAAACTCGATGATGCCATCTCCCTGCAGAAAAGTGCCGTAGCCACGCAAGAACTCATCGCTCAAGGAGATCCCCAGCCTTTCCAGCTTCCGTTGAGTTTTCTGGGTGCTGGCGACGATGAACTCGGCTTTGGTAAATCCTGCCGCCTTGCCACAAAGCAGCGTGGCGCGTTTGATAAACGACCTGTCATCGTAAGCCAAGTAAATCTTATGCAGCCTTACGCTGCCTGAACTCGATGCGAACGGCCATTGCAGTGAGTGGCTTAATCCCAATTCAACTTCGCCGGAGTATACGCCGAGCCCTTCCAACTCAGATTCAAAACTCACCGTCATCCTTTGTGTAGAATCGTCATAGCGGTAGGCCAGTTTCTGGTTGAGAGGAATATTGCCGTAGCCCATTTGCTCCAGTTCGGTTACGCCGATCGATTCGATTGGTCCGCAAGCCAGCCCGAACAGATCACGGTCAATATTTTCGAAGTCGATATAATTCATCCAGTTTTCGGACAATGGCAGGCTCATGTTCTGCCACCTTATCTCCATGGCGCCCGGTGGATCCATAGCCGGATCGGCATCGATCAGAGAGAAAATATCGATAAAATCAAATGGCGAGTCCAATGAAATTTCGACCTCTTTTACTTCCAGTGGATAACGCAATTGAAAAGGCGTTACCTGGAGATCATGAATCACCGCACCACCCCAAATCGAGGTGCTGATCCAGCCGTGGCTAAGCGCCATATGTTGCTCAAAGGTGCGCTTTACTTCCAGGATCAGCCGATTTACCTGATACCAGGCAATGCCTTTAAACGCACCGTAGGTCAATACCATCAGAATGACGCACCACACAACCAGCTTTTTCATACTAGTGCGACCCTCTTCCCGCACATGGCTGAAAGATTGCGAAGTTCACCGGTGAAATATTGGCCCGGCAGTCCGGCACGGCTCGAATGGACACAATAAAAATCAAAGGCTCTGCCCCCTGCGGGAAATCAACGTTCCGACTCCTTCGTCGGTAAATATTTCCAATAAGGTTGCATGAGGTACCCTGCCATCAATTATGTGCGCACTGATGACTCCCTGTTTCACGGCCGACAGCGCGCAGTCAATTTTAGGTAGCATTCCGCCCGATATCGTGCCGTCGGCAATCAACTCATCGACCTGCGAAGTACTCAAACCTGTCAGCACCTTGCCGGATTTGTCCATCAAACCGGCGATATTGGTCAGCAGAATCAACTTCTCCGCCCGCAGCACTTCAGCAACCTTGCCTGCAACCAGATCTGCATTGATGTTGTAGGAAGCGCCATCCTCCCCGACGCCGATCGGTGCGATAACCGGAATGCAGTCGCCGTCGGTAAGCATATTGATGACATCGGCGCGGACCTTGGCAACTTTACCCACATGTCCGATATCGATAATTTCGGTTTTTTGCATTTCCGGCAACGCCCGGGTTACTTCCAGCTTGGTAGCTTGGATAAAGTTGGCATCCTTCCCGGTTAAACCGATTGCCTTGCCTCCGTTACGGTTTATCAGCGCAACGATATCTTTGTTGACCAAGCCTCCCAATACCATTTGCACCACATCCATGGTCTCGCTATCTGTCACACGCATACCGTTGACAAATTCCGATTTAATGTTCAAACGGGACAGTAAATCTCCAATCTGCGGCCCGCCTCCATGCACCACGATGGGATTAATGCCTACCAGCTTCATCAATACCACATCACGGGCAAAGCTATTTTTCAGTTCCTCGTCAATCATGGCATTGCCGCCATACTTGATAACGATTGTTTTGCCTGTAAAACGCTGAATGTAAGGCAACGCCTTACTTAGCACGGTAGCGACCTGAACCGCATTATCCCGGTCAAGCATATTGCTTTTCTCCATTTACTTGCTTCTTAACGAGGTTCTCCATGCGGCAACTTCTAAAATGGCAGCTGCATGGCATTATCCAATGCCTGCAATTGATTTTTGAATATAGTTTTTATCCGTTCCAATGCCTCTTCAGTCTCAGCTTCAAACCTCAGCACCAGATTTGGTGTGGTGTTGGACGCACGGCATAGCCCCCAGCCATCTGCGTAGTCTGCCCGAATACCATCGATGGTGGATAGCGTCGCATCGCCCCAGTTGCCGTGTTTTGCCAACTGTTCGACAATTTGAAATTTACTCTCTTCCGTAACCGCTACCTGTAGCTCCGGTGTGCTGAGATCCACCGGGAAGTCGTCGAATACCGATTGCGAGTCGCGATCCTCGATACCGAGGACTTCCAATAGCCGGGCCGCGCTGTAAAGCGCATCATCAAAGCCGAACCAGCGTTCTTTAAAGAAAATATGGCCGCTCATCTCACCAGCCAACAATGCTCCGGTTTCCCGCATCTTGGCCTTAATTAACGAATGGCCCGTTCGCCACATCACCGGCCGGCCGCCATAGCTGGAGATAAGCGCATTTAACCGCCGGCTGCATTTGACATCAAAAATAACATCCGCACCCGGATTGCGGGAGACCACATCTTTGGCAAAGAGCATCAATAACTGATCGGGCCAGATAATCTGCCCGGTATTGGCCACGACCCCGATACGGTCGCCGTCACCATCCAGGGCAATCCCCACATCGGCATCTTCGGCCTTCACTTTTTCAATCAAATCCTGCAAATTTTCCGGTTTACTCGGATCCGGATGATGGTTGGGAAAACTACCATCCACCTCGCAGTGCAGAGCTGTCACTTCACAACCCAGTTCCGTTAACAGTTGCGGCGCAATTTCACCGGCCACGCCGTTACCTGCATCAACAACCACCTTTAACGGCGCTGCGACCGCAATGTCGCTAATAATGCGGTCGACATAATCGGCACGGACATCGGCAGCGCTCAGTTCGCCTTTGGCGGATGCGAAATTTTCCGATTGAATACGGGCCAAAAGCTTTTCCATATCTTCCTGCACCAGGGACTGACCCTTAATCACCATTTTCAATCCATTGTAATTTGCCGGATTATGACTCCCCGTGACAATTGCGCCCGCATCCAGTTGTAAATGCTCGACCGCGAAATATAGTACCGGCGTGGGAACACGTCCGGTATCCACCACACTAACGCCGGTAGACAGCAGACCCTGGGTCAATGCCTGGGTCAACTCGGGGCTTGAATTCCGCCCGTCCATACCAACCGCGATGGTAGCGCCACCCCGATGAATGACTTCCGAACCCAAGGCACGGCCAATGGCGCGCATGATTGCAGAGCTCATGGTTTCACCGACGATGCCCCGAATATCATAGGCTCGAAAAATTTCTTCGGGCATCTCCACCGCCCCGCCTTCATCGAGGTCCATGTCGCCCACCACGCCTTGATCGAGGCCGAGATCTTCGTCGTTCAGGCCGAGCAGATCATCGTCATCGCCCAGCATGTCAATATCCAGGCTGTCGCCCTGAAACAAGGGTTCCGCTTCTTCCAACTCGCCATCGGCTTCCGGAAAAATTTCCGCGTCTTCAGAAAAGTCAGGGGCCGGTGCAGGTTCAACCTTAGGTTTGACAGGCGGTTTGGCAGGCGCTTTCGGGGAAGCACCTGTTGTGGGCTTGGCAGATTTGGATTTTTTACTACTCAGAGACTTGGCCGATTGGGCGATTACCACAACCATCGTGTGCAGCAAGGACAATTGAATCTTAGGTTGAGGAGCTTTGTCGCCCTGGAGAATATTTTTCGTGTAGTTCGCCACCATTCCGGCGTCTTTGCGAATTTTCTGCAACAATACTATGACCACTGCAGCCACAGCGCCGGCGCAGATTACCGCACCGACAACCGCCAAGACCAGCATCAACATCAGAGAAGATTCGGTCTGCAGATCCTGTCCCCGGGAATATGCAACCGTCCATTGCGGCAAGGCGGTTTGCAGTTGCACAACATCGTCAGATAGAGAGCCATGCTGTAATACCGTTAACGCATCGCCCTCAACCTGTTGCAACAGCTGCACCCCGCCGGTTGGCATCTTCTTCCAGTCCGGCTTCAACACTTCAGCGCCGTACATTATGAGGACAGTACCCAAGATATTCCCGCTTCTATCTAGCTTCGGGACAACCACCTGTACGTACCATGTTTGCTGTACCGCAAAGGCTTCGAGACGTACTTCTTGGCTTTGCTCCACTTTACGAATCAAATCTAACGAGGCGAAACTGATAGGCAAGGGCGCTTGATTGTCTCGCGTGGCCCTTCCTTTCTGCGAAACCAATACCCGCAATGCCCCTGGGATGCTCCTGACAGCGACGGCCGCCTGATGTTCACGGACTTCCAGTGCTCCCTGGAAGACTTCCGGCGCAAGCCCTTGGGAAAAGTAAACGGCTTGATTTTGTATATTGAGGAGTTTTTCGCTAAAAACCAGATTGATAGCATCCAATTGCGCCTGGTTGACTTCATCGCTTAAGGCGGAATGATAGGGCTGATTAATTAAAAAGTGTTGTAAAAATAAAATTCCGGCGGTGACGAGCGCTGCGGCGAGTCCGGCCAAACCGACAAACAGAGATGGTGATCGCAAAGGTACAGACGATTTGGCTTTGGTCTTCTTACTGCCGGGATCCTGCTGTGAATCTTTGTCTTTACCAAATTTCATGTTGCCAATTTACTCTTTGAGGCGTTTGGTGAAATGGAATTGGCTGAGCTGCCTGGCGATTATCCATGGGCAGCGATTTTCCTTTGTTTCACAGTTTGACGAGTTGCAATGACCGGATTAGTCTAGCCTGGCAAAAGCGCACGTCTGAACGGAAGGCATTGATCCGGAATGCTTACTCCTTACTTAGTGTAGTCAGTTCTGGCGTAGAAACTAGTAGGAACCTCAACTACTCGCCGGATCTATCATCCTAAGGACCGTCATTGGATCATTGAGCGCCGGTCGAGCCGAAACCACCTGCACCGCGCTCGGAGACAGTAAAGTCCGATACCAACTCAAAATTCACCTGGACTACCGGGACGATAACCATTTGGGCAATTCGCTCTCCAACCTGAATCGTAAAGGGCTCTATGCCGCGATTCCAACAGGAAACCATCACTTCGCCCTGATAGTCGGAATCGATGAGTCCCACCAGATTGCCCAGTACGATGCCATGCTTATGGCCTAAACCGGATCGCGGAAGCAGCATGGCCGCCATATCCGCGGATTCCAAATGAATCGCAAGGCCAGTCGGAATCAACTGGGTATCGCCGGGATGCAAGGTGAGCGGTTCCTGGGTGCAGGCCCGCAGGTCGAGCCCTGCAGAACCTGTGGTAGCATACTTGGGCAGCGGTATGGAACTACCCAGGCGTTCATCAAGAATTTTTACTTGCAAGTTTTGCATGTCGAGTAGTTTTCCCCTTTGATTTTTTAGTTCTGACTTTTCAGTGAAACAGTCTTGCCACACCGCTACTTTTCTATGCCCTTAAGTGCACCATAACGGGAGGCGATTTGCTCGATCAGAACCTTGGCGAGCTGCGGTTTGGGCATTTTTTCCAATGCCTCTACTCCACCCGGGGTGATGACCATCACAGCATTGTCATCGCTATTAAATCCGATGTCCGAACGGGAAACATCGTTGGCGACTATCATCTGCAGTTTTTTCCGTTGCAGTTTCTCCGTTGCATATTCGACAACACACTCGGTTTCCGCCGCGAAGCCGACGCAAAACGGGGCCGAGTCTGCCGCCGCCACCGTTCCCAGGACATCAGGGTTGCGGATTAAATTCAATTGCATTTTTGCAGCGGACTTCTTAATTTTTTGGCTGGCAACCGTGTCCAGCCGATAGTCCGCCACAGCAGCCGAACCGATAAAGATATCCGTCCCGTCCTGGATTGCCGACAAACTCGCGTCCAGCATTTGCGTGGCACTTTCCACCGCCACCAAGGCAACGCCTGCAGGTGTTTCCAATGTCACGGGTCCGGAAATCAGTGTGACTTGGGCGCCGGCTTTTGCAGCAGCCTCAGCCAAGGCATAACCCATTTTTCCGGAACTATCATTACTGATATAGCGCACCGGATCGATACGCTCCCGGGTCGGACCTGCGGTAATCGTCACTTTGAGGCCGGAAAGTAATCCAGGCACGGCAAAAAAATCCCTGGCACGATGCCAAATGTCCAGGGCTTCCAGCATACGCCCCGGTCCGTAATCGCCACAGGCTTGATCGCCTTCGGCGGGTCCCCAGACTTGAACTCCAGGGCGCAACTCACACAGTCTTTGAAGATTGTATTGCGTGATGGAATTCGACCACATGGCCTGGTTCATTGCGGGAGCTATGGCCAATGGCGCTTGGCTTGCCAATACCACCGTTGTCAGAAGGTCATTGGCAAGCCCCATGCTGATTCTGGCAATAGCATCGGCGCTGGCAGGCGCAACGATAATCATGTCCGCCCAACGGGCCAATTCGATGTGCCCCATACCCTGCTCGGCGGACGGGTCCAACAGGCTATCCCGCACCGGCCTGCCGGTCAGCGCTTGAAAGGTTAGCGGCTGGACAAAAGCCTTCGCTGCAGCCGTCATTACCACCTGCACATCCGCTCCGTCTTTACTGAGCAACCGCACCAGTTCTCCCACCTTATAGGCGGCAATTCCGCCGGTAACGGCAACCAGAATGGACTTACCCTGCAGCCCAACCACACGATTTCGTGAATTCAAAAGCAACTCCTTGTTGTGGATTAACGGGGACCGGTTAAGCACCGGCAACTGGATGCGGCCAGAATAGAAATTTCCGGGTATAAAAAACCTCAGAATTCAGATAAGATACCATCTGCAAATGGAGAATGCACTGGCATGCGGTGCAAGCAATTGATTTAATCGGAAATGGAGATTCCATGCCCATTACAGACTGGCCCGAAGGCGACCGTCCGAGAGAAAAACTTCTTGCTGTCGGCGCAAAGCAACTGACCGACACTGAACTACTCGCCATATTTTTGCGCACCGGCATTCCGGGCAAAACAGCGGTGGATCTTGCTCGCGAAGTACTTACCCAATTTGGTAGTTTGCGGGCCATGTTGAGAGCCAGCCAGGCGGAATTTTCAAGTTTACCCGGTCTCGGTCCGGCAAAATATGCGCAACTTCAGGCGGTGGTCGAACTTTCCCGGCGCTTCTTCCGCGAAGAGTTACCGCGAACCGATGCGCTGAACAATCCAAGCCAGGTACGCAACTATTTGCGTAGTAAATTACGTGATTACCAATACGAAGTATTCGGCATCATCTATTTGGATAACCAAAACCGCATCATCACCTTTGAGGAGTTATTCCGCGGTTCGATCAGCAGCGCCAGCGTCTATCCCAGGGAAGTCGTCCGCCAAGTGCTCAGGCATAATGCGGCAGCCACTATCCTGGTGCATAACCACCCATCGGGGATTTCTGAACCTAGTCAGGCGGACCGGGATATTACCCAAACGTTGGCCGACGCATTGCGGCTCGTTGAAGTGCGGGTACTGGACCACCTGATTGTCGGCGACGTCAGCGTTGTTTCCATGGCCGAACGCGGACTCCTCTGACTTTCAAAGGCGATGTGCAATGTTTACCTTTTGAGCAAAAATCTTTTGCTTCCAATAGCCAATTCTGCTATAAAGTCGGGCTCATTTTTACGGGTCTGGATTTGTGGTTGACACCACGGCCAGAAAACGGGATTACAGGAACTGCATTAATAGACGAAAGCCCTGGAAAGTTGATTCCGAAGCAGCATTCGGAAGCTAACGACTTTCAGCTTTCGTGCGGAGGCGATTTAAATGTCTAGAGTGTGTCAGGTTACGGGAAAAGCACCGATAACCGGTAATAATGTTTCACATGCAAACAACAGAACCAAGCGTCGTTTTCTTCCCAACCTACAAACTCATCGTTTCTGGGTTGAAAGTGAAAAACGTTTTGTAAAACTGCGCATCTCCACCAAGGGAATGCGAATCATCGACAAAAAGGGCATAGAACAGGTTTTGACTGATATTCGTGCCCGCGGCGTCAAAGTCTAACCGCGAAATAAAGAGGACAAGCACATGCGCGATAAAATCAGACTAGTATCCTCAGCGGGTACCGGACACTTTTATACCACGACTAAAAACAAGCGTACCATGCCGGAAAAAATGGTCATTAAAAAGTTTGACCCCGTCGTACGTAAACATGTCGAATATAAAGAAGCGAAAATCAAGTAGCTTGCAAGCCGCTAACCGCAAAAAACCCGGTTTTTACCGGGTTTTTTCGTTTCAGGGGCAGCCTATAAATCTTCAACCAACACGCGATGTCTGATAACGGTCCGGCATCGCTATATCGACGGCGATCGGCAAATGGTCCGACATCGGAAAACAAACAACACCCGCGTTTTTAATTTGCAGATTCGGGCTGACCATAATGTGATCCAGCGTTCTTTCGGGCCGCCAGCTTGGAAAGGTCGGTAACGCTGTCGGCAAAGGCTGCAGGCTCAGATTCCCTAACGGCGAGTTACCTAACAATTGGTCCGCATGATTATTCAAGTCCCCCATCACGACAATATGCTCATAATCTTTGATCAGCTCATAAACGTGGGCTAACTGCTTAATCTGCGCCCGAAGTCCGAGTGAAAGGTGCATGATCACCAACACCAGTGGATTATCCGGGAGACCAAACCGGGCCATTATGGCTCCCCTCCCCGGAATAAATCCAGGCAAGCTATGCTGGGAAACATCCAACGGCCGAATCCGGCTAAGCAACCCATTACTATGTTGTGCAAAGTGGCCTAAATTTCGGTTTAGCTGCTGGTACCAAAAAGGGTGTCCGCTTTTTTCCGCCAAATATTCGACTTGGTTAATATAGTTACTGCGGACACTCCCCCCATCGCACTCCTGAAGCGCAACGATGTCGTACTGTCTGAGCAGGGAAGAAATTCTGTCCAGGTTTTTAACTCGGGACTGAGAAGGCAACACATGCTGCCAACTCTTAGTCAGGTAATGACGATAGGCTGCGGTTGCTATTCCGACTTGAATATTGAAGCTTATCAAACGGATATGGCGATGATGGGGAAAATCCGCAGCTCCGGCAGAATCACTCTGCAGTTTTTGAGTTGTTGGGGTAAAGATATTGGCGACCTTACGCCGGAATTGCTGATACACCATCTACCCTTTTATCCGAATCAATGGAAGCCAGGCAGCTACATTGCCGCCTTTTCCTTCTCCACAAGATAATCGACGATTTGCAACATTCTCGGGAAAGTACCTGCCGCACCGGGCTCTACACGATACTTGCCATTAACAATTATGGCAGGCACACCGGTAATTTTGTAGTTCATGGTTCGTTTGGCTGCTTGCTCAACCTGCGAACGAACACTAAAAGAGTTGAATGCTTTTTCAAACTTTTCCTGTTCAATGCCATTCTCAACAAACAAATTGGTGAGTGCGCCTTCAGTGGTAATCCTCCGCTTATCACGCACTAATGCATTAAACAAGGGAATGTGCATCTGTTTGCCGACGCCTAATGCTTCGGCCGTATAAAAGGCCTGGGCATGCAACTTCCAGAGTTTGCTGAACACCGCCGGACTATGCCAAAAATCCACGTGCTCAGGCTGCTTTTTATCCCATGCGGCGACGTAGGGATCGAACTTATAGCAATGCGGGCAGCCATACCAGAACAGTTCAACGACTTCGACTTTTGAGCTATCGCGGACCGGAATGGTTTTTTTTAGGGTGAAATAATCTTTGCCATTAGCAAAAGGTTCCGCCGCATGGGCCGTAAAAGCCAGCCCAACGCTTAAAGCAAGAAAAAGGGTGACAAATAACTTGCGCATTCACTTACTCCGTTAGTTAAAACTACTTGGGCCTCTAATGTACTGAAAAGTTCCGCAATATCCAGCCGAGGCATTAGCCTCAATCTCGATATCGACGCAACGACACACAATCAACTCGTTGTTTTATAAGAAAAAAAGACGGCATGTGCCGTCTTTTTCCGAATCAATTTAGCGGGTTACGGTTTATTCATCAACACCCGGATTTAATAAAGGCCAAAGATATAGTTAGACAATGCTTTGATTTCATTGTCACTAAGATTTGCAGCGATATCCCGCATCATCCGTGTATCCCCATCGTTCGTCCGCTCGCCTGACCGGAACTTGACCAATTGAGTTTCGGTGTAGCTGGCATGCTGACCCGCGAGCCTGGGAAAACCCGCGGGTGCATTACCTTTCCCGGATGGCCCGTGACAACCGGTGCAAGCAGGAATTCCTTTAGCGCTATTTCCAGCACGATATAGCTGCTCTCCCAGTTCGATTGTATCCGCTTTCGCTTGGCCGGTCGTGGCAGGCTGAGCTGCATAAAAGGCGGCGATATCTGCGATATCCTGGGCGCTGAGGTTTTCTGTCATACCGGTCATTTCCACAATCGGCCGACGCCCTTCTTTAATGTCCAGAATTTGTTTTTCGAGGTAGCGCTCGCCAAGTCCGGCCAACTTAGGAAAATTTGGCACTGCACTATTTCCATCCACTCCATGACAACCGGCACAGACCGCCGTTTTTCCCTGTCCTGCTGCCGCATCGCCTGCCGCACCAACAGTTCCGGATACGCTCATCGCACCCAAAACCAGCATCAATCCTGAAACCAACACTCTCATTTTAGACCCCATCATATGCAACTCTTTGGGTATGCCTGATCAAATAGTCAAGCTATTATGTTTGGTCGAGACCTTTGCACAAAGGCTATTTCACTTTCATACTGCGTCAAAAAAGTACTCAAATGCTCATTTACAACAAGTAAACTCTGCTTTTCCGTGCATTTTTTCCTTGTCTGAAAGCAAAACTTCTACTTGTGCAAAGGTCTCCAAGTATTCGTAAAATTAACGACTTGACTGCCGACACTCTCGAAACGGTTCGGTATTATACATAAATCAAAAAAAACATGAACGAATAAAGGCACCGAATTGTTTCTATGTCAAATTTGGAAAAATCTTCCGTTTCTTACCGCAGTGCACGCTTCTTAACCAGCGCGGAAAAACTCCGCCAGTGCCCGGAAGACTCGGGCGTTGAAGTGGCATTTGCGGGCCGCTCGAATGCGGGTAAATCCAGCGCATTGAATGCATTAACGGACAATAGTAAGCTCGCCAAAACATCGAAAACCCCTGGGCGAACCCAACTGATCAATTTCTTCACTCTGAACAAGCCGAATTGTCGCCTGGTGGATCTTCCCGGCTACGGTTATGCCAAAGTCTCAAAAACCCTGTATCAAAACTGGCAAAAACACTTACAGGAATATTTGGAGGGCCGGGACTGTCTGGCGGCGCTGGTTCTGGTAATGGACATACGACACCCGCTGACCGAATTCGACCAATACATGCTCGACTGGTGCGAAAATCGCAGCCTCCCGAGCCTTGCTCTGCTCACCAAATCAGACAAGCTTAAATTCGGCGCGGCCAAAAATGCTCTGCATCAGGTAGCAGGCAACTTACAGAAGTGGTCTCACCCGATCGATGCACAGTTGTTTTCGTCTCTAAAAAAGACAGGGATAGAGGATCTTAGAGAGTACCTCGACCAGTTTTTTATCGATTCCCCCGAATAGGGACAAAGCTTTACCGCACCATCCAGCAGGAAATAGCAACAGTCGGCACAGCCCCTTTAACCACCGCTTAAATACTGGGCCGGTAGGCTTGGCGTAAACGCTGCACCTTGTCTAACACGGACTCGTTGACAAATGGCAGCTCAAGGCTGACAACCTGGTAGATGCCCTGTTTCAGGGTTTCTTTGCGGATAAGATGGGCATCTGATCCGGCTGCCGTTTTCAAATAAGACATCCAACTGGTGACAATCAACCAGGCATTCAAGGCAAAAGTTCTCCTGTCGTCTTCTGACTGAGGCTTCAATATCGATGCCTTTTCAAGTCGTTCGAGTATCGAGCAAATGCTTTCCAGACATCGCTGTGTAAAGGATTGGTAACCGTCCCGTAGTCGCGGATCAGACTCCAAATAATGTTCCAGCTCGCGATGAAAAAAGCGATAGCTCCAGAGGCCGTCGAACACCGCCTCCAGGTAAGCAAACTGATCCTCAACAGTCAACTGCCGACCGGTCGGTGCCTGCAGATAGTGATCGACCAGCATCTGATACTGCAAAAAAATCTCATAGATAATGTCGGTCTTGTTGCGAAAGTGATAGTAGAGGTTACCCGGCGATATGCCTAAATGTGCTGCAATGTGATTTGTTGTGACGTTCCGCTCCCCGTTCTCATTAAATAGATCGAGACTGGCTAATATTATTTTCTCTTTGGTATTCATTTGCTTGCTTTTATCCCCATGCTCCTGGGGTGCCATTGTAGAGAAGATTATGAACAACCTCCAAACACTGATTTCAAACCTGTATTTCCGCCAAGGATCCATCAAATTCAGCAAATTATCCTTCTAAATATTGATCCTAGAACAATCTAGAGTATATACTCTAACTCATAATACGCCAGTCGAGGTGGCGTTAACGGCAATGTTTGGTTAATAACCACAACATCAAACAACCATAAATAAGAACTAAGCACTCGGAGGCTGAGATGGGCGCCAAAGTTATTTCCATTACCGAAAATTCGAAGGAACTACAACGACTACATCGCACCTTTCAAGCTCAAAAAAGGGCTTTTGAACACAACCCCAACCCTAGCTATGAAGTACGAAAAGACGCATTGCTACGGCTCAAGCGCGCCGTTTTGGACAATCAGGAGCGATTACTAGAAGCGCTTAATGACGATTATTCCAGCCGCTCGCGGGACGAATCCATGCTGGCTGAATTCATGCCGGTCATTCAAGGCATCAACTACACGCTGGAGCACCTTAAGGACTGGATGAAGTCTCATCGCCGCAAGGTCGGCCTACTGTTTTTAGGGGCGCGCAACTCGATACATTATCGCCCGCTGGGTGTGGTCGGCATTATTTCCCCTTGGAACTACCCTATTAACCTGTCTCTCGGCCCCCTCATTGCTGCGTTGGCGGCAGGCAACCGGGCAATGATCAAGGTATCGGAGTTCACTCCGCGCACTTCCGAAGTACTTAAAGACATACTCGCCAATACCTTTACCGATGATCTGGTCTCGGTGATAACCGGCGAGGCGGACGTTGCCGAAGAGTTCACCAAACTACCTTTCGACCACCTGTTATTCACCGGTTCCACCATGATCGGCAAGCGGGTAATGAAGGCGGCCGCAGAAAACCTGACCCCGGTGACGTTGGAATTAGGCGGCAAATCACCTGCAATCATCGGCGATGACATGCCGATTAATGACGCTGCGGAACGTATCGCCTTCGGCAAGGCATTTAATGCGGGGCAGACCTGTATAGCGCCGGATTATGTGCTTTGTCCCCGCGACAAGATGGATGCATTTGTCGACTCGTTCAAGGCAAAGTTTGCCAGTATGTATCCCACCTTGAAAGATAATCCGGATTTCACCGCGATCATCAATGACCGTCAGTTGAAACGGATTAGGGGATACCTGGACGATGCCATCCAGAAAGGCGCGCGAGTTATCGAAGTCAATCCGGCCAACGAAGACTTCTCCAGAGGTACCCGCAAAATGCCGATTCATCTGGTAATGGATGCCACGCCTGACATGACGATTCTGCAGGAAGAAATTTTCGGGCCGCTGTTACCCATCGTGCCTTATGACAGCCTGGATGACGCAATCAAATATGTGAATTCACGGCCGCGGCCACTGGCGATGTATTACTTCGGTTATCAGAAGGCGCAGCAAAAAACCATGCTGGAAAAGGTACATGCCGGTGGCGTGTGCATCAATGACACGCTCATGCATTTTGCCCAGGACGACATGCCTTTCGGTGGCGTCGGCGAATCCGGAATGGGGCACTACCATGGCAAGGAAGGTTTCATTACATTTTCGAATGCCAAAGGTGTGCACGCCAAAGGGCGTATTCACAGCGGTAAAATAGTGTTCCCGCCGCATGGCACCATTATCCATCAGATTGTGTACAAGCTTTTTGTGAGCTGACAGAACTTCGGTTTTGCAATTCAATCGATTCGGGGAGTGTTTTATGCACTCCCCGATTAAACCCTTTCCTCCCGACCATTCTGACATATTGCCGCGGGCGACCAGACAAACCGGCTTCACTGGGTGTAATCAGCCCACCATTTGATATACATCGAGAAAACAGCTTCATGTCAGCCTGAGCAGTTGACAAAATTCCGCTTGCTACTGCTATGCTATTGACTTTATTCGCCAAGAGTCAGTTTTGCCATGAATACTGTTGTTTACCCTGGCACTTTTGATCCCGTAACCAATGGCCACCAGGATCTCATTGCGCGGGCGGCAAGGATGTTTGACAGAGTCATCGTAGGTGTTGCCGCAAGCCCCAAGAAAAATCCGCTCTTTCCTCTAGAGGAACGGGTGGCCCTAGTCAACGAAGTGATTAAGCCTTTCGCTAATGTTGAGGTTACCGGGTTTAGCAACCTCCTCGTGGATTTTGCCAAAAAACACCAGGCGAACATCATTCTGAGGGGACTTCGCGCCGTCTCAGACTTTGAATATGAGTTTCAGCTGGCGGATATGAATCGAAAACTGGCTCCTGGAGTGGAGAGCGTTTTCTTAACCCCTGACAACCACCTTTCGTATATTTCATCCACATTAATCCGGGAAATTGCAGCATTGGGAGGCGATGTTAGCGAGTTCGTCGATCCGATTGTGGCGGATGCATTAACCAAGCGTTTTACTCAACTATAGCGCTCACTTCCGATCATCTGGTAAAATGCGCCCGCCTGTCTAGAAGGAAACTCAGGCAACAACTTCGAAATGCCACAGATTTAGAGGTAGTAAATGGCGCTTATCATTACCGATGATTGTATTAATTGCGATGTCTGCGAACCGGAATGTCCCAATGAAGCCATCTCGCCAGGCGAAGAAATATACGTAATTGACCCGAACAAATGCACAGAATGCGTTGGCCATTACAATGAACCTCAATGTCAGCAGGTGTGCCCGGTTGATTGCATCCCTTTGGACCCGGATCACGTCGAAACGGAAGATGAACTCATGGATAAATACCGCAAACTTACGGGCAATGCAGCCTGACAAAGCGCTGCTATCACGACATCCGAGGTTGGCAAGTTCAGTTCCCATTTCGTTTTTCAGCTGTTCAACACGGCTGTTCTTTCTACTTTGTCTGGGCTTCGTTCTGCTCGCGACATCCGGTTGCGTCACAAGAAAAACCGCTAATATCCACTATGGCATCCTCACTTCCCACCCCCTAGCAACGCAAGCCGGATTGAAAATTCTCGATCAAGGCGGTAATGCCTACGATGCCGCATTGGCCGCCAGCGGCGTACTGGCGGTGGTACAACCAAGAACGGCGGGGTTGGCAGGTTGTAGCCAATGGCTGCTCAAAAAGGCTGCGCGAGAGATTCAAGTATTGGATGCCACTTGCACCGCGCCACAATATATAGAACCCAAGTTGCAGCTTAAAGCCTCCGGCAGCCGGACCTGGTTAGTTGAGGCAAGCGGAGCGCAGGCGGCCGCAGTGCCGGGTCACCCCGGAGGCTTGACGTACATAGCCGAGCACTTTAGCCAGATGCCGCTAAAGTCGGTGTTCGAGGACGCCATCCGACTCGCTTTTTATGGCTTTCGAGCTGATCAGGAAACCCGTAAGCTCCTAGGTCTGCATGGGGATGCCGTCGTAAAACAACCGGCATTGGCAAAAACCCTGGCTTATTTTGCCAAAAACCCCTCCTCCGGTTTTTATCATCGTGAAACCGCCAAGGCGCTTGTCAGGGACTTCAACCAGGCAGGAGTCCCCTGGTCAAAAATCGACCTAAAACAATACCAGGTCGCACTACGACAGCCTCTGCAATTCGATCTCGAAGATAGCCAATTGTACTTCGCACCGGCTCCGTCAGCTAAAGGTGCGATTCTCAAACAAGTATTCGCGATTGCCGAACAACTCGAGTGGCAGGACATAAGTGCGGCACAAAAGCGCTTTCAACTGGGTCAGGTATTACGCGCGGGATTCGAAAAGCTACCGCAGAAAATCGGTGATCCGGCATTTGTCACAGTCCACCTGGAAAATCAGTTTGCCGAGGATTACATCGAAGCGTTTGCCTACGATATCCAGACGACATACATCATAGCAGGAACAACCTTGCCTGCCTCTATCGTCTCAGCGACTAACGGAATGCCGCAGACAAATGCCAGTGTTGTCGCGGTAGTCGACGGCTATGGCAATATGATCGCCGGCGCTATCAGCAACCAAGATCAAGGCCGGGCTGGATTTTTCTCACCATCCACCGGGTTGTTGTTGAATACCGGCTTGACTACATTTCATCAAACTCAATTAACACCGAGGCACTTTATAACGGATAGCGTGCAAAACGGACTTAGCGCCGGCAAACGTCCCGTCAACCTGCTAAGCCCCGTCATTAAAGTTGGCGCTACTGTTACCGATATCTATTTAGCAGGCGATGACACGGAATCCATCAGCACACTCTTCTGGCAGTTACTGCCGGAACCCATTCAGTTGGACAGCGAAACCTTGGTCTACGACCCGTTAAATGACCAGTTTGCGCAAGATACCGCGACCAAGACGACCATCGCTCCAGGGACATTGAGCATTACCCGTGACGGTCAGGTCTCCGGCGCGTTGGGCATGTTTCACAACGGTCAAATAATCGCCCGCTAACAACGTTAAAAAACTAAGCTAAACTGTTTAAATAGTTACCATTTTTAAACCTAGTGTAATAGGAGCCACAAAGCGATGGCCAGGAAAGAACCAGCGCCGGAAGAAGATAACGAATTAACCGAAGGACAGCGCCTAAGCGTGCTGGAAAAAGGCGTCAACCTCAATCGGATATTTATGATGCTGCTGGCGATCCTGATTGTCGTGACCTTGGCCGTTTCCATTACGATCGCCATTATTAGCAGCATGACCGGTAAAAAAGGTAGCCTCGCCTCAGCGGCAGAAATCGCCGATCTACAGGCGAAGGTGCAAGAGCTTCGCGCAGACTTGGAACTGACCAGAACCCAACTGGAAAGAGTCAACCGTGAACTACCGGCACTCAGGGAAACCCTTAACAATAGCAGCGCACCGGCGTTTCAAAGAATCCTTATTGAACAGGAAAAAGGTCACCAGGAGTTTATCAAGGGCGTCAAAGAAGGCATGTACGATCTGGCAAGAATGGTCCCTGGCTCCCGCACTTGGCTGGAGTTGTATGCAGAGCGGATGGATAAGGCGGCAACCTTCAGCCGGGAACGACAACGTCAATTACAACGCTTGGACACCGGTGAAATTCTGATTGAACCTTAACGCGACATTACCTTCACCGTTTCGCCCTCAATAATGCGTGGAACTTGGGCAGTGTGCCGCTGGCCACTGACCAGTTGCATGACCGCTTCATAACCACGCTGTACGATACGCTGATCGACAGTCGTCAGGTTGAACGGCAATAGTTTCAACAGGCTCAGATTATCCATTCCGACCAGCGAAAAGTCCTCGGGAATCTTTAAGCCGTTCAGGGCAGCGGCACGATAACTTCCAATTGCTAGAACATCCGCCATACAGAGCACCGCCGTATAGTTGCGTTGGACGAGCATTTGCCTGACCTCGGAAAACACCAACTCCGCGCCTTCACAGCTTACATCTGTTTCAATGAGTTGCAAATCGGGCGCTGCTGCATGCACTTTTGCAAGGTCCAAAATGCCTTCATAGCGGGTTCTGTGCACAATCGAATCAACTAATCGACCGAACAGCAGAACGATTCTCTTGTGGCCGGCATTCAACAAGTATTCAAGACCCGCTCGCCCCATCGACCAATCGTCAATGTTGTAGTTGATTATGCAAGGATTTAAGGAAGTTCGCTCAAAAAACCCCGCATCATCCACCACCAAGGTAGTCAAATCCCAATTCGCTATAAGATCCTTTACGGTATCCGGAAGAATCCCTATCACGATCACACCGCGGGGTTTGGGGCCGTTAAGCAACGGTTTTACTTCGTCTGCATTCGCCACCCGCATAAAACTGAAAGGCAAATGGGACAAGGAAGCCCCTTTCTCGATCCCGGAAAGAAAATCACTGAAAAAAGGGCTGTCCTGCAATAAAGCGGTATCCGGATCATCGCTCGCGAGTTGCGGCATCAGTACGATTACATTATTGCTCACACCGCTTTTCAGCGCATAGGCACTTTGATTTTTAGAGTAGCCAATCGAGCTTGCAGCGTTGCGTATACGTTCTGCCGTTTCCGGCGTGACTTTCGATGTATTTCCATTTAATACCTGGGATGCGGAGGCAATGGAAACAGCGGCGTGTTTTGCAACATCCTTGAGCGTGACCCGAGACATAGAGCTTTCCTTGAACGATATTACTGTACGGCTTCAACCCGAAAATTCCTCCTTCGAAGAAAGGTTATTTGCAATAACAAATAGGAGTCTTTTCAGGCCATTGCATAGAATTGGTGTCGCATAACTCTACGGCAGGATAAAGTTAAGCTACAACTAACAAAGTGTACCCGTTGCACAAAGGATCTCATACCTAATAAGAAAATTTTTTATCTTGTTTTGCGCCAAATCAGCGAAAAAAACAGGCTTTATTGAGCAGCCCCCAGCGATTTTGCCAATGCCACTCTTTGCTTTTGCTCTCCCAAACGCCAATTCGCAAGCTGCTCGACTATCAAAGACGTTAATGCCGCTATGTGTTCCGGCCGCTCGTTAAGCGCAGATATGTATTCATAACGCCCACCACCAGCGGACAAAAAATGTTCCCTGTTTTCCTCCCCTATTTCTTCGATTGTTTCCAGACAATCTGCGGCAAATCCGGGGCAAAAGACCTGCACATGATTGACACCCTGTGCCGGCAGCTGTATTAAGGTTTCGTCTATGTATGGCTGCAGCCACTGTTCACGGCCAAAGCGGGATTGGAATACGGTTAGATATTGATCGCCATCCAACCCCAGATTAGTGGCGATTAAACGCGAAGTTTTGTGGCATTCACAGAAATATGGATCTCCTTGCTGTAAATATCGCTGGGGCACCCCATGGTAGGAGAACAATAATTTGTCCGGTTTACCATGGTTTCGCCAATGTTCCTCAATACGTGCAGCAGCTGCGTCAATGTAGCCGGAATAATCGTGATAGTGACAGATAAAACGCAGATCCGGAATCCAGCGGCAGTTGCTGAGTTCTGCGGCAACCGCATCAAAAGTCGAGCCGGTTGTCGTCGCGGAGTATTGCGGATAAAGCGGCAAGACCAACAATTTACGCACTCCCTGAGAAAACATCTTCGACAGCGTATCGGCAATACCCGGTTGCCCGTAGCGCATGGCAAACTCCACAACGACTTCCGTATGTCCCTGTACCGCGAGTGCCTCTGCAATTGCCAATGTCTGCTTTTTGGTGTTCACAAGCAACGGAGATCCGTCTTCTGTCCAGATCGCCGCGTATGCTTTAGCGGATTTTCTGGGCCGGATTTGCAGTATAATGCCGTTGAGAATCAGCCACCAGAAAAGCCGCGGAACTTCTACCACGCGGGGATCAGACAAAAACTGCTTTAAATATCGACGTAAAGCGGTAGGGGTCGGCGCATCAGGTGTTCCCAGATTCGTCAATAGTACACCGATCTTATCCGTTTGGGCGTGACTGAAGTTCGGACTTCCTTGATAGCTCATGCAAACAACGACTCTCGTGGGTGGCTTATAGAATAAATAAGAAATAGATTTACGTTCGAAATCTAGCCTTGGTTTGCTGTTTTAGCAGGCTGCGCTAAATCCCTCCCGTCGAGAAATATCGCATGCATCCCGTCTCGACCGGCAGTCTTTACCCGGTACATAATCCCGTCGGCTTCCAGTAAAAGCTTCGAAAGTACTTGTTCGGCACTTTGCTCAACCATTCGTGCATTTTTTAAGGTAACCAAACCGAAACTGGCTGTGACCGAAATGCTTTCCGCATACCCATCCGGCACTATTCTCAGGATTTTTATCGTCTCTCTAAGCCGCTCAACCAGAGTTTCAGCGTCCTTTACCGGAGTTGCGTGAAGCAGCACAACAAACTCTTCACCGCCATACCGGCAAATCAAATCCCCCTCGCGACATTCTTTGCGAATTGCACTGGCGATCCTTTTCAGTACTTCATCGCCCACCGTATGACCATAGTTGTCGTTGATTTGCTTGAAGAAATCGATATCAAACAAGGCTAGGGTAATTGCCCTGCCATGCCGCAGGGCATTGGCAATTTCAGGAACCGCCAGCTCGGTAAATGCCCTGCGGTTCAGTAACTTTGTAAGGTAGTCTTCTCGGGCCAGCCGGATCAGATGTTGCTGACTTTCGCGCAGAGCCTGAGTGCGTTCCTCTACTTGTTTTTCCAGCGTATTGGTAAGAATCCTTAACGTAATCTGCTGTTTCCAGTCCTTTATCAAATATACACCAAACGACGCCAAGGCAAACAATACCAATCCCCATTGACCGGTACGGCCGATCCAGCCAACAAAACCGTGAGCGCTGAGCATATCAACTACCAAGGATATGAAAACCGCCAGAATACCAAAGGCGATAAGCGCGCCTTGCAAACCAATTGCTTTAAACCTGGAAAAGCAGCCGATCAGCAATACCAGTACAAGTACAATAAATAATCCATCAAAATAGGGATAAGCATTGACAAACGAAAAATCGGAAAATATGGATAGCGCCAAGACCCCCGACGAAAAGCCCAAGGAAACCGCAAAAATCAGACCTAACAGTTTAGGCGGTTCACGCCAAAACCAAGCCCAGACCACAACAGCCAAAAAAGCAGGTATCAGAAAATAACTGTAGGCGGCTACATATCGCCAGGCCAGCGGGTCGAAATAGATCAATTGACTGAACTCATTTTCGGCCAGCATCATCAGCGCTAAATTAATACACAGGGCACCCGTGGCTACCGCAGTCCAGTGTTCTCTCTTGATTATGCCGACAAGCATGCTCAGCAATCCGGTAAGAAAGACAAAACCGGCAATGAGTATTCCGGGTAACGCCCTGCGATAAAGCCGGTGCAACAGGTCAGACTTTTCTCCTATTACCGCCTCTCCGGACAACCCGATGAACGGATAATCGGAATAAATGCGCATATACAGGGGCCCTGCATCGGGGTCAACCGAAAACAAATGCCAGGGCCATCCGGCAAAAATACTATTCCCCGCACGGTCTATATGGCCAAATTGGTAAATTTGCTTGCCGCCTTGAAATACCTGGACCGTCAGATCGATGCTAGAGATGAAAATATGCGGGTCACGCCAGCTGCCAGGCAATTCCTGCAATCTTAGCCAGACAATCGAATATGCAGATTTGTCCCCCAAGTGAAAAGGCGATTCAACCGGCTGCCAATCGTAGGTTTCGAAATCCCACAGCATTGGTTCGGAACGAAAGGGCAAATCCCCCCAATGTAATGTCCAACCCTGATCGATCGGTATGGCTTCCCCGATATCTGCAGCGTTCCCCCAACTACTCAGGCAAAGCCCCAACAATAGTACTGCGCAGAGCTTCAGCATGGCATCGCTATTAAAAACACAACTAAATTCCGAATACTACTTTCTGATTCCTGCATAACGTTCCTTCATTCCAAGGGTACTAGTATAGGCAAAACTCTGTTATTTTCCCCAAAAAAAGAAAAGCCGAGGCTTTATTTTCAGACGCATCAGGCCTCTTGTTCAACCACTCTCGACCAATGGTTTTCATCATGGATTACAACCGGTTTGAAGCGTTTATTTTCGACCTGGACGGTACGCTTATCGATTCCATGCCGTTACATGAAAAAGCATGGCAAGCAACCTTAAACCATTTCAACTTGCCTATTTTCCCCGACCTTATGCGTGATTTGCTCGGAGTGCCGACACGGGAGTCCCTCATTGCCATCGCCAAGCAGGCAAACTGCCGGTTAGCGGATGTGGACTCGGCCTGCGCATTTAAGCATGCCAGGTTTAAGGAACTCCTCGAACAAGGCATCAATACAACGCCGGTAGCCGACCTTGCCAAGGATTATCGGGGCCGGAAACCGATGGCTGTAGGAACCGGAGCAATGACCCAGGAAGCCTTGGACCTGCTGGAACTGGCGGGATTGCGCGAGCTGTTCACCGTGGTCATCGGCGCCGACCAGGTCCGATATCCAAAACCTGCTCCGGACACCTTTGCCCTCGCAGCGGACCGGCTAGGCGTCAAAGCGGATAAGTGCATCGTCTTCGAAGACGGCGAACCGGGCCTGATCGCCGCACGCGCCTGTGGCATGTACGCCTTGGATATACGGAAAGAGTTTGCTACAAAAGGGGATTACTTTCATTTTTACCCGAAAACTGGCAAACAAAAAAACCGATGAGCGACAAACCCACTGCAAATTTCTACTGCCCCACATGCCAGCAGCTGCTGGAAAGACTGAAAGCTTGCGGCGCCGTGGACTTTTTCTGCAATAATTGCAATCAACTCATCTCCAAACGCGCTATAATCACTCGCCCGGAACCGCCGCCAAAACAGGACAGACCCTAACTCTGCCTAGGCAGACTATACTCATTGGCTCAGGCACCGGTCGCAAATGCAGCGAAAGCTGGAATAATGGCGTAGAAATGCCTGCAAAATAACCAAAAAGTTAAGAAAAGCCGTCAAAGAATTACGTACAATGAAAAAAAAAGTTCCTACAGGAAGAGGTAAGGAGTACATTTTCATGGGTTTCAGAATTATTCAGGTCGTACTACTCGGGTGCTTCCTCGTTTTGGCAGGATGCTTACCACAGCAATCCAAGCCCTCTCCGGAACTGGAAGTTCCCAGCCCGGACGCCGACTCGGACGCGGCCCAAAAAGAAGCCCTGCAATACCAGCCAAAACCCGGCCTGACCTCCCGCGAGCGATTCAAGCACGCGTTGAAGCTCCTCAATAAAGACCAGGTTGAAGAAGCACGAGTCGAACTTGAAACCTATTTGCTCGACAGACCCAATGACAAACGCGCTAGAAGCCTGGTAAAACAGATCAACACACCGATCTCGGAGCTTTATCCCGCAGAAAGCTTTGCCATTAAATTGAGCTGGGGGCAAACCCTTTCCACCCTTTCCCGGGACTACTTGGGCGATGTGTACGGTTTTTACGGTTTGGCCAAATACAACGGAATTCCCGTTTCGGAAAAACTCAAAGTTGGCGATGAAATACGCATCCCGGCAACCGCAACTGCTCTGAAAGCTAAAGAGCGCTTGGAAAACCTGGCGTCGAAACCCGAAACTGTCGCGCCAGAGGAACCGCTTGAACCGGTAGTCGCTCAAGAGGAAGAGTTGGAAGATGAGTTGGCGGAAATGCAGGTCGCCAGCGAACTACCGGAGGAAGAAGCCGAAATGCCTGCTGAACCATTGTCGGAACAGGTGACGGAAACGGTAGAAACTGAAGTGGAAGACAGCGCAATCGTCGAAGTGGAACCCGCCGAGGAAAGCGGCATTCTGCTTAGCGCTATTGAAGGCGATCCGGAAGAATTTATTCGCAAAGCCGTTGCTCAGGAAAGCTATGTTGTCGCCGCAGCCACCCTGGACGAGCTACGCGCCAAACAGCCGATTTCCAGGGAACTAACCGGCGAAGCCCCCAACATTTACCAGCGTGCCGCTAATGTTCTGGAACAGGATGATCCGTATCTTGCAGCGAAATATCACTTTGAAGTCGGCCGCATGCTGCTCGATCAGGGAGATATGGAAGCCGCCTTGCCTGCCCTGCAACGAAGTGTAAGCTTGGATGAAAGCAGTGCGGAAGCAATGCAGACGTTCAAGGATACCCAGTCAAACCTGGCTGCCAAGTATCATCGCCAGGCGACCAACGCCTACCGCAAACAGGCACTGGATGAAGCCATTGCCTTGTGGGAATATGTTCTGGAGATCGATCCGGAACACAGTGCCGCCCAGGCATATCTGGTGCAAGCCAACGAATTAAAGGGCAAACTTTCGAAAATAAAAGATCAATAGCAGAGTCCCGGAAGGACGTGAATTGCAAAAATCACAGGTATTAAAGGGTTAGCAAAGGATGAGTATGGACCTTGTTGGACAGAGTATCGGCCGGTATCGAGTCGATTCGAAAATTGGCAGCGGCGCTATGGCAGATGTCTATCTGGCGTTTGACGTGGATATAAATCGCCATGTCGCCATCAAGGTTCTGAAACGGGATATCTGGCTCACTGAGAAATTTACCGCACGCTTTTTAAGTGAAGCGAAGGCAGCCGGTATTTTATCTCATTCACATATCGTCACCATTTATGATGTCGGACGGGTAGAAAATGTACCCTTCATCGTCATGGAATTGGTGGATGGCGAAACTCTCGGCAAAAGGCTGGAAAGAGGGGACCGCTTTAGCGTCAAGCAAATCATTCGTTTCATGCTGCAGGTCGCCAATGCCCTGGACTATGCCCATGGAAAAGGCATCGTGCACCGGGATGTCAAACCCGACAATATTTTATTCATGCCCGATGGCGAGACCATTAAGTTGGCCGATTTTGGTATCGCCCATCGCTCAGATTGCAGCGAAACCCAGGTCGGCACCATTCTGGGGACACCCCGCTATATGTCGCCGGAGCAAGCTTGCGGCGAACCGCTGGACGGCCGCTCGGATCTGTTTTCTCTCGGGGTTATTTTGTACGAGTTGATCACCGGAGAAAAAGCCTTTAAGTCCACTTCCATGAACACGCTGGTCGCTGAAATTGTCAGCAAACAACCGGAGTATCTACGCAAAGTACCCGAGGGCATTCCACGAGGCCTTCACAATATCCTCAAGCGTCTGTTGGAGAAGAAACCCAGTAAGCGCTTCAACAACGGCCGTGAAGTCGTCGCGGCGTTGCAGTGGGAATTGGACGCCATTATCGACCACGAAGAGAAAAGCAAGCAGCGTTACATCCCGCTTCATATTAAATGGACCGCCATCATGGGCGCGATGGTGGCCATGATCCTGACCGTCAGCATTGTAATCGTGAATCACTTTCAAAATAAAATGCTGGTCGATCAGTCCATTGATGGCGGGGTTTCGCTTGCAAAGTTTATCGCCACGGAAAGCGCGATCCCGGTGCTAGGCGAAGATTGGATCTCCGTTGAAGCGCTGGTGAAAGATGCCAGCGAACGGAATACCTTTGAATACCTGGTACTTTCTGATCACAATGGTGAAGTTCGAGCAGCAACAGACCCCAATCTGGTAGGTAATTTAGTACCGGAAAAACAGGGTACCCTCCTGCAAAATGACGACAGTGTTGAAGTAACCAACGTTACCACGATAGACGAGCGTACGGTTTTTGATTTTTCTACGCCGATTTACTTTGGCGAAACCTCAATCGGCACGATTCATTTAGGCCTGCAACAAGACCGGCTCGAAGAAGTAAAGACAATTACTACGATATTGATGATCTTGATCGGGCTGGTCACCCTTTTCTCTGTTGTGTTTATTTTATTCGTATTCGGTCGGCGTATGGGAATGCGCATCAGAGTAATGCGCAACGCTATGGTCGAATTGGTCAATGGCCATTATGACCGCCGCATTCATCAGGAGCAGAATGACGAAATTGGCGATCTATACCAGCTGTTCAACGATGTCGCCAGCAAATTCCAGGATTTGGTCAATCCTGATGTGGAAGGTAATGAAGAAGGGCCGGAAGGCGAGCAGACCAGCGACGATGGGCAGCCAAACCAGGAACAAGAAAAAAATGGCAAAATGATCAATAACGCTTCTAAAACCAAGAATCCGCTAAGCTTGGACGATCAACGGATGAAGGCAGTAAATTCGACTTTTGGTGATCTTGATGACGACGACGACGCGAAAACCATCATGGCGCCCGTCGACGAAGCGTTTCATCCCGATACTTCAGGCCAAGTTGATCACGTTTCATCGGCAAAATTGCACAAGAACAAGTAAACAAACACCCATGATCCAGAAAATTGCTCACTAACATGACAATTTGCCAGCATTCACTTCGTTTAATTCTCTTTCTCACGATTTCCGCTTTAGGATTGCTGCTTAACGGCTGCCAAACAACTCCGCCGGGTGTCAGTCTGGAACGCAATAATCCCGATATCGTCACGTACAACAATACGTTTCTCATCGTTAAGAGCCGCCAAGCCGACACGTACCGTTCCCTCGCAGACAGATACTATCGAGATGAACATCAGGCTTTTCGGCTGGCCAGTATTAACCCGGAAATTACCGGACAGGCTGGTCAGCTCATCGCCGTCCCTATGGTCGACTCGATTCCGAGCAATGTCGGCTCCGGTGTGCTTCGAACAATCCCAATTCTCTGTTACCACCAATTTACTAAGTCGGAACACTCACCTCATCCCCTGGTTTTGCAAGCCAGCAAATTTCGCCAGCAGCTTCAATACCTAATGGATAACCAATACCAGGTTCTTGATATAAAAGACCTTTCTTCTTATTTAGGAGGAAAAAAGCCAATACCGGATAAAGCCGTCATTATCACAATTGATGATGGTTATCGAAGTATTTATGATGTTGCCTATCCAATGCTCAAAGAATTTGGTTATCCTGCCACCGTATTTTTATACACAGATTTTATCGGTGGTGGAGCAGCCCTTACCTGGACTCAGATAAAAAAGCTTAAAAAAGAAGGATTGCTGAGCTTTCAGTCACACTCGAAATCTCACGCTTCCCTTGCCACTTTACCCGACCCGGATGAAGATACTATTGAGTTTCTACGCACCGAAATTCTTACTCCCCACAAAAAAATAGGCCAAAAGCTTGGCAGGGACCCCATATTCTTTGCCTACCCCTACGGGGATAGCAGTGATATGGCCGTGAAAATACTCGAAGATGCCAACTATGAACTCGCTTTTACCGTACAGTCAGGGGGCAATCCGGTTTTTGCCGATCCCATGCGCCTTCGCAGGGCGATGATCTATGACTCTGACACTATCACTAGTTTCCAGCGTAAATTAGCCAACCAGGAGAATTACTAGTGAAAGGGTTTCTTTCTTGGCGTTGGCATTCCACTCCTTTGAAACTTAGCTTGCTCTACTCGCTGATCGCCGGTTTAGCGGGCTGCGCAGCGATGCAAGGTGAAGTCAGTCCGGAGCAACTAGAAGCCTTTGTCGCCTATCACAGCAATATGGCGCAAAAACAAATTGATGCAGGCGCTTATCCGGAGGCACTTGTGCATATCAAAATCTTAGAAACAAAAATGCCGGAAAACGGCAACTATCGACAGAATATCGCTGACATTGAAAAGCTTATCCGGCATAAAAAGGCAGATGCATTGACGGAGGCGGAAAAACTAACCAAGCAGGGTGAGCTGGATAAAGCGAAGAAGCATTTGCTGACAGCGTTAAGCATGGAACCGTCCGATGGCGAGTTAATAAAGATCCTGCAACAGCACAACACTCGTGTGCTACGGGAAGAACAGGCTTTGAAACAGGCCAAATACCCGGGTTTGATGAAGCGCCAACAAGCGAATCAAACCAAGACGCAGGCAAAAAACCAGAGCAGAAACGTTAAAAAGACACCAAAGTCCGATCCAATTGGACAATTTCGCACCCTTTATGCCAGCAAGGACTATCAGGGTCTTATTCTTAAACTGGAACAAAATCATCTGACAGAAGTGCCGCTGGAATTGGAAAGCTGGCTGGTAGAAGCCCATATTCATTTGGCGCGAAAAGCACTGGACAGTGGGCAGTTGAACTCTGCCGTAAAGCACGCCAACCAGGCGCTCGCCTATGGCAATGTCTCGCAAAAGCAAGTCAGGCAACTTAACTCCGTAACCAGTAAGTTAGCGCCGCGACTGGTGAAAAAAGGCAAGGGTCTGGTCCGCAAAGATATCAATCAAGCCATCTCTTTGATGGAACAAGCCAGCATATACGCGCCGAACGACACCAAAATAGAAATTGAGTTGACTAAAGCCCAGCGGATCAAGGATAACCTAGAGCGTATTAAGGCTCTTAACTAAATTTCAGCACTTTCCTACCCAAATGTGAGAAATTTCCTACATCCAACAGGTTTTACATCGGGTAGTATTCTCTTCCACATCGCAGGGACGAAGTACTCGATCTAGGAAAGACGCAATTCTTCAAACAACCTTTCCATATTGATTAGCATCTTCCTGCCAGGTTGGCGGCAATAAATACCATTGCCTTATTTACGAATCTTAGAGAACGGTATTGTTTTAACTTACCAGCAAAGGAAGCTTTCCATGGGTGCAAGGATAAATATTCAGCAACACAATCAACTGATCACCATTGAATCACCGCTTGGTAAAAACACCTTGCTTATGCACCGGTTTAATGCAACGGAACAACTGTCCTCTCCTTTCAGCCTAAGCGCTATTGTTCTTAGCACCGAAGCAGACATTGATCCGAATGAAATCATTGCCAAACCCGTCACTATTGCAATCAACAGCGACCCTGAAAACCCTAGGTATTTTAATGGCGTAGTATCACGCTGGAGTAAAAAAGGCATGCTGGATCATTCAACCTATCAATATTCCATGACAATCGTGCCTTGGCTGGATATGTTACGCTTGCGTCAAGGGGTGCGGATTTTTCAAGAACAATCCACGCAGCAGATTATTACCAAGATATTTCAAGAACTTGGATTCAAAGACTTTATCTGGAAGTTGCAAAGACAATATTTGACTCGTGAGTATTGTGTGCAATTTCGTGAAACAGATTTCGCCTTTGTTAACCGTTTGCTTGAAGAAGAAGGTATCTACTACTATTTCGCCCATGAACAGGAAAAACACACACTGGTATTGTGTGATTATCCGGGTGGCTATCGGGAGTGCGCAAAACCGGCGATAGATGTGGTTTCAGGCAGCCATACAGATTTTGCGATTCGTCAGTGGGAACGAAATTTCAATCTAGTAAGCGGTAAAATAGAACTCAATGACTATAACTTCACAACTCCCGCCATCAACCTAAAGGCCGCGACCAAGAGTAACGTCAGCCTCCCCAATATCGACAAGTTCGAGATATATGACTTTCCCGGTGAGTACGGAACGGTCGATGAAGGCAATGGATTTTCCAACACCCGGATGGAAGCCGTCGATAGTGGTCATAGCATTGTTGAAGCTACCTGCGATTATCCTGGAATGACGCCTGGTTATATCTTCATGGTCGGCCGGCATTGGGACAAAGCGGAGAAAAAAGCGAAATTCCTGCCAATCCGCGTCACTCATACCGGTACCGAAGGCAGTTATTATTCCGGCAACGGACAAGGCAGCTATGCCAATCAGATTACCTGCGTACCGGCAGAAACTATCATGCGTCCTAAAACTCGCACCCCAAAACCACGTGTGGGTGGCACCCAAACCGCTCTGGTCGTCGGTCCTCCGGGTGAAGAAATCTACACAGATAGATATGGTCGGATTAAAGTGCAGTTTCACTGGGATCGCGAAGGGAAACGTGACGATAAAAGTTCCTGTTGGATTCGCGTTGCCCAATGCTGGGCTGGAAAAAACTGGGGAATGCAGTTTATCCCGCGCGTCGGTCAAGAAGTTGTTGTCTCGTTTCTGGATGGCGATCCGGACCGGCCCTTGATCATCGGCAGTGTCTACAACGAAGAACAGATGCCGCCTTACGACCTTCCCACTAATCGGACACATTCCGGCGTGAAAACACGCTCATCCAAACAAGGCAGCGGTTCAAACTACAACGAAGTGATGTTTATCGATGAAAAGGGCAGCGAGCTACTTCGAGTTCATGCCGAAAAGGATAGGCAAATTACCGTCGAAAACAATGACCGGGAAAGCGTTGGCAATGATCAAACCACGGGGGTGGGTAACAATCAATCGATCAGTGTGGGCAATGACCAGAGCACCAAGGTTGGCAATAATGAATCGTTCTCGATTGGGAAGGATCAAACCACCAGCACGGGAAGGGATCAGACCGCTACTGTGGGCCGGGACCAGGTTAATCTGATCGCCAGAGACCTCATCGAAACGGTTGGCCGGTTCCGTGTTGAAACCATCAACCAATGGCGAACCACGGTCACGCACAATCACGAACACACCGTTCATGACCACAAAATTGAAAAAATTTATAAGACCGAAACCCAGCTTGTAGCCGGTGTGAAAGACGTGACCGTTGGCGGTGCCAGCGTCATGAAAGTCGGCGCAGCCTCAACTACCACCGTTGCGGGTGCCGACAGTTTGACGGTGGGTGCCAGTCAGGCAACTACTGTTGGCGGCAGCCAGACCACCTCGATTGGCGGTAACCAGACCCAAGCTGTAGCAGGCGAATCCAGCAAAACCGTAGGCGGTAGTGATTCACAGGAAGTCGCTGGCAACCAGACTGTAGGCGTAGGCGGCGATGCAGAACAGGCGGTGGCCGGTGCCGCCAAGCAATCCGTGGGCGGCGACAATTCCGTAGAAGTAGGAAGCAATGACAATCGCACAGTGGGCGCAAGTTTTAGCATGGAAACAGGGGAAAATGCCACCATTAAGGCCGCACAGGAGGCCAAAGTGGAGGCACAAAAACTGGTGCTGAAAGCCAAGGACGAGCTCGTCCTGCAAGTCGGTCACGCCAGCATTGTCATGAGCAAAACCGGCGACATAAAGATCAATGGATTGATTGATCAGGAACCGGAGGACATTACTGCTGATGTACCTACGGGGATGGTCACCATTGAAGGTCGTACCGTGACCCTGCAATCTTGGGATGCCGTCAAACCGCCGGTGAGTCTCGATCCCACCATGCCTTTGAAGCTGATAAAAACACCGAAGAAGACCTTTCCGGTGTAAACACTCTTGTCAGATTCAGAACCTTACGGAAGATTAGCCCGAGAATGGAAACTCTATGCAACACCTGAGTATTCACCACCCACTCAACAATCAACCGCTTGTATTCGCCAGGTGCCTTTTTCAGCGCCTGGCCGGTTACGAAGAAATTTCCTTTGGATTTCAAGATAGTTATGCAGCGGAGCACCTTATCAATGGGCTTAATTCCGAACAGGTAGAAGAAATCTACCTGTTTTGCCAGCATAATGAATTTGCCTTCGATCCCAATGCACCATTCGGTTTT
>JANQMN010000113.1 GCA_028280065.1 Hahella sp.
CCTTCACCCGTGAAGACTATTTTGAACTAGTGGAAACAACAGGCAGAGCCATTCGTGAAGATAAGCGCGGGGCGATTCCTCAATCCTTAACCCCTATTCTTGCCCGATTGGGGGTTGAGCCGGACCAGTGGCTCGAACAGATACAATGTTATGGGCGAAACTACTCTCATTGTTCGGGAAGTGTTGAAAATATCCGCGCCTATGCACGGCGTTTTAATCAGAACTGGTTCCGGGGATTAAGTGTTGCACGGAAGGCGTATCGGCAGGTGGCTTGATCTTTCGCCCCATATCTCAATCAGTTACTTCCCCTTAAACACCCACCCATTACTTGAGCCTTAGGATCTTTCTACTCAGAGGCATTGTATTGGCATAATTTTGCGTATACAGTGTTCTATACAGTATTTGGATTAAAAGACTTCTCGTCACCTCTATCACGGAACGTAGCCTGTGACCCATGATCAAAACTTTAAAAACCTGATCCTCGATTATCCCCGGCAAGCCATCGCTTTTTTTGCAACGCAAGAGGCTATGAATCTGGACGAGTCGGTGGAAATCATTCCTATTCGGCAGGAACAGCTTAAGGAACGCCTTGGAGATCGATTCCGGGAACTGGATGTGCCGCTTCTGGTAAAGTGGCCTGATGGCCGACGGGAAGCATTAGTGTTTGCATTGGAAGAACATACTAGTCCAAGCAGGTTTTCGGTACATCGGATTGCCCACTATTGCCTGGATCTTTCCGAGCTGTGCCAGACTGATCGGGTTGTTCCGGTTGTCACTTTCCTTCGACGGGAAAAAGGTTGAAAAAGGTCCGATTATTGACTGATGGGAGAATGGAAAACTACACAAGAGACTCTGAGTTCACTCCCTGGCCCAAGACATCTGGTAAACAGGCGCTTATTAAATCCAGAAACCGGAACAACAAAATAATTATCAATTTCCCCACCGAACTGCTATATTACGCGGTCAAAATTTACACCGCCGAAGAAATTTTGTTAAAAGCAACAATTCATTTCCAGAGATACAACTTACATGTTTAAAGAGCTCGCACCACTTAACACCAAAACCGATGCAAACTTAAAATATTCGCCCGCAAAGGACTTTAGTTTTGCGAAGGAAGAGGTTCAAACACCCATCCTGATCAACGAGTTTGCAGCGGCTTCCCGTTACTATCCCATCGTGTTTCCGGCTTCCGGGACCATGTTGCCGCAAGCGTTGCTGGGCGTGGCGCAAAAACAGAATTTGTTTATCAGCGAAGACGGTAAGTGGCAAGTTCCCTATATTCCCCAGCATTTTCGGCGCTACCCTTTTGTCACCGGCAAGATGAGCGAAGAAAATCAGTTCGCTATTATGATTGATCGCGCTTCCGGGCAATTTTCCGAGAGTGAGGGCGATGCGCTATACGAGGAAAAGGATGGCACGTTCCAGCCTTCCGGATTACTCAACCGTATCAAAGACGAATTGATGAAACTGCATCAAGCGCTTGAGGCAACTAAAACATTGGTTGCACCTCTGGAAGAGCATGGTGTTTTGGAAAATTATAAAGCCACTCTTGGTAAAGGCGACAACGAAAAACAAATTCGTGGCCTCCGAATTGTAGATTGGAAAAAAGTTAAGGAACTTGACGATAACGTGTTAGCAGATTGGGTCCGAAGCGGATTGATGCAAATGATTCATTTGCATTTACTTTCTTTGGACAACATGCGGGTTCTACAGGGATTGCGCGGCAGCAGACAGTAAGGATAGATAATATAGAAAGCTTAGTGGGGAGTTACTCCCCACCATTTGTATAACCTGCTACTACTCTTTCGGCAGGTTATTGGAAAGAACTTGCTGGTAAGCAGCTGCTGCAGTTCTAATCAGATTCGCTTGGGTTTGCAAACGATTTAATTCATTTTGAGAAGCCGTCAAACCACGCAAGGCCTTCTGTGCTTCTTCGTTAAGATCGCTAACCAGGTATTCCGCTTCCTGTCCGTCAGCCTTTTTCACTTTAATCTTTTGTTCGCTCATAGTTCTTCCTAATGGTTCATTACAGCGCAAATTCGCGCAAATCAAAAAAGGTGGGGGATTGTACCCTACTTTGGTGCATATTTGTACTATCGAAAAATGGGACTCTAATGCACAACGGACTGCTGAGAAATGCTCGCCTCAGTGAGCGGGTTGTCCAAAGACCACTCCGCCTTTTTGGCGATACTCATTAGCTCACCAAGGATTCGATGAAGATGCGGAGGTGACATACGCATACCGATGGTTTTTTCAAACTTTCCCTCGTCGTTACGATTACTCATAAGATAGAGAACAATATCCTTGTCTTTTGGCGTCAAATTGATGCTGGCGACGACAAACTCATCGACCTGCACTTTATCGCTTTTCTTCTCCTTGGTAACCGGCACTTCCTTTTGCGCCATTTCATGTTGAAACTGCACGATATTCCTGGCGGCAGATTGTGCTTTCACAGGTTGCGCCTTCTTTCCAGGCACTGTGCTGCTCTGTACCAGCCAATGACTAATTTTGGGAACCATCCTCATAAGAAAGCGGCGTGTCACCCAGGCAGTCACATATTCGTTCTCTGAAATATGGCTGAGCCACTGAATACGATCTTCAATGAGTGAATAGCCAAGCGAGAGTGAGTTTACCCTGTATTTCTTTTCCATATTACCGTCCGCCTTTCATTGGACGGCTATTGTGCATTAAGCAGATGGAAAATCAATACGGGAATCACTAAACCTCTAAATCTCCATACTGGCGGGCAGCTGTCCCTCATGAGAGTAAGAGGTCGGTTTTTTACAATGGCAAATCTTTGATCGGAAAGCCATGCAACATCGGCAACTTTCGTTCCCTTTCGGGTTTTAATAGCGCATTGGGGTAACGATTTGCCGGGCCTCTACTTTAATCCGAATGATAAACTCACTTTCTCCTTGCAATGCGGAGAGGCACACTTATACCGATACCACAAGCTTCACGCCAGTCCATAAACGAATCCGCCTAAAGTGTCTTTCCCTATTGTACTGAGGTATGGTTATAGCACCCAAATATCAAAACCGGGGTTATATTCAAGGCCTACGGTCCAATCGGCAGCGTTGGTTCGGTTTTCTTGGGATTCGGCAAAACTCACTAGTATTTCTTCCTGAAGCATGCCGTCAGCCAGGCGATCCAGCCAATAGTCATAACCGTCCTGATCAGCCTCCCTATTCAATACGTTCAAGTAAAGTTGGTTGATGTATGTTTCATTGTCAAACTTGGGTGTTCCATCTTCGTTTTCTGGAAATCCATCTCTGAACTCGTCTGAATCATAAAAACTTCGCGCGATTTGCGTCAGAGTTTGACCTTCTCGGATATTTCCAACGAAATAGTTTAGGCCAGCCTGATCTGGTGTGCGATCTAGTGCGGCTTCATACAATAGGGCCATCTTTGTCACTAAATCCTTGTTGTCCTGAACGAACATTGACAAGTTATAGTCACTGGTGGAATTTTCAAAAGGTACCACAGAAACAAAATAGGTAGTTCCAGCTTGAACGTTAGCACTGATTGTCTCATCAGTCGTACCAGCGAGTTCTGAGGTCACAATCACATTTGCAACATCTGCTAGCGCAACATCCAAATCGCCTGTCAGGCCGGTCAGGTCTAAGAAAAACTCTCCGTCAAATTCCGGAGTGAAAGAAAATACATCAGCACTGTCAAACTGGCTAATCGATGCATCATCCTGGAAGTAAGTACCTACTTGTAGAGCGCTCCCTGCATTATCTCCAATATCTCCATTGGCGTCCTCATCCCAACTACTCAGTTTACTCAGGGAAGTGGATAGGGTGTAGTTACTGGAAGCGCTGCCGCTGCCAACGACTTCTATGTAGAGTGCTTCTCCCCCTACTACTTGCAGGGCAGCAGTTTCGATAATGTTGGAAGGCCTAGTGGAGGAAATAATTTCATTGCCAGTACTGTCATATACATAGAGATTTAAGTTAGCGTCTATATCACCTAGCTCAATATCGAAATCACCCGTAAAAGAAGGGGTTACCCGATAGATGTCTCCAATATCCCCATCGAAACCTACGGAACCCTCAAACTCAGAGTTCTCACTTATACCGAACGAAGTACTAAACGTATTTCCAGCATCTTGAATGCCTGCATCGATGACTGCGATGGAGATATCCAAGTCGTAAACACTCGCATTATTGCCAGGAGAGAGAATCTGTACGTAATAAACTTCATCTTTTTGGACATTGAGTTGGATCAGTTCATCACTAACTCCACCAAGTTCTGAAAGTCTTTGAAGTACGCCGGACGAGTTGTATAGATACAAATCTAAGTCACTTTCTACACCACTTAATGAGACATTCATCAGTCCACTGGTTTCAGCGGATATCTGATAAAAGTCATTATCACCACCATATCCAGCCTCTTCCGAACCACTGTAAGAGCTATCAATGACTTTCGCGTCTTCAAAAGAATCGCCGATACTGTCTAAAGAAACGCTAAGTCGATAATCGTTCGCAACACTTAAGATAGAGTCGACCAAGAGGTAATAGACATCCCCCCTTTCAACTTCAAACTCAATTTGCTCATCCACTGAACCGATGCCATCTGAAATATCTAAGATAACCGAGCCACTGGAGTTGATATGAGAAAGCCGGAGATCATTGGAAATGTTTGTGAGGTCGACGGTTAAGACACCATCTCTGGTCGGCTTAATTTTGTAATAGTCGCGGATATCTCCATCCACGCCATAACTGCCAAGTTCGGAATAACTCTCTGAAATTTCTAATGCCAAACCAACTATATTGCCAGCATCATCAAGTAAATCGCTCATTTTTCAACCTCACAATAAACCAATAGGTTTAGACCTATTGCCCTAAGTGTAATCCGCGAATAGAACAGCGCAGTGTGCACAGGTTGGCAATTTTGCTCGCCTTTTGTGTTGTCTGGTACTAATTCTGTAAAGATGGGTTAATTGTAGATGAGGGGAAGTGGCTGAGCGATAGATCTAACGCAGGTTTAATTACATCTACCCAAAATTTTGGTAGCCAACTAATAAGCATGGGGATTAATACAAGCTGCGCAGGACTCTTAGCAGGAGTAGAGGCTTACAATACCGGCTTTCGAAGACTAGGAACAAAAAACCCCGCTCATGGAGCGGGGTTTTGAATATTTGTTAAATTACTGAAAGCTTAAGCAATAACAAAATCAGTGGTGGCTACGTCATCAGCGGTAACTGTAGCAATCAGAGTGATCTCACCTTCGTCGAAGGTGTTATCAGCATCTGAAGATACCCACAAGTATACACCATAAGTACCAGCTGTTTCAGTAGACTCAACTACTGCAAGCAGTTCTTCATCAGCCGCATCGCTTGCAAGTGTGAAGTTCGCTTCAAGTAAAGCTGCTATATCAGCCAGATCAGTCAGATCTTCGTCTTGCAGCGTACCAGTTTCAGCGTCGTCCATGAATACAGCTTCAGTAGTTGCCAAGTCAGCAGCTTCAGCAGCAGCAGCATCACCATCAGTAGCGCTTACAAATGCAATTGCATCGTTACCGCTGTCGTCGATCAAATCACCGATATCACCGGTATCTTCGTCTTCGAACTCAATAGTGTCGTCGCCTGACAGTACACCAGTAATGGTGTCGCCACCTTCTGATGCCGCGTAGTAGACGTATGCGTCACTACCGCCGTCTCCACCGTCTGTCACTACACTTTCAGCGGAGGCTGCAAAAGTGCCAGCAACCGCATCGGTGTCTGCAACAACAATTGTGTCAGTCGCAAGAACATCCGTACCTGCAGCAAATGTGAATGTCAACAAGTCAGTTCCAGAGTCATAGCTAGCACTTAACAAGTCTGCATCCCAGGCAGCTAGGGCGTTGATATCTACCAAATTAGCATTAACCAGCGTTTCCAAGGCCGCTCCAACAGCGTCAGAACCAGCACCACGGATGATGTCCAAATCATTATCGGTAGCATCTACATCAGCAGGTGCTGCCGCTTCGTTCAGGGTTAATACCACAGAGTTGGCAAGATTGTCCGTGAAGGTAATGGTTACTGTTTCATCTGAAGCACCATCTAAAATTCCAGCAAGCTGGATTTGACGAACTTCAGACTGAACACCACCGCTCAGAGTATCTGCACCAACACCGCCAACGATGGTATCTGCGACGCCGCTACCAGTAATAGTATCGTCGCCCTGAGTACCGATGACTTCAAGACCTGCACCAGTCAGATTGATAGTTGCACCAGTCGTCATGCGGCTAAGGTCAACAGTATCCAGATCACCACTAGTCAGACTATTGATACCGAATGAATCAGCACCACTAGAGATAGTGTTGTTGGTAAGGTCTATATCAAGAGTGTTTCCATTAAGTGCAGTATCTGCACCGAATGAAATGATATCAAACCATTCAACTTCGTCTACGATGTCCAGATTGTCCAAAATCAACTCGTCTTCATCAATGTAACGAGCGTTATCGGCCAAGCCATCATTGTCGGTATCTGCATCACCGAGGTAATCGTTGTCAGTATCAACTGCGTTCAAACCATTGGCGTCGTCGTCCTGGTTATCATCATCCCCAAGCAGGGTCAGGTTAGATGTTGTAGCTTCAGTGACATCTAACACATCGAAGTCGAATGCGTAGAAGTCGTTGATCGCTTCCAGACTGATTTCACCAGCGCCAGCATTACCGAAACCAACTGCATCGTTACCGACAGCAGAAGTATCACGGTCACTTGCACCTGTAGGTGCAGTACCTGGGTACTCGTCATCAACGAGAGTCAAACCACCAGCACTCATGTCTTCGAAAGTGTAGACATCGTCTGTGTTGTTATCTCGCAACAATTCGAAACCAGTTAACCTCAAGGTATCGAGAGTTCCAATTTGGACATCCAGTACACCAGCAGAGGAACCAAGAATAAATACCTTGTCGGAAGTACTGGTAAAGCTCACCGTATCTTCCTGATCCTGAGTCGCTTCAAGCTTAAGTGAACCAGCAGCGATACCGTTATCAGAGGTATAGGAAGTGATAGTGTGCGTTCCACCATCAGGTAGAGCTGCGCTATCACCGTCTTGGAAAGTCACTGTTGTTGTGATTAAACCGCTGGTCAATGCATTAGTATCGTCAAACTCTGCTACATTGACAGTTGCAGTAATACTGGTCTCCAACGCAGTATAGGAAACGTTGTTATCACCACCACGCAGGATCAACTCATCGCTTGAGTATCTGTGATCCAGACCAGTTTCATCTGTGAGGTCCTCACTACCTTCATACTTAACGATTTCAGCGTAGTCACTACCTTCGATGCGGTTCCAGATGGCGTTACTTCCACCTTCTACCCAGCGCTCAACAAAGCTGGTCACACCGTCAATAGTATTGCCGTCACCACCAGCGATGCGGATGGTATTCTCAACAAACTCACCTTCGCTCAAAGGCGCGCTAGCAGGTGCGTTGTATTGGAAAGTAATTTCCAAATCACGCATAGAACTAGTGAAGTCAAGAATCGAATCGCCTGCAGCAGAATCTGCAGCAACAACTTCTTCGACGTCTAACAACAAATCGATACGATCATTATCTTCATCCAAGGAGCCATCACTATCGTGGTCTACCAGTATATTCAACTCCAAATCCGACGTTGAATCTCCAGTAGCAGGGACTGCCAATACTGCAGCGATAGTTCCCAACTCATTGCTGTAGTCTACACGGTCAGTATCTGTGCTATTAACAATTTCATAACTCAGATCGAAAGTGAATTGACCAGCGTTCAATACCTCAGGAATCGTGTTGTTATCCTCGTTATTGGCGCGCATGTCTGAAACAGATTCACGGTTCAAATCGGCATCGAAAGAGTCAAAACTCAAATAGCTATCAAACACGATATCTTCTTCAGCACCAGCAACACCACCGTTAACTGTGAAGTCTTCACGACTGTTGGTCATTGCATCGCTTACGATAACGGTGTCATCACCGTCTGCACGAACGATTTCGAACTCAGACATGTTGCCGATGCTAACTAAAACTTCATCATTAGCGTTGCGAACTTCACCGTTTACGAAGTCTACCGTAGCACCAACAGTTTGAGATTGCACATCCAGAACATCGTTCTCGCGAACGCTACCAGCAGTATTTCCTTCAAAATCCACAAACTCTGTGCGGATTAAAGTGTCAACTGCAGTGTTTGTTCCAACACGGCCTTCGTCCATGAAGATTTCGTCGGTATCTGACTGAGATTCAACGACGAAGGTTACAGTTGGTTCGGCTGAAAGAGCAGTACCACCTGTGAAATCATTTGTATAGATAACGGTATCAGCTTCACTGCTATCAAGACCATCTGCATCGCCATCGAACAGATTGTTCTTAGCTGCTTCAGTCTCGTCAATAATCAGAGTATCTGCTCCGTCACCTGCTAAAACGTTTTCAACACCGTCTACTGAGATGACCACAGTCGCTGCATCTGGGAGTTCGTACTGACGGTAAGTAGTACCTTCAGGATCAACTGGATCGGGAGCAGTGTTGCCATCATCTGTTGGATCAACGTCATAGGCAGCCCCAGTATTTGCAACGACAGCGCCGATTGCGATACTTTCGGCAGGAGCGACGTCATCAACGAAAGCATCACCAGACAGGTTGTAGGTTACACCATCAGAAGCGTCTGAGAGTTCTTGAACGTCGAGGGTATCGTTACCCTGGCCATTGCCAGCAACTGCCAAACCGGTACCAGACACAGTACGGATGTTTTCGAAGTTGGTGAACTCAGTTTCAGATTCAAAGTCACCGTCAGCGTCAGCATCAATGAACAAAGAACCGGCACCACCTTCGTCCAACTCAATACCTGAACCAGAACCAGTGAAATTGTCGAGCACAATTGTGAACTGAGCGACACCAGGATTGATATCGTCCTGTTGAGCTAGCAGTGTATCTTCATAATATGGAGAGAATTCAGCACCAGCGCGTGTAGTCAATGGCCCATCTTCGTTTTCCAGGTCTTCGATCAATACTACTTCAGCAACGTTTCCTTCTCCATCACGCTCAGCTGCTTCGAAGGCGTTCAATACTTCGATCTGGCCTTGAGTTTGACCGATTTCACGTACCCAATAGAAGTCTTTACCACCGTCTAGAGTATCGTCACCAAGTGATGCATGAATACGATCATCACCGGTCATACCCATAATGATGTCATCGCCCGCTCCACCGATCAGCAAGTCATCGCCATGAACAGTAAAGTTGTCATTAAGATTAGAACTAGTGATCGTTTGGTTGAACTCCATGTAGTAATCGCTATCTTCGTCGATGTCATCTTCACCGGCGTTGATTACCATCGCATCCATTCCATTCAGCGTGCCACCAGCATCAGCAGCAGTTTCCAAAATGGAGCGAGAGTTCTGCGCTTCTCCATTCTCATCAATGTAACCCTGGTTACCCCAGAACAGCACGTTTTCACTGTTCAAGGCTCCATTACGTCCATCGAAGTCTAAGATGTGCAGCTCGTGGGCAGAAGTATTACTTACAGATGCAGAAGCTGGCTCGCCACCAGAACCGTTAGTAATTTCTACAACTGGCACGTCCATAAAGACAGTTTCTTCACCGTCATAATCGACTTGAGTCAACACTAGGGTGTTTGAACCTGGAGTGTAATCAGCATCAACTTGGCCAGCAGCTGTATCGTTATCCATAAAGGAATCAATAAAGTCTGCTAAGCGGATAAGGAAGTTATCTTGAATTGTTGCCTGAGCAGTACCTTGCGCGGAATCTTCATTGTCGATCAGATCGCCGTCAATATCCTTACCAACACACAGACTGAATTCAACGCCATTAACAGTAATAGTGACGTCGTCTTCTGTAGTGAGGTTAGTAAAGTCAATTTCATAGCGCTGGCTTTCCGCAATGCGAGTACCATCGTCAGCAAAGTCGATTACCAAGTCTTCAGCATAGCCAGTGTCACCAAGAGTGATACCAGAACCTTTGATAGCATCATCATCTACCAGCTCAGTATCCAGACGATCTTCATAAGCGCCATAGATCAATCGGTCCTGAGACTGCGCAACTTCTGCCTCTCCGAAGGTCATTGCCAATTGGATGTCGATGTTATTACCAGAAGCAATAAAGCGTGCTTCAGGCAGATCATCAAGTAACTCACGGCCTTGTGCATCAGTAATTACGATTTGGTTAGCAGCATTCAGATCAGCAGTTAGAGTGTCAGCAACTTCAGGGATATCCGCTATTGCATTTTGAACAGCAGTCAGCAATTCAGCATAAGTGTTAGCCGCTTCCATCTCAGCAGTCGCCAATGTGAATTCGATGTTGTCAGCGTCAGCAACGACAATTTCAGACCGAATTTCAAAAACGGTGATATCAGTGAGTTCATTATTCGCTGTAGTTAGATCAGCAACAGTAAGAACCAACGAAGAATCACTTGTTTCCAGGTCGCTCAAATCACCAAAATCGTTGATGTAAGTACCATCACCATACTGGCCGTTAGAGTTATCCCAGATACCATCGCCATCAACATCTTCCTGACGATGAATCACGTCTACACCGTCGCCAGCATATTCAGTAGCTTTGACGCCATCACCATCAATTGCAAACCAGAATTGATCAACACCATTATTTCCGCTTAACTGGTCGTTTCCATTACGGCCTTCAATAATATCGTCGCCTTGGTCAGCATAAAGACGGTTAACACCAGCTTCACCGCGAAGATCTAAATCAACGTTTCCAACACCATCGTAGTTTTGCTGATTATTGAACAGAAGTTCTGGATCGTTAGTACCAGCAGCAAAATAGTCAATGGCACCCAAGCCTGTAGCAACAACACTTTCAAAGTTAGAAACTGTACCTGCAGGACCATTTGTCTGACCTTGTGTTCCAGAATCGTTACCGCCTGTGCCGTTGTATCCAGCCAAATCGATTCGAATAGTACCATCGCTAACCAATTCGGAAACTGTTGATAAACCAGCTACCATGGATTCAATCCATAGCGTATCTGAATCAGCTCCACCGTCGTAGATACCACCGTCTAATTCATAAACGATGTGGTCGTCACCTGCATCACCAGCAAGATCGTCAATACCGTTGTTGGTTGCAGTGCTGAAGTTAGGGTTATTCTGGGCGTACATAATGTCGCCGCCGAAAATGATATCGTTACCCGCACCACCGTCAACTTCGTCATCGTCATAACCTGTGATGATAATGTTAGCGTCGGCACTACCGATAACTTCCATTTGAGCTGAAGTACCGATACCGTAGTTTTCTTCACCCACAGTATGTACTTCACCAGCACGCTCACCAATGGTAGTAGCAATATCGTCTAGGAAACCATATAGATTACCTGAGGCGTTGATGTGTTCAATCTCATCCATCAACACAGAGACACGGTCAGTTTCAAGCGTCTGAGTTTGACCTGTAATATTACCTGCAGAGAGGTCAATCACCAAAGGCTCTTCGTCATCAGCAGCTTCAACTAACAACCAGTCAGAATCCATATTGGAATCAAGATCGTCGAAAGTTTCACCACCGTCAAGAGTAAGCGAGTCGCCATCAGTCTCACTCAGTAATGACATAGCCGCAAACAGGAAGTCAGCGTTACGACCACCTTCTAGATCATCCATACCAGTCTGGTTTTGAGCGATACCACCGCCAGCTAGGAAGTCATTACCAATGCCGCCGAGAATAGTGTCAGCAGCCAAACCACCCAGTACAATGTTACCGTCAGTGTTTTCGCCGTCGCCAGCAAAACCAGTTCCGTCAAAATCAATGTTACCGAAGAAGTTGTTTTCGATATCAGTTTGGTCTAGAGGGTTACGGGCATAGGCATCAATAATTTCAAAATCGATACCGTCATCCAATGTAGTTGGGTCAACGTTTTCTGAACCATTGATTTCGATCAGCCCGTCGCCATCGAGATCAAGACCGGTAACCTGGTTATCGTTTTCAGTCAGATCAATACGAACGTCCTGGTCACCTGTAATACGCATGGAATCCGCACCGGCTGCAGCTTCAACAGCAACGGCAAAGGTAGTACCAGCAGGATTGGTAACAGGCGTATTAGCGGCATCAACAGCAGCATCAGTCGCGTCCTTAGAAGCGTCCAGAGTGGCACCTTCAAAACCAACGCCACTTACTGCGTCTGTTGCATCATCACGAGTCAATGCACCGGTGTCTTCCAGAGTATCAGTATCGATAACGAACAGAGGATTACCTTCGTCATCAACCGCATTATCTGTGAAGTAAACAGCAGCTGACATCTTGTTCTCAACAGTCAGCTGATCGAGAGGGTTAGTACCTTCCAGGGCTGCATTGATAAAGGCGAGGATCAATTTGTCAACGGTTACAGTAGAACCTTCACCGTTTACCCAATAGTCCCAACCTTCCTGGTCGATTGGGTTATCTGTGCTGTCTTGATCGTCGTCGTCAGACTCAAACGTACGACCTAGAACATTTTCATAAATTTTAGTTACAAGCTGAGCACGAGTAAGCCCGCCGTAAACTTCGCTATATTCAAAACTGCCAGTAAAAGCAGTCGCTACATCCTCAAGGGTAGCAGCGCCAGTGCTAATCTGGTCTTCCCAGTATGCCAAACCTGCTGCATCGGCGGCACGACTAAAATAGCCGACGTATAACAGCTGGACTTGTTGAGCCACAGTGAGATCCATATATTTACTCCGTAAAGTTTTTTCTTAATGTCGATATCGACCACAGACCATTGTAGAACAATAGGTGAAACCCGTCGGTTCCAGAATCTGCAATGTCGAACCCGCGTAATTTAACACACAACTGCTGTACGCGGAGATCGTCCCGATAATCGGGCATGCTCATTATGCGACGCAGTTCTGTAAAAAACGTGACAATTGTCACACTATCGTGGAAATTTGTTGGACGGTGTTACCAACGGTAATTCAGTATAGACGCAATATTGAGCCTGTCGCGCTCAAAAATCGGAATATTACTACTAACATAGGAATACCCTGCCTCAACTGCCAGACTAAGGCCGGGCGCTATCTTTTTCGATAGCTTCAGCGATGCACTATACTCTTCTTCTCTTCTGATAGCATCCCCAAAGAATACGGTGGCAAATGGCTCAGTATCCCGTAAATAAACGTACTTCAGAGATCCTTTGAGGAGCCAGTTCTCCATGGGATGCCACGCCGTCCAGCGAACCTGGCTTTGCCAGGTGTCGCCAGGTATTCGTTTTGGCTGATCGAGATAGATTCCGAGCAACTGGACCGAATACTGCGACCGGGACATTTGAAAGGATAATGCCGTTTGCTGTCTATCCGGTAAATCCGAAAGGCTGTTGGTATTTTTGGATGAACTTACTGCCGCTTTGAAGGTAAAATCCGGCAGTATCCAGTGTTTGCGTAACTCCAATCCATAAACGTCATCAGTCCCGAAAGCGTCGGTATCACTCCTAAACGCAAAGGCAGAAGCATACCAGGGATGCTTGACCTGAAATAAGTTGAGCGATCCCATCAGTCCCAAATCATATCGATCGTATTGCCGCTCTTCATTATGCAGACGCTGTCCTGCATACATATAGATATCGCCGCAAAGGAAGGAACGATCACACCAGGCCTTGGAACTTACCGCACCGAATTGTAACAAGGTTGATGCGTAGTTGTCGGCTTGTTCGACACTCTCTTCGCCTAACACGATGGGTGTGGGATTCTGAAGGTCTAATATAAACTCGTTGATACTGGAACCCTGATTGACATTGGTATCTCTTCCAGCTGCAACTTCCAGCTCGGCGTAAAAGTTTCTTCTGCGGGGCGTTAGAATCAACTCCTTTTCCAACTTGGCTATGGCATCTGCAACATTAACGGGCATACGTTCGAGGCGGCTGACCTTTATTAACAGTTCTTTCAGCTCCTCGGTGGCATTCTCTATTTGACCTTGTTGCCGGTAAGCGATAACCAAATCCAATCGCGCGCCGAGGTGAGAAGGTTGAAGCTTGACTAACCGTTCCAGTGCGGTTATTGCGCCATCATAATCATTCAGCGCCAGAGCAAGCTGGGCCAAAAGATCATTAAATCGGGGATCTTCCCGGTATCTGGACAAATTTTTCTGCAACCAACCGTAAGCCTCCGATTTCTGCCCCAACTCGAGATGCTGAATTAGTACCGTTTCATATGCCATTACAGATGATGAGGAAAGAGCTGCCAAGAGTAGTGCAGCCAATCGAAATCGAATATGCGTTCTGAGATCAACACTGAAAAATATGCGCTTCATTTACACTAACGAAAGTTGAATTTTAGCGTGCGAAGGTGAAACTGACTAAAATATAAACAAAATCGTATTGCTGACAGATAGCTCGTACATTTATATAGTAGTTTCCCGTAGTTAGTTTCCACTAATTCCATGTAATACTCTTCCGGTCACGGATTTACGCATGACGCAATCTGTCAAATACTTGCGCACCAAGCCCTCTGGGCGGCGGCTTGGGGACGTCACTTTAGAAAATATCAGCTTTGGTCACAACAGATTAGCTAAAATTTAATTTTCGTGGGATATTTTCACACGCAAAACATACTGATACACTCTTTGTCATGTGGATGAAGTACTAATGGTGGTAAGATACCGCCGCAGTGCAATGTTTAGATCAAATAATTGTCAACTTTCTCAGTCGACTGTGCCTTTTTTGATCTATTCTAGCTACAATAAAGGACGAAAAGTCATCCCTGTGCTGACTATTGCGTTTGCTTTAGTATGAAGAATGGAATTTTAAAAGGGGAACCCCCCCATTAGCGGTTTATAAACCGCCAAAGGAACTCAATATAAATGTTGCATTTGTTAATTCCAAAATTAGGGTGTGAAGTGAAAACTTCGAAATCATTTTTTTTTGGTAGAATTCTATCTCTAGTCCTTGGAACCTTTTTATTACTTCCCAGGATTGTTTGGTCAGAAGATCACCCTCCTCGTTATATCACTCCAAATCCCGTGGGCACTGTTGTCTTTTCTGTTGGCGATGCCCAAGTATTGCGCGGCTCGGTGACTTCGGAACTGCTTGAAAGAGGTTCGAAAGTACGCGTAGGTGATGTGGTGCTGACCGGCCCCTCCAGCCATGTCCACCTGAAAATGGTTGACGAAGCCTTCGTCAGCATACGGCCGGAAAGTCGGCTTAGAATCACTGAATATCGCTATGATCCTTTCGATACGACCGGCAATCAGGTGAAATTTGAGCTTGAAGAAGGAATCGCCCGGTCGGTAACCGGGAAAGCCGGTGAACTGAACAAGTCGCAATATAGGCTAAACACACCTGTTGCTGCCATAGGCGTTCGCGGTACCGATTTTACCGTATATACAACTGATGACATTACCCGCGTAGCCGTCCGCAAAGGCGGAGTGGTGGTGTCACCTTTTGTTGCCGGTTGTTTAGCCCAGGGAGTCGGTCCTTGTGAAGGCAGTACCGCTTTGGAACTTAGTGCCGCAGATTCCATGAAGATGCTGGAAGTCACCCGCGATAGCATTACCCAAAGGGCAGCCGGAGAAAGCAATACACCTGACGAAATTGTTCCCCCTTTACCCGAAGAAATAGATTTTAGTGGCGATTCTGAAAGCGAGGGTAGAGTCTCGCAAACTCCCGATACCGACCAGTCTCAAGAGGTCGCTAATAGTCCTGCAGAAGTCATTAATCCGGTAACAAACGACCTGGACCGCTACTTGGATACCAGGGCTTTATTGAGAGAAGCATACGATATTGGATCCACGGCAGGTCAGAACCTACCCAATGACGCAGGATTAGTCGCCGACCACACTTTCGTTTGGGGTCGTTGGTTACATATGGCAAGCGATGATCCCACTTATCAATCCATTGGCAGACTTATCAATGCCGGGAACTGGTACCGCAGCTTGAACAATAGCGTATTCGTGCTGTTGGAAGACAACGAAAACCGGAACCAGCCTGTACAAGGAACTGGCAAGGTTTCTTTTAAGCTCAATGCCTATGAAACCTATATTCGCCGCGTTAACGAACTGGAAGAAGCATGGGTTAGTAATCCAGCCCTTTTAGTGGACTTTGATACCGCCAATTTTGCCACTCGACTGGATGTTTCCTCTGAAAGCATCGCCGACCCTATTTCAGTTCTCGGCCATGGAAGCATGAGCGAACTGGGTACGCTGCGCAGTGACCCGGACTCTCCTTCTTTTATTGAAGGCGCCGTCTCGGCAGATGGCACCCAGGCGGGCTACATTTTTGAAACCCAACTAACTCCTGGCGTAGAGGCACTTGGAGCTACTACCTGGGTCCGTTGATTATTCCGCATTCTGTGAATGATGGAGCCTTCCGGAGGCTTCACTCCCCTATATTAAAAATCAATAAGTTATATCAATAATGTTGGCAAAGTACTGGCCTCGGCGGTTTGTCAAATTGTAATATTGCAGTTTGCCGCCTATCTTCTAAATAAGACCAGAAAAACGACAACTCTTCACCATTTTCATACTGGGGCTGTTTGAGTTTGTCGCGATAAATAAAAGACCATGGCTATCCCGAATTTTATGGATGAGAAGACAGAAAATTTGTTTCTGTCGCACTGCATTCGTAAACACTACAAAAAGAATGAGGTAATCATTCGTGCCGGCGATCGCAGTGACCGCCTGTTTTATATTGTGCGTGGCTCGGTCATGGTGATTGTCGAAAGCCCCGAAGGGGAACAGATGATCGTAGCCAACCTCAGTAGGGGCGAGTTTATCGGGGAGATGGGGCTGTTCTACTCCAATTACACTCGCACTGCTTGGGTGATTGCCCACAGCGAATGCGATATCGCCATCACCAACTATGGTAAATTCCGCCAATTAGTCGAAAACAATGTCGAAGTGCTTTACGCAGTAGGCCGCCAACTCGTCTATCGACTGCAGACCACCACGCAAAAAGTTTCCGACTTCGCGTTTCATGACGTGGCCGAACGGATTGCCAGAACCCTGGTTTATCTTTCGCGCAACGCCGATAGGGTAACCGATAATGCTCGGGTAATTCGTTTTACGAAACAGGAAATTTCCCGAATGGTAGGCTGTTCCAGAGAAGTAGCCGGCAGGGCGATGAAACTTCTTGAAGAAAAAGGCTTTATCAAGATTGATGGCAAAACCATCTATGTCAGTCAGGCTGCCTACGATAAGCTGCACGAGCAGACGAGTGAGGCGATTGGTTAGCCAACCACTTGTATGCCATAATGGCACCTACTGAAAGCATACCTATTATATAGGCGATAACATGGCAAACCCTTCCGAGCGTAAAGAAACCCGTTTAGTTGCTCGCACCACAGCTGAAATCCAAGAAACCATCCAGAGGGCGGCAGACTATTCCGGAGCAACTGTTTCACAGTTTCTCATTGAAAGCGCAGTAGTTAGGGCACGAGAAGTTATTGAACAAACCGAAACCTTGCAACTTACTATGGCCGGAACCGATGCACTGGTAAGGGCGATGGCAAACCCACCGAAGGCCAGCCCCAAGCTCCTTCGGGCAGCAAAACAATATAGGAAAGAGGTAGATTCCTCTGATTATTGAAGCAATAGGCAAGCACCACAACCGTAAAGCATTTGATTGTGGAGTTGGAGAATTAAACGAGTTTATAAGAAAACAAGCACGACAGAAAACTACTAGGCACATCGCTAAAACATTTGTAGCCTGCTCTGAGACAGCCCCAGATAAAATCCTTGGCTATTACACACTTACGGGCTACTCAGTTACTACGTCTCTGCAGCATAAAGATTATAACAAATACCCACACCCACTTAGTGCAGTCAAGTTAGCACGCCTTGCTGTCGATCTTACCTGTCAAAGGGAAAAAATTGGACAGAATCTTCTTGTTGACGCCATTTATAGGACTGTAATTGTGGCGGAACATGTATCTACAATTGGTTTATTCGTTGACCCTAAGACAACGGAAGCAGAAATGTACTACAGGCAGTATGGATTTATACCGGTCGAACCAGATACTGAATCAACCAAGGAGTTGTGGCTGCCAATCGTCACCTGCAAAGAAGTAGTAGATGCCGCTAGCTAATTCCTTTGGCTAAGACAGCAGCCGCAATACATTTTGAGATTGTGCATTTGCCTGTGCACGAACAGCGATTTGCGTCTGGTTTCGAACCTGTTCGGATATCAAACTGCTAGCCGCTTCGGCAATGTCGGTATCCCGGATACGGCTTTGCGCTGCAGCAGCGTTTTCCCGCGCTACTTGGAACTCTCTAATTGCCGACTCAAACCGGTTTGCGACAGCGCCAAACTCGCTTGCCCGCTCATTAATGGTTTCTTGGGATTGGTCAATGACACTTAACGCTGATTGAGCCCCTGCCTGGGAACTGATATCAATCGATTGCAGGCCACCGTCATTCAGTTCTTCCAATAAGTTTCTGCCTCCAACAGTGACATTGCTGCCGACATCCGGGCCTACCTGGAAAGTGCTGTCATTATCGTTGGCAAACAGGTTTACACCATTGAAACTGGTGTTTTGCAAAATATCCTGGGAAGTCTGCAACAACTGATCGGCTTCCGCCTGCAGGGCTTGCCGGTCTTGATTATTGAGCGTCCCATTAGCCGCCTGTAAAGATAGTTCTCTAACCCGCGCGAGATTATCATTAACCTGATTGAGCGCGCCTCCGGCCAATTGGGTTAGCGAGACACCATCTCCGGCATTGCGAATGGAGGCCGTGAAACCGTCAATCCTAGTGCCAAGCCGATTGGAAATAGCCAAGCCGGCCGGGTCGTCAGCAGCGCTGTTAATCCGTTCCCCCGAGCTAATGCGCTGGAAGTTCTGGTTAATACGATTGTCATTTATCTGCGGCAGACTATAGGAATTATTGATACCAATTGGCATAACGACCACCTTCTTTCTACGTAGAGTTCCATTTTAGATCAAAAAACACACCGATTCGATGGTATATTCGGCCAGCTTGTCAGCTCTTCTGTAATTTAGGGTATCCTGTTGTTACCATTTTGCCTTCATTTGCTCCAAATCTTCGATTCCAGGAATCTGACCGATGCGGGAAGTATTTAAAACCTTTTTACTGCTAGGCTGTACCAGTTTCGGTGGCCCTATGGCGCATATCGGTTATTTTCAAAGGGTCTTCGTCACCGAAAAACAATGGTTGGATGAATCGCGGTTTGCCAGCTTACTTGCACTGTGCCAGTTTCTTCCCGGGCCCGCTTCCAGCCAGCTGGGATTTGCCATCGGATTTCAGCGAGCCGGATATTCCGGGGCGATCATGGCTTTTATCGGATTTACGCTGCCATCTTTCTTAATAATGTGGATTCTTGCCACTTGGACCCTAGGTGAATCCGCACAAACTTTTTGGGACGGAATAATCCGCGCGTTAAAACTGGTTGCCGTCGTTGTCGTTACCGATGCTTTGTTGGGTATGTACGGCAAGTTCTGTCAACAGCCGCTGGCGCGTCTGATTTGTTACGGGTCGGCAATCGTACTGCTCTTATGGAGTAGTTTGCTGGCGCAGATATTCGTTATCGTTGCTGGCGCTTTTGTTGGTTGGATAACGATGAATAGTCACTGGTACAGGGATAGGAAACCACAGTCGTCATCTCACCGGGAGTCGCCGCAAAGTATTGCGAGGCACATTAGGTTGCGTCCAATGTTGGGATTTCTCGGCCTGCTTATTCTCCTGCCGCTGTTTTCCGAATTTTCTGCAACTATTGCCACTGCCAACAGTTTTTACCAAGCCGGCAGTTGGGTGTTTGGCGGCGGCCATGTAGTCTTGCCGCTACTGCAGGGATTATTGGGTAGCGGCGTTTCTGAAGACCAGTTTCTTACAGGCTATGCCGCTGCGCAGGCAGTTCCCGGACCCATGTTTACGCTGGCAGGCTTTCTCGGCGCATCGATGCACAACGAAGCCATGTTTTGGGGAGCGCTCGTCGCCACCACTGCTATCTTTCTTCCCGGATTCTTATTGCTGAGCGGTTTGCAGAATAGTTGGCTGGCGATCACAGAAAATAAAGCCCTGCAATCGACTACTGCCGGAATTAACGCGGCGGTCGTAGGACTGTTAGCAACCGCCTTGTTCACCCCCGTATTTACCAGCAGCGTAACCGGCGGGTTGGACATGGCATTGGTTGCAGCTGGCTTTTATCTGCTTCGCTATCAAAAAATTCCCGCTTTAGCGCTTGTGGCGACTTTTATCGTGATTGGCGCTATATTTTTTTAATTATTCGGTGGCCAATGTAATTATTAGAAAACTCCTCGGACTACATCCAAACCGCCGTCATCAACGGAATGTAGAAAAGCCCTACCAATGTGCTCAATAAGGTAACCGCAGCCACTTGTTTGTAATTTGCCTTGACCAGAATCGCGATTACAACGGTATTCGCTGCGACCGGGACTATAGCCACTAAAAACAACGATTGGTAAACCAGAGGCGAGAATAAATGAAGCACTTGACTATCCAGCCAGATAACAAGCCCAATCCAGATAGGCCAACAGACGAACTTTCCGATAAGCGACAGCCCTGTAAACAGGTGGTCTTTACCTAAAAGGCTGGTGCCAGCCATACTCATGCCGATTAACATCATTCCCAGAATTGAATAAGTTCCACGCATACCATCCACAAAAGGATCAAACAAGGCCGGGATTTGAAATCCATTGATATTGAGCGCAAAACCCAGAAAAAAAGCATACAGGGAAGGCAGACGCAATACGCGAAGAAAGCTTTCCCTTGCCCCTCGGTAACCTTTCGCTGCCATGTAATATCCCATGCTATTCTCGAAAAGGGCAGTTCCAAACATACAAGTAATATAGATACTCAAGTTGTCTTCGCCGAATAACAACAGCGCCACCGGGATGCCAAAATATCCTGTGTTACCTGTTGCAACCACCAGGCTAAGAATATTTGCCCGGGAATCCCGAAATAACCGACGCCCAAGCTGATAAAAGAGTAAACAGTTGCATAGGCAGATACACCAAACCAATAAAGGGATGAAAATAGCTTCCGGCTTTAGCGGTGTGCCCATTACCCCGCTGAAAAAGACAATGGGCGTTATGATGTAGAGCATAAGACCGGCAAAATGCTCACTCTTGGAAGCAAACCAGCGGGCGGAGAGATAACCCAGCCCCATGGTTATATAAAGAGGCAAGAGCTTTATCAGAAGCTCCAGAAAGACCGTCATCTGTTCGTCGGTATCCTAAGAAAACGTTTCATCACCAACGTAGCAACTAAAGCTGATTGTGGACATATTTTTACTTCCCTTATGATACAGAAAATTCTGATAAGCTCTTGATATTCAATCACCCCACTAAGCCAGGAATGGGTTATTATTGCAAACCGACACTCCTGACGCCTGCATTCCAATCAATACCGGCTGGTACAAAGTATGGAACTCAATATCTCGCAACTGCCTAGTACACTAGAACTTTATTGGCGCATTTTTCAGAAATCCGAAAACCCCGAAAAGCCTTGGCCCGCACTGGATTTAGAGCTCAATCCATTTCAATTGGATAGCGGCCAACTAAATAAGTATCTACGCATTTTCAATTTTTCCTCCCCGGAACAAAAAGTTCCCTTGCCCTTTATCTATGTGCTTCTACAGCGAGCGCAGTTATTTATGATGTCGGACTCGCAAATGCCGTTTAAACTAATGGGGTTATTGCATATCGGGCAACGCTTTGAGCAAAGTGCTCCCATCAACCCGAGTTTACCACTGGCAGTGAGCATGCGGCTTGGGCCGCTTCAGCCTCAGGATAATGGTGAAAAATTTTCCACTTTTGCTGACATTATTCAGAACGATACCACCATCGCCAGTTCGGAAAGTTTCTTCCTAAAACGTAGACCAAAACGGAATAAAAAAATCGACCGGGACATACGGCTACCGAATGAAGCCGGTATTACCGGGAGTTGGCACGCCGAACGCAGTGTGGTGAAGCAGTATGCCGCCCTAACCGGTGACCGCAACCCTATTCACATGTTTGACTGGTCTGCGAAACTATTCGGTTATCCCAAAGCCATCGCCCACGGCATGTGCCAGGTCTCGCATTTTTGGGCTCGCGAACTCCCTAAAGTCCAGCGCCGATCAGACGTAGTCACAGCCGATTTTTCGTTTAAGAAACCGGTGTTTATCGGTACCGAACTAAGGTTGGAACTCCTCCATGCCCAACAGTCGCCTACGTTGGAACTTGCTGTATGGTCAGGCAACACAGATTTACATCTCACCGGCCAACTGGAATTCCATTAAGTTTTTCTCGCTCAACAAGGATAGCGCATGTTTAAAAATCTCCTTTGCAGTTTTTTGCTTCTGCTGAATAGTCTGCCGCTTTCGGCCGCAGGTCCCCCGCCTTTACCAAACGGCAATCGGGTACTGCATGACTTCAAGGAAACCATAGTGCCTTATTTTATGCAGAAGAGTGCACTCGGGGAGCCTTACGGGAATTTTCCGACATTCCGCTGTAACAACGGCCTGCCATTCAATGAAAAGGCGCCCTGTGCGGAACTGGTTTCCCGGGAATGGCTGGTCGCAAAACTCGGCCGTCAATATACCCGAATGATTTCCCGCCAGGCTTTTACTTATGGCGTAATATTTCATCTAACCGGTAACCCGGAAGCGCTTAAACATGCCCAAGCAGGTGTTGACTATATCCGGAAAGCGCTGCTCCAAGACAACGGCAGTGTGGTGAGCTATATCGACGCTAATGGTAAACCCGGCTTGTTACCAAGGCAGCGCACCAGCCAGGATCTGGCTTATGCACAGCTGGGTCTGGCAATGCTGTACTACCTCACCCGCGATGCGGCGCTACTCCAGGATATCGTGAGGATAAAGGACTATGTCTTCAGTCAATACCGCGACCTCGACAAGGATATGTTGAAATGGGTTCTGCAGGACGGAGACGAACAATTCGCCAATCAACAGGAATTGGTCGCGCAGTTGGATCAGATTAACGCCTATATGCTGCTGCTTTACCCTCTCATGCCCGATACCTTGCAGGAGAGCTGGAAGCAAGATTTGAGCTGGCTGGCGGATGTGCTCCGCTACCAATTTCACTCTGACGACGAGCAACGCTTTTACGGCTATATCCATCACAAAAGCGGACAAAGCCACAAATCCCGGCACGGTGATTTCGGCCACACCAGCAAAGCCTATTGGATGCTTTACCTGGTCGGCCAAAACACGGGTAACCGGGAGCTTTCGGAGTGGGCGGCTTCAGGTCTGCTATCGGTTCTTGAGCGGGCTTTTGGCGAATACCAACTGTTGGAGGTATTAGGCCCGGATCAAAAGTTACCGGAAGGCTCCAAAATGACGGATAAGGTGGGTTTCTGGAACTCTCACATCGACACCCGCGGTTCAGCCTGGTGGGAATATGCGGAACTCGATCAGGCGGCTTGGACGCTTTCCCTGAAATATCCGGCATTGGACGAGAAAATCGGCCACACCTACCGGACCTGGCAAAACGCCATGATCGATTACCAATACGGCAGCACCTGGCTATATCTAAACGGGGTTGGAACACCCAAAACATTTCATTGGAAGAACGGCTACCACGAAAGCGAGCGGGCACTGGTGCTGTACATACTGGCGCAAGCCCGCTCCGGGCAAACTGCGACACTTTATTTCGCTTTACCCGAAACAGGCTCCCCGATAGTTCAACCCTACTATTTCCGGGCCAAACAAGTGAAAGTCAAAAGCACGAATAGCGGTATTCAGGAAGTTGAATTTCGTGATATCTATTAACCAATCGGATGGCCCGCCGGGGTAAGATTGCGGATGCAGCGTCCGGTTCAGGCAGTATTAAAGACTGCCTGAACCATAAACTTTTGATTACAGCTGGATCTGTTTGCCTGTACCGTCTGTAACAGCAGTGAAATCTTCGCTGTCCTCGCGGATTTGCTGTACACAGGTGCGAACTGCGTCGCGCTTCGTTTTGGCAGCTTCCGCTGCAGCGGAGAACTCGTCCATATCCAAAAGTCCATCGCCGTTTAAATCATTGGCGGTAAACCGTTCCGTTACACGTTCCGTCACCTGACTTTCCGCTTCTGAGAAATCAATATAGCCATCGCTATTCAGGTCTTTTTCCGCAAAAGACTCTTCCAGAGAAAGCAGCTCAGGTTCCACTTCTTCGCCTAGCGCTTGTTCCACACACTCGCGGAGCTCTTCTTCATTTTCTTCGACAAATTCATGTCGTTCGCCGCGGCGCGCCGAAAATTCGTCAAAATCGATTAGGCCGTCTTCACTGGTATCGGCGCGGTCGAAGCCACGTTGCGCCCTGTCAATACGAGGCGTCAATAGCTCATCTATGACCAGAAAGCCGTCTGCATCAGTATCCAACCGGTTAAACATTCTCTCTCCAACCAGCTCTGGGACCTCGTCGGTAGAATTCAATGCTTCAATACGTTGAAACGGGCGTGCGTGAGAGTTAACAGCAACGGTTGCGACAACCACGGACAACGCAGCTGCCAGACTAACTTTTGTGTAGTTTTTCATCGGATTTCCTATTTGCATTAAGTTAAAACATGACATACGAAAGCGCTTTTCATGGTTAACAACGTTGTTAAGGAATTCCGGTTGACAGAAAATATGAAAAAAGGCCGCCGATTTGATCGGAGGCTTTTTTGAGGAGTGAGACCCGAGTCAGAAGACTAGCGCAGCATGTTTTGGGTGACCAAGACTACACCCGATTCCGACACCGTAAAGCGCTCTTTATCCCTTATGCTGTCTTCACCGATGATCATGCCGTCCGGTATCTGGCAGTCTTCACCGATAATAGTGCGCTTGATCCGACAGCCTTTACCGATGGAAGCACGCGGCAATAACACCGAGTTGGCAACGACACTGTGCTCTTCTACCCGAACATCGGTTCCCAGCAGGCTTTTAGTCACCGAAGCGCCACTAATAATGACCCCTGCAGAAAGCACCGAATCCGTTGCCATACCGCGTCGGTCATTGTCGTTAAACACCAGTTTGGCACCAGGGCGCTGTAATTGCAGGGTTTGGATCGGCCAGTTCGGATCATAAATATCAAGCTCCGGAAGCGGCTGCACCAAATCCATACTGGCTGCATAGTATTGATCCAGATTTCCGACATCTCGCCAGTAGGCAGTCCGACAGGGGTGGCCCTTCTCGCTGAACACATAGCCATACACATTGCGCCGGCCTATCATCCAGGGAATAACATCGTGTCCGAAGTCGTGACCATAACCCGGCCGGTTTACCGCAGCGTTCAACTCTTCCTCAAGGACGTCGAAATTGAATATGTAGATTCCCATGGAACACATGGCCAGCTCAGGATTGGATGGATCCGGCTGGGGATTCTCGGGTTTTTCATTAAACTCGGTGATACGGCCTTCTTTGTCCAGAGACATCACGCCAAATGAACTTGCCAAATCTAAGGGTTTTTGAATGCAGGCGACAGTCAGGTCCGCACCCTTTTCGATATGGAAGTTCACCATGCGGGAATAGTCCATCTTATAAATGTGGTCGCCGCCTAATATAAGCAGTCGGTCGGTACGTTCCTTGTCCAATAAATCCATGCTTTGATAAACAGCGTCCGCGGTACCGCGATACCAAAGTTCACCGGTGCGCTGCTGTGCAGGGATAATGAACACGCCCTCCATTAATTCCGGGTTGATCCGCCCCCAACCAGCCTGCAAATGACGAATCAAATCATTAGCCATATACTGGGTTAATACGCCAATACGCCGTATCCCCGAGTTCACACAATTCGATAGCGTGAAATCAACGATCCGGTATTTGCCGGCAAAAGAAACAGCGGGCTTTGCGACTCTTGCCGTTAACTCTTTGAGCCGGGAGCCCTTTCCTCCGGCCAATACGACGGCAGTTGTGCGTTGAACTGCCTGAAAGCCTGGTGTGCGTGAATAACTGTTTTCGATCATTTCTTATACTCTTCTCGACCCTTTCATCATTTTCAGCCTAATAACGGAAGTAAATTTTGTATTGCGATTGGTCAAAAATTCTTCCACATGACTGAATATTTTTTATACAGCTTGATGCCTGCCAAATTTTACTTGTTAGCGACAAAAAGACCTTTCAGAACATAACAGTCTTTTCTAAGCTTTTTAATTGTTGGAAAGTTTGGCTAGTCTTTAAGTATGGCACGATGTTCTGACACCGTTGTGACAATGTTAGCAATGCGAGTAGATATTGGACTTCGCCACATACATATTCGTTAGGAATTAAGTGTAACCGGGTCTTCAATTGTCGTTAATTACAGTATTCAGGTAATCCACCAAAAATGAATATGCTTAGTTCATTATTACTTGCTCTTGTTCTGGTAGGTATTTCATTGAATGCTTTTGCCAATACCCTCAAGTTTGTTCCCCGTATCGAAATGGGTTTTGACGAGTACAGCATTTCCTTCTCGGGTCTGATTCCCTTTCCAACGGGAGTTCAAGAAAGCCGGTTTGCGTTTCATACCGAATCCTTTAGCTACAGATTTGGCGCTACAGGGATTTATGGAGATTTTTTTGTTGATGCGTACCACCAAATCTCCTCAGAAGACTCAACGGTACAACTATTCCCTCAGCTAGGGGCGGCAGAAACCTGGCAAGCAAAAAAGACGGAATCCAACTTCACCTTAGGCTATTCAGTTCTAAGTCAAGTTAATATCTTCGTTGGTTATAGACGCCAAAAGCAGACAGGAAAAGGGATTTCCAACTCCTCGTATGAGTTCAAGCACGCTGGATACTTTATCGGAAGTAGCTATGGCTGGGGTATTACCGAACAAAGCACTGTAGCCTTGAATGCCGGCTATTCACGGGTAGATTCTACTATTGACGAAAAACTATTTGGATTCGAACTCCCGAAGTCAAGGGGAGATGGAACCGGACTAAAATTTGGCATCAGCTTTCGCGGCCAGCTAACGGAAAATTTCGGATATTCTTTTAGTTTGGACAGATATAGATATGACCATAAACTGAAAAATAGAAACTCCGGAATTGATGTAAAAGCCCAAGAAGAAGAAACCTATCTAAGATTTGGAATTAACTATATTTTCTAACCAAAGATGTCGGCAATTAGGCTCGATGAAAAATATCCAAATAAAATATTCTATTTCCATAGCTGCATGTAACTTCCTGTTACTAGGCGCATACTCCGCTTCCTCACCGGCTGAAGATAAGTTGTTAATCAATCCAAGAGTCGAAATTGGATTGGTGGACTATTCAATCGATTTTGACGGCACTGTGCCTACACCGGTTGGATTTCGAGACCTGGAATATTTCTTTGCAATTCACCCGATTTCATACCGGTTTGGGCTCACTGCCAGTTATCAAGGGTATTTTTTTGACGGCTATTACCAAACGACCAGCGAAGATACGGTAACTCAAGTATTTGCCGAACAGGGAGCAATCATCAATTGGACCTCAAAAAAAAGGGAGTTCAACATCGCTATTGGCACTACGATTTATGATTTAGGTTATTGCTTTATCGGCTACCGTAACCACGAGCAAACCGCGATAGGTACGTCCAATTCGGACTATGAATTTTCTCATGAAGGGATATTTGTTGGCGGTGGCTATGCCTGGCCAATAACTTCCACAGGCTCGATCTCGTTAAATGCCGGGTATGCTTGGCTTGATGCTGTGATAAAAGAATCACTGTTTGGCAATACCGTACCTGAAGGCACCGGAAGTACATCCGGGATAAAGTTCGGCTTCGTTTGGCGTGATCAAATAACCTCAGACATCGGTTATAGCATCAGCTATGACCAATACTCTTACAACCACAGATTGAGAAATCGAAAAGAAGGCGTAGATGTCAGAGTTAGAGAAAAAGACTCGTCGATCAGGGTAGGTCTCAACCTCATATTTTAAACTTCGTCACATGCTATTCTTCCAGCATCTGCCAGAACAGAATAAAGTCCAGCCGTATGCTCTCGCCTTCTTTCATCAACCAAATGAAAAGGCGTATCAAAAAAGTACTCCTTCGGGTACATATAGGCGTGAGGTGTCTTGAGCATTTTTAGTCCATAAGTTTCCAGATACGCCGGCAGATTTTTATAGTAGGCTTGTTCGACGGCATCATTGACATAGGCATCCTGCGTCAGCATTGGCGGCGGCAGAAACAATACGCAAACTCCTCGGCTCTCAAGCTCTTTGGCTACGGCCGACAACAAGCGCACTCCCCGAGCGTCTTCGATAAAGTCCCGTCCATAGTGCTTTAACCGGCTTGCGGCAATCGCCTCATCCATCCACGGCTGACGGCTTGCGAGCGAAGTATGGATCTGGTCTCCATACCGATCGACATTATGCGCACCATACAGATTCCGGCTTAGATCAAAGCCACCGGGCAACCCCAAGTAGCCCTGCCAAAGCCGTTTCCATGGTGTTGCCAACAGAATTCGCATCTTATCCGGCATCGGAAAACTGGCAAGCTCATGGGGATGGCTCAACAAGAAGTCGATATGGCCTGCGGTAAAATCTCGATTCTCACTGTACAAAGGGTATTCCAGGACGAACACGGCTACATCGCCGGAGTTTAATGTCGAAATTCCCCGGCCCACGATCATTTGCAAAGGCATACCTGCATTCACTCCCATATTCAACACCGGAAAGCCGAGTTTCTCTTCGAGATAATCTGAATCCAGACCGAACAAAAGGCTGGACCCACCGATAAATACCAGTTTTGGAGAAACAAGTTGTTTTGCCCTGGCAAATTTCACTTCGTAAACGCTATCCACCCAAACGGAACTCGGCAGCAAGGTGCCAAGTTGCCCTGCCACCAGGCCTATCCAGGCCACTGCACTCAATACGAATCCGCCAAAAAAAATGATTACGCTTTGCATGTTAAAACCTGAAATAAACAAAGGTTGCCGGCTCAACAATCAATAGTTGCCTAATGCCGAAAAACAAACAACCACCGGCGAAAGCGCATATCCAGGGATTGGGTTTGCCTGTTCCACCCGACCAAATTCTGGTGGTGCTATGAGGTTGGAGCGCAACAATGGTTGCCGAAAAGAACAATATGGCGGGTAATACCCTGTCCAGATTGGCGCTATTCAGCAACCAGTCGGACTCCAGCCATACCTTCCACCAGGACCAATCGGCTACCCAGATTGCCGGGTTTAACAAGCTCGCATAAATGGAAAACGCCTGTTCAACGGAATCTGCCCGAAACAATACCCAGAGTAGATTGACGGCTAAAAAGGTGAGAACCCAATTGAAAATCTTCGGCGCAGAGTAGGGTAAATACTCTCGCCCTAAATGATTAACCGTCAACAGCAATCCATGAGCGCCGCCCCACAGCACAAACCCCCATCCGGCGCCATGCCAGAGACCGCCTAACAGCATAGTGATCAATAGATTGACGTAGCGGCGCGTTTTACCTCGAAAGCCGCCGCCCATCGGAATATACAGGTAATCTCTTAAAAACCGGGATAGGGTAATATGCCAGCAGCGCCAGAAATCTATAATACTGGCGGCTCGATAAGGGCTTCTAAAATTGATCGGTAAGCGAATGCCGAAAATCGCGGCCAATCCGATTGCCATATCCGCATAACCGGAAAAATCGAAATACAGTTGTAATCCATAGCCGATACTGGCAACGACCAGATCCGTAAACTGTAAAACGTAATTGGGATCGGCGGCAGCGATGTAGACCGCATCCACCATATTTTTTAACGGATCGGCCAATAGCACCTTTTTTGCCATGCCCAGACTAAAAATCACCAGCCCGAGAAAAAACAAGGACCCCTTTGGCAGCGTTCGACGCCGGTCAAACTGCTTACGTACGTAGCGGTAATGGACGATGGGTCCGGCAATCAGCTGCGGGAAAAAAGATACGAACAAGGCATAGTTGACCGGTTTTACCCTGGCAACCTTGCCATTGTAGACATCGCACAACCAGGCAATTTGCTGGAAGGTAAAAAAAGAAATGGCCAGCGGCAGTTCGATCCCGGTAGTGCAGGCAGCGGCAGTGAAATGCCCTTTGATAAAACACCAGTACTTGAAAAAGCCAAGTAAAGTCAGGTTAAAGCCGATTCCCAGCCCCAAAAGCACCCGCTTCGAGAGGACAGCCGGGCCGGGCAACTTACCGACATCCCGCAGGTGTAATCCATAGCCAAAGGTAAAATTACAGGCAATCGAACCGAGCAGAACAGGCAATGTGTTCCAGCCTGAAAAGGCGTAAAAGACGAATGAACTCAACAACAACCAGACCTGGCTGGCATGCCAACACTGTTTCCACCGGAGCAGCAAATAGCCCAGTAGAACAATAGGCAGAAAGCCGGCTAAAAAGCCGGCCGAGCTGAAAATCATAGTTCTGTCCAACCCCGTGGAGAGGTGTTAAAATCCCGCCTCTTTATTTATAGACAATCTTGTTAAAGAGCTGGAATGAGTCAAAAAACCGCATTTATTACAGGTATAACCGGTCAGGACGGCGCTTATTTGAGCCAGTTGCTGTTGCAAAAGGACTATCGCGTTATCGGCCTGGCTCCACGCCGGAGTTCTTCGGATTTAGCCAATTGGCGTCTCGATTGGCTGGGCATCACAGACCAGGTAGAGCTGCTTGAAGGCGACCTGACAGATCTCGCCAGCCTCATCCGGATTATGACTGAGCACAAACCTGATGAAGTGTATAACCTTGGCGCTCAATCCTTTGTGAAAGCTTCCTGGCAGCAACCTATCCTGACCGGTACGGTCACCGGAATAGGCGCAGTCAACGTGCTCGAGGCGGTGCGTATAGTAAATCCAGCCATACGTTGTTATCAAGCATCGACGTCCGAGATGTATGGCCTGGTGCAGGAACCCGTGCAAACCGAAACCACTCCCTTTTATCCACGTTCGCCTTATGCCGCCGCCAAACTGTATGCGCACTGGATGACGGTAAATTACCGGGAAAGCTTCGGGATGTTTACCTGCAGCGGGGTATTATTCAACCACGAGTCGCCTTTGCGGGGCATAGAATTCGTCACCCGCAAGGTCACGGATGCTGTTGCCCGTATTCATTTAGGACTGGCGGACGAACTGCGCCTCGGAAACATTGATGCGAAACGGGACTGGGGTCATGCCCGGGACTATGTGCGGGCCATGTGGCTGATGTTGCAGCAGGATAAGGCAGACGATTACGTGGTTGCCACCGGCCGCACCACCACTGTCCGGGAGATGGCGGAAATAGCCTTCCGCCATGTGGATTTGAACATGGAACGCCATCTGGTGATAGATCCGGCCTTTTTCCGCCCTGCTGAAGTGGACATTTTGCTGGGCGATCCGACCAAGGCAAAAACCACTCTAGGGTGGTCGGCGGAAACGTCGCTGGAGAATATGATATGCGAAATGGTCGACGCCGATATCGCCAGACTTAAAAGCTAACGGCCCTTGGCCGGGTCGTCATTTGCTAGGACTGTCAAACTGAATGCAGAACCCGCTCTCACGAATTCTGATTACCGGCGCTTACGGCTTTGTCGGATCCCGACTGGTTCCTGCGCTAGCCGATCGTTTCCCGGAATCCGAGCTGTTTGTCACCAAACTGCATTTAGACAGCGCTGCGGCAGACCACCCTGTCGACAGGGCCGGCGCTATATCATTTGCCTGCGATTTGACGAAAGCGCCGGAAATCCGCAATTGTTTGGCAAAAATCGCGCCTACCTGCATTATCAACCTTGCCGCCCAGTCCCATGTGCCCACGGCTTGGCAACAACCCGACTTGACCTGGAAGACCAATCTCGACGCCGTTCGCATCATGCTGGAATGCTTAGTGGAACAGGACCATTTCAGCTGTTTTGCTCAGATAGGCTCCTGTGATTGTTACGGGCGGGCTTTTAACACTGGTGTGCCGCTGCAGGAAAGCAACGCCTTTGAGCCGTTGAATCCCTACGCCGCAAGTAAAGCGGCTGCGGACATGCTGTGCAGCAGCTATCGAAACCAAAAAAACTTGAGAGTCATCCGGCTTCGCCCATTCAATCACACCGGTCCGGGGCAAAATGAACGTTTCGTGATTCCGGCCTTTGCCGCGCAGATAGCCAAAATCGAAGCAGGTCTGCAAAGTCCCGAAATTCGTGTCGGTAACCTCGACGCGCAACGCAGTTTTCTCCACGTGGACGATGTTCTGGAAGCCTACTTACTGGTGTTGGCGGAGCAGCACCAAATCGCCTCCGGCGAGACATTTAATATATCAGCGGATCAACCCATCAAGATCGCTGCGCTGCTGCAAAGACTCTTGGCTCTCTCTACCCGCAACGACATAAAAGTCATTCAGGATCCCGCTCGAATGCGCCCGAGTGATATACCGATCGCCCAAGTATCGAGCGGAAAAATTCGTGACCAATTGGACTGGTCGGCAAAAATTGCCATGCCAAACATACTTTCCGATGTTTTAAATTACTGGCGCCAGGCCGTGGCTTTCCACCCCAGCAGCAAGGATGTACCGTGAGTATCTTGCCG
>JANQMN010000127.1 GCA_028280065.1 Hahella sp.
TACCTGAACTACAATAATCTCAAATATGCATTTTCATTGTGTTTAAGTACTAGGACTTTGCGACTAGAAGAAAATCTTGTACAAATCTAGCTTCCGAAAGCAAACGGATTTCGTTGTGCGAGGCTAGAATGCCCAGTTCACTCTGGGGACCAAGAATAACTTTAAGTTTTCGCAGGATCGACAAGGCACTGACTGATATTGTGGCGCTAATTGATGCTCCATCTCCAAATGACGAAGCAATGAAATACCATGCCTTAGGTATTTTTTAAATTTTTTTGTTTTTTGCTCTTTTTGATTTTCCTATTCCCAGTAAATGAACAACAACGCAATGTTTGTAGTACTTGTAGTGCTCTTACAGTGTTTCTACAACCAGTTCAGATACTAAGGACAATTCCATGAATCGAAGCAAACCAGTGATAGGATTTAGCTTGCTAATTATCACAAATATATTGTCTCCATTATGCGTTGCGGCAGAATGTCCACCAATTGAGCCAGCATTACCAAAATTGGAGTACTACTTGATGGCAATGGATGAAGCTCGCGCGTTAGGCCTCGACCCAGCCGAGGCTGCGGCTATTATGAAAGTGGAATCCAATGCAATGCCGTATGTGGTCAGCCAAGCTGATGCAAGGGGACTGTTCCAAGTGCAGAGGGAAACGGCGACTTTCATCGGTATTCCGAAAGAGGCTTGTCTGCTCGACCCAGAGATCTCCATAAAAGCTGGCCTTGCCAACCTGGCAGATTTGCATGAGACGTACGAAGGCAATCAACCATTGGTTTGGATGGGGTATAACGCTGGTCGCGGAAACGTCAAGAGAAAGATCCTGCCGATCTCAACCAACGATATTTGGGTTATCCCGGAGAAACTCGAAGAAACCTATCACTATGTCCCGCGCGTAGCCTGTTATTACAATGAGTTACGTAGCTGTAATCCGGATATGCCAATAGAAAACTGCATTAACGAAAAGCTGATTCGCAAACTGCCACAATGCCATTCAGAGTAAACTGAAGTCACTTCTTTAGGAGTCCAACCATGAATAAGAAATTTAATAACGCGCTCCAGCGTTCGGTTCACTTGGTAACCATGCACTTGAACGACTTTTTCAAAACTGAAGCGTCACGCAGATTCGATCCTACACAGATGAATCTTGAGGATTTGGTCAAGAAACCCGGTTATGGCCCTTTTAAAGGACGTACTGCAAATGTTAACAAAGCAGAATTGCAGAATCAGACAAAGGCCGAGCCCTGGCTAGTAGAGAAGTTTAAAGATGTGCTAGCAGTCGTAAAGTGCAACAAAGAGATTAATCGCGAAAAGTACTCTGAATCTGAGGCAGTGAGTGAAGCACTCTCCGCATCGGCGGCAGGTGATCCGATTGTGTCGACCGCCCCTGATCTGGCCGCCAAAATGGAGTTTGACATACTGACCACAGGGCTGACCTTTAAGATCGCTCATGGATCCACACTTGCGAGCACTTTGTACCCCTGGGCACATCGTCAAGTCAGGCAACAGGTGAACAAACAGCTGCAGGGCAAAGTTGTTTATCAAGGCTGGCTGAGCGATACAGCCACTGACATTGTAGACAGTTGGACCAATATCCACAAAAGCGTTTTTAGGGTGCCGATAGGGAAATCCAGCAGTGGGAAGAAGCCGCGCTATAAGGTGGACGAAACCTACCAAGAAAAAGACGCCAACGGTAATAAAGTAGAGATGGATGGGCCACTGATCAAGGGAAACAGTGGCGATTTGCTGGCCTGGAACGTCAGATATGATCCGTATCTCATCAGTGGCCAATCCATGATGCTGCAGGATATTGAGGATTTGAAGCAATTTTGTGAGGACAATTGCAGCACGCAATTTGTCCTTGGCGTCAATAAACCTTCTTCGAAACGTCATACTTACGGCAATCCAGCTGACCTGGGGAGTAATCGCGTTGCCGTTTTTGGTGATTTGACGGAATCGCAATTGTATAGTTTTCAACAAGCTTTTATGCAGATTGATTCTGATCCAAACGCCGAAAAATGGCATGATAGATTCGAAAAGCGTTTGCAGTCATTTGCTGACAGCAAACTCACCAAAATCATCACCACCACCAATCTCCTGGGTGTCGCACCTGCCGCGGCTGCCCTCGAGCGCCTGTTGAATGCATCGAATGAAGGCAGTAATGTCGTTGATATCGATGGAGTTGCGGTAAAGAATTTCAGCGTAGACTTAATGAAGGAGATGAAAACCTGCTACACCGCCATCAACTTCTTAAGTAAATCCGGCTGTGAGGTATCGACCGACCTCAAAAAAGCGGTCCTTTATATTAAGGAACTTCGGTCTGGGACGATGTATCCTGGACTCTTCGCTCTGCCGGAAGACGAACTGGAAAACAAGATCAAGGGCATGGATGGACTCCTCCAAAGTCAAAAGCCCTTGAATCACCAGGATCCTTTGGCAGGACATTTTATAGAGTTGGCTAAAATTACGCGATTCCTGGAAGGAGAGGGATTTTCATCTCCGGCCATTGAAGTACGCCATAATCGCAAGGTACTCCGGTCTATTCGCCACACTGTGGAATGGATCCAGACGATTATTGGCAAAACCCGTTTGCCAGATACGCTGAACATCGCAAATCTTGAAAAATTGCAATCGTACCTACTTAGCCAGGCCGATCAAGATGAAGCTTATGACGAAAGCAGTCGTGTTGATGTTTTAGAACGGGACGATCCTGACCCGGAAGAACTCGAAAATTGGGAGGACAGCAAATATCTTCCCGAAGTGGGTCAGGCCCAGGCAACGGATAGTGACATGGACACGCCCGCCGAGGAGGATAGTTCTGACTCTGAAACGGCAGTTGCAGCTTCTGAAGAAGTTAGCTTGCTGGAAGTCCTGGAGGCGGCTGGATTAAACGATATTGCGAGAGAGAACCTTTATTCGGCCACCGACCAGGTGATCAACTGGCTCGCAAAGGACGCTAACTACGGGGAATTTTTCGTATTCTTTTTAACACTCGAATCGTTTTTTAATGCATCAGAGTGGAAAAAGTTTACGGAGAACAATTTGGGCGCGGACGATATCCTGCGCAGAACGACCAGCAAACTCACGGGCAATACCGGCGAGTTGATGGTGGATTTTAAGAAGCGCAAATTGCTACCACCTGCCAACCCATTACCCATCTTATCAACCCGTAAGGGAATCAAGGGCGACGAGAACGTCGATTCTGTTCGGGCAAATCCAGGTCGCCGCAAGAAGCAGGTGGAATATCTGGCTGAGCATTATGACGAGTACCTCAGGGAGTTCGTTAAAAATGGCCTAAAACCAACACCGAAAACGATTGCAAATACAGTAGTCAACGAGTATTGCAAGCGGTTGAACAATCTTGTGCAAAACAATCAATTGGCGCGAACCCGACTTAAGGCTGTAAAGACGCATAACACTAGTTCTTCAGCCATGACTATAACAGGAGAAAATTCATGAACTATACCTTACCCAACGACGAACAATTTGTAGATTACCTTTCTGAACAGATCCTAGCGGACGCTTTGGAACTGGAGATGGAAAATCGCTACCGCGATATTCCGGAAGGGATGGACCCATTAGAGTGGATTGAGATTATCAATTCAAAGAATTGGAGCGAGGTTGACGAGACTTTTTATAATGCCGCTTCAAGTGGTAAATTACCGGAAGGCTGGCATCCGCTGAACACGCTAAGTAAACATTTTGAAATTCGATTCGGAGTCGAGGATGCTACAGCCGCTCTTGTATGCGACCTAAGGGCAATTAACTCCCTGAAGGGTGGCCAAGTTGCAGAGAAACTGGCCAGACTGATATTTACCGTTGACGATGAACGCATAATCCGACACAAAATGTTTAATGATAGAGCTGAGCTTCGTTTCATTGAGCCCATTCCCCTCCATGTATTAACCGACGACATGAAGAAGGACATTCTCGGTACTCTACAAATCTTAGTCCGGAGTTAAAACGATGGCTGAGGGGATAAAGATCGTAATAACGACTGGCACTAGAACGAATGATTCTAACCAACTGGAAAGCAAAAGAGGTGTTTACCGTATCATCCCCCCAGTCTATTTACCATGGCGGACATCGGGCAACTCTTTTGCCAGGGAAGTGCAGAAACTTGGCCTTAGTAAGGCTGGAGATGCTGCACTCGATGTCGCGATGACCTATGAAGAGGAAATCAACCAGGGGGCCAGGCCAGCTTCGCCAAAAAGTAGAATCGTGCAATTAATTAATTTTAGTTTGGGAGACGATGTAAGTTCGGGGTTGGTTTTAACGGCAGGACTTTTATTGAGTCTTGCCAAAAGACCAAGAGGTATCGATTTAACAGTCATAGGAAGCGGAATAATCGGCAAAAAAACTCCATTTGGCATTTTGACTACGCCGATTGAAATCGTGGATTTTTTGGGTCAGAAGTTGGACGTTATCAAGGACTATATTGCGAAAGTCTCTGACTCGAAATCTGATAAGCATCGTTACTTTCTGGTGTTGCTACCAGAAAAAGATTCGTCAGGGAATGACGTAAAGGACGCTTACGAGAACGACCTTTCAGAAATAAAAAGCCTTGAAAATGACAAATGTCATGTCGCAATCCACACACTTGACAATGTGCGTTCGCTAGTCGGCACGCTGTTCTTTGGTGAAACCTCACATCTTGTCGGCACGGAAAACACACTGTGCCGCGTTCTCCCCGCCAGTGGCCTGGAGATAGCTCTGCGCGATCCATGGGCCATACTCCGTCGGTGGCTTAAACGCCTCACGATCAGTGGGATCGGATTCGGATGTGTTGGTCTGGCATTCTATTTCCTGTGCTCATTTATAAGTCATTTTCAAGCTACACAGCTTTTCTACCGCAATCCGGATGTGAGCGAATGGGTACCGATAGGAACAAAGGAAGCCGATCTTATCGATTTAGCCTGTGATTACTACCTGAGGTTTGAGTACAAGGTTCCGGAAGTCAGATTTTTAAACTGGGGTCCTTTCCCGGTTCATGTCAGGTACATTTATTTAAATGGAACCACGGTCACCCTTAAAAAAAATCTGAAGCCATATAAAGAGGACACCTACTCAGAAGGGTACGTCTTACCAGGATTAACAAAGGAGAATAAAACCATGACTTCTTACCCGGCGATCGTACTCGTGCAAAGCCGGGTGATTATTCCATTTTGGGAAAGTAGGGAAGACTTGCAGAAGGACTATAAGGACTATCAGGCGATTTTTCTAGGTCATAAAGGCTTATATATGGAAAATTCCCAAGTGTACAATTCTCAATCTCACGAGAAAGTCACTCTAAACGACAGGGAGAATTATGATTTGTTTACTGATGCTCAGACGGAATTTGTCAGTAATCACCTGATTCATTTTAATGCCAATATACACTACCGCTTTCATATATCAAATAGTCCCCGGTGGAACGCTAATTGTCCAATTAAATCGTAAAGTACGGGAAGCATAACGACATGACAAATAACACAATAAAAATCATGGTCCTGACCATTTTGCTCTGTTCCGGTAATGCCCATGCCTTGCTCAAAGGGGTATGCTGGGAACAAACCGGGAAATTACTGGGCAAAGGAGAAACGCCCCTTGCCATTGACCATAAAGCCTGGGAGTCTTCCAAGGCTCACGCCTTTTGTTGGAAGTTGCGAGCAGGTGTTTCAGCGAAGAAGGAAAATAAGCTCCATTCGGCCATGCGAGCCTACGAACAGGCAGAGTCCATCGCAAGTTCAATTGAAGATGAAGCCATCCAAAAGGCGGCATTGCATGAGGCCAGGATTGCCCAGGCCTGGGTATTGCTAGATCTTGACAAGGTTAGTGATGCGATGAATATCATTGCAGGACTGCAAAGACAGGGTACTCTTTTTCCCTTGTCACATGCCATGCTCTTTTACGCTGTAAATCATTGTCGCCAAGCCGTTAAAACATTTTCCTCCATCAAGTCCTTAGGTAAATTGAAATCCAAAAAGCTGCAACATTATTTAGAAAATGAACAAAACTGTCTTGCCTTCAATAGTGTAAAAAACGATTTTTATGCTGGATATGGATTGCCCAGTTATTATGTGGATATCGAAGGCCCCACATTCCGTCGCATAAAATATGCTGCTAGCCCGACAATGGTGACCATATTTCCGCACATTCTTTTTGACTATGGCAAGGCCACCCTGAATTTAGAACTCGGGCACAACAAGCAGCAACTGCGGGAGGCCAAAAGGATGTTATGTAAATTTGGTCACGAGTTCACCACACCCTTTTCGATAAGAGCTTACTCTGATTTTTATTGTGGAGAGAATATACCCTGGGATAGACCAGATTGTATTGTCGCTAATAGGAAGGAAAGTGAACTACGTGCTCAAACCATCTACAATCACCTTAGGAATCATCAGTGCCCATCGGCAAAGTTTGAACTGAACTGGGAAGGGCGTGGTACAGACGACTGGGTAGTTGATGTCAGGAATCAGAAAGTCCTGGTCAATCGTCGAGCGGTTATCGTTCCACCCAATGGGGAAGACCTGCTAAACCAATGCAATAGTTGGCGTATGTGGTTGAGAAATGACCGGGGAGAAATCATGATACCCGCTGACAAGCGTGTTCATACCGCCGGAAAAAATCCTTTGTTTCAGTTGGAATACATTGAAGAGGATTCCAAACACAGCCACTACTATGCGTTTGCTGTAGTGGGCAATAAATACAGTGTCTTGAATTGGTTGCTGGCGGAGGGAGGCATCTTCTCAAACAGAATTAAAGACTTGCCAATTAAAACACTACCGGCTCGAAATCCAAAGAATGACAGGGTGGCTTGGTATATTCCGGATTTTACGTCGACTCAAAGGGATAAGCATATTGTCGTCTTTAGCACAAACAAACCAATTGAGTCATTGGTGCAATTGCAGATACATGCTAAAGCAAATCATACTGAGACTGGGGATGTTTATCAGGACATAGATGCTTCTATGGCTGGAGGCGTCTTGAAAGAGGCAATAGCAGGCGTTCAAACCATGCGTCACCAGGCACTAATATACTCTTCAGAAGAGTCTATTAACCAAAGTTCCGCCACTCACTTTCAAGAGCATAAGAAAAGCGTCCATATTGCCGCAGCTGAGATTTTGCTAAAAAGCGCTGGTTTATCCAAAAATGTTGAGCGATGTGTGTTTTCTATTGGTAAAGAAGAAAAGTTTGCCTTTGCTATGTAAACCCGCTCCGATTCACATGCTTGTCGATAAGGCCGAGGGACCGGCCCTTGTCGACATGGCGCTATTCTAATAGTGACTACATCGAGTCGTACTTGCCACCCGCTGTAGGCGTTAAACCTCCGAACGTCTAGAGGTTCAATAAAGTCCTGCTTCCAGTGAAATGGTTCTTATCGTCGCAAACTTTTGTCTCGAAAATATGGGGATTTTCCTCGGAATCTGACCGGTTTCATTCCCAGTATAGATATCGCGCACTATTTGAAATTGGCATCTCGACAAGGGAGGAATGATTTATGTGCGATAAATTCAACAAACTTGATCTATCTGTTCACTTGCTGATCGGATTTGCCATTATGTTTCAGGTCAGCTTGTTCTCACTACCAAACTAGCCAGCCTTAAAACACGCAAGTCAGCCAGTTCAATTTAGTTTCAGTTGTAAAGGAAGCCTTGGCAGATTCAAAGAAGTGCTTTTTTTATTGAAAGGCACTTCCTCTTGTTCTGCCATTTTCCAGCAAAACACAACTTATGGTGAAAACACTGATTAGGAGCAAAAGTTAATGTCACAAGACAACGTATTAAATTCACCCAACAATCTCAATCCTGAATCGCCAGCAGGCAAAGTCGCAGATCCAGAAGCTACTTCCTCGGTGACTAAGCCGGAAGCACCTGATAAACCGGCAAATCTCCTACCCGGATTAGTGGGCCTAATTGTTATTGTAGGTGCCATTTATTTGATTAGTCAGATTAACCAGATCATGACGATGGATCGTGGTGAGCCAATGGTCAGTAGTCATATCGAGGCGGTGCCGGTTAATGCCAAATATGCCTCTACTATATCGTTGATGCATCCGGAGTTAGTCAAGGACTACTGGAGTGCATCTAAGGAACCGTTGCTGCCGAAACTCAAGCTGTATAAACCACCCTTGCTAACGGAAAAGGAAATTTCTGAATATCTGGCAGCCATTAAGGCAAAAACTAACGCGGTGATTGAACCAAACTCGCCATCACTGAAACCCTGGCAACCCAGTCGAGAATCGTCACAGAGCGCAAACGGTCCTGATGAAGAGCAAGTAGCTAACTATCTGAATAGGATAAGAAAAAGAGCATATGCTTTGGCTAATGATGGAGGTTAAAATGAACGTGCTGCAAAATACTGTTTGCACAATAATCGCTTTAGCCACCGTCTGCTTTATTGTATGGTGGTCCTTCTGGGCAGCACCAGCGACTGGTATTGGTGGTGCCACTCCACCCTTCCATGATCACAGGAACGGTTCGACAGACGCGTCTAGCTCATCAAAAGGTACTCCACTGGATTTGAGCAGTGTTCAATCGTCAGAAACAGTATCTTCGAATACCACAACGGCCAAAACGACGAAGAATGTTCAGTCAAATTCCGGAGAGACCTCAAAGGCGACTAAACGTGCCAATAAAAAACAGTCGTCGCCGTCAAATGACCCCAGAAAAACTGACAGAGAGGTCGATTTAATTTCTATCCAGGAGAAGCTGATGGGGGTTCTTAATAATGGATAAATCTTTTATAACAGCAGATCCTGGCTATGTTCTCGCCATCCTGTTTATCGTGTTGTTTGCAATTGTGCTAGAAGATCCCCGAAGCGCTAATGACGATGAAGTCGATGTACAACAATCAGCAATATCAACTAAGCCACCACCGTCCTTTCAATGGACCCTGGCTTATTGGCAGGGAAGCTATTTTGATAGCCAGGGAAGGCTCATCACTTTAACAGAAACTCCCTTGCCTCAGGGAAAACACAAGGTCGTTGTCCAACTTGAGAAAAGTGATATTCACGAGATGCTCAAACTTAAGCGTGATATCAAAACGCAATACAGTTTAGCCAATGATTTCCCAGTTGTCATGACTGATATGAAAGACGAGTGGATTACCTATTTTAGGAATCGATGAATTTTCCCCAAAAATCAGCTCTCTTTCAGATTTCCATTCCCAGTAACAAAATATCCATACACAACCTGGAGCGTAAAATGAAATCCGATAGTTTGGTTCGGCGGATTACTCTCGCCGTCATGTTATCCCTTGGTCTTGCAGGCTGCGAATCAATGTCTGCCAAGTCACAACAAGTCGATATCGATATATCGAAATGTTGGGAAGAACTTGAAGCCATTGAAAGGCTTAAGAAAAACGACATCGAGCTACAGCTTGATCGAGGCGAGCTATGCATTGCTCAGTACCCGCAAGAGGTCAAGTCAAACGACAAGGATCGATTCAATCTGGAATTGGCCACGCTCTCTCTGATCCTGAAAGATTGGGCTCGGGCTGAACGCAATCGCAATCTGATTCATGCCAAGGTCATGATTGGCCGAGATGGCGAGAACATGTTGAAGAACGCCGATGTCTTGATAAAGCGACTCAAATTCGAAGAAGCTGAAGGCGTCTTCGGTCGCTTTCTTAGCACCATTAACTACTACCTACCCCCGTCAAAGGAGTAACCGCTTATGCAACGCAATAACTACATGTCTTTAATCATTGTAATTTGTCTTGTATTAATGATTCCGGGGATTACTCTGGCTAAAACCGAAGTACTTTCAGTGTCACTAATCGATGATCGCGTAAACAAGTCTGTTCAAAAGGAATACCAGAATTATCAGGACTACATTAGCGATTTTGATACTGTGATGAGAGACTGGAAGACGAAAATGCAAGACTTGAAAAACCTCGTTGAGTCTGAGGACAATGTCAGTGATGAAGCTATTAGAAAGGCGTTACTTGAAGCATACGACGCTGAATCGACTTTGATCGATGCATGGAGTAAGCGCTTTAGGCTGAAAAAGCCCTACCTTGAATCCAGACAGGCTGGTTTGCAGAACTATCAAATTGCAGTTCTAGATAAGGGTTTTGAGGGTACGAGTTCCAATAATCAACCCTCGGCCCTTCTTCAATGGAAAGCTTCTGTCGAAATCCTTGAATCAGATCGCAAAGAATACCTGAAGCTTCAAAAAAGTGCCTTGCGTAAATTGGGTATAAGCGATAGCGACACATTGCTTGACAAGATCAAGTCTCCAGAGCAGGCGGCTAATATGATCGCATCGCCTAAAGTCAAAAAGCTTCTTCGAATGGGTAGTGTGGCCTCAACCGAAAAGGTTGATTTAAGCACATTGCTTGACATCAAAATTAAAGAAATTGATGTCGAACTTCGCAATATTGATACCTATTTGGAGGAGTTAGGAAAGTATGCCCTGCAAATCTCCAGTGCAGCGGATCAACTCTTTGGCAAAAGCAATTTTTCAAGTGACGAGGGTTCTGTCACGATCGAAAGTTTTCACCCCGACTTTTAATTCAGTAAGGAGTAAGTAACTATGAAAGCTATTGCATTGATACTGTTGTTCGTCATACAGCTATCTATGGTAGATGCTCATGCCGATGAGGTAAGCGGCAATGTAAAAGGTTATCTCATTAATACTAGAGAAGTTATCCACGCTGTTCGCCTAAAGAGTAAGCCACAGGTTGTCGACAAGCGTTGGGCAGCTACTCTCTATTGGCAGGAATCCATCTCTGACTCTGATCCACCAGAGTTGCACGACATTACCGAAAAGGATCTTCCCTGCTGGATACCCCTATATCTTAGCGATGTTAACGCAACAGGGCTTGCGGATGGTTGGGCAACATGGATTCGGCAGTGTATCGGCTTGCAGGCCATTCGGTTCTCGAAATTCCTGCCCTAGTGCCCGCATTATCCTAGAAAATAACGGTATCCACCACAGCATTGCGCAAACGAATGTCATCATGACCTCATGCCCGTGAAAATAGGGCAGGAAATTAACGTCAGTGGTAGTCAAGAACGATACCATCTCATAAATTCCGTTCTTGCCACCACTGTGCCTCCGCACCCCTCTGATTTCGCATCCTTTTTTGGGTCTGTCTCATAACTGCTCACATGTTAGCGGGCGACATCCGTTTTGGATAACTAGAGGATCCTAATAAATATCTATCACCTGTCTGAAACATACGAGGTAACCAGAATATGAAATCCACAATACTGTTAACTTTTACGATCATGGTTGTAATTTTGGCTGCGATTCTTTTGATCACCAACACAACCTTGATGCAATTATTCAAATACCTAACGCCACCGATTGCACTCATTATTGCCTATGAAACGGCTTACGGTTTACATGGCGTGTTTTTGGTGCGCAGCAATATGGCGTGTGATGAAAAGAGCAAGTCGGATAAGGTGGCTAGCCAGTCAGAAATATTGAGGGATAGGGGTTATGAAATAATTAATAAAGCCCGTGAAGGTCTCGGGATAATTGGCCCGACAGGAACGATGTTGGGGGTAATCCTTACGTTAGCCGTCTTGGTAAATATAACAACAAGTCCTACAACGCCGCTTATCTTGAAAGTGCCTGAATTAGCCATGGGGTTGATGGTGGCAGGCTTCTCCAGTTACGTTGCAGGTTTACCAAACTGGCTTCTCAACTGTCTAACACCTTTAAAAAACGTGGTACCAACTAAAGAACAGAGTCTAGATTCTCAGGCATCTGTTCCTGTAAAGGAGTCATGATATGGCCTGTTTTAAAAACGTCTCCAAGCATAGCTGTTGGATAGCGATAAGCGTATTTTTGCTATCTGCCTGTGGCAATGACAATGGCAATGCGTCACTTCCTCAGGAAAAATCTGATCCTTTCCTCGCTATAGCCGCGCTGACGGATGCCCTGAAGAAAAAGGAACCTTCTGACATGGAGATACTGCAGATACCGCCTCCTCCTGCACACGACAAACCCACAGCAGATGTTGTCTTACCAGACGGATTAACATTGATGTCGGCAATAATAGAAGGTAATGGGCCTGACATAGAATTCGACTTCCCTGATTTTCATGTCGAACAACGGGGTATCTGGGAAAAATTATCAGCGTCAGCAAAGCTACTAAATGTTCGCCAACACCAGAGCGGACAAAGGCTAATCGTTGTCAGAAATGAAAACGCGCTTGCTGGATACTCCCGCATTGTGCGCTATCCGTGTCCTGGCTTTATCCAAAAAGAATTTACTGAACAACGGAGTGGTTATATCTGCGGTTGGACTCTGACGAGTAGAAGGGAAAGTGCCTGGCTTGAAAAACTGCAAAAAAAACTCGGAAAACCACTACTTTCTCTAAACCAAATCCATATCACCATGGGAGTTCGAGATGGTCAGGTCATCGCAACTCGGCTGAGGATTGATGGGGAGTTGTTAGATTACCGTCTTATTCTGTAGTTTGTTTTGCATCAAACTGTTGTTGTGAGCATCTTGTAATCTTTGGTTGCGCGTAGAGGTGATGTGCCGGTGCGGTCAGTGTAGTTTTTATGTTAGGAGAATAGTAAACACAAATGAAGAATGAGTCCTTACGCCTATTGAATATTTTTATACTTCTGTGGTTGCCGTTTTCAGGGGCAAGCGAAGCTTACACCATTGATTTTGATCAGGAAAAAAACCTCTGTGATGGCAAAAATGGATACGTACTGGTTGTTGGTAATGCATATTATGAAAAAATCAAGCCTCTACCCAACGCGCAGAATGATGCAGAGCTCGTGGGAAGGGCTTTTTGTAGTCTAAATTATACTACCGATTACTGGTGGAATATTAGAGATGATAGAGCTCGCCAGAAAGCAGGAGATGATGGGTTAATTGAGCATCTAAAGAAAAAAGCCGACGACGAGGAATACAAAGTTGTCATCCTGTATTTTGCGGGTCATGGTGTGAGTATCGATAATCAAAACTACCTTTTGGCAATTACACACAATCCGCTGAAAAAAGGGTCAAAATATTGGTCAGTAGCGAATATCCAAAGTGCTGTCGGTGGTGCTGAAAAACAGTCCATATTGTTCCTGGATGCCTGCCGGGAAAACTACGAATACACTTCAGACGAGCGACGGTTTGTAGAGGGTAATGATGAGAGTAATACATTGATTATTCTCGCTGCTCAGGCTGGGGGGTATAGTTGGGATGGGGAAGAAGGTGAGCATGGAGCCTTTGCATTAGCCTTATCTGAGTTTTTACCTGACAGAAATCTGAATGTTCAAGAGATTTTTGCCGAAGTTCAAGACAAGGTGAAGGACATCACAAGACAACAGGACCTGCGGGATCCAGATTCGGGGGAAAAGTACATTCAGTCACCGCAAGTACTTGGGGATCAACCAGATAGAAATTTCTGTCTTGACCGCACTGATACTTGCGTAACAAAGAAGACAATAATAACTGCACCGAATGAAAAAGGTAAATTAGCTGGGAGCCGTATAATGGGTGGCGCAATGTTACTGAGCGAAAGTTATACGGACTTTGCTCCATTTAATGAAGTGCAAGATCAAGTATCGAAGCGTAAATATGAAGCAAAAACACTGGGTCATATGTCAGCCGACCTGCATTTAGGAAGCTTTCGTGCCGGCATTGATTTTGCCACAGGAAGTTCGGAAGGGAAGGATGATTACGGTGATTTTGATTCTGACGAGAATGATAACTGGAAAGTATTAATTGGATGGCAATGGGATTTTCTCCGTGTGGGTGTCGGATACGGCCGGGGAACCACAAGCTTTAGTGGCACTTTCTCCGTTTGTGCTGACTTTGATTTAGAGTGCGAATACACACCGGGTGATAACGATAATCAGTTGATTCATGCTGACCTTGATCGACGGGACATCGATGTACGTGTGCAAACCCCGAATCTTTTTTTTACTGATAAGTTCTTTGGGAATCTGGGGGCGGAATATACCTGGACCGAAACCACGATTTCTTATTCTCAGACACCTCCATCTTTTACACCAATGACTGATGAAAGTGGTGATGGTTGGGGACTTTTTATGGAACTTGGCTATGATAATCATCCTACAAGCGATGCCTTTATTGTCTCTATTTTTGCAGGTTATAAACAATACAGTTTTGAAAGCTTTGATATTGAGCCGCAAATCTATGGCGGTATCAGGGCAGGCTTTCGTTTTTACTAATTGCGTTCGTGAAATCGCAGAACGTTACCAGTGTTAGGAGTCAACGGAATCCCTGACCTCTGAAACGAAATATGCATGGTGGAGAGAACTGAAAAACCGAAGAAATTTAAAAAATAAAAAGTCTTTTGAGGAAAAAGGACCATTTTAGCCAGAGTGATTCCCAGTGATTAGAGAAATCCCTGACGATTTTTCAACCACTGGAGGAACACTTATGGCCAAAAACGATCGGTTAACAAGGGACAAACAAAAAGATAAGGAGCTGGCTATCCAGGCCGCCAAACATGCCAGCGAGGCTTATGCCGGACGCCAACGCAAATTTGAGGACCTGCCGGCTTATAATCATATCATTGACGTTTGCCGTATCCTCACTCAGCATAATGAGATGAACGACAGGCGCCGAGCGATAGTAGAATTACACGATATAGTTGAGGATGGGCTATGCAGCAGTGAAGAAATAAGACGCCGCTATTCGAGTGAAATCTGCGAACAGGTCTTGCTGCTGACCAAACCCTCTGCAGCGCATTTTGCTCATTGTAAGCAGGTCAGGGATCATTGTTATTGGCAGACCCTGGCGCAGTCGTACAAAGCTTCGGTGATTAAGCTGGCAGATTGTATTGCCAACACGCAGCACCTTCTGGTTGAGCCTGTTGATTGGAGTCGACGTTATATTGCCGAGAAGCGAACGTTCACTCAATACATTCGATTTAACCACCCATTAAAGGACCACCTGCATAGTATCTTGCGGTTTCAGCATCACCGACTGGGTCTTGCCTGGTAGGAGGATTAGCCACCCGCCGTTGAAGTTAAGGTGCTAGTCACAAGCAACAATAGTTCTGAACTATGCGGTAAATCACTGAACAAGTGATTTTCTGTTGCGAACATAAAACTAAAGTATTGCTGCTCTGAAAGCACCTAACTTATTTCGCCAACCAAACTTTGGTTAATTTCAGTATTACAAGTACAGCGAATATACGTATGGAGAACAACCTAATGAATTTGCTCAAACAGTCTATCGCAATGGTGATGGTTGCTAGTATTTTGAATCCATTGACCGGGTGCAGCAGCGGATCAGATCCGGAGGAACCCTCCAATGATTTACCTAGGGTGAAGATTAAGGAATCTACTTTGGTCGTTGAACCGAAGAGTGGTGAAGCTATATTTGATGTTGAAGTCCAAATATCAGAAGCACCAGAGACTGCAATCAAACTAAAATGGTTAACAGGAAATGGTGTGGGTGAGCATCCTGCTACAAAGGGAACAGACTACTATGAACATTCAGGCGATATAACCTTCAATGCAGGAGAAGCATCTTTTAAAGTAATAAGTATCTTCGTCAAGGGAGATGATCTGGATGAAGCGGATGAACAGTTTGAAGTTAAGCTGATAGCTACTGATCAGATTCAGTATGACGGAGACGGTATTGTTACCATTCAGGATTCTGAAGATGATGATTATGTTATTGAATTTGAGGAGCCTGAGACAACTGTCACTGACGACTTAAACGTATTTACACTAGGTGTGCCGAGTTTAAATACAAATGGTCAGACCGAAAGAAACCCAACTATTAATCTTTCAATGACGAACCTCATGACTGGGGGGCGCTACACCTTGACAACGTCTCCCAATAGCGATCCGGATCTTGACGAATTATGGGGAGCAATCCTGCCTGAAAGCCTCGATAGTAATCCTCAGGATTTTGAGTTTCAGTGGGAAATAACCTCAGTAGATAATGCCATCCTGGGGGAAACAACACGGCATTCACAGCATCTTTCCTTGTATGAAGATGACGATATTCCCCCGATTACCGTTGGCACCGGGAACAACGCTATAGCAACTGGGAGTGCATTCTAATGAAAATGAATCTGCAGATCAGCACAATACTACTTTTACTGACGATTACACTTTTAAATGCAAGTACCGTAAGCGCTTCGGAGTTTTACATTCATTTTACTTTTGAATACGATGACGCTCCAGTCGACACCATGCTCATTAATGGCAATGTCTGCAATGATACGAGTTGCTCAACTCTTGGTGAAGCCTTGGATGTATTCAGTGGTAATGCAATGGAATGTTGGACATCCTATCAGGCTGCACCGGACACTTTTGATTTTGTCTCCTGTATGGACTCTCATAGAGTTTCAGACAACATTGTTTCGACGGACTCCGCTTTTGTAAAACTGGATAGTATCGATGTTTTAGGGGCTTTGGTTTTTTTCTCTCCTGAAGGCGATGTATATGTCCCTATGTTTGCAGATTTAGCTGGATTTAATTGTGACTATGACATATGTGTAAACGACTGGGAAAACAGACTTTCCTTTGGTAAAAAAGATGGCGTCGCAGCACAGGTAAGCCAGTTAAGACTGGATAATGGCAAGATAACTCCACTACAAGTTGGCGAACACGTATCTGTCCAATTTACCCTATGTTCCGCATACCTAAATACCCTGGAACGGGACTTCCCTTCGATTTATGGAAATTATGCTGATTTCCAGTCAGACATTTCGGCTTCAATTTCGGTTGTGAGTGAGAACGATGAAAACGTTTATACGGGTAGCATTATACTACCGATAGAAGCTGGCGCTTGCGCAACCCTGACTAATGTGGCGAGTTTTCAACTTCCAGCTTTTTTGTCTGGGCAGCGAATCACTTTGACTGTTGAAACGGAGGTTGTTGATGGTCAGGTGAGTACATCCGAAACCCGCAAAGCCTCAAGTACTCGAACTGTACATTAAGGCGTACTAAGAAATGCAAGGGTAGGGTCTCGCGTAATTTATGAATCCTATCCTGATTCAAACGGCAAGGGGTGTACAATCAATTTGGTCCACAAATTTGAACCAGATGACACAGCCAGGGAGTTACTCGCCAAGCGTAAGGCGATTATATAGCAATCAGGAATTGGCTTTGATTACGAGGTCTCTGTGATCCCTCTTGGTCTAAAGCGCGCTCTCGTGTGCTGAGACTTTAGCACCTCCATTTGAAACAAGCAGAATGTCAAATTTATTTTTGATGATTAATTCTGAAGATCCCAATTGATTCTCTTGCTTGGCCCAGTACCCTATCGCTAGGGTGCACTAATCGCTTTTCTGACAACGCTATAGACGGGGCTACTTAGCGTTTCTATTATCTGGGTGGTCGAGATATCACACTTCGTTAACCACTTCAAAACCCACTACCGAACGCTTCTCCTTGGAAAACTCCACGCCAATCAAATGAACTGGTTCGCCCAGAGACTGATATTTTTCCGCGTAACCTTTGTCTTTGATCTGTTGTAAGGCGCGGCCCTCGGGGGAAAGTTCCACTAATTTGAATTCAAACAGGTAAATCTGACCGTTAAAGCGCACAGTCATGTCAATGCGGCCATGATTGGTGGCGTCTTCCAGGGTGATATCCAAGCCGAGGGCAGCAAAGTGGCTATAGAATACACTGGCATAAAAACCTTCGTATTGCGCGATTGGGTTATTGGTGTACCAATGATGAGGGATGCTGGCGAAAAAGGCGGTGAAGAGCTGTTTTAGGCCGTCAAAGTCATTGGCCTTAAGCAAGCGGTATAGGGATTTGGAGTGCCTAATCTGTTCCTTGGCGTCACCTGTCCAGGCGTTCAGAAGCGTGGTGTATAGGCTTTGGTAGACTTCCTGGTTTGGCAGGCGCAGGCGGTAAAAATAACGACCGCTGATTTCTTCTTCTTGGTCGATAGTGAGATAGCCTGATTGAAACATTAAAGCTTCGGTAGGAATATTGCCGATATCAAAGGTGGAGAGCAAAATGGCGTCGGCCTCCAACTGATTCAATTCCGGAAGCCAAGTCTGGCGCTGGGTGAGTAGTTCTATAAGGAATGTTGGCGTTCCGGTTTCGAACCACCAGGGGTGGAATTTTCTCTCCCGAAACAACAGCAACAGATCGAAAGGATTGTACACCGCTTCTCCGAGCCAATTGTAGCCGTTATACCAGTGGCGAACGGCGTCTCGATCCAGGTCCTTGAGTTCGGGGGCGAATATGGTATCCACATCCTTTTCCGTGTAACCGCAGATAGCGGAGTAGTCTTGCGAAAGCGTGATATCACGTAGATTGTTGAGACCGGAAAATAAACTCACTTTGCTGAATTTGGTTACACCGGTTAGCAGACAGAAACGGATATGGGCATCCATGTCTTTAATCACACTGTAAAAATCCTTTAAGCCCTCGCGCATGACCAGGGCAGTGTCTGTGTTCGTGATGTTATCCAAAATCGGCTTGTCGTATTCGTCCACCAGTACCACCACCGGGAGACCGTATTTCTCATGCAATCTAGCAATCAAATCCCGAAACCGGCTACGTGGATCGGAATATCGGGCGGCAAGCGCATGCTGGCGTTCATGTTCTTCCAGCTGTTGGTGCAGTACTTGCCCTAAGGCCATTTCATTCTTGAGTACACCGCCACCGAAACTGATTCGTAGTACCGGAAAGCGACGGGACCAATCCCATTTATCATGAATAAAAAGGCCTTGAAACAACGCTTCGTTGCCTTCAAACAGCTCCTTGAGAGTGTCTATAAACAGACTCTTGCCAAAACGGCGCGGGCGGGAAAGGAAGAAATAACCGGACTCCTGTGCCAGCTGCCAGGCAAAAGGCGTCTTATCCACGTAGTAGCATTGTTCAGTTAAGAGTTTGGCCAAACTCTGAATGCCGATGGGGAGCTTTTTGCGTGGTAATGTCATCTTGGTTTTGGATCCGACGGTTCTTTGGCAAAGTATAGCCCGGTGGTAGGTCGCATCCTAGCGGATCAACCAAAGTCCCTAAGCTCGTGGGCGCATCTCAAGAAAGATGATAATATGAGACATATTTGTATCATACCGAATTTTCCATTATGATACAGATATGTCTCACAATGTGTGTGATGCTGAATTGAATGAGAATTGGTGCCTAGGCGTTATTGACATTTGGTCCAGAAGAGGCAACAACCAAAGGTCAACGGAGCCAAGTAAACAGGAGAAATTAATGGCTAACCTTGATGCCCGCGCAGAACGTTCACTGCAAGCGCTCATGCGTGCCGGGCTTGAGTTACTGAATCAAAACAAAGAAGCTTCGATGAGTGATATCGCGCTGCGCGCCAAGGTCGGCCGTGCAACCTTGTATCGGCACTTTGAAACCCGCGAGCAGTTGATTAGGGCGATTGCCCGGCATTGCCTTGATCGCATTGACAAGGCTTGCCAGCCTATCGAAGCAGAAGCGGAATCTGCCATCGATGCGCTTCGCTTGTTGTTTCGATACATTATGCCCCTTACCGCAGAACTGCAATTTTTGATGCGCCTAGATGCGGTGGCGGAGCAGGACCCTGAGTTGCTGGCAATGCATAGCAAGCAACAACAGGATCTAAGGAACTTAGTCCAGTTAGCAAAGCTGGAACAGACTGTTGACGCGCAGTTACCGACAGAATGGATTATTAATTTAATTGAGGGCGTGTTGTATGCCGCCTGGTTGACTATGCACGAGCAATCATTAGCGGCCGATGAGGCAGCGGAGTTGGCGTTTCGTGCGATGACACGGGGAATCGGTTGCAGCAACTAGAAGCATCGGGCTTCGCAATAGGTACCTCATAAGCTAGGTTTATTTTTGCGGCCAGCGCAAGGTGAAAAGCGCACCTCCCAGTGGGCTGTCAGAGACCTCGACTCTGCCCTGATGCAAGGTGGAAATGCTTTTGACAATCGCCAAGCCTAACCCTGAGCCCCCGGAGTCTCGCGAACGGCTGGGGTCGAGGCGGGTAAAGGGTTCGAAGATGCGTGCACGTTTACCCGGAGGAATGCCGGGACCGTCGTCTTCCACGGTAAATAAAAAACCGATGACATGGTGTTGGCAGTTAATTCGAACGCGGGATTCTGCAAATCGGGCAGCATTTCTCACCAGATTCACCACGGCCCGGTGAAAAAGTTGGGAATCGACAATAATGGTCGTGTCGGCAGAGAGGTCTTCAAAAAATAACTGAGGATGCAGTTGTTGCTGTTGCTCGATGATTTTTTTGACGGTTTCAGAGACGCTTACTTCCTCTCTTTTGAGCTCTGAAACACCATGTTCAAGCCGTGAATAATTGAGTACTTCTTTTACCAGCATATCCAGTTCAGTCAACGCCTGACTCATTTGCTCGATCAGTTCCTTAACCGCAGGCTTCGGTTGCTCTGCTTCCGCCATGTCCAGGGCGAAACTCAGGCGCGCCATGGGGCTGCGAAATTCGTGGGCAACGCCATGCAGCAAATCACGCAATTCATCATAATGGCGTACTCGCTGTTGGCTTTCCTTTTGCAGATTGCGTTCGAGGTAACGAATTTTACCTGTGAGGGTAGCCGCTCTGGTTGCCGCCCTGTTTGGCGCTTTGTCTTGAGAGATTGGCATGTCCAATTGATGGGCAATGTTGTCCAGCGCGGAGGAACTGACTGTAAATTCATTGTGAATCTTGTCCAGTAGCCACCAAAGTAAAACGCCGAGTAACAGCAGGCACAGAACTGCCAAAACAAGCGTTGCTAGCGAACTGAGTAACTGGTTTGACGAGGTTTCAAAAACAAACTCAAATACTTGATCGGGCGATTTTCCAGGAAGATAAAGCTCCCAGCGTTGTGTGTTGGGCTCCTCATAGATCAGCCAGTTTTGTGCCGCCAGATAGGCTAAGTCATCTTCACTCAGATCCGCCTGCGCTGGCGTGACAATGGCAAATTTTTGTAAGCGGTGTGGGGATTCTGCGGGGATGAGTAATGAAAAACTTGCGAGTGTTGGCTGATCCGAAGTCGCTATGCGGCGCGCGAACGCCTCGGCAATCTGGTCCTGGGATTCGACGATCTCGACTATATCCGGCTGGCCAATAACCTTCTCAAGCCAATCGTTGGCGATAAAAAAGAGCACAAAGATAAGACAGCAGGGCAGATAAAAGGTGAGAAAGGTCTTGTGTCTGGGCGGTAGGGTTAGGTCTCGCAAAACAGGTAACCTTCGCCACGAATCGTCTTAATAATTTGCGGTGTCTTGGGATCGTCTTCGACCTTTTTGCGAATCCGGGAGATCCGCAGATCGATAGACCGGTCTAAGCCGTCGTAATCCAAATTGAAAATTTCCCGATAGACCGTTTCCCTGGAAACAATATGGCCCCGTTGCTTGGCCAGGAAGTAGAGCAGATTAAATTCGGCATCGGTAAATTCCAATAACTGATTGCCCTTGTAAACGGTTCGGTCGCCCGGATTAATCCGCAACGCTTCGGCACAGATGACCGAGCTAATTTCTTCGGATTGCTGCTCGGGAGTCGGATCGCTGGCAGAGTACGTCTCAACGCGGCGTAGCTGGGCTCGGATATGCGCCAGTAAAACCCGTGATTTTACCGGCTTGCTTAGATAATCATCAGCGCCAACCTCGAGACCGGCGACTTCATCGATATCCTCGTCCAGTGCGGTCAACATGATGATAGGGCCGTGATAGCTTCGGCGAATTTCTCTGCACACGGATAATCCATCCATTTCCGGCAACATCACGTCCAAGACAATCAAGGCCGGTGTATATTGTTGCAACCACTGCACGGCGGACTCGCCGTTATGTAGCACATCCACATCAAAATGGTGTTGTTCCAGAAACTGTTTAACCAGTTTGGTGAGCTGCACATCGTCATCAACGATCAGCAGCCGTTCTTTCTTCTTGGTCAGCATGTTTAGTCGCTTAACACCAGCGGGTTATTAATGTAAATGTCCTCCCATTTGGCCAATACATTAATACCGTGAGCTGTTTGTGGTAGAGGTAATGTGAGCGTCAACCCTTCAAATACCGCCATTGTGGAATCAATCTCATCGGTTTGATAGCCTAGATTCGGGTTGAACTTAAGTTTCATTGGTAGGGCCTGCCAACATATTCATAATCAAACGAATCAATACGTCTTTCTGTTTCGGGTCAGATTCTGCCACCAGCAAAGTTAGGGCGGCTAACCCGGTGTCGTTAATGATGGGTTCCCCTTGTTTATTGAACAGACGATTGTTCCGATTTAAAAAATCGACAAACAAGAATGCGCCTGAGCGCTTGTTGCCATCAGAAAAGGGGTGATTCTTCACTACGAAATACAAAAGGTGAGCGGCTTTACTCTCTATTGTGGGATAGGCGGGTTCGCCAAATACGCTTTGATCCAAATTTCCCCAGATGCCAGCTAATCCTTCATCTCGCGGGTTGGCGAAGAGTGATGTTGCTTCACCCCGCTCAATAAGTTCGGCTTTTAAACTTGCCAAAGATTGAAGTGCGTCTTCCAGCGGTGGCAAGCTACCTCCAGCTTGAGCGCTAGGTTCTTCCAACAGACCTTCGTCGTAACGTTGCAGCCATAAAAACGTTTGAGTATAGCGGCTCACAATCTCAACTAAGCCGCGTCCGGACTGCAAGGCTAGTTCAGGAGATTGGGCCGTGCGTCTAATTAGGGTTAGCGCTTGCTCCAGTTCTTTGGCATTTTGCTCAAAGCGCTGTTGGTTAAGGGTGTAGCCTCGAGTAAGATGTTCTTTAAGACGCTGGGTCGCCCAAATTCGGAACTGAGTGCCCTGTAACGATTTCACCCGATAACCGACAGAAATGATGACATCAAGATTATAGTGCTCTACTTGATACGTTTTACCGTCTGTCGCAGTTGTCGCAAAATTTGCGACAACTGCATCACGAAGCAACTCTCCCTCATTGAACACATTATTGACGTGTTTACCAATTGTTTTCACATCTCGTCCAAACAGCTCCGCTAACTGGTGGCGATTCAACCAGACTGTTTCGTTTTGAAGTTGCACTTCAATCTGTGTTTTCCCATTGTCTGATTGGTAGATTTCAATTTGTACAGGATCTGATGGTTTATCCAATTCCATTATTCACTTCTTGTTACACCGTTTTAAAATCTATTTGATCAACGACCAGCAGCCGTTCTTTCTTCTTGGCCAGCATGTTTAGTCGCTTAACGCCAGCGGGTTATTAATGTAAATGTCTTCCCAGTTGGCCAATACGCTAATCCCATGAGCTGTTTGTGGTAAAGGTAAAGTGAGCGTCAGCCATTCGGTTCTTTTGCGGCAGCGATCCGGCTTTAAACGCACAATGCTTAATGTCGGCTCATCCATCAGCAGTCGAAAATGTTCGCTGGAAGTGCAGCCGTTACTCTTAACAGTAATCGATAATTTGTCTTTTTCCACACTAATTGCCTGTAAAGGCTCTAGACGTAAAAGGTCAACAGCCGGTGTTGTTTCTGAGCCGGGTTGGCCATAGCTGAAAGCGCTGATAAACAGTAATCCGATGCTCAATAACCGCAGAAATGGGGGTAAGGTTTTCATGTTTTTTCCTGTTTATATTCGAAGGTTGGCGTATTTCGGGAAAACTATCTCAAAATACGCCATTGGATTTTTTATAATTGGGCTGTGATCAAATTAGCCGAACCAGGCGTTGAACCAATCATCCCACCAACCATCGTCCATGGTATCGTCACCGGCGAGAGAATCGTCTTCATCCGTCCAGAAGTCGCTATCGTCATCGCCCCAGAAGCCATCGTCGTTCCACCAGCTGTCATCGTTTCCATCGTTGCCGGTTCCCCAGTCATCGTCTGCCAACCAATCATCGTCGCCGCTATTCCAGTCCTCATTAACGTTCCAGTCATCATCGCCGCCCGCCCAGTCGTCATTGCCGTTGGTGTCGTCGGAGCCCCAGTCGTCATCTGTTCCTGGGGAATCGTTGCCGATATCGTCGTTAGGGTAATCGTCCTGAACCGGGATATTGTTGTATTTCACTAACAAGTTAGTGTTTTGAACCATTGAATAGGCCGCTAGAACGATGTTGTAGGTACCTGCTTGCGGATAGGAGATAAAGATCTCCTCATTGTTACCGTCCTGCATGGCCATGTAGTCTGCAGTATCTTCCGGCTGATAATCCCGGCCTACCAGAATATCAACATCGCCTGTGCCGCCGAATGTAGTGATGAGCAGATAATCCACACCATTTGGAACCTCGATTTTGGCTAGGGCGGTTTCCCCTTCTTTCAGATTTATTTGGGTCGATAGGTGGACCGAATCATCCTGAATCACTGTCAGATTATCTGGAGTTGGTAATGGATCTGGCTGATCGCCGGGGGAGGAATCATCGTCCCCAATTTGGCCGCTCATGGCGCTGGTTAACCAGTTGCCGAAACTTTCCGTTCGGGTGTAAACACCATATTTGTTAGGCAGGGCGCAACCTTCTCCCCAGCTAACAATGCCGACTTGATAGAATTCATTAAAGTGGTTGACGAATAGCGGCCCTCCCGAATCTCCCTGGCAGGAATCCTTTCCACCCTGCTGATAACCTGCGCAAATGTTGTGCGAGTGAATATCTCCCGGATAATAGGCAGATTCACAGGTTTCCGGGCTGACGAGTGGAAGATCCACTTTTTGCAGTGCATCAGGCATCGGGCCGTCGCTTTGCAGAGTCCCCCAGCCAATCACGGTCGCCGTTTCTCCGGGTGTTGCCGCTTGTTGCATAACCTGTTGGTCGGCAAGCTGCAATCTTGTAAAACGCTGGTCCGCTGCCTGTTTTAGCTGAAGCAGGGCGATGTCGTTTTCCAGTGAAAAATCATCATATTGCTGATGACGGATGATCCGGCTGACTTCCAGCGTTTGTTTTTCCGGAGACTGTTGCTGACTGTGAACGCCTAGCACGACTTTTACCTGGTTGGCGGAAGCGCCCACAACGCAATGGGCAGCCGTCAGTACATAGTTGTCGGCAATCAATGATGCGCCGCAAAAGTGATCCCCGTATTGGTCCTGTAACGACACCATCCACGGAAATTCACCTATCTGCGCTTCCTGGCCGCCGACAATTTTGGGATTGATCCCGGTGGTTGGCCCACGGAAAGTAAGGTCTTTGGTATGGGGGTTGGCCAAGGAAAGTGACCAGGGTGAAGTTGCCAGAGCGGCACATAAGACAGCATGAATCGGTTTCATCGTTAGCACCTGCATATTAAATTAAGGTTAAACCGCTATCCCCGATTCTTGTTATGGGTAAGCGGCTATCTGCAGGTTCGATACTAACGGGTGTTTGATTGTACAAATGTAGCGAGAATGTGGAGGAAGTGTACAACCGGGATTTGCTTATCTATAGGCGGGACGCAATCAGAGATTTCAATTGCTGCGATAGATCCGGGGCTGAGGCAATTTCCCCATGGCTGGGAATCAACATGGTCGGCGGCTCTCGTTCCAGGAAATCAAGAGCCCAGTTCTTGAAAGCCTTTCGATTGTCTAATATGAACCATTTAATGACTTGGCTCAGCTTCAAACCGGGAGCAGCGCCCAGGAGCTTTTGCATGGTTCTGGCGACCGGTTGATTTGAGAGGCGTGAATAGTTGAGAAAACTATCGCAGGTAATCCAAAGTCCTTGATCGGTTTCGCCGGTTTTCACTATCCATAGATCTCCACCTCGGTGGCCCGGTGGGACGACCAGTTGGTACCCATCGGGCAGTGTTGGCGAAGCATCGTCCACGGCAAGGATGTCTTTGATTCCCTGTTTAGACAATCTTGGAATTGCTTTGCGGGTGGCGTAGACCTTACAGTTGGGAAAGCGAGCCAGCCAGGCAGCTGCACCCAGGTAATGAAAGTGGTTGGGAAGTACGATATCAACGCGGCATTTGCTAATTTGATGAGGCCAGCTTTCCAGCAGTGACTCGCCAGGGCTGACCAAGGTGAAGTGCTGTTCGCTGGTGCGAATGGCCACACTGTTTGACACAAAATTCGGCACGATATATTGACCGACCAATAATTCGGGATGCTCGCTGACTGCAAGCCAGTGATTGCGTTTAAGTGTTGCCATCAATGCCCCTCTGAAGCGGGTGAACCGACTGTAAAGTTGGTGCTGAAAAGGAAGATGAATGATAACTTTCAGAAAAGAACTTATCACTAATAAAGATCGCACTATTGTCACGCCCTATGCTTTTTCGGTTTCTCCGGCATTGATAGGAACTCCTCTGGCTAGCCCAAGCCGCCGATTATTTGCGATTAGCCTTGATCTCCTCTTCATCGTCTTTTTGTCGACGCTGGATGCTTTTTTACTGACCCTGGCAATCACCATTGGTTTGTATGGGTTGGGCTTTAGAAAAACCACGAAAACCTGGCTTCGCATGCTGCTGGGTTTTTCGCTGCTGTTCTTGGCCTTGATAACATTCGGATTGGGTTACCTGTTTTGGACGGAGGATACGTCGGAAACCGATATCTCTGTGATTTCAGCATTGGATGTCGGGAAGCACTTAATCAAAATGGAAGTCTGCGATGACGTGAATTGCCGCTTGGATTATATTCCCGATGTGGAGAAGTCGCTTACTGAAATTACGGACACGCCTGAGGAAGCCTACCAAGGTATGACGGAGATATTAGCCGGCCTTGATATCAGCGAAGGCGATCGGGAAATACTTCGCAATGCCTCCAGGCTGATCACTGAGTTTGAAGCCTCAGAAGTCTTTGCTAATTACCAACAATCAGACAAGCCCCTGGATGTTGTTGTCGTGGATACCTCGAAACTAACCGATGATGAAGACCCCAAAGGACTGCTGTCATGGATACTCGCCACATTGGAAGAATTTGGTTTAGGCTTTGGCTGGGCGGCAGCCTATTTTTCCTTTGCCACCGCCTGGGGTAAGGGCAGGACCCTCGGCAAATATATCATGGGGATTCGGGTGGTTCTGTTAAGCGGCAAAACACCCAACCTCTGGGAAAGTTTTGGTCGCTATGGTGGCTACGGGGCAGGGTTTTCCACTGGTCTAACAGGTTTCCTACAAGTGTACTGGGACAGTAACAGACAGGCTATTCAGGACAAGATTTCAGAGACGCTTGTTGTTAATGAGCGTAAGGCTGCGTCATCACCCCAGCTTGGGAGTGCATAGATTTCTAAAAAAACACAATTAGTGCGATGCTTGGTTAAATTTTAAAGTGTTTCGCACTATTGGTGCATTCTATTTTGTGCGATAATTCTGTTTTTGTTAACTGTTTTCGCACTAAATGTGTAGTATCTTATGTTTGTTGGCCGCAATTCTGAACTGAAATCCTTGAAAAGTGCTGTTGCCAAACCCGGTGGCAAAGCTACCGTGATAGTGTTGACCGGCAGGCGGCGGGTGGGTAAAAGTACTTTAATCGAACACTTTGCCGAAAAACAGAAAAGTCTGTCATTCTTCAAAATCACCGGCACACCACCGAAGAAAGTGAACCGAACGAAGGTAGAGCTTTCGGCACTGGCTACCCAGATAGCGACAACCTTTCAAGCTCCTAAACCTGTTTTACATGATTGGAATGACGCCATATTTGCACTGAAAAACTATCTGCAACAGGGCGATTGTCTATTCCTGATAGATGAAGTGAACTGGTTTGCCAAGACGCATGACGATCCCAGCGGCACATTATTTACGCTATGGGAGACCCATCTAAAGCATGTTAAGGGTTTGACTCTCATAATGACAGGATCGCTGGCGGGTTGGATTCAGCAGAACATCCTGGAAAATACCGGCTGGTATGGCCGGATTAGCTGGCAGCATATATTGAATCCACTTCCATTGACGGATACTTTAAAATTTATTCCGGCGGCAAGACGTCAGCGATTATCTAACCACGAAATCATGAGTTATGCGCTGGTCGCTGGAGGTATCCCATTCTATTGGGAGCGTTTCGATTTTACACAATCATTTGCCCACAATATTCAGCGATTGGCTTTTACTTCTGACGGCTATTTTTATTCTGAGTTTCCAACGCTGATGAAGGATTTGTTTCGTTCAAAGGCGGAAAGGGTCGAAACGATACTGCGGTTTTTAAGTTCGCAACGTCGCTCAGCGACTGAAATTGCCCTACATCTGGGTCTTGATAAACCCAATGGTTACCTCTATCAAACCCTGGAGATGATGGAGAAATCTGCCTTTATCAGTACTACTTATCCATGGGATCTGAAAACAGGCAAACGTTCAGACTACGATCCTTGCTACTACATCAGCGATCCTTATATTCGATTTTATTTTAAGGCGATTGAGCCTCAGTTAAGACAGATTGCCAGAGGAAATGGAAGAGCTCCCGCTAATCTAGACTCCTTACTGGGACTGCAGTTTGAACACGTCATGAGAAATAATATCGATATCGTGTTTCGTGCTTTGCGCATTAATGCTTCTGACGTGTTGGATTATGACCGTTATCTTGGGCAAGAGCTGGAAGTTGATTTGCTTATCGAAACAAGACGGTCTTTTTATCTGGTTGAAATGAAATACTTCGCTAGAAAAGTACCTGCTAAAATTGCAAAAGATATCAGGCAAAAGTTGGAACGTTTTGGCCTTCCCCGGAACAAAAGTGTCCGGTCAGCAATCTTGCATGTAAATGGTGTTGCAGAATCTCTGGAGAGTAATGAGTACATCGATATCTGTGAATGTGTGATGGATCATTTGGAATAGTTCTGATCCTCAATTGAGCCGGAAAACATGAAAACCACTAGTAACATTGCTTTCTATTTATTGCTTACTCTGATGAACACTGGTTGTGGCGAAAGCAGCAAACAAGAATCAAATCCCGAGCCGCAACTTGTTACCCTGAACAATCTCCTTGATCAACCCTGGGGTATGGATTTCTTGCCTGATGCTAGGATTTTGGTCAGTCAACGTGGCGGTAGTATGTTGATACTTAGTCCGGATGGCGCAGACATTCTGACAATAATAACCGGGCTTCCAAGCATTCATTATGATGGCCAGGGTGGCCTGCTAGATGTCGTTGTTGATCCTGATTTTGATACAAACCAGTGGATTTATTGGAGCTATGCCGAACTGGGTTTCGCGACTTCGTTGACTGGAACCGCAGTTGCGAAAGGCCAACTAGTGGATGGGCACCTGAATAATGTTTCGGTTATTTATCGTCAGTTGCCGAAGGTATCTAATGAAACTCACTATGGATCAAGATTGGTTTTTGCGGATGATAAAACTTTGTTTGTTACATTCGGGGACCGCAGAAACCGGGATCTTGTTCAAGACCTTTCCAACACCATAGGAAAAATCGTAAGAATAAACACAGACGGTTCACCGGCGAGTCAAACCCCCACTTTTAACACCACAAATGCCTTACCTGAAGTCTGGAGTTATGGTCATCGCAATCCCCAGGGCGCAGCAATCCATCCTGAAACCCAAGTTCTATGGGTATCGGAACATGGACCACAGGGAGGGGACGAGTTGAACCAGGTTTTACCAGGGGCAAACTATGGATGGCCTATAAAGAGCTATGGCTGTGAGTACTCATCTCCTGTTGGCGATGACTGCCGTATCGGCGGTGGCAGCCATGCTCCAGACTATTCGGAACCAGTAAGTTTTTGGGTGCCGACGTCAATCGCACCTGCCGGAATAGCTTTTTATACTGGAGATGACTTCCCAGAGTGGAAGGGAGACCTTTTTGTCGCCGCCTTAGCGGATAGAGCCTTGTGGCGAGTAAAGCTAACAGAAAACAAAGAAACCGAACGCGAAAGGCTATTCGGCGAACTTAATGAACGTATCCGCGATGTTAGTCAGGGGCCGGAAGGTAAGCTGTACCTGCTGACGGATTCTGGAAAACTTATTCGAATTAATGCTAATGGGTCTTCTCGGTAAAAACTGGTGTGTCTAAATACACTGGGGTAAGTTGGATAAGACATCAACCGCCATGACAGTATCTAATGAACTCGAAAGATGAAAATCCTTTAATAAGTAGCCTGATAAACAAGCAGAAAATGGTTTTAGCTGCTCTGGTTTTTATTGCCGTTTATGCTGTCCTATCTCTTATAGGAAGTCATTTAAATCAATTAATTCTTGGGCATTATTACGGAGCGAACATTGCCGCCAATGTCATTTCTATACTGCTCGTATTGCGGATAATGGCAATTCGCGCTTTTTCAACCAGGATAATAGTGTCTTTCGCTCTTTTCATCGCATTAGTAGCCTGTTTATATATGGCGGTGTTTCCTGCTATAGCAAAAATCTTTCTAGTTCAGGAGTTCTTGCCGCTATCGGGAATGGAGTATTTATGGGTTGGTGTTGTGAACTTCTTTGTTGCAACTGTTACCCTGACGATTGCAAATAGAAAACGGGTTGCTGGTTGAGAAGGATTATTGGTTAGAAAAGTGTATTTGGCCTATTTCGGACCTAAAGAAACAAATTCTTTGCACCCGATCTAGAGAAAACCAGACGAGGTTTGTCAGGTTTTGATTGGAAAGTTGTAACTATCAGGCGGATTGTAGATTGTAGTTGGGTATAGCCCGCCATTAATAATCTGACGCGCTGCGTACGTAAAGGTCTAAAAGGAAGCCGGGCTAATGGAAAACGAAATGGAGCCTTATCAGCCTCCTAAATCGGATCTAAGTTCGACCTCTAAAGAAACGTCTAAATGGAAACAAGTACTTAGGTTTCTGTTGAAGATCGAAAGATTTTGGTCTGTTGTGTTTACTTAGCACTAACTAATTAACCCTCAGCATTGGAGCGAATAGATCAGCTAACAATCCTTTCAAGCGGGCGTAAAAGTCGCTCGACTAATGGAGGGTTAAGATCAATTACTGTATGCGACGTTGCAAAGCAAGGGTGGACTGATGGAGTATTTCGATGCGTTTAGAAAAACCAAGTATCACAGCACGAAAAGTTGCCTTGAACACTATTGCTTTAGGGGCAAAACGTGGAATGGAGGACATCCTTCCTCCGAACACCGTGGATGCAACAGCAGAGTTGTTGACTAAATCAGGTGTTGCTAGCATCAAGACTGTTAATTTTGCTCGTACACAACTTGCCGTTGGTATTTATCTGGCATTTGATTGGATGATGCCTGGGCAATTTGTCGCATTTGCCTACAGAAAAGCTTTCTGCGAACAGCAAGTAAGACAGGGCATTGAAGAAGGAGCTAGACAAGTGTTAGTGCTGGGAGCAGGATACGACACGCTTGGTTGGCGGCTTGCCCAAGAGTTTTCCAATGTGAATTTTTTCGAAATCGATCATCCAGCGACTTCTAACCCTAAATCAAAAGGAATCAAATCCATGGGCTTACCAACTAAGCTCCAACTTATAGCGGAGGATTTAGGTAAAGTAGAGTTTGTTGATGTCCTTACAAAAGAAGAAATTTGGGATACTACAGTACAAACGGTAATTGTCGCTGAAGGACTATTAATGTACTTGCCTGTAGAAGCAGTCTGTAAACTGTTTGAACAGTGTGCCATAGTTACTGGTGCAAATAGTCGTATTGCATTTACCTATGTAGCGTCTAAATCAAACGGAGAACCAGGCGCTGGACCATGGTCCTGGTTAGTCCTAGGGATTTTAAAAGCTGGTGGTGAACCATGGTTGTGGAGTATTTCTACTGAAGAGCTTCCGCATTTCTTGAAGAAGCACGGATGGACAGTCGTGAATGTGAATGCAAGGTCTCCAGAAAAGCACGGGATTGAGTTCTATGGGACTGCCAGTAATACTTTGGTTCCCCAGTCATAGAGGTAATAGGTTCCCACCAGCTTTCCAAATAGATATCTATCGGTATCCTAGGTCAACATTCTCCAACACCGTTAAAGGGACGAAGAGAGCAATCAGAGTGAGCTTCTTTCATAGATAAGTTGCCGAATGTCAAAGGTGCTTTTCGGTTTAATAAGTAACCTTAAACAGTGCCCTTCACTCTGACGAAAGGAGCGCTACCAGTGAGAATTTTCCAGCTTTTACTGTTCGTTTTAACCGCCTTATGCTTGATCAGCTGTAACAGTAACCCTTACCCGCGCTATCAATACCAAGCTCCACAGCAAACCGATGACGGCCTAATGACAGGCGAACTCTTGGAACCGGATATCAATATCCAACTGCTTGAAAAAATGGTGGACGATATACGCAGTGGAAAGTTCGATGAAATCCATTCGGTATTGATCTTTAACCAAGATAAACTGGTATTTGAAGAATACTTCGAAGGCCATGTCTATAAATACGATGAGCGGGGACATCATGGTGATAAAATCCAGTGGGATAAAGATACAGTTCATCATGCCCAATCAGCTACAAAGAGTGTCGTGACCGCACTCACTGGCATCGCCATTGATCAAGGATTCATCAAATCTGAAAATGATTCTATTTTCGACTATCTTCCCAGGCACAAACATCTCGCAACCGAAGGTAAAGAAAAAATCACTATCGCTCACCTCGCGACGATGACGTCAGGACTGGACTGGCCAGAATGGTCCACGCCGTATGCCAACAAGAAAAATCCAATGATTGATATATGGTATTCCGAGCTCGATCCCGTCAGCCATGTTCTCAGTAAACCTCTGAAACACCAACCGGGCACCACTTACAACTACAATACTGGAAACATGACACTACTCGGAGAGGTAATAAGAAACTCATCCAATCAAGTTGTTGAGAAGTTCTCCCGGATTAACCTATTTGAGCCACTAGGAGTTAACGATTTCAGATGGTTTCTTAGATACAGAAATGATGTACTGGAGGCTAATTCCTTAAAGTTAACACCAAGAGCAATGATTAAGTTTGGCGCTTTGTTCCTTAACAATGGTAAGTGGAAAGGTAAGCAAGTTGTTTCTGAAGACTGGGTCAGTAAAAGTAGAAGTGTTTATAAAAACAATCTGAATATTAATATTCCTGGCATTGCAGGTAAGCGCCATTATGGATATGGCTGGTGGATTTTCCCAAATACCCAAGGATATGCGGCATCTGGTTGGGGTGGTCAGGAGATTATCATCTCGCCAGAGTTACAATCCGTGATCGTTTTTACCGGCGGTAACTATAGCTCCAACTCAGGACCGATGGAAATACTGCGCAGTTACATTCTGCCGGCTTATAAGTGAAACCTATGGAAGGTCGATCCAGGAATTGAGTTAGATTGTTGTTGGAAATACAAGTTTTGAAGTCGGGTGGCTGATTCTCAAAACCAGAAGACTTAAAAATAGTACGTAGGTAGCCAATGGTCGCTGATGCTACTGCGCATTGCGATAGATAATATGGCTATTGGCCTATAGCGGTCTAAAAATGAATCTGAACCTTAGTGAGGTTTAACCCCAAAGGGGTTGTGGATTATAGCCGGTGATTTCAATCACCGGAGGGATGAACCCCAATAATAGTCCTGAAGGGACGATGGTAAAGCATTTTACGTCGCCCTTTCAGGGCTTGGGTTGGGAGGGGGCTGTTCCGGTGGTTGAAACCACCGGCTATAAAACGTTTCCCCTCCGGGGAATAGCTAGCCATCATGCCAGCGTTTATGAATAAACCGCAGACTACTCGAAAGCAGCAATTGCAACACCCGCCAAATCAACAACCGCAAAAGCTACCACCCAGATTATCATCCACCATTCACTAAGTTTATGTCTCAAAAGTTAGATTGGAAAATTTGAACGCCTGCTATTGAGTGGTTAACTGCATCTGATTTTTGGGCTTTTAAATTTGATAATTGAACTCATAGACGTTTGGAAATCGCTCGAGTAAAACGGCCGCTTTCCGAGCGATTCAGAGTTTCGTTTTTCAGCTTAGTTTGAACCGCTTAAGCAACCCCAACCATTCACCTAGCATACCAATTGAATCTAACCCTGCATTTAATTCGAAAAACCAAGAAACCCAGCCAGCATCTACAGAGCATCTTTAGCATTAGCCTCCAGAAACTCCAGTACCATATTTTGCTCGTCCTGTGAGAGGCTGGTGTAGCCAAACATGGATTGCTGTGTGACAGCGCGCCATTCGTTTATGGTTAACTCCTCTGGATCACGGGTTACATGGCACTGGGTACAGCTTTGATAGTAAAGCTTTTCGGCGGGTTCAAGGTCGGCCCAGGCGTCGCTTCTGACGCTTTTGGCGCGTTCAATCAAGTTCATTGCCTTGATATTAATCGTTATATTGTTGGTTTCCACTGCGGGTGGTTCGAAGGCTCTATTTGGACTCTCGGCATCCGTACACTTTTTCATGGATGCGATACAAGTATTGGCACTAGTTGCCTGGCTTAGTTCACTGCAGGCTTTGCTGGTGGTAATCATATTGATTGAGCCGCTGTTACAGCGTCCTTGATTGTCCAGTTGTATCCATTGGCCTTCTTCCAGAGTGACGACACCCGGCATGATTTCTTCTGAAAGTCTGGCGCCGGCGATGACGGAACCGCGCTCGTTGTATAGCTCAACCAAATCTCCGTCTTGGATGTTGGCGTTGCTGGCATCTACGGGATTAATCAGGACATACTGCCGCCCTTGCACGCCTTCGTCGTTTCGTAAACTGGTATTAGCCATCTGCGAATGCAGGCGCATATAGGGGTGCGGACTCAGTACATGTACCTGGCCTGGTTGGGCATTGCCCAAGTATTCGGCGGGCTCTATCCATTTCGGCATTGGCGGGCAGCCATCGGCATTGAATCCTGCGATGGTTTCGCAATACAGTTCGATCTTACCCGAGGAAGTGTGCAGCGGATTCGCTTGCGGATCTTGATAGAAGTCCCCATGTCGCACCCAGTGGCGAGCGGTTTCCGGGGTATCGAGGAAGGTAACGCCTTTTTCCCAAAACTCATAAAACGGCATGGTAGCGCTGGAGTTCCGGTATGCATCTTCAATAATGCCTTCCCGGGTCATCCCTTCAGAATAAGGTCCTTCCACACCCAATTTAACTGCGAGCTGACGAAAGATTTCATAGTCGTCCAGACTCTCGCCAATGGGCTCGACGACTTGACGCATCGCGTAGATCTTGTCTTTGCTATAGGTCCCGCCGAATCCGATATCATTGCGTTCCAGGGTAGTGGTAGCAGGCAGTACGATGTCGGCAAAACGGGCGGATGCGCACCACCAGGGATCTTGGCACACAATGGTTTCGACCTGCCCATTCAACGCGGCGATGAGTTCGTTGGTATTCTGGTGGTGAGACATATAGTTGCCGCCAGCATTGTGGATCAACTTGATATTGGGATAGACCTGTTCCGCTCCATTGCGTTTATAGGTCTTACCTGGATTGAGCAGCATTTCCGTAATTCGCGAGGCCGGGCACTTGGTTTTCACCAGGTTCCGCCCTTGCGCAATAAAACGGGACGATGGCATGGCATTACCAGACACGGGCATGCCGCCATTGCCATAGTGCCAACTGAAGCCCACGCCTTCTCCGGGTTTGCCGATTTTACCCAGCATGGCCGCAAAGTTGATGATCGACCAATGGGTCATTTCGCCGTGATCCGCGCGTTGTAGCGACCACGCACCTGCAAATTGTGTGCGTTTGCTGGCAAAGAGTTCCGCAAGCTCGATGATTTTCTGTGCGGGGATGCCAGTGATCTGAGCGGCCCATTCGGGGGTTTTGGCTGGCGTACCATCGGCATCGAGACCCAGCAGATAATCCAGGAATTGATTTAAACCGACGGTGTAGATATTCAGGTAAGTCTGATCATGCAGATCATTGGTGTAGACATGATACGCCATGGCGAGAAACAGGGCGGTGTCGGTATTGGGAATAATCTTAACCCATTCCGCATCCAGTTCCTTGTCGGTGCGCGTGACCTGGGGATTGATACTGATAAACTGTACGCCATTTTCTTTGATTTGCTTCCATTTCGGGTACATCTGGTGATCCGCTACCGGGTATTCGATACGGCAGTTTTTCCACGGATCACAGCCGATCATCACCATCACTTCGGTGTTTTGGAGCAACACCTCCCAGGCCGTCTGTGGTGAATAGACTTCAATATCGCCGAGTATATGCGGCAGGCTTATCTGGGATGCACCGGTGGAATAATCGCCGGTGGGCGTGGTATGTCCACCAATCAAGCCGAAAAAACGGCCTTGCAATACGCGCGGTTTGAACAAACCCGCGTGTGACCAGCCACTGTTACTGAAGATCGATTCATTGCCATACTGCTCAATGGTATTGAGTATGGCGTTTGCAGTGATCGCCAGGGCTTCGTCCCAAGTCACCCGTACAAAAGGTTCCTTACCACGAAGTTCAGGCCGCGTATCGCCCCCAAGGTTTTCGAGATAGGATTTACGCACCATGGGGAACTTGATCCGGGTCTTGTCGTATAACCGGTCCAAAATGCCTTCGGTCACCATTTTGGTCGGGAAGGCATCGATATCGTTCAATGGCTGCACGCCTATCATCACACCATTGAGCACCACGGAGTTGAAAGCCCCGAAATGGGTGGCGTGGGGGATAAGTTCAGCCCCTTCCGGAATGTCCGGATTGGCATCAGAACTGTCTGAGCTGGAACTGCAGCCAAAAATAGTGAGCCCGCCAGCGGCTACTGAGGTTGCAATCGAGTATTTTAGAAATTCTCTTCTGCTGATTTGACGCATGGCTTTTCTCTCCAATTTTCAACGTGCCCAACGGCTATTGCGGTATAGTTTCTGCTACCTGATATAGCTTCTACTGTCCTATATAGTGCCTACTGAATGGTGGCCAGATAGGCGCGCAGGTCCGTCATTTCTTCTTCAGTGAGATTGCCCAGGCTGGACATGTCTTCAGAACGCTGGAGAAAGCCCGCTACTATAGAGTTGGGCGTGGGGATCAGTTCCAGCGATACATCCTCCCCGTGACAGGAATCGCAGTCGTAGGTGACATCCCACAGGTTTTCTCCGCGCGCCACCATGTCAGCATCAAAAGCGCTGATGGTGATGCTGTCGGAATCCGAATTGACACCGTTATCAATAACTAAGGTGACGAGATACTCGCCAACTTGATCCACTACTAGTGATGAGACCGCCGAGTTGTAATTAATCAGTATGGCCTGGCTTTCCGCTGGACTTTCTTCCAATTGCCACTGAATGCTGAGGTTGCTGTTATTGGTATAAAGACTGTTGGCGCTGTCCAGATATACGATTGAATCGATAGCCGCAAATTGATTTGAGCCTGCATCCGCCAGAATCACAGTGTTCCCGGAAGGATTCCGAAGCGAGTTCAGATACATCAACATATCCGCCACTTCCAATGCGGTAGGATTACCCATTGCAAAGCGTGTCATGGTGGTACCCGGTTTACCCCATCGCACCCGATGCATAAATTCTGATGGTGCACCGTCTTCTTCAAGGAATGCCAACAAACCGCCTTCTCCTGGTAAGAAATCTGAATAAACGGTGGAATCAGAGTTCGGATCCCCATGACAAATAACACAGACCGTGGCGTAGTAAGATTCGCCGCGCTCAATCGAGGCATCTTCACGTAGGGTGTAAGCTACCGGCGTTTGACTGCTGTCGATGCTTTTAAACACCTGATCCGGCTGCGCCGTGGCGGCATTGAGGAAGACCAGAAGGTCGTTCAGCTGTTGATTGCTGAACGACGCGTTTTGGCTGTAGTCGGGATGCGTATTACCGAGACTGGCGCTGATAGACGAACCATCCCAGATCTCACTTCCTTCTGCCCAACTGCGCCCACCTATGCCCATCACCTGTTCTTTGGTGATGGAACTGTAGTTGCCGAAATTGCCGATGGAGATGGATCTGCTTACAGTGTTGGAGTCGCCTAACCCGCTATTCGGTTGCAAAGCCCGACGTATCCAATGAGCCGCGCCACCAGATTGTCCCAGCATATCCCAACCGTGGCAGGATACACATTTGACATAGGCAGAGGCAGGTTCTTCTTCAGGCAGAACCCCTGTGCCGCCATTAGCAACGGCGACCCAATTCTCATACACCGCCGCTCCTGCAGTGATCTGGGCGTCAGAAGTGAAATCAAATGTTGAGATTTCAACGGTGTTTTCAGAATCACTTCCAGATCCGCAGCCACACAGCGTTAAAGATATCAGCAAAAGAAAGAGGCGACTTAACGGACCTTCATGGAAACTATATCTGCCTGAAACTAATTCGGAGAAAGTCATACTCATGCTGTCACCCAACAAATTCTGGACATGGTTTTTGCAGTTCCGGAAACGCAGACTCAATTGTCAGGCAAGATGCAATGCTAGGTGGGCTTACCGGTGATTAGTTTCCGCGTTCCCATCAGTTAGTTACAGCTGTCAGTATTTTCCCTGTTTGTGAACAATCCTTTACAAATGTATGACAGGGACGACATACCGAAGACTAATCTGATTTGCGTCATGACTAGACCCAATTGCTGATTGAGAGAGATTCTTTACGCATTTTCCCAACTACTACTAAAAACAGTCATTGCCACAGTCAGGGATGCTTGAGATCTCGGTATTCGAATTTAAAAAAGGCATAACATGAGTGCACAAGGATATTTGTGTTTAAATACTTCCCCCTTTTGATTTTATTGATGGAGTCGTAATTGATGGGTGAATGGAATGCAGAAACAGCCGAATGGTATGTAAGTCACTATGGCGATTATGCTACCAATCGACTTGGCCTAAAAAATTTGAACATTGAGGCCGGTTCGACTGTGGTCGATGTCGGTTGCGGTACCGGGTGTGCGTTAAGGCATGTTTCCAATCAAGTGGTTAGTGGCACCCTAATGGGTGTTGATCCAGTGCCTCGCATGGTCGAAATCGCCAGAGAACAAACCGTGAATCATGTAGCTGCGGATCGGATTACTTTCCATGAAGGGACAGCGGAGTCTCTTCCAGTAAGCGATGCTGCTGCCGATATCGTACTAGCTTTTGAATCATTTGATCATTGGAAAGATCAAGCCCAAGGATTAAAGGAAGTGCGCCGGGTCCTTACAGCTAACGGCCGCTTTATCGTTGTTAAAGACGGTGGTTTACCAAACGGCAGCAATGCAAAACAAGCTTTTAAGGCCGCATTGGAGAAAGCGGGTTTTGCTATTGCCGAAGAAAAAAACATAACCGAAGGTGAGGTAAACTGTACTCGCTGGGTGTGTGTTTTGAACGTCTAAAGACCTGAGCAATACTTAAAAAGAAAGAAGTTTGGGCTGGGTTAAACCACGAAAGGGCTTATGTAATATAGACGATGGTTTCCGTTTTCATTTGTTAGGCGGCATCAATTATTTGTCCGACTGGTTTTTCTCCGAGACCACACTGGATTCGCAGAACTTGTCAGTCGCTTTGCCTTCAATCTGCAGATAAAAAGACCGAATTTCTTCCAGGTCTTTATCGAAGTCTCCTGTCGGTGTAAAAATCGGACCCAAGCCGCCTTCTTTTTTAGGGAAGTTTAGGTAGCCTAAGACGATTGGGACGTTGGCTCCGTTGGCAATATGGTAAAAACCGCTTTTCCAGTAACGCACTTTTTCCCTGGTTCCTTCAGGGGGGATCACAACGGTGAGTTTTTCGGCTTCGTTGAAGGCATCTATAGTGCGTTGCACCAGGCTCTGCTTTGCAGAACGATCGACTGAGATTCCACCGAGCCAGCGCATGATGGGACCGCGCCAGGAACTAAACAGCGTATTTTTACCCATCCAGTAGATTTTCAAGCGATAGTGAAAAGCCATCAGTAAGGTAAAATAGAAGTCCCAGTTACTGGTATGCGGGGCTGCAATAAGCACGTATTTCGGTATGTTCGGCAGCTCGCCTTGGACTTTCCAACCCGCAAGGCGCAATAAGCCGCGCGAAACATAGTGACAAATCGTAGCTACCACCGGTGTATCAAAAATGGTGTACTTCTGCATAAATTGACTTCTTGGTTAGGAGGCTAGGCCATTAGGTGTGACTCGTTGGCAACGATACAAAGCCGATTAATAGAGGGGAGTAAGTATATCGTTTCCCACCGAAGAATGATTCTGTTTCTACGCCAATTGACCTTATGGAAATAAAATTTCCTCACTCTGTTCAACGAGCCGAGTTGCAGACTTGTATTAAACAGCTTGACCAATAACCCAACTTGCTTTTACCTTTTAGGCAACTGAGAATCTATTTTGGATCTGAACTCACGCTGCATTGCATCTGTTGGAGATAGAAGTGAAAAATACTAAAACAATTGGTTTACTGAGCTCTCTTATTTTTACGCCGGTGGCACTGGCCCATCCGGGGCATGACCATGGCCATTGGCTGAGTGATCCCATCCATATTTTGTCTGTCATTGCAATGATCGGTCTTCTGGTAGCAAGCTATTCGTTGATCAGAAAGAATGGCCGCAAGAAAATCCAAAAGATTGAAAATCCTGTTGATCTGCAAAAAGGAAAGAAGCACGAACGATAAACCCGCCACCCAATACCTGGGAATGCTGGGTGCTTAGCTCGAATTAGTCCTTTTTGCTTATCAGAAAAATAGCGCATTCAAAGGCGTCGAGTTGAACCTTCTGTTCGCCGTGAACCAAGGAATGACGGCGGTTTTTAGAACCGTCTAAAGTAAGTCGTCTAATCTGATACTGTCCATCTGGATTAAGTGGCAGCTGGCCGGTGGCAAGTTCTAAAAGCATTGGTTGATCACTCAGGTTAAACCCTCCCACCGCCATGTCCCCATTGGCTAGCGGTTTAACCCAGATCTGCCGACGCATGTCATTCTGCCAACTGTCAATAATTCTGTTTGCCTGAATGCCAAGGGGATCTTGATTGATAGCCACTAGATCCGGATGTTGCAGAAGACGTTGCGAAAAGTTGTCAATACTGCGGATGTCCGCACCTATCATTAGCGGCGCGGCCAACATGCACCATAAGCTGAAATGGCTGACGTACTGATGTTGTGTACATCCCCCTTCTGCGACGAATCCCTGGTTGTTTAATCCGACAACCAGCATGTCAGGATCATTCCATCCTTGAGGGCCGGCGTAAGAGGAAAGACCGTTCTGCATGTCGAAGCCCACCCATCGGACCGAATCCCATTTGTCCACCATATCGATGGTAGTGCGCCACATATGGGCACCTGTGTTGCGTGCCCATTTCCATGGCTGATTTTTGCCCCATTCGCAGATGCTGTAGCACATTGGCCGATTGGTTTCCCGAAGTGCCTGCCCCATTTTTTGATAGGCAATTTTCGGATCGGCCCAGTCGGGAAAATAGCAGTAATCGAATTTGAGGAAGTCTGCGCCCCATTCGGCGAAGGTCTCCGCATCGATGAATTCATTGCCGAAACTACCAGGATAGCCTGCACAGGTTTTGTTGCCGGCGCAGGAATAAATACCGAACTTAAGACCCTTGCTATGAACATAGTCGGCTAGTGCCCGCATTCCCGCTGGGAACTTCTTGGGGTCCGGAACTAATCTGCCGTTTTCCCGCGTCATTGCCTGCCAACCGTCATCGATCACCAAGTACTCATAGCCTGCAGATAGATAGCCGGAGGAAACCAAACTGTCTGCCACGTCCATGATGAGCTGTTCATTGATCTCACAGCCAAAGGTGTTCCAACTATTCCAGCCCATCGGCGGAGTAACTGCTATTGCGTTTTTCGTATCCATAGGCGGTTAAATTACCAGGTTAATTATAAATATCAAAACAGAGCCTAGTTTAAAGCTTCAAGCAGAAAGTCTATAAATACCCGAATTCTTGGCGAGACCAGCCGTCTGTCCAAATAAATGGCATAAGCACCGTGGATGTGCGGGCTTTGCCTTCACGACCGCTGCTCTGTTGGGGTGATGGTGGACTGCACATCCGCCTAGAAAGAACGTCAATACAAGACTGCATAAAACTACCCTAATCATTATTGTCTCCAAAAAACGGTATTTACCCTGTTAACGTTTCAGGTGACAAGCGGTTGATGCCGGGTTTTTTTAAGAATGACCAAACTCTAGAAATCAATACCGGGAAAACATCTGCTCACTTCTCTTTCTGCCGCTAACCAGTCGGCAACTTCGTGACCAGGCAGAAAACCTCGCTTTTCAGCTTTTTGATAGGCGAGAGTGGCTATCATTTCTCGATATTCCTCGAACTGAGGCAACTGAATCAGGGCCATTCGGGTGGCTTTTTTACCAGAGGGATGTTGGGGGACATGATTCGTTTTAGAGCTGGTGATTTTTATCATTTGTTCGTCATCTCCGGACAGTCCTTTCAGTTTTTTCGTTGGCTAGGTTAACTATCCCTCATACGAAATACCAGAGGTAGTCGGGAACCAGGAACTAATGGGATAGAAGATGTGCGGAGTGCTTGCATGTCACTTATTAATTCAATAGTCTGAGAGCGACTAGACAGAATAAAAAGTAATGAAGCGAGTCTCTAAGCCTCCATTTTGTTTCCTCAATGCTAGTCTCGGCGGCGGCCAGACTACACCCCTTTTTTACCCCTTCGAATCTGTATGGACGAATAAACCAAAAGTAAGCCAAGTTCCGTATGGATCGCATAACGTATTGTTGCAGTTCAAGTTATTAACAGCTATTTGGCGGAAGAATTTATGAACTATCAATCGGTTGCCGACTCTCTCGATACCTTCCAAGTTCAATTGCTTGAACTGCTTCATGAACCTCCCGACAAGTACAATCCCCGCGACTGGCAGCATTTGCTCAAATTGGCTGTTGAAGCTTGCCGCATTTATCAGCCTTATCGCTCCAATCCGTTAATCCAAAGACAGTTAGTGCTTGATTTGCTGCTTTGCCTGCGGCACCTCCTGGTGCTGCCGGATCTGAAAGGCATCGCTTGGAAAAATTGCCCCGGTCTGCACCGTTTGTCCGGAATGCAGAGTTTGGCTGGGCTGACAAGACAATTGGAAGCAGCGGAGCGGCAAATCTATCACGCACGACTGCCGGAAATTGCATTGGGGCGGGATAAGCTTATTGCCCTGGTTGAATCCATCCATTGGTTGTCTGAAAAGATTTCGAGGGAGTCCGGCTATAACCTGCCTCCATTATTCTCGCTGAAAAGCCTTCTGTTCCGCATGGTATCCTACTGGTATTTTGATGCCACGGGTACGCCGATCGACTTACCAAGTTTGGCGGAACTAAACGAGAGCTATTCATCAGGATGCTGTCAGCTGAGGCTCGCCTTCGTCAAGGGAGAGTTTGATGCCCGGATTAGGTTTGAGAATTCGCCGGCTGATTTACGTTTCAGGTTTCATGAGTTCATGCTTTGCATCGCGCCCATGAGCTATCGGCATGGCCAGGCCATTTGGGTTGCGAAGGCTGATCCATCCCAAGGCTACTGGTTTCAACTTTCGGCGGTTCAAGAGAATGATCTCAGGAAAACCCTGGGCATTAGCCTGAAGAACCGAACTATCCGCTACTATTTGGATCACTACAGTCAATATTACGGTCATTACTGATCTAATGCCCCTAATCATAGTGCGATGATATGCATTTATTTAACATCGAATTTGCCTAAATGAGACAGATTTTTACCGACACCCACTGTCACACGGTTGCCAGCACCCATGCTTATAGCACGGTGCATGATCATGTGGCTCAAGCGAGGAAGATTGGCCTCCAGCTTTTTGTCTTGACTGACCACGCACCCCCAATGCCTGATGCGCCCCACTTTTGGCATTTCGGTAATCGGCGGGTAATCCCTCGTGTAGTCGATGGCATTGCCATTTTAAGGGGGATGGAAGCAAACATTGAAAGCGTCAGCGGATCAATATCAGTCCCGGAAAAACTTTATCCCATTCTGGACTTGGTAATCGCCAGTTTCCACGAGCCGGTGTTTGAACCCTCCGGCATCGCCACTAACACCGAAGCCATGATCAATACAATACTGAGTGGTAGATGCCAGATAATCGGGCATCCGGGAAATCCGAATTTTCCGATAGATGTTAATGCGGTGGTGAGTGCCGCTAAAGAGTCCAATGTTCTCCTTGAGATCAACAACAGTTCCTTCAATGGTAGCCGCCAAGGAAGTTCGGAAAATTGCCGTGCGATATTGGAAGCTATTGGTAAGCAGGATTGGAAAATCAGTTTTGCCAGTGACGCCCACATTGCGTTTGATCTTGGCAAATTTGATGACTGCCTGCGCTTATGCCGGGAAGTAGGCTTCCCTCTGGAAAAGGTGGCTACCCGAACCCCACGGCAGTTGCTGGCTTTTTTGGCTGAACACGATAAAGCTGTAGCGCTAGAATTGGATGACTGGTGCCAAGCTCTGCCCTAACGCCATACCGATTCAGTTGCTGCCCTCCTGAAGCCAATCAATCGACATGAGACGTTGTTTGGGATACCGCCATTGCTCCGTCGGAATGGCCTCCGGCTCAATTAAAACGACCTTTTTTACTTCAGTGCTATCGTTCGTCGCTAGCGTTAAATTGTCGGCAAAGCATTCAAACAAGTAAAAGCCATTGTCAAACTGGTGCTTCAGATCGCCTACAACGACATTGATCCCCGCTTCTTCCCAGGTTTCTCGATGGGCGGTACATTTTGCCGACTCATTGAATCCCGCCATACCGCCGGGAAATGAAAACAATTCGTTACTCTGTTGGACCATGAGAAGCTTGTTATCTTGACTGAGCCAGCAGCCCGCGTTGCCTTTGGGTGTATTTTGTTCGGAATTTGTCTGACAGGTGGGTGCTTCTGCGCACCCGAGGTAAAACAAGATTGTTGTAAGAATCAGCAGGCGTGGGATCATGGAGGTAACCGTGGGCTGTTACAGTCAGGCATCTGATGGGTATTTCATTAACTATTTACCATTGCATTATTACGACTTTACTTCAGGCACGGACTTGGAAGGAAACGGCAAACGCTTATATTCGCCATCGCAGTATAGCGGATTCTCCGACACTTTCTTTTCCGCAGAGCTAGGATTTATGCCGCATCGGTACTCTACCGGGTCTGCAAAGCCTTTATCGGGGTGAGTCTTAACATATATTCACACCGGCTCTCCATATGATTAGTCTAATTTCATTTTAGCGGAGCTAGGCAGGTCACGTTTAATCTACCCTACAAGATCTTCCTTCCTTGTTAAAATAGTGGCAGTATCTTGTATCAATTTTTATTCCTATCGTTTGTCCATAGGTTGCTTCAAAATTTGCTGGTTGCCTGATCGTCACCAATTCGCCTTCTGTAAGACGGACGTAGCAATAGGTGTCACTACCCAGGTGCTCGGATGCCTGAAGCTTACCCGCGATAGTACCTTCATCCTTAGCAACTATTGAAATATGTTCCGGCCGAATACCAATCGTGGTTGTCTCTTGAGGCGTAAGATCCAGGCCTGAATTTTTTGGCATAGCTAACACGCCTCCTGTTTGGAGTGAAATAGTGTCTGCCTTATCTCCTACCTTACCTTTAATAAAGCTCATTTTGGGTGTTCCGATAAAACCTGCCACGAACTCGTTTCGAGGTTTGTTATAAAGTTCCATTGGAGTGCCAACCTGCTCGATTATTCCTTGATTCAGGACTACAACTTTGTCAGCTAACGTCATTGCCTCGACCTGATCGTGTGTAACATACACAATAGTGGCATTTAGTTCTTTGTGAAGTCGAGCTAACTCCAACCGCATTTGTACTCGAAGGGCCGCATCCAGGTTAGAAAGTGGTTCATCAAACAAAAGTATCGCAGGATTTCTTACGATTGCTCTACCGATAGCGACACGTTGGCGCTGTCCGCCAGACAATGCCTTGGGTTTACGGTCTAATAGAGACTCCAGTTCAAGAATTTTGCTGCTTTGACCACCTTACTTTCGATGAACTGTGGATCCGTACCAGCCAATTTAAGCCCAAAAGCCATGTTTTTCTTACGGTCATATGAGGATACAAAGCATAACTTTGAAAAACCATGGCTAGATCGCGCCGCGAAGGCTTTTCGTAAGTAATCTCTTTTTCGCCGAGTATAATTTCGCCAGAAGAAACATCCTCCAATCCGGCGATCAGCCTCAGTAGGGTCGATTTGCCACAGCCAGAAGGGCCCACAAGAACTGCAAATTCCTTATCTTCAATATCCAGATTTACACCTTTTATGATGTGCTGGTCTTCAAACGAATTGGTTAAATTCTGTATTCTCAAATTAGCCATGGTAAACCTTCTAAATTTGCTGGTAGATATGGGAAGCTATTTAACTGCACCAAATGATAGCCCCCTGACTAGTTGCTTCTGGCTAATCCATCCAAAGACAAGAATAGGAGCACAAGCTAAGGTAGAAACCGCTGAAAGTTTTGCCCAAAACAGACCTTCCGGACTGGAATATGAGGCGATTAGTGCGGTCAGAGGCGCCGCTTTGGCAGTGGTAAGGTTTAATGACCAAAAGGCTTCGTTCCAGCTTAAAATCAACGACAACAATACAGTTGCTGCAAGGCCACCTTTACAGATTGGCAAGAGTATGTAGATAATTTCTTTTACTGCATATGCCCCGTCCAAACGAGCCGCCTCAAGAATTTCGGTCGGCACTTCCTTAAAATATGTATATACCATCCAAACCATAATGGGCATATTCATAAGGGTGTAAAGAATCACCAGTCCGGTTCGCGTATCCAATAAACCGAAATCTCTGAACAACAAATAAATTGGCACTAAAACGCCAACTGGCGGGAGCATTTTGGTTGACAACATCCAGAGAAGTGTTGCCTGCGTTCGTTTTGTTTCAAAAAAAGCCATCGAATAGGCGGCCAATACCGCAAGGAGCATCCCGAGGAGAGTAGAGCCGAAAGATACGATGACAGAATTCAAGGCAAACTTAAAATAGTCACTTCGTTCATCGACTAATATGTAATTCTCAAGCGTGGGTTTAAAAAATATGGACGGTGGTGTTGAAAATGCTTCTATCTCAGATTTGAAGCTAGTTAGTAGCATCCAGGCAATAGGAAAGAATATTAACAAAGCGACAAACCACGACATTGCGGTCCTTATCCAGAATTGGGATACTCTTATCAGGTGATAACGATATTCTTGATTCATTTCAGATATCCTCACTTATGGTCAGTTAAGCTTTTTCCGATCATCCTGATCAGGGCAAAGGCCGCAACATTTGCCAAAATAACTGCGATAAGACCTCCGGCGGATGCCATTCCTACGTCAAACTGCAACAGTGCCTGATTGAAAATCAGTAAGGCCAGGTTTGTCGTTTCAAAGCCCGGCCCTCCTCCGGTTGTAACAAAAATTTCTGCAAAAATAGACAGCAAGAAAATTGTCTCAATCATGATAACGACGACAATTGGTCTGGCCAGGTGGGGGAGGGTAATATGCCAGAACATTTTCCAACCCTCAGCGCCGTCCAACTTGGCCGCTTCCTTTTGCTCAAGGTCTAGAGATTGGAGAGCGGTCATAATTAGCAATATGGCGAAAGGCAGCCATTGCCATGAAACGATTATTATGATGGACAGCAGCGGATAGTTAGTAAACCAATCGATTGTCGTTAAACCAAGAGACTTGGAAACTGCAGAAAAAACCCCAGAAACCGGGTGAAGCAGAAGGTTTTTCCAAATCAGGGCGCTGACAGTGGGCATAACGAAAAAAGGTGCAATTAACATCGATCGAACAATACCTTTTCCCTTGAATTCGAAATCGATCAATACTGAAATTGCTACACCCAATACTATCGTGATAAGTAACACGCTAACGACAAGCAAAAAGGTATTGCTCATGCCAGCCAGAAAACCACTATCGGTTATGAAGTAATAATAGTTTTCTAAACCTACAAAAGGTTTTTCGCCGGGATAAAGCAGGTTGTATCTAAGAGTTGAGAAGTAGACGGTCATTGCCAGAGGGACAATCATCCACACCAGCAAAAGAATCACTGAAGGTGAAAGCATGAAAAAACTGGTCTTAGGAAGCCTACTTCTCAGGTTTTTTCAACAGCTTCAGTGGGCATGGTTCCTCCTACCATCGTCGCTCTAACGGGAGAGGCGGTTTTTCAGGCTAACAGACATATATGAGCCATGGGATAGATTCTAGCTAATGCTCTCCTGGAATACCTATTCCCTCAGCTATGAAGGCCTCTATGAATGCAGCCACTCATTTCACCATGCGTAACGTGTAAGGCGCATGTAGACACCTATATGCGCCTTATTCTGCTAGAAATATCCTGCTCTGTTCATTTGTCTACTTGTATATTCTTGTGCAGCCTTAAGCGCATTGTCTACGTTCGAAGTGCCTGCAAGTGCCCCGGAAAATAGTTTTCCGACCTGCGTGCCGATTGCCTGAAATTCTGGAATCCCGACAAACTGTACTCCGACATAGGGTTTAGGATTTTTGGTGGAATTTATTGGATCTGCATTGCCCATAGCTTGGAGTGTAATTTCTGCAAAGGGCGCTTCGGTAAGATATTTTTCATCGTAAGTTGACGCTCGGGTACCAGGAGGGACATTTTTTATTCCACTGGTAGAAGCAACTAAAGCTACGTATTCTTTCGATGTCGCCCATGTAACGAATGTCCTTGCGGCTGATACCGCGTCAGAACTTGAAGGTATGGCGAGCGCCCATGTCCATAACCAACCAGCCCCGTTTGAAGTCACTTCCATGGGAGCAAGAGCAAATCCGACATTTTCATGTACTTTGCTTTGGGTAGGATCAGTTACAAATGAGCCTGCCACTGAGGCATCTACCCACATTGCGCATTTCCCTGTATTAAACAAGGCGAGGTTTTCGTTAAATCCGTTACCTGATGCTCCTGGAGGACCATATTTACCCAACAGGTCAACATAGAAGCTTAGAGTTTCGCGCCAGGCGCCTCCATCAAATTCAGGTTTCCACTCCGGATTAAACCAGCGGGCGCCAAAGGCATTACTCATGGTCGTAATCAGCGCCATATTTTCACCCCAGCCTGCTTTTCCACGCAAACAAATACCATATTGCTCCTTTTCCGGATTATGCAATTTCATGGCAAATTCTTTAACTTGGGTCCAGGTTGGTTGTTCGGGCATCTCCAGACCTGCTTGATCAAACTGGTCCGTGCGGTAATAAGTAACAGAGCTTTCTCCATAAAAAGGAAGCCCGTATAACTTCCCATCGTTGGATAACCCATCCCGTATGGCTGGGAATATGTCAATTAGATCGTATGCTTCAGGTAAATCGGAAAGTTCATTTAACCAACCTTTCTTACCCCACATGGGAGCCTCGTACATACCTATTGTCATTACATCAAACTGACCGCCCTTAGTAGCGATGTCGTTAGTCAACTTTTGGCGCAATACATTTTCTTCGAGGACAACCCATTCCAATTTTATGTCCGGATGCCTGTTCTCGAATTCGGCAGATAGACCTTGCATTCGAATCATATCGCCGTTGTTAACCGTACCAATGGTAATTGTCGTTTCTGCAAACGAAAGTTGTGCTGAAGCTATTGCAGTATAAGTAAGCGTGGAAATCAATTGACTTTTTTTCATATCTCGAACCCTAGGTTTTATGTTTTTTGAGCAAGTAGTATATAGTTATGGCGCTAGAGTTTACCCAGTCCATTAATGGCAACTACGTAGTTTCTCATTAGACAATGACAGTGTTTGTTCGAACAAATACAAAAGGGTTCAACAGTGTGTACTATTTTGTCTTTGGAAGGGTGAGGAACGGTTCAGCCGATTTATTCCAAATCGAAAAAAAAAGAAAAAGTCCCACTGACTAAAGGCAGGTATTAATCAGTGGTTTTACAAGCAATACGTGCGCAATCAAAACTAGTTGAAACGGCTGCCGCTTGAGAAGCACGTTTGAGATAATCGTCGGAAGTCTGTCGGAGTCATTCCTTTAAGTTTAAAGAAACGCCTATTGAAATTTGAAATATTACCGAAGCCTACTGAGAAACAGATTTCGGTGACGGATTTGTCGGAATGGTTCAATTGCTCACAGGCGCGATTAATTCTAATGCTATTTACAAATTCGACGAAACAAACACCTGTTGCCCTTTTAAAGAACTTAGAAAAATAACTAGGACTCATATCGGTAATTTCGGCAACTTCTTCCAGAGTGATATCCTGACTGAAATTTTCAACAATCTAGTTAACGGAAACATTTAGACGGTCAAGGATCCTTTGATCAGTATTTGCATTGTAAAAACGAGACGACAAGGTTCGCGTTTGTTGGCAAGAGAATAACAATTCCAGAATACTTAGAAACCCTCCTAATCTACCTAGTTTACTGGCGTTAGAGAGCTTATGCATCAGGTTTCCGACTTTGTCGGATGTCTGTTCGCAATAGAACTCAATACCATGTGCAGCCTTTTCCCAGAAGCTTGACATAGGGCGGAGTTCAGGAAAGTCCGAGGTCCACTTTTCTATGAGATCATGAGTGAAATTAATAACTAAATCCCTGACTTTTACTTCCTCGCTGCAGTTCTCGGTAATCCAGTTGTGTGGAAGATTCGGCCCGACTAGAATAAGATTCCCTGGAGTAAAGCTTCCTATGTAGTCTCCGATAAAAACTTTGCCGGACGTTTCCATTATGTAGTGAAGTTCATATTCCTGGTGGTAATGCCAACGGATTAAGGGGTGAAGTGTCCCGGATTTGTCGGAGGGTCTATTTCTTGAGAGGATAGACCTTATGAAAAAAGGAAATCGATATTCACCCGAGTTCAGAGAAAGAGCTGTT